>JBAYIO010000116.1:0-16312 GCA_041665605.1 Victivallaceae bacterium | reverse complement strand
GCCATTCGGAGTCTGGTTTTGACTAAAGCAAGGTGGCAGCAGTTTTGGAATAAAATTTCCTCATGCGGGTGTCAAAAACATCATAAATCTAATTCTATCTGACATTATATTATAGGCGCACCCGTATCAGGCAGGCGAATCATTCTTCAGAATGGTTATCGTTTTTGGCGCGTCTGTCATAAAATTTAGGACTTGCGTCGCTGGAATAGAACGGATAGCGTTTTCTCTGTTCCGGGGTAACATCCTCCGGGATATGCTGGAAACGTTTGTAAAGCCACAAATACTGTTCCGGGAATTTGCGGATATATTTTTCCGAAACGTCAATGAGTTCCTGAATAATCTCGCGGTCGGAGGCATATTCCTCTAGTGTCCTGGACATTGATTCACAATGGGCAGTCAGTCTGCCGTTGATCCGGACAACTGTACCGTACAATGTAACTACCGGGATATTATTGACTTTTGCATATCGCCACAGGGTCGCCGGAGATTTACTGCAAGGGACAGGCAGACCGAAGAAATTGACGAAGATGCCGCCATCCCTGATGCGGGTGTTCTGATCAATCAATGTGCCGATGGTCAACCCTTCATTAAGCGCCTTGATCGTTTCTTTCACTGCGCCTTTGGAGAAGATTATTCTGAGTCCCTGTATTTCCCGGCATTTCTTGTTAAGCAGATTGTTCAGATACGGGTTTCTGGTAACTTTGGCGATAGCCGCCATTTTTATATTACAGGTATGGGTGGCGATAACCGCGGATGCTTCCCAGCTTCCCAGATGAGGATTGACGAAAATGATCCGTTCGTCTTTAGTGGTATGTGATTTAAGTTTTTTGACAGTTTCATCAGAAATGTAAGTCCACCGCTCAATGCGCTTGCCGACACCGGTCATCCAGGCGAATTCCAGCATATTCATTGCAAGATTATACAGGCTTTCCCTGGCGATCCTCCGGACTTCGTTCTCCGGTAATTCCGGAAACGCGGTACGGACATTGGCAGTCACCAGTTTACGCACTGAAGGAAGCATGAACATACTCGTCCCGGCAAATGCCGCCGCCCAGCGCAGAATAAAATGCGGCGATATTCGCATCAGCAAATAAGGAATGAGAATCAAAAGATATTCTATAAGAAAGCGGAAATTCCTGAACAGCTTCTTCATTTAATCCCTTTTCTGCGTCGAGGTGGCGGGGCAAATGCAACCTTGCCGTTATCCGATACTCTGATGCCGTAAGCGAACAGTACATTTCTCATAGCCGCCGCCGCCAGTCCCTGAATCAGGTGCAGACGATTGCTTTCAGGCGGCTCCTGCAATTCGGCCTTTTTAATTTCGGTAACATTGTGCTGCGAATCTATGTAAAGCAGGCCCCAGCCATTAGCCAGTTCATCAGCATGGACTTCGCCGGCCGGAACTGCCAGATAAAGCAGGTCCGCCACATGGCCGCGCCTGATTTGCTCGAAGCGGCTGCCTTTATACAGGGAATGTTGAATTTTCTCAATCTGCTTCAGGCAGCGCTGGTATTCCTTATTAACGCTGGCTGTATAGTTCCAGCTCTCGTATTCGTCAAAAAGGCTGTCTGATTCTTTAAGCCCCGGTTCGTTTACGCGAATTACCGCTTCCAGGATGGCCTTCTGCTCTTTCTTTTCCCGGAGCTTACGCAGCAATTTGTCGCTGTCGCCGCAATCCGGCCAGCATTGCTCACGGTCGTCGCGAATTTCCACGATCATGGTCTTTTCCGGTTTGAGCAACTGTTTTTCCGGAGCTGACCAGAACGCAGCGACATCAACCTGATATTTGGATATTCTGGTAGGCACCTGAGTGCCGACACCGGACGGATCAAGCCCAATCAGCCACCCCAAAATGGCCTGTTTCAATTCAAAAGGTTTCAACGGAGGGGCCGGTTTCTTTACCGCAGGTTCATCAGACAAAGGAACTTTAACCGCTGCGGGACGGGTCTCCTTCTGTTCCTCCGGTTTGCCTTCTTGAAACAAGTCAAAACTTGGCTGTGTTTTATTCATATTTCAGAGCCTTATTTTAATTTTGCCGAATTATAATCATAATCATTTTTTAATCTAGCATTTCGGTTAAAAAGGTACAATAAACAAGCAAAAAAAAATGCCGGAAAAAATCCGGCATTTTTAATTTATGAAGAAACAGGCGAACCTTATTTCTTATCGAAAGCTTCGCTCATGGTCAGGCCGCCGAGGGATTCGTTAAATACTTCACCCATAGCAACCATTTCTTCGCCCGGCTTCAGCGCGGCGTTGTATTCTTCTTCAGCAGCTTTCAGTTCTGCCTCGGAGAAGTCCTGCTGCGCGGCCTTGATGCTCAGACCGATTCTGCGTTCTTCGTTATCAACTTTAATAACTCTGGCTTCGATTTCGTCGCCAAGAGCAAGAACATCCTTGACCTTTTCAACATGATCCTTGCTGATCTGGGAAATGTGGATCAGTCCGTCAATCTTGTTGGAGAGTTCGATGAACGCGCCGAAAGCAGTTATTTTTGTGACTTTCCCCTTGACGAGGTCGCCGACCTTGTACAGCTTGTCAATCACGGCCCACGGATCTTCTTCGCACTGCTTCAGCCCGAGGGAAATGCGCTGCTGGTCAGGATTAATATCCAGAATGACCGCTTCTACTTCTTCGCCCGGTTTCAGGATTTCGTTCGGATTGTTGATCTTGCGGGTCCAGGACATATCGGATACATGAATCATACCATCAATGTCGTTTTCAATTTCGACAAACGCACCGTAGCTGGTCATATTTCTGACTTTGCCTTTGATCCTGCTGCCGACCGGATATTTTTCAGCGAGGAGTTCCCACGGATTGCGTTCTTTTTGACGCAGACCGAGAGAAATCTTCTTATTGTCTCTGTCAATGTCAAGAACAATCGCTTCGACCTGTTCGCCGACACTTACAACTTCGCCGGCTTTGGTGACGCGCTTGGTCCAGGACATTTCGGAAACGTGGATCAGGCCTTCTACGCCGTCTTCAAGTTCGACAAATGCGCCGTAGGGCATGATATTAACAACACGGCCCTTGACTTTGGACGCGACGGGATATTTGCCTTCGACATTTTCCCACGGATTCTGGCTTTTCTGTTTGAAGCCCAGGGAAACGCGCTCTTTTTCATAATCTATATCCAGGATCATCACTTCGACTTCCTGTCCTACTTCAAGCATTTCGGACGGATGAGAGATACGTCCCCAGGACATATCAGTGATGTGAAGCAGTCCGTCTACGCCGCCCAGGTCGATGAACGCACCGAAATCGGTGATGTTCTTGACCAGGCCTTTGCGGACCTGCCCGATCTCCATATCTTTAAGAAGAGTGCTGCGCTTGTCGCGGCGGGACTCTTCAAGCAATTCTCTGCGGGATACGACAATGTTATGACGGTCATGATTGATCTTGAGTATCTTGAAGTCATATTCTTTGCCGATGAATTCATCCATGTTCCGAACCGGGCCGATATCAATCTGGGAGCCGGGCAGAAACGCCTCGACGCCTTCGATGTCGACGATGATGCCGCCTTTGACGCGGTGTTTCATCAGACCCTTGATTACGCAGCCTTCGCCGCATTCATTGGTAATTCTGTTCCAGGCCTTGATGGCATGAGCTTTAGAAAGACTGATGCCGGGCATGCTGTTTTCGTTTTCGATTTCGTCCAGGAAAACATCGACCTTATCACCGACTTTAACATCTGCAAAGTGGTAAAATTCGGTCGCCGGCACAAATCCTTCGGCTTTGTAGCCGATGTCGATTAATACGCCGTCATTGCGTTTTTCGACGATTTTGCCTTCGATAATAGTTCCTTCTGCAAAATCGCTCTTGGTTTCTACCTTCAGGAGTTCATCCATGGAAGGCATGTTTTCGAGATCTACATAGATCCTACTTTCGGTGGCCTGGCTGTTGGTTGGTTCGGTTGACATGTTGTTTAGTTTTTCGTTTGGTTATTGTTAATTGTTTTACCCGTTAATGACGTCCCGCCTTTCGGGAAATCACACGAATTATTAAAATACTGTTTACATCCCGAAAATTCAAATACTTACACCGGAAAATCAATGTTTTTTTGAATTATTGTTTTTGTACCTGATTTCAAGTTCAACCAGAACTGCGAAATTACATGAATTCATAGCTTAAAAAGCAAATCCGGCTAGAATAGTCTATATTCAGCAAGTTTATCGCAGGTACTCATTATGCCGGGGAATCGCTCAGCAAAAGTCTTTTCCAATTTCTTTCTCAAATATTTTAATGACATTCCCATATAAGTCGGGATAACGATCCCAAGAATGAGATACGCCAGCCATGTGTATTTCCATATAGTGGTTGAAGCAACGGCAGGATCCTGTCCGGTCAAAGCTATCAACATATTGTCAAAGATATAAAAAATCAGCATGTGATTGGCCATTATGTGGAAAGTGTTATTGCCGATTTTGTACATGAAATTGTCAGGTTTGATGAAACCGCCCAGAAACTTTGCCAGATACAGCAGAAAATAGATGTCAATAATACTGTAAAACAAACTGGATAAATCTTCGAAATCCGCATTGGCAAAGGTATAGCACGGAGTTTTGAAGTTCAGGAAAAGCACGGCCCTGACGCCGATCGCCAGTGTCAGCAGTTTTATCTGATAAATATTGTGTTTCTCGAATTTATGCGCGAAACAGTGTCCCAGCGAGATAAAAAACATGCCGAAAAGAATTCTTAACCCAAGACAAGAAAAAGGAAGTTTATCCGGTTCAGGCGTCAGATTCCGGATATAAACACTGCTCAAGCCGATTACTGCGAAAACAAGCAGATGCACATACTCGCGGCAGGTGAATTTGCGGATAAACTTTGAAGTTAACATGTAAAATATCTGAACCGTAAAGAAAAACGGTATGAACCACATCGGAGCGGACAGTGAATATTGCTGCCCGTCGATGAACGGCTGAATAAAAAAGTTTCTTAAGGTTGGCAACTGACCAAGCAGAGTTCCGGAATCGGCATAAATCCAATACGTTATCAGCGCATAGACGACATTATAGGCGAAATACAGCAACACCAGACGCTTGAATTTCTTTACAATAAAGCGGAGCGGAGCCTGCTCATCCGAACTCTTGTAAAAATATCCTGACAGGAAAAGAAAGAGCGGGATTGAACTGGCTATAAACATAAACTGCGAAAACGGCCAATACCGATGACGAAAAACCACGTCCATGATAGCAAATGCTTTAAACAGCAACATCTGTAGATTCATATATAAACGTAAACTCCGGGAAAAACTTGGTCGAAAAATACAATTTGTGAAGATTGGGGGTTAAGAGCATCCCTTTCTCCGGACACTATATTTGCGATAAAATCACAACTCAAAATAAAACAGTATTAATATATCACATTCCAACCGGAATATCAATATGTCCGGCATACTTTAGCGGAAGAAAAATACTTTGGGAAGACGGCAGAACAGTTCATGAATTGAGAAACGTTATATATACAGACGTAATATTAATATTACATAGTTTGAGTTATTATTTATTAATATTTCTAATAATTATTTCGATAAGTTCTTTTTTCATATATGGCTTGCCGATGAAGTCATCGAATCCAGCTTCCTTGTAGCGGACTGTCTTATTTGAAAGCACATGGGCAGTCTGAACAATATATTTAACTGTCTGTCCGGAGTATTTTTTCTGAAGCCACTTGAGACATTCAAAGCCGTCTGCATCTGGCAGCGAAATATCAATAAGAACAACATCCGGAACCATGCCCGCAATACATACCTTTCGCATTCCGGCAAAACAATCGGCCATTTTGTAATCGGCTCCCGAATCAGCTAATATGGTTTCCAGATATTGGCTATTGAATGGTTCATCTTCAATGACAAGTATCTTCAATCCTTGCAAAGTATCCGCACTATTAGTCACGGTTTTATCCGCTTTCGCCGGTTCCGTGACGGAGCTTTCAGCAGACCTGACTGGAAAGGTTATTACAACTGTTGTTCCTTTGTTCAATTCACTCTCAATTTTAAATGTGCCGCCAAGTTTTTCCAGCAACCTGGACACGATTGCCAGCCCCAGTCCGGCGCCACCGTATTTTCTGACGGATGACTGGTCCGCCTGATAGAACGGCTGTGTGATTTTTCCCAGTTTGGCTGCAGGAATCCCGATTCCGGTGTCTCTAATCGTTATTAACAGATTGGCGGAGTCAAAAGATGCGATTACGTCTACACTGCCGTGTTCAGTAAACTTAACGGCATTACCTGCCAGATTGAATATTATCTGTTTCAGCCGCCGGTGATCTCCGGTTACCCTGTCCGGCAAATTCTGCGGAATAAAATTCAGTTCAATGTTTTTTGATCTGGCTTTGAATTGAAAAGTCTTAATGCTTTCGCTGATATTTTCCGCCGGAGAAAATTCTTCAGAAACTTCATTAAAGTAGCCGGCTTCGATACTGGAGATTTCCAGTATATCATTAATTATTTCCTCCAGCGATTTTCCGCATTGGTCAATTACATGGAGATATTCCTGAAATTTGGCGGCATTATCGATTCCGCTTAAAGGAAGTTCTTCGAGTAAAATATTAGAAAAACCCAGAATGCCGTTCAGCGGAGTCCTGATTTCATGAGACATTGTTGCAAGGAATTCGCTTTTCGCTCCGTTAGCGGCCTCGGCCTCGTCTTTAGCTTTCCGCAACTCATCCTCAGCCCGGATTCGGTCAAGTGCTATACCGATACTGGCGCCGACTTCTTCCATGAACTGAATGAAATCCAGAGACAACAAGTTTTTGCGTTTGTCATTGAGTTGCAACAACCCGATCATCTCCGAACCGGACCGCAGCGGAATCAGCGCGACAGATTCATACCCGGCCTGATTACAATGGTTGCGGAGTTGTCCTTGACATTTTATTCCAAAAGATTTAGCAAGCATATCTGTCGTGCTGTTAATCCAGAAACTGCCGCCAGGCGAGAAAAATGGCAGACTGGCATTGACCTCGGCCTGTAATACCATCCCGCAAAGACATTCAAGCACCGGAATACCGGCTTCGTCGCGGCAAATCTGTCCGTTGCAGGAGTGTGCGCACAAAAGCCGCTCTGATTCCACAAACTCCGGGGGAAAGCCGGAAGTGATATAATATGGATAGTCGTCGCCGTCTTTGAGCCGGATTCCGACTGCCTCCATCCCTGAAAATTGTTTAAACAACATAACAAACTGCTGAATTACACCAGCGCGATCCCCCCCCTGATTCAGCAGCGCCAACACCTGATAAGAGAATTTACGGCGCTCATAGGCTAATTTGCGTTCAGTTACATCACGCCAGTAGCCAATCAATTCTAACGGTTTGCCGGCATCGTCGCGGACAACTTTCAACTCATCATGCACCCAGCGCCAGGAGCCGTTCTTGTGCCTGAAACGATAATCGTAAGAATGCCGATCTGATTCAAAGACACCTGAAAGACCGGAATTTATCACGGACAAATCATCCGGATGTATGTTTTGCGCCAGGAAACCCGGCATGACAAATTCATCCGGTTCATACCCCATCAGCGCTTTAATATTGTCGCTGACAAATGTTATCGGAAAATCATTCACCGCCTTTCGTGAATAGATTACTGCCGGACTTGAATCCAGCAGACGGCGGAGCTGGCTTTCGCTGTTTTTCAGTTTCTCATCCGCCTGTTTGCGCTCAGTAATATCCTGCAATACACAATGAGTCTGCTTGAAATTACCCTGCAAATCATGGCCTACTCTACCCTCAAAAGCAATATATCTGCACGCCCCGTCTTTGCGGAACATTTCAAACTCCCCATGCCCTTTTCCTTCAGACTTGAAAAGTGAAAATTGCTGTTTGAAAAATTCCACGCAATGCGGAACCAGGAAATCGCCCAGCCACTTTCCAATCACCTCTTCCCGTGTATAACCTAAAGTATCAAGCCATGCTTGATTGACGGTCAGCAAGCACCCGTCTGCATCCAGCGATTGATAGCCCAGTGGAGAGTTGTCATATAATTCGCGGTAATGCTCTTCACTTTCCTGCAATAACTTTTCGCTTTGCTTCCGCTCACGGCGTATCTGAGCTTCAGCCAATTCACTGCGCACAACAATATGCAACCGGTCAAGATTGTTTTTCAGAAGATAGTCGTGAACTCCGGATTTCATCAGATCTACCGCATTTTCCTCTCCAATGGTACCGGAAACCACTACAAACGGAATGTCCAGTCCAGTCTTCTTGAAAAGCCTGAGCGCTTCGGATGCGCTGAATTGCGGCAACTGATAGTCGGCGATTACAATGTCCCATTGTTCTTCTGCCAGCGCTGACGTCATTTGCGCAGACGTGTCAACCCGTTTTGCAGTCACGGCGTAACCCGCTCTTTCCAGTTGCCGGACAATCAGCCCGGCATCGATTTCACTGTCCTCAACAAGTAAAACACGCAGAAGATCGGTATTCATGCAAGCCTCACTCTTTATTTTGGCAGCGGCGGGGGTTCATTGAGAACCAGCCAGTAAAGACCGAGATTTTTGACAGCTTCCGCAAATTGATTAAAATCAACAGGCTTGCAAATATAGCTGTTGACCCCTAAATCATAACTTCTCGCCAGATCCTCCTCTTCCCGCGAAGACGTAAGGATTACCACCGGAAGCCGCCGCGTAAGCTCATCGCTTCGAATATATTTCAAAGTCTCCAGGCCATCCATTACCGGCATTTTTATATCCAGCAGCACAAGCATAGGTACCGCATTAATATCGCGGTCCGCATATTTTCCGGTACGGAACAGATAATCCAGCGCTTCCCGCCCGTTTTCAGCAACGACAACGTCGTTTGCTATGCGGGCTTTGGCAAACGCCCGCTTGGTCAACTCAATGTCGCTGGGATTGTCTTCCACTAACAGAATTACTTTTGATTTCATGTGGCCCTCAATTTCGCATTTATTTTAGCACAAATACGGGTTCGCATGACTGATGCCATGCCGCATTGCCTTAGCCTCCTGCTCAGTTCATATATTCAAGTTTGTACTTGCTCCTACATAACATTATATTGGCTTTTTAATAAATCAAATATGAACAAGGCAAAATAGTTTTGTATTCCATGAATAGTGAACTATTTGCCGGCAATAGCTGTACTTTTCATTGCACAAATTGTATTCAGGAGAATTTGAACTATAGTTTTTAATGTAACTGCGTCGAATAATTTAAACAGCCGGGAGGTAAAAATGGATTACAGCAGCAAGTTCATCGTCAAACCGGGCTCCACTGTCAAGCTGAATAAAATTGATCCTGATCATACGGCCGGATTCAAAAACAAAAATGAAGCGCTGGAAATTCTTGCCGCAAACCAGAAAAAACTGGCGGAACTTCAATATGAGCTTTATGCCGAAAATAAGCAATCTCTGCTGATTGTATTGCAGGCGCTGGACGCCGGCGGCAAAGACGGCACGATCAATCATGTGCTGGCGCCGATGAATCCTCAAGGCTGCCGGGTACACGGCTTCAAGGCCCCCACCGCGGAGGAGCTGGCGCATGACTTCCTGTGGCGCATCCATCTGCATGCCCCGAAAAACGGCGAAGTCGTTATTTTCAACCGCTCTCACTATGAAGACGTCCTGATCGCCAGAGTCCATAATCTGGTATCCAGGAAGGTTTGGTCTCAACGTTATAATTTCATCAACGGCTTCGAAAAACTGCTGGCGTGCAATAACACCAAAATCATCAAATTTTTCCTGTATATAAGTAAGGAAGAGCAGCTCAAGCGCTTTGAGAGCCGGCTCGATGAAAAAGATAAACACTGGAAAATCAGCGAAGGCGACTACAGTGAACGCCAGTACTGGGATGGCTATATTGAAGCATTCGAAGACGCCATGACCAACTGCTCTTCAGAAGACGCTCCCTGGTTCATAATCCCGGCCAATCAAAAATGGTTCCGCAACCTGGCCATTTCGGAAATCGTCGTTGAAACACTGGAATCGATGAAAATGAAAATGCCCCAGCCGACTGTTGATATCAACGAAATCCGCAAATTAGTTGCCATAGAGAAGGCTAAAGCCGGCGAAAAGCAGGCGGCCAAATCAACCGCATCCAAACCGGAAAAAGCCAAACCTGGAAAAAAGAAGAAATAGCTTAACAGTCATGATTGTCACTTATAGTGCAACCGCTTCTTAAGGATAAGTTAACTTTGCCCGCTGCACCATGCCGGCATCGCGCAATAATCTGGCTTGGTGTCGATACTCCGCCGGACCAGTGGCGTATGCCTTTTTAAATGTACGGGATAAATGGTAACGGTCGCAAAAACCGGACGCTTCCGCAATTTCCTCGATTGACAATTCGCTGAAATGGAGCAGCTTACAGGCAAATTCCAGCCGTTTACGACGAAACCATGACTGTGGCGGAAAACCGGTTTCCTGTTGAAACAGAATCAGAAAGCTGTTGAGGCTCATCCCGAGCTGCCTTGCAAGTTCACGATTGGAAATATTTCTTCCGGGATCAAATACATCCAGCACCTTTTGAATCCGCGGATCGAACTGTTTCAGAGGCGGCACGACAGAACCCTGCAACTCCAGCAAAGCTGACATCACCAAAATCTTCACTGCAATAACAGTGCGCCAGGAATAGCGGTCTGCAAAGAATGCCGTCAGAGTCTCGAATCCCAACGAGGGAAGATGATTGTCGCGTAATTGAAACAGCGCCGGCTCCACGGAGTCCAAAGGAGCACCTGCCGAGAAGTGAACGTAAAAATGCTCAACCTCGCTGACCGTCCTGGTTGAATAAATCGTTCCGGGAGACATCAGAAAAACTGAATCAGGCGTCAACTCATGTTCCGCGCCTCCAACCTGTATAAACGCGCCTGGCATCTTATTCCAGTAAAGCCTCCAGTAAGATGCGGAAATATTCTTCTGAAGCCAGTCCCAATGCCGTTCGCCGCCCAATACCGGACAATCGTACATGTGTATCTTTACATCTATGTCATTAAGCATTTATATTTAAAATTCCATTTTAATTGGATTAATATACACAAGTATTGGATTAAAATCCATTTCCTTTCGTCGAATTTAGAGCTATTATCACAGATAATATTAAATCAGTAAAATAGAGAGAGCGATATGAACGGTCAATGGATCACTTATCCCGGCAGATCGCTGGAGAAAAATCTGTATTTTCGGACACGCCGGCAATTCACCGTCGCCGCAGCATCGGAGAAACAATTGCTGCATATCGCGGCGGAATCGTATTACCAGTTATGGTTAAACGGTCATGAACTTGGCATTGGACCGGCACGCGGTTCCCGCAGCTTGAATTATTATGACACATATGAAGTGAACAGTTATCTGTGTCCGGGGATAAATCATATCGCGGTACTGGTGCAGTGCATGAACATTCCCAATTTCAATACCTCTCCGTGCTGTGCCGGAGTATGTATCGAACTGGAAAATATCATCGGCAGTGATGATGAATGGGAAGTGCTGGCAAATGATGAATGGCCTCAGAATGCGGAAATATTATGTCCTCAGGTGGGGTTCACAGAATTCCGCGATTTGCGTCAAACGCCGTCAGGCTGGCAGAACGGCGGTGACTGCGGCCAATGGCGGAAGGCGGAAGTAATCGGCAATATGAACGGCAAAAAACTGTTGCCGCGCCCCGTACCTGTATTGACATTTAACCGCTACCTTCCGGTCGACATAGCCCATACCGCCCGGGTCAAACCATTAAAGGAGGACATACCGGCGGCGGCGGCAGTCACACAGCAATCGCATTGTCACATCGACCGGGAATTAACAGTTCAATGCCGTCCGCTGCTGTCCGCCGGACAGCATGAGATTGTCATTGTGCCGCCGGAAGACGGGAGCGATATTTCAATCGTCTTTAATTTCGGCCGCGAAGTGATCGGATTCTTCCATCTCGAACTTTCCGCACCAGCCGGAACCTTGCTCGATCTCGCCTACGACGAAGAACTTGCAGACGGCCGCGTCAACGCCTCACGCGCCGCCCGCGATACCTATCTTTTTTCCGACCGCTATATTATGCGAGACGGACACCAGGAAGCTGGAACTACCATTCACGAGCGCGGGTTCCGCTTTGTGGAAGTGGTGATCCGTAATTTCAGAGAGCCGGTGACATTGCATACCGCTACCGCTGTTGACCGCCGTTATCCGCTGACACGTACAGGAAGTTTCAACTGCAGTGACATGCTCCTGAACCGGATTTGGGATGTTTGCATCGAAACCATGTCAGCTTGCACCACCGACGTGTTCAATGACTGCCCATGGCGCGAACGGGCGTTCTGGGTCAATGATCTGATAATCGAAAATATCGTGGCGTTACAGGCATTCGGCGATTACCGGCTGAACTCTCATGCCTTGCGTCTGGCAATGTCCAATATCCGTACAGACGGACTGGTACCCGGAGTATGCCCGGACGACGGAAAATCCCGGACTGTCCTGATTCCTGCCAATCTGTTCCTGCCGCTGATGCTCAAAGATTATTACCTTTACAGCGGCGACCGTTCGCTGGTCGATGAACTCCTGCCAGTGATACTGACGGTCTTGAAGCGGTTTGAACTCTGGCAGAATGCAGACAGCCTCCTGATGCCTCCGCCGGAGTATTGGAATTTCTTCGACTGGTCGTTTGAGTTGAACAAAATCAGCATGGATGGGAAAAATACATCGCTGCTGAACTGGCTCTATGTTTATGCACAGAACACGGCGGCGTCACTGCTGGAGGAAACCGGACAACCCGATAAGGCGAGTGCCTGCCGGGCCGGAACCACTGCCGTAATTGCCGGTATTGAAAAACATTTCTGGTCGCCGGAGCGGAATTGCTATGCCGACTGGCTGGAAGCCGACGGCACGCCATCCGCCCATGCCAGCCAGCTCGCCCAGGCTTTCGCGCTATTGAGCGGAAGCCGGCCGGAAAATCGCAGTTGCGACCTGATTCGCGCTTTGAATTGTCCGGACTTGCTGCAACCGGAACTTTATCTGCAGCATTTCGTACTTAATGCCATGCGTGACTGCCGGCAGTATCCGGCTGCCATAAACCGGATTCGAAAATACTGGGGGGAAATGATCAAAACCGGTACTCCGACACTATGGGAAGCGGCAATTCATCAGCAGGGGAAGGCGGCTTTCGGTAATATCGGCAGCCTGTGTCATGGTTTCGGCTCCACCCCGATTAATTATTTCCAGACCGCCATCCTCGGGGTCGTGCCTCTCGAACCGGGGTTTGGAAAGTTTGCCGTCAATCCGGTTCCCCATGACCTGGATTTCGCCGAAGGGCGTATTCCAACCCCGGCCGGTTCAATCCACGTTCGCTGGAGGAGAAACGGAACCGAACTAAATATCGAACTGACTGTGCCTTGTGGACTCACCGCTCAAACTCCGGCCGGAGAGTTCTCTGCCGGAAAATATAATTTTGAACTCTGAACGGAGGATATAAACATGCGTAAATATGCAGCAATACTGGGCAATCTCGGCAATACCTGTGACCGTTTCTGCGGCAGCTACAAGGACAATCCATCGACCATTGAAATGCTCAAACGGGCAGGCAGAATCGATGGTATTACCGGAATCGAACTGGTCGGAACCTGGGATATTCGCCCGGACAATGCAGGCGGGATGAAAAAAGCACTTGACGACATGGGTTTGAAATGCGTCTCGATCATACCCGATCTGTTCGCCGACAAAGTTTGGCGGTTCGGCAGCATTTCAGCCAAAGATGCCGCAGTGCGGCAAAAGGCAATGGACTACCTGGGAGTCATGTGCGACATTGCCAGAGAAATGCAATGCAATATCATCAACCTATGGCCCGGTCAGGACGGTTATGACTATCTGTTCCAAGGTAATTATCTGGCCGAACGCGGATGGCTGGTCGAAAACATCGCGGTTCTGGCGCAGGAATTTCCGGATCTGAAATTCGCGCTGGAGTACAAGGCGAAGGAACCGCGCACCCATTCGTATCTGGCGCGGATGGCCGATACTTTACTGGTCTGTCTTCAGATCGGCTGCGACAATGTCGGAGTGACCATTGATACCGGTCATGCATTCCTCGGAGGAGAAAATGCGGCTGAATCAGTGGTTCTGGCAAAACAAGCCGGCAACCGCCTCTTTCATATGCACTTCAATGACAACTACAAGCAATGGGATGACGACATGATAGTCGGTTCAATCCACACCATCGACTATCTGGAACTGCTCTACTGGCTGGACGAATGCGGATACGATGGCTGGCTCTCAATGGACCAGTACCCTTACCGCGAAGACGCCGCCGGTGCGATCTCGGAATCAATCAACTGGCTGAAGACGTTCGATGCCATGATCACCGCCAACCGCACTGCTTTTAAGAAGACGATAGCCGCAGGCAGCGCGGTAGAAACTTCACGTTTACTCCGTTCCATTATCGGCGGAAAGTGAAATTGGCGCTGCTCCGGTGACCGCCCATACATTTTTCAGTTCAGGGGAATTTAGATTGAATAGTTGTAATGCAGCTTGCTGTTTGGTGACGGTCAGACGTTATTGATACGGGTAATCATGGGCTGACTGCGAGAGAATTAACTCACATAAATGTTTGTCCACAGTTTGAATATGTTTAATATGCCGTTTCAACTATTTTCAAAACACGTTGAATCTTGTCCATATTACTTAAGGATGCGATATTTCTTTAATACATATCTGCAATTCAGCATTTTTTCCTTCAGATCATTCTCTGTGTAAAAATAGTGGTTGCTGGCTTCGAACCCGATTCTTGAATCGCGGCGCATCACCTGATACAGTTGAACGGCAAGCGTCTCCTCTTCGCTGACGATTTCACGATAATCTTTACCGGAATCACGGCGGTGCACAAAACATATTTGCAGATATGTGCTGCGGAAATGACAGTAAATTGTCTCCGCGACATTCATTAAATCCTGCCAGTCTTCATGTTCGTTTGCAGTTGTCAAATGTTCCGCCCGATGCAAAATTTCAACTCCGGATTTCCACTCTTCGCTAATCTGCCGGAATGCTTCTTCGAAAACATCTTCCGGATAGTGATCGCCGCGCCAGCCGAAGAGATCATCGAGCGGGAATCCGATCATTGTCGCCCTTCTGCCGGTCGGCTCCGGCCATAGCAGACTCATCGGGCCGTAATTCTGCGGCGCGGTGTATAACTGACTGGTGCCGTTAAGCGGGAACTTTTCAAATGCATGATCAAAGATTTCCCAGGCCTTCAAAACTTCCGGCGCCGCTTTTGCTCCGAACTTGCGCAATGCCAATTCCTCCTTGGAACTGTTGAGCAATTCCAGATTGCCGCCGGGATAGCCGCCAAGGGTCCAACTCAACATTAAGTCGGTTACTCCCGCTTCTCTTAGACTTCTCAAATGCCGTTCGATCAGTCCCGGCACCGGTATATAAGGCACCGCGGAGATTTCCCAGGTGTTATTAAGCTGAACTTTTGCAGTTATCCGCAAACCGCGATCACGCGCCATCCGCCATATCCGCAATGCAGTCGAACCGGGCCCGACTTTCGAGATTGAATAATCATGAACTATGCCTTTAACCCCAAGGCAGTCGGTTTCCATCAGCGTTTCACTTACCGACATCAATGTGACAGCGTCCGGCAGCTTCGCCAGAACATCCGCATCCCATTCCGGCGACCACGCCCAATTCCAGCTTATGACCCTGGCTTGCGGGTTTCCGCGGGCGGCTCCGGCGGCGATGGCGCAGTTTACTTCCGCCACCAGGTCGGCAACCGGACGAGCGGCGCAGCGCGGACAGGTTACTTTATGAAAACGTGATTTGCAGTGGGTCTGGTTTTCAGACATGGTAATGGTGAAGATTCCGCCAAGTTCCGGAACTTCACGGCACAGACATTCGACTCCTTTTTCCAATGCCTGCAGCAATGTCCCGCTGCTTGTGCACATCGCAAAAGCATTTGAATTGTCCGCCGCCACCCCTTGCCATTCCGGATGGCTCACAAATAAATCTTCCGGCATGCAGCGCGGTTCGTTCATGTACAGGAACAGTCTCAGGCCGTGGCGGTTGATCTTTTTCGCCAGTTTTCGCAGATTATCAAGCCTGATACGCCAGTTTTTTGAACATTTTTCATTTTCTCCCAGCCAGGGAACCAGCGTATAAAGTGTTCCCGGCAGCCAGACCGCATTCACGCCAATCGCCGCATAATCGGCAAGTAACGCATCCGGATACGGATCAAGCGTTTCATCAAGCAATGGATCGCCGAATACCGCCGAGTAGGAATAATCAAAACCACCAGTTGAACTGGTGGTATGCACCAGCCCTAGAAGGGCATAATACAGACAAGTCCCATTATCAGGTGCGATAAGCTTTGTACATCTGTCATTTTAACCTCATGTGTTAGTT
>JBAYIO010000115.1:0-16964 GCA_041665605.1 Victivallaceae bacterium | reverse complement strand
TGAAAACTGCCAACGCTATGATAAAATCCCCAAAGGCGACAAAATCAAGAAAGTCACCCCAATGAGTTGGGCTGAAATTGCCCGGCGTACCGGCGACTGGAAACGGGAGTACGATCCTGTCACGTGCGCAGCCTGGTTCACTTCGCCGGACGGAAAGACCATGATCCCGGCCGATGATCCGCAAAGCATCTCGGAAAAAACCGCGCGGGCTAAAGCTGACGGTTACGCCGGCGTCTACTGCTGGGCAATGCATCACGACATCGCCATGCCTGACTACTCTGCCCCGCTAGCCCGGGCAATGCGCCAGAGCTGGGAGAAAACAGTCATTAATCATTGACAATGATATATTATTCCGTCATCGCAATATAGTCTTGTAATTCGATAACTTATTAACTTAAATGCACTTCAGACAAAGTTTATGATTAATCGGGTATCGCCCCTCAATCAAATTTGTCTTGCGGAATTTAAAGATGCAACAATCTTAACAAAAGGAATGAAATAGATGAAATATGTAAAGCAAGTGACAATGCTGGCGATCATGACAATGGCTATTTTCAAAATTGAGGCGGCAGATTTGGTCTTGGATACGTTTGACAATCTCTCTGACTGGAAAGTGCGTAATGGCAAAATCGAATCCGGAAATGAAAATGGCAATAAAGTGATGAAACTGACTGCGCCAGACATTATGGCAACCCGGACATGGAAATTTTCAATGAATGAACGCTATGCGCTGGCCGACTATCAAGGCTTGTCGTTCCGTGTCAAGGGAGACAATTCTAACTCATGGAGCTCGGTAAGCATAAGCTGCAGCAGTTGTTCATGGGGGTGGAATTACATCTGCTATTTTCAAATAAAAGGGGCCGATTGGCAGACAATTACACTGGCCTGGGATGATTTTCTGCCTTCCGCCCTGCTGGGCGACAAAAAGATCAACGCCGTTGGCGCGCTTACACCTGTCGGAATTGATACTGTTACTTTGGGCGATCACTGGACCATTGAATACTGCAATAAAAAGATTCCGCCATTTTCATATTTGGTAGATGACTTGAAACTGGTGGAGAAAGCTCAGCCCAGGGTAATCGAAAAATATCCGCAACGCCAGCTTTCCGACGTGATTGCCAAGATGAAATCAGGTCAGGCAGTAACTATTTTCTGTGCTGGCGATTCAATCACGGCCGGCGTCGGAGTCACTAATCCGGAGGTCAATCGCTATGCGGTTAAATTGCAGGCGGCTTTACGTAATCTTTACGGCAACAATAAAATCACCGTTAAAACCATTGCCGTCGGGGGAGCTCAATGTTTCAATCTGAGAACATGGGCGGAACGCGATTTTCTAGGCGAAAAACCCGATTTAGTAACGCTGCACATCGGTTATAATGATAAAAGCGCAGGACTTTCGGCTGCCTTTTTCCGGGCGTCTGTTTCAGAATACATGGACAGAATCAGTTCAATAACCGGCGGCAGCGCTGCTTTTTTGCTGCTGTCCACCATTCCGGGACAAGCTGAACGGTTTACAATGCTGGATGACTATGCCGATGCCGTTCGTTCCCTCGCCAGGGAACGCAATATCGCCATGTATGATCTGGCCGCAGACTTCAAGGCGCTTGGCCCCAGAAACATGTCCAGTTACTTTTCGGATACGGCGCATCCGAATAATCAAGGCAATGAATTGATTGCCGGCAAATTGACCACATATTTCGCCGGACAAAAGTAATCCTTACATAAAACAGTGCAAAGAAAGGAATTTCATGATCCGTACAAGTTTAATGTTATCAGTCTCAGCAGCAGTGAGCGCATTTTTTCAATTCAGCGTCATGGCCGCCGATCCGGCCAAAGTCGAGCCTGTAAAAATACAGGTCGCGGCCGACCGCCGGGACGCCTTGTATAAATGCGGAGAAAAAGCAACCTTTCATGGAACTGTCACGATGGCTGGCAACCCATTGACCGCTGGCATAGTAACCGTAAGAATCAGCAATGACGGAATGAAAACCATCTCCACTCAGGAAATCGATCTGGCTAAAAACAATCCATTCAAAGTTGAAGACACCATGGGCGTCCCGGGTTTTCTGCAATGCGAAGTAAAATTAGATAAAGACAGAGGTTGTGCCGGAGCCGGTTTCGATCCGGAAAAATTGAAAATGTCCGGATATTTTGATGTCGTTAATTTCGCCCGCAGCATCACCTGCCCGATAATTTTCTCAGTCGGCTTTATCGACACCACCTGCTCGCCAAGTTCGGTCTATGCCGCCTACAACACCATTTTCTCCCCAAAAATGATATTTGATGAACCGGCAATGGGACACGATCACTCAAAAAGATTTACCGCATATCGCGACGAATGGCTGAAAGGCAAACTCGGCCTGTCCAAAGAAATCACTCCTTCACTATGAGAATGAATGAATTATGAGTATTTTCGAAATAATCATGTTGATCTGCTTCGGAGCAAGCTGGCCGCTGGCAATATACAAAACCGTCAAGGCTAAAAATCCGGTCGGCAAAAGCATTCCATTCCTTTATCTGGTACTGGTCGGATATATTGCCGGCTGCATCCACAAAACATGCTACAGTCTGGATAAAGTTTTATGGTTGTACGTTTTTAATGCCGTTATGGTGGTGATCGATCTGATCTTGACGCATTACTATATTCATAGGAATAAAAGATTAGGGCTTTGATCAACGGAATTTTTTTAGGAAGAAGCGCTGCAATTATGAAATACGAGAGAATTAATCGCCGGAGGTTGGAATACTGGAAAGAATAAACGTGGAAATTGTGGAACCTGGAATAAAGAAAACCGTTGAGCTGAGTGACTCTCTCAACGCTCGGAATTGATGTCTGAAATGAACTTATTATTCAAAGAGGCTGACTATGAGAACAAATTCAGTGGTTTTTATTGTGGCGCATCCGGACGACGTGGCGCACGCCATGGGCGGCACCGCCTGGCTGCTGCACAAAAAATACAACCTTCATGTTTTTTGCGCTACGAAAGGACAACACGGAATCACGGACAAGACTCCGGACGAAGCAGCCGCCATCCGCGAACAGGAGGAAATGGCGGTATGCCGCAAACTGAATGCCAGTCTGACCTTTCTGTCTCAAATGGACGGCGAGGTTTATTCCGACCGCGAAACATGCAAAATCGTAACCAGTGGATTGAAGCGGCTGCAACCTAAGGCAATCTTCACGCTCTGGCCGGTAAACCGGCATCCGGATCATGTTGCGGCCTATGATATCGCCATGCAGGCAGTAAGACTTTCCGGCATCTCACGGGATACAGACGTGTATATGGCCGAAAACGACATCGGCGGCATCACCCGGCAGTTCGAGCCTGATATCCTCGTGGATATTTCCGATGTTATCGAGCAGAAAAAAGAACTCGTCAGGCTGCATAAATCGCAGAACCAGAATGAGGAAGCAGTCAGCCAAGTAATCTCCCGCAACGTGTTCCGGGCGAAATTCGCAAGCTGCACTTACGTGGAAGCATTTAAAATGACCTCTCCGGTCACGGTCTATCAAACCGGGCATGTAGCCGGACAGATTTTGATCAATATAAGAAACACTAAGGAATAGTGAGTATGAATTCAATTGCTAATAAAAAAACAATCGTCTTGTTCGCGCCCCATCCGGATGATGAAACACTTGGCTGCGGCGGATATCTCGCTAAAAAAATCGATGAAGGCTATGAGGTTTTCGTTGTCGTGCTGACCATGGGCGAAAAACTATTTTCCGCGATGCTGAATATTTTCGAAAACCCGTCTCCGTCGGAAATATGTGCCATCAGACGGGATGAATCAAGACGCGCAACAGAATTTCTCGGCCTGAAACCGGAGAATCTGTTGTTTCTGGATTTCGAAGATGCAATGCTGGAAAAACAGCGTGATGCAGCCATTGCAAAAGTCATTCAGATTCTGCATGAGAGAAAACCGGCAGAGATCATGTGCACCAGCCAGTACGAGGCCCATCCGGATCATGTGTCAACATACTGGATTGTCCGCCACGCCTGCGAAAAAACCGGGCTGAAAATTCCAATCCGGAGATATATCATCTCATTGAAAAAAGGGCTTCATCCAAGCCAACTGCCGGAATCTGTTGAATCAGTCGATATTACTGAATATTTACCGCTGAAGAAACAGGCCATTGCTCAATTCAAAGCGCACCTGGGAATATTGTCCCCAAAGCAGACAGCGCCCATATATGCAAATTTTGATGAATATCTTAAACCCGAAGAGCAGTTTTTTCTGTAATTAAGTAATTAGCCAATGCCAGGGTAAGCTCATGGCAAATTCATGACACAACTGCATGAACTATTTTGGAATGCATGCCCCGATGTAATTACGATAGACGCTCAGAGCAATAGATTTAATTGCGGCATAGGGTTGACTGTTATTTCAGCAATATTGCGGACAACCCAATTCAGCAAATTAAGACGGGATTGGCCCGCAAACTCAAAGACAAGAAAGTCCGGAGTTTGAATGGGAACCGGAAATACATAAAACAGTGGAAATGGATCAATAACAGGAGGCCATTCATTGACGCGACTATTTGATAGAAACTGTTTTGACGCCAATCTTAAAGACTTTTAAACCGTGGAAGTCTAGAACAAAGCTACCAAAAAGCTTACATAAAACGGTAAATAATCATTACATGGAGTCATATCAGATGGAACTGCGGGATACAATGAACGAGCTTCAAATGAAGTTATATCAGATGGAACTGCGGGATATAATGAAAGCGCTTCAGCTTGAAGATACATGCCTGGCTGCCATTGAACCGAACTGGGACAAATCGGCAGCATCTTTTCCGGCGGCAATACCGGAATTTCTTACCCCTGCGGGATACCGCAGGAATTTTGAATACACCGGACTTGCGGCTTCGCTGTTACCGGTACTGGATGACATCTCGGCGAAAATTGTCAACAATCAGGAACTACTCCATCTGGCCTGGCATTGCTATCAGAGTCAGTATGTCTATCCGAATCCGTCTTTCGCAAAATGGCCGTGGTTTGAAAACATTCTCGGCGAAAACAGCACTGTTTTTTATCTGCTGATATTAATTGCGGCATTACCGCTTACCATCAAAAAATATCAGGCGATGGGCATCCCGGAGGAATATGCCGCGGCAATCTGTTCCAGAGCACGCGGTTATTATGACACTTACAAGGCCGGATATAACCGTCACGGCATTAACCCCGGACAACTTTACTGGGCGAGGCTTTATACCGATGCGGTAATATTCCGCGTGGGCAGATTCGAATACTGGCCCAGACAGCTTGACGGACAATACCCATTCGAAGCTTATAAGAATGATAAGACCGGAAAAGTACTTGCGCTCAGAACCGGCGGCTTGAACTATAATCATGAAGGATATTGCCTCGGCAGCGGTGAAGATCAGTCCATGATTGCGTTTACCGGTAAATATGAAAAAACAGATGAATATGTGATTGGCACACCAATAAATCCGGAAGGAACCGCCGCCGCATTTAATGTCAAACTTGATCTGAGAGAATGGACTCAAGTACTCGGCAGCGATGACATTGTGTTGGACATACATATTCCGGAAGGAGGCAAAATGACACTGGATCTGTGCGAACAGTCATTTAAAGATGCTTTGAAATTCTTTGAGAAATACTTTCCGCAAACAAAGATATCCGCATTCGGCTGCTGTTCCTGGATTTTTTATCCTCTATACGAAAAAACCATGCCGGAATCGAACCTGGCCGCGTTTATGAGAGAGCTTTATCTTGTGCCGTGGCCTTCCGGATGCGCTGACGGGTTTTATTTTATCTTCGGCAGGGATTATGATAAACAAGTCACTTATCCGCGCGATACATCCATCCGCCGGGCAATGCTTGATGAATTGCGGACGGGGGGATGCTTGCGGTCTGGCGGAATGTTTTTCCTGGCTGAGCACATCGAACTCTTCGGACAAAAACCATACCGTACTATGCTTAAAGTCGAAGACTTTAACTGAAATGGCAATTGAGATTATGCAGCATGTAATAGCTGAATATCCTGTTGACCGCAAGAGAATTTTTGTAAACGGCCAGTCCATGGGCGGTTTTGCACCCTGGGATATCATCTGCCGTTTCCCGGAACTGTTTGCGGCGGCAGTCCCGGTGTGCGGCGGCGGCGATCCCGCGCTCGCGGAAAGAATATTTCGTATTCCGGTATGGGCTTTCCACGGCAGACTGGATACTGCCGTAAAGGCGGAATCATCCGGAATGATGATCGAAGCGTTAAAACAAGCCGGCGGCAATCCGCTTTACACTGAATATCCCGCCGTTGGACACGATGCGTGGAATTATTGTTATAAGGAACCAGGCTTGTTCAAATGGCTTTTTGCGCAATCCAGGATTTAAGCCGCTGCAATGTCCTGGCGAAGCGGTGAAAGAGCAGAAACATCGTCATCGGTAACCGTTCGGAGTGTTAATGAGATATTCCGTAAACATTCACTGGTTCGTGCCACACAGGCAGCGCGGCGTTCCGCATTGCGACCTCACCATGAGCTCCACCGGACAGAATCTGCGCTGACCCATTTTCCATCGGGGAAAAAATATGTAAGACGAACAGCCAGCGATTACGCTTCATGGTCATGGTATCAGGACAAATGTTTTAAATGCCTCCGGGTTCTTCCCGCTCCATATACCCTGGGACAGTCCCATGCAATATAAACTTGTCTGACCGGGTTTGTCCGAATCAAGACAAATGAAATTGAATCTGAAAACCTTGCCCGGTTCAGGCTTTAACGGGGCCAAGGCGCTCCATGGAATCGCAAGTTCGTATATCATGGTGTTTTTCCCGGATCGCTTTACCGCAATATCAAAAGAGGTTTCTTTATTCTCAATCGCTTTATTTGGCGAAGCTGCGGTATAACAGAAGCATTGCGGCCCTTTTGGAGTAAGAGCAAACCCGAATTCATAATCCGTCAAGTCATATCCTGAAATACCGGACAGCTTTGCGGCGGAAGCATCATTCATAGTATCGAAGGCAATTTGAAAAGAATCATTCTGCCACATCCGGAAACCGGTATTTTCATTAATCATAACATCATCTGTCACCTCGGCGGCAAAATAGAAATTCCTGTCATCATATGCCAGATAAACTTTATAACTCAAATCTTCCGGTCCTGTCCATAATTTACTGGAAATGACATCCGCCGGAAAAACAAAGTCAGAATTGTCAATTACCAATGGTTTTATATCTTTGAACTCTGACAGATCACCATCGATTTTCACGGCGGATTTGATTCTTTCAACCGGCAGCAATTCAAGCACGGAGGAAAATAAATATTCAGTATCATTATTGACTACAGCCTCAACACGAATCTTATTATTGTTGAGGAGACTGTATGAACCATTCCCGATATCGAAATCCACGCCGGCCTTTGATTTTGACGGAATATTGGTTATTTTTCCGGAAGGAACTATTTTCATGCTGTCTGCTGCCGGCCTGACTTCGACTTTAATCCCGTCTCTGGTTTGATTGAGAATATCAACTGAAAAAGAGGAAAGGCTTTTAAGACATATCTCAGCGTTGATCTGAGGCAAAGTGAAGGATGCAGACCGGAGTGAATCAGCCATTGCTTTCTGTTCTTTGCCGCATTCAATGAAAACAATGTCATTGGAAATTGTTATCTCATTCCTGCCTTTCTTCAAAACCGAAGGATTGTTCATGATGTCATATATTTCTCCATCAGCCGGCATGTTAAATTTAAACAGGATGGGTTTGTCGCCAGTAGTCCATAATGCGACTGTCGAACCTTTGTCCTTATTGAAAACAAAACAGTATATGTCCTTGTGCAGTTCAACCATTGACGGAGAACTGGCGTGGGCCAGCCTGCCGGCAACCGTGGAATAAGCTGCAACTGCCGGACGCGGACAGTTGCGTATCCAAAGCCCGAAATCCAGCGATACTGATTGTGCGCCTTTAAAAACAAAATATAACCAATGACGGTTTTCAGGAACTGATTTTGCGATAACAAATCCTCCTGCCAATATCCTCGCCAGTTGCTTTGC
Organism: Victivallaceae bacterium; assembly: GCA_041665605.1. Lineage (GTDB taxonomy): Bacteria > Verrucomicrobiota > Lentisphaeria > Victivallales > Victivallaceae > CAIPAT01. The sequence continues at coordinate 8,952 of JBAYIO010000115.1, read as the reverse complement.
ATAAACGCTGTCAACCGGAATCTTTGATACAATATCATATCCTTTTTCGTCAATGGAGATGGAATTCCTGCCATAAGATTTTGCCAGTCTGAGTGATTCCAGAAGTATTTCGCGTAAATTTCCCCGTTCCTCGCCGACCGGCTTATAGCCGGGGCCGAAAGTTTTCGGGTCCACGTACGGGTCATGAGCCATCAAATCCAGATATTGATTGAGTTCTCTCCAAAGGATTTTTGCGGCCGGAAACCTCGGATTTTTCTGTCCGTCGCAACCGCTGACCCCGATTCCGCCCAGTTCAAAATCAGGATTAACTTTTTTAATGGCAGAATAAAGATTTTTTACTCTCTTTATATAATGCTCTTTTTCATATTCTCGCTCCATTCCCAGGTCTATTTCATTGATTGCAGACCATTCATGAATCAAGTTCTTATATTTCAAAACCGCTTGATATTCAAAATCAGCCGCGTCTTTGTAAAATTGTTCCGTATAGGGATTTTCGCCTTTTTTATTTCTCCCCCTTATATCCTTCAAAACCCATTGCGGATTCATATAATAATCTCCATAAATACAGAATCCGCCGACAATTTTCATGCCGTTTGCCACACATTCATTTATCCTTTTATCGCTTTCGCTCCAGTCATATTTCCCTTTTTCATATTCCGTTTTCCATGGAATAATGACGCCAATGGTACCGGCCCCCATATTTCTTGCCGTCTTAATATTTTCAATCGCAAGCCCGTATTGCGAGAATCCGAAAAATGTGTCCGGCTTTTCAACAGGACTGAAAATGACAAAAGAGCCAATGCCCGATACCGCAGGCATATTGTTTATTTTCAAAGTAAAATGCGCGGAATAAAAACCGGATTTGTCCAGTTTGGGAAAATTAACACATTTTTTTACTACACTGAGTTTGTCCAGAAGAATGTTCTCTCTGAGTTCATAAATTTTATTGTCGAAATAGTCATAAAGAATAATTTCCAAGCCGGCACTTTTATTTTCCGGGAAGGAATTAAGAAAATATATGTTTAAATACGGAGTTTCCGTCTTTCTGAAAAGGCCGCAATCGCCGCCGGGGACTATTTCCCTTATCGAAACTGCATCGCCGCGCTGAATTATTTCCTCCAGTTGAACACAATCAAACCACACATTGCCTTCTGAAGGATTGTCGGATTTCGAATTTGCGGACAGTACCATTCTTATCTGGCTGGCGGTGTCCGGAACTGATATCTTTTTCTCAACAAAAATCCAGTCTGATGTCCCGGCGATATCCGGGAAAATACTTTCATTTTTATATTTTGTAACATTATTTTCCGTATAAACAATCTCCAATGCCAGTCCGGGTTTGAGATTCGAGGCATTCTCTGTTTTAAGCCAGCCGGAAATTTTGTATTCCTTTACTTCAGGATTGCGGGCCAGAATCTGCATGAAACATACTTTCCGGCCTTTTCCGCCGCTGAATTTCACCGAATAATTCCCGTTCTTTGAAACTGATGAATCCAGTTGCGGGAACAGAGTATCCTGCATCCACACCGGCACCGTCCAGTTGGCAAGCCCGTTTTCAAAATCCCCGTTTTTCAGGATGTTTGCCGGCTTTTCCTCTATTGAGGCAAATGCCGGTATTAAAATCAATGACAGTAATGCAATCGCAAGTCTTTTCATTCGATATTCTCCATTTAAATATTTACCAAAGTTTTACAGTTTGTTTTAACCGCATATACCACTTCCCCGTTTGCAGCATCTCTATAAGTGTATTCCACTTTCCCGCTCTTGTCCTCTATTCCTGCGGAGTAAGACATATCACTTTTACCTCCAGCGGCGCTAACGGAACGACTGCCGTAACGCCTCCGTTAAGCGAGACATCATTATTTCCCAATAGAACCGCGATTTGCTGGAACGCCGTTGGAAATTGGAAGACTGCCGAGGAACTGTCGGCTCCGCCGCTGGCGACCACAATATAAGTTTTACCTTGATAATTGTAAAGACGCCACGCTACAGTATCGGCGGGCGACCTGACTCTCGGAATACCGGGTACAGTTTCTGCGGATAACAATACAGGGAAGAAAGAGCTGATCTCTGAAGCCATGGTTTTAACATCGCTCCAGCGCGCGGCAAATGTGGCATCAGGATCATTTTTAAGGTCGGTAAAGGAATAAAACAACAACCCGTTGGCTCCGGAAGCAATACTTTGCCAGGCCATGGATCGCATCTCCTGGAGGGTCGGCGGACGGTAGTTACCTCCATAGTAAACCTGCCAGTTAAATATTTGGGGAACCATCCACACAGCTTTGCAGCCACGAACGCTGTTTGCCGCGGACTGAGCCCATTGCAGTGCCTGATACGCAGGAGCAGGAGCAACTTGATTCAGAACAGGATACGGGTCAGTGCTAAGAATGTCAGACGCATTAAGAAATCTGCCAATAAAAGTTGGCAGATTGGTATTCCCCCACGTAGGATGGCCGGGATCTAGGTTTTCCAGCCATTGCTGATGGTTTTTGAGACGATTTACGTCATTCAATGGTGTTTCATCGTAGTTGTACCATCCTATGAGTGCAGGGTGATTGCCTTTGACGGCCACTTGCTGCTGGATATAAGGATATTCGTCTGCTTCCGCCTGAATAGCCGATGGACAATAAGGGGTCCCGTAATAACAGTCCTTGAGCGTATAGATTACCTTAAAATTATAAGCGTTAATTTGATCAAGCTGAGTAATGCTTAACATGGCGGGAGATGTCAAACAATTGAATGAAGAGGCAGCATAAGTATCCAAATCACTTTCTGAAAAAGTGCGCCAGTAGGTACCCAGAGGAAAGAATGGCTGACCGTTGAGGATCATTCGACGGTAATTGTCGATGTATACAGCACGACTGGTCGATGATGATACTCGTTTTAATCGACAAGTATCACTTCCCTGGAAAGCGCCGCCTGACGCGACGCATTCCACCGTATAGTCTCCAGCAGGCAGAGAGGCTGAATTAAAAGTTGCCGTGGCGGTATTTATAAATTGGTCCGGATAGGGAGCCAGCGCCAAATCATCCCACCATGCCGATCCGGTGGCGCCGCTTGTTAGATAGCAGATGAATTTGCCGGCAGTGGTTCCGCTCGGAAGTACGGGGGTTATTGCGTAAAGTTGTTGCCACGCAGAGTTTGTTCCCGTAAATCCTGCCGAATACGTTCCACCAAGATACCCGCCCTGGCTATTGTACCATTCCACACAAATGGTAGCGTTGCCGGAGCTTACGTTACTGGTGCGAATTCTTCCGGTCAGAGCATAGCGTTTGCCCGCCTCAAGCGTTACGGAGTTAATGCATAATTTATAGCTGGCTGGATCAGTATTCTGATAATACAAACTGCGAATTCCACCATGCGGCATATCTGTTGATATCGTGTAGTTGACGCCGGTTCTGCCCCACCCAGCGGCCCAGCCGTTGCCATCTACTTGCTCGAAGCCGCTGTTGGTTGCCAGTGGCGAGGTTTCGCGGGCAGGAAAGGTCTGAATAATTTGTCCGCTGGAATTTTTAATATTCACGGACAAGGTGACATTGCCGGGACTCAAGTCGTATTGCTCCCGGTTGATCCCGAACTTAACGGTTACATTATCCCCGGCCGTCTCGCCGCGATAATGATCGGTCGTGACCCCCTGTACCAACGGGTCACGGTATAGAGACAACGAAATATCATCCCACCATGCGGCTCCAATCATCCCCGGCCTCAGAAAACAAAAGACACGGGCGGTGACTGCAGTTGCCGGCATCACGTTGGTTATAACAGATATATTTCTCCATGAAGAGTTTGTCCCTTTGAGCCCTGGCGGATAGCATCCGCTGATCAATCCCCCTAGGCTGTTGTACCATTCAACACAAATTGCGGCCCCTGACTCTGAGCCGGTAACATCCTGGGTTCGCACCCATCCTTCAAGCAGATAACGCCTCCCCGGTTCAACGGCAATGGTAGTCATGCATAATTTATAATTTGCCGGATCAGTGTTTTGATAATAAAGACAGCTAGAGCCACTGCGCGGACTATCAGTTGATACCATGTACGCGTTGCTGGTTCTGCTCCATCCTGCTGCCCAGCCGCTGCCATCTAACTGCTCAAATCCAGGATTGGCTATCAAGTTCTGAGCGTCGGCAATTACAGCTAAAGTCGCGTACTGGACAAAGAAAGCAATCACCCATATCCTGCTTGTTCTCATATTGTCTCCTTGTTTTAATATTTACTCAGATACAGATTCAAGTGAGATATTGTCGAACCAGACAATACCAGTATTGTTTTTTTCAAAATTTCCCTTTGGACTTCTCGTCTGAAGTATTATCCTTAAATGTTCTGTATTGTCAGGCAATTCAAAGATTTTCTCATATCTGGTCCATTCCATTTCAAACAGTTCCCAGGGAGTGATAATGCCAAAATACTTATAGGATTGTTTGCCGCCGGCAACAGCTACACATTCGGCAGTAATTGCCGCAGTCCAGGAATTTTCAAAATTCTTCATTTTGATCCAGCCGCTTATTTTGAATTTCTTATTCCCTGTAGCGGATTTGTCAAGTTTAATAGTCTGAAGCAGGAATACCCTGCCGTTTGGCTCTCCGGTGAATTTCAACGAAGCAGATCCAGGTCCCTGAATGACACCTTTGTCTATCTCAGGTTTGATCGTGCTTTTCATCCATGCGGGAATCTCCCATGATGACACCCCTTCCTCAAAACTGCCATTTGCAACAAGGTTTTCCTGTGAATAAACATTCACCGGCATGTAACTGCATATAAGCGCTATGTAAAATATATATTTCATCGTTTGTTTCTTTTTATTTTTAAGTTAATCAAGGGTTCCATGCGGAAGGCGAGAAGGAGGAAAAAGCATTTATTTCAACGAACTTCTTAAGGCTCGCATGTCCATCGACCCAAAGTATATTCGCGCCTGCCGAATGCATATAATTAACCCGTCCCGGGTTGGAGTCTATTGCCAATGCGCTGTATGTCTTGTTTTTCCCTTCAATCATGTGTACTTTGTCCGAAGATCTGCGTATGGCCCCTATTTTCCTGGGAGCCATATATGAAATAGCCGGGTAGCCTACCGCTGGAACTATATAGCCTATTCGCTGATTGTACAAATAATTAGTTCCCATATAAGTTTCAGATTCCCCGGAGTTACACATAAAGATTTTTTTAATTGCGCTCGGAGTTCCGGCCTGCCATCCCCAGTTCCATGAAGCTTTTTTGTTAAGTGTCCCGGCAATCCTGTCAAGCCAGTATTTATTGCTTTCCACACAGTTTGGAAGCCATTCATTATTATCTCCCGCATAAGCGATAACGGCCACCCCGAGCTGTTTGAAATTATTCAGGCAACTGATTTGTTTGGTTTTTTCACGGGCTTTATTCAGAGCTGGAAGTAACATTGAGGCTAAAATTGCGATGATGGCGATCACGACCAGCAATTCTACAAGTGTAAAATCCACTTTTTTCATTTTTACGGAACTCCTTTTTTATTGTTGAGATTAGTTGCACTAACGTTTTCATGTTTTTCTAGTCTGTTTACCGAACCAAAGCCTGATGTTCGACCATAGTTCGCCGTTTGGGCGCCTCCTGAACATGACTCCGGTTAAAAACTGTTTTTTTGCGATTGTCCGGAAATGGCACATCGTCTGCGCAAGCCTGACTCCACGCGTTGTAAACTTTTCGTGTTTTAGGCCATTGGTCGGGATACTCACCATAGATATAACTCATGTCCAGTCCGGCAGCTTTACCTAGATTGACCGCCATTATTATTTCGTCAATATCTTCAGATTCGCCCAACCCGGCCCCGCCATTGGCACGAACAGCCAGACAACCGTGAGTCCGCGGCGAACGAGACTTCGCGTTAAGCAGAAATCGCTCTCCTCTGGGCGCAAAACCATTGTAAGCCTGCCATGACAAGAAAACACTTTCCGGATAACTCCGGAACTGCTCATCCGCCAACACGATTTTCTCAGGCTCCATTCCGCTGTAGGTCTCGACAATCACAGTTAAATCCGGTCTGATATCTAAAGCCCGGTTGATTACCGGCAGCAAACGGTTGCGGGAAATATTCAAATCAAACATGTCGCTGCGCAACGAGGTGTCCAGGAATGTTTCCTGGCAGCGCTGACAATAACAATGCCCGCAATCGCCCTGCTCAATCTGTATTCCTTTTAAATCAAATTCGCGCATAATCCATTCCACGGCGCGGAAATAAAAGTCCATTGCCGGCTGATAAGACGGACAACAAGTCTTCCTTGCACTGAAATCATTCATTGGCCAGCGGTGACTCCGCAACTTCCCGTCCTGGTCAATTGCCTGTGCCTCTGGATAACGCTCAATGAATGAATCCAGACTGTATGGCGAGTCGCCCTGATAAAAGGCCCCGCCATAGCTGTCCACACCGAAACCGGGATAAACTTCCACGCCCCGTGATCTCGCATAATCCAGCAATTTATGAGCAGCGTGCGTTCCGCCATGAACCTCGCGCAAAAATCCCCAAATTACAATTGCTTCAACTCCATAGCGCTTTGCCGCGTCAACCGCCTGACGATAATTGCCAAGATATGATTCATCACTGAATGAAAAGCCGTGATCCCAGTGCATCCTGATATCCCATGTCCACCAAACTCTCCGCATTTCTGTCTCCTTTGGGACTTTTTTTAAAAGGCCCGACTTAGTTCCAAACTATTAATAACCTAAACATCTCCGCCAGGTAACTATCTCGGCAAAGGATAACCGTTGACAAATTTACTCCATGATAAATAATCAGCAGTTAACGCGCCAGCCCGCAAACCTGGTAAACGGTCTTCTTCCGTTTCCGCCAGAAAGCGGAAATCTATTTCTCGCTTATTGACATGCAATTTCAACTGCTCAGAAACAATACCAGCCATTGACATGATGTGAGCATCATCGCACAATGCCAGAATAACAACGACATCAGGTGCAGCAGCCGTAGTAATTTTCTGAACCGCATATCGGATAATCCCTTCGGTCTTATCAATGATCGAACGCGTCTCAGGAGCCCCATCGACAATCAATTTCCGCAAAACTGGGGCTTTATAAAAAGTAATGCCTTGACTGGCGGCAATATTATCCATGACAGTACTCATGGATACGGCATGCCAAAGCGTATTATTACCAACTGGCATTTGGCAGAATTCCTCGGACAGCGATTCGTTATCGGAAGAAAGGGTTTCTCCATCGATCATGGCCAACTCCAATCCAAAGCCGAAATGCAGAAATAGAATCCGCCGGTATTCAGGATGATTCTTGCGAAAAGCATATGCGTGAACAGATATAGGCGATTCACAAAAAACCAGAATCGACATAATCTCTTCCGCCTGGCGACATACATCAACGGCAAAACGACTGTAACGGTCTTCTCGGGGAAACACCAGAGTCAACGCATTAAGTTTGGCTTTGGCAGCCTCTTCAAGCATATTTACCAGTACGGCAATCTTTCGGACAGCCGTTGCTGGAATCTCGGTAGTCAGGCTAAATTCATCAATAGATATCTTGCTGCATAATTGCCCTGATGCATCCATGACCGCTCCAAATATCCCGCCATTAGTTAATTGGATTGCTCCAAAATGCAAATTCCTGTTGGTTCGGAAATACTGGAATAACGGACGCCCTGGTCCTCGCCTGGCCATCCGCCGTTCCACAACCCCCTGCGCGATCAAACTGGTTACATAGCGATCGACGGTACGGACGTCTATTTGCAGTTCAACCGCCAGCTCCGGACGGGTTATGCCTTCCGCTTTTAATATCTTAGACTTAATTATTTCTTCATAATTTAACATAACTTTCACCAATAATAAAATACATTATACATATATTATAAAATGTATTTTATTAAAAAGCAATACCCTTCTTTAAAATAAAACAATAATAAATATGAACATTTTCCATATCGGATGACAAATGAAAAAACGCCATAATGAAAACCTATCATTACTATTGAACGCAGTAAAAGCGGCAAGCGATCATTTTCATTACGCTTAAATTTCTTAAGAATATCCCGTGAAAAAATATCTTGAATTTTCTCGTCTTTTGAGCCTTATTTCATGCTTTCTGTTGACAAAATTGCTATATATGTAAAGATAATTGAAAGTTGAAAGTTATAAATCTGAAAATAGAAGCAACTCAAAATGGAAAACAGTTGAAAGTTGAAAAGGATAAATATTCTCTTGAAAAGCGTTATGCTCAACGACTATCCAAAGTGTCGGAGTGCAGGAGCCCGCGAATGCGGGAGGGAAAAGTGGAAAGCGAGAAAAGTGGTGAAAGCATTATGCTCAAGGACACTCCAAAGTGTCGGAGTGAGGAAGCCCGCGAATGCGGGAGTGTGCCCCGCTTGCGGGTCCCGCGAATGCGGGAGAGAAAAGCGAGAAAAGTTGTGAACGCGGGAAATGCAGAACTAGGGGCCAGAATGTCCGGAATGATTGCAAAACTGAAAAACATTGTGCTCAACGACACTCCAAAGTGTCGGAGTGAGGAAGCCCGCGAATGCGGGAGTGTGCCCCGCTTGAGGGTCCCGCGAATGCGGGAGAGAAAAGCGAGAAAAGTTGTGAACGCTGGAAATACAGAACGAGGCGCCAGAATGTTCGGAATGATTGCAAAACTGAAAAACATTGTGCTCAACGACACTCCAAAGTGTCGGAGTCGGACGGTTGTCCGTCGGTTATGCCGGCGGCATGGGCACGGGCGGCTGTCCGGCAGTTGCCGATATTTTGATTTTATTGTTCCGCAACTTGAAAATATTAATTTTTTGAATATTGTAATATTTGATGTTTTTAATGTATTAATGCAAGGTGATCAGGATGCACATGGCAGATGCGCTGATTTCTCCCGCCGTTGGCGCCGGAATGTGGGCGGCGGCGACGGGAATCGCGCTATATTCTATAAAGAAAGTCCAGGACATGGAGAATCATAAAGTCCCGCTGATGGCGGTGATGGGGGCATTTG
>JBAYIO010000114.1:0-16967 GCA_041665605.1 Victivallaceae bacterium | reverse complement strand
GAAAGAAGCGACAGTTGCACTCGCGGTGCCACTACCGGATAAAAGCAATGCCCATATACGACGCCCACGCTCAGTTCAAACAGGATTATTACGCGACAAGCGCGTAATTAATCCTTATTCATTTTATATATAGTGATTTTGTCAATTATAGTTTATGCAAATTGTTAAAGGATAAATATTTAGGTTAGCTTATGCGGCATTTTAAAACAGAGAGATGGAGTGCGCTCAACTGGAAGTCGCTAGCAAATAGTTAGGAAAAATAAGATTTTAAGGAAAATTCAGTTTTTCATAAAAATGATATTGACAAAATAGTCATCATCTATTATAGTTATGACTATGTAGATTCACCGTCGAATCAAATTTTATTAAAGTATGATATATGATACAGACAAAGATGACAACTATAAACGATATTTCGAAATATGCCGGAGTATCTAATCGAACGGTTTCAGCCGTATTGAACAATCGCAGAGGAACGGTCCGGGTAGGTCAGGCAACTCAAGAGCGGATACTGGCTGTAGCTCGCGAATTTAACTATATGCCCAACGTAATGGCCCAGGGGTTGCGTTCCGGACAGAGTTTTCTGGTCGGAGTCGTTGTTGCGCGGATTACCAATTCCTTTACTCCTGAAGTATTGCAGGGCATTGAAGACATATTGACTGCCAATAACTACAGCATGGTTCTCAGTACATATCACAACGAACAGGAACTGAAGTTGAAAGTCAACATCCTGGAGCAGAAAAAAGTTGACGGCATGGTGGTATTTTCTGATGCGCGGCAGTCAGTGACTCAGGTGTATGATTCGCTGATAAAGTCGCGTCCTACTGTTTTCATCGGCAGTCTCCAGAAGCAATATGACTTTCCCGCCGCCTACACCGACGGGTTAAAGATCGCGACAACCGCCACCGAATATCTGCTTACCCTGGGGCACAGGAGAATAGCATTTCTTGCAGGAGCCTGCCCCGAACGAGAAGATGGTTACAAAGCAGCTATCGAGCGTGCTGGTTTGAAATTTGATCAAGGGTTGATTGTGAGTGGCTGCATAGACTACAGTTGCGGCAAGAATGCGTTTAACCAGCTTAAATCCGCCGGAACGCTGCCGACTGCCGTGATCAGTTACAGCGACAACGTTGCCGCCGGATTTATCTCGGAAGCCACAGCGCAAGGCATCAAAATACCGGATGAAATTTCAGTCATAGGCATTGACAACTTGCCGATAGCGGAGATGCTGTCTCCCCCCCTGACCACGATTAACCAGCCCAAGGCGGAACAGGGATCAGAAGCGACAAACCTGCTGCTGAAAATGATGAACGGTGAAAAATTGTCCAGAAAAGATTCAATTGTTCTTCAACCTTCGCTAATCATTAGAAGCACTTGTAAAAAATTGATTATGAATCCGTGAAATGAATCAAAAATTGTTAGTCAAAGACTGAAAAAGTAGTCAAAAAAACAAAAGCGAGAAAATCAACAAAATTCTTTCGCGGAGTCAAGTACTGGCAGGCGTTTTTTGAAATGATGTTGCCCTAAAAATAAAAGAGAGGATGCACCATGAAAGAGCTGACCGGAAGTGAGTTTGACGCAATGCGGGTCATTCGCTGTAAATGCATTACCATGAAGCACTTCACACTTATTGAATTGTTGGTTACAATTGCTATTATTGCAATTCTTGCCTCGATGCTGCTTCCTGCTTTGAGCAAGGCGAGGCAGAAAGCGCAGGATATCTCATGTAAAAGCAATCTTAAGCAGATTGGCTTTACAGCCATATCCTATTCATGCGACTACGACAGTTGGTGCATCGCCGGAAAGCCATCCTGCGCAACCGGGAGCATGTGGTCCGTGGCAATATATAATCTTGGATATATAAAGTCGATGAATGTACTCAAGTGTCCAGGCGAACCGGTATTCGTCGCCGGCAATACGAACAAAGCCAACTACGGGTTGAACTATGGTACTTTTGGCGCCTGGCCGGGACACGCCAATGCGATCCCGCGGAAGATACAGAATATCTCCAGGTTTGGACGCGATTCATCGTTAATCTATTTTATAGACACCCCGCCCATAACCTATAAAACCATGGGGGTTGGGTTTAGCTCGGATACTGCTGTATATGCATCCCCCTGGGGAGGCGTATATCCCGTAGCTGCAGGCTCCGGTTCCAGCTCCTATCCTGTATACGCCAGACACAACCTCCGCGCCAACACCGTTATATTCGACGGGCATGTGACAAACCTTGACCGGAGCGACCTTATGTTTAAGAAAAACAATAACTGGAATCCGTTTCAGTCGTCGGGCGTACTTGGAATAGTTAATTTTTGAAATGTGTTCAGAAATGGTCTTCCGGTTCATGCGAAAATGGAATAGATAGTTTTTCAGTATTTTTCATGCAATAGATAAATAAGAAAAGTCAAATATTAAAACGAGGAGTATTGCAGATGAATTTGATAAAGTTAAAGTCAGTGATTTCGGTCAGAGCTGTTTTGACCACGGTACTGTGCATGGCGGCATATTCGTCAGTTGCCGACCATGACAAGGAGTTAGCGGAAGTCAAGGCCGGCCTGCGCAAAGAGGCCAAGGCTTCGTGGTGGGGGTTTAACAAGGAAGATTCGACCAGGGCACTGCAGGATGCAATCAATTCCGGAGTCAGAAAGTTGGTTGTCGATAATACTGGACACGATTGGGTGATTGAATCTGTGAATCTTGCGGACAACCAGGAGATCGTATTTGAAAAAGGTGTTATTGTCACAGCCAAAAAGGATTGCTTCAAGAAGCTTACCGACTGCCTCTTTACCGCCAATCGTAAGAGAAACATTGTACTGCGCGGAGAGGACGGCGTTGTTTTGAAAATGCGCAAGTCAGACTACCGCAATCCATCTCTGTATAAACAAGGCGAATGGCGTCATGCAATTTCGCTTATGAGCTCGGAAAACATATCTATTTTAAACCTGACAATTCAATCAAGCGGCGGCGACGGCATCTATGTAGGGGTGTCCGACCCGTCCATGAACTACTGTAAGAACATCCTGATCGATCATGTCGTGGCCGACGATAACCACCGTCAGGGTATTAGTATAATCAGCGCGGAGAATCTGATCATACGAAACAGCATATTTAAAAACACCATTGGCACCGCTCCAGAAGGGGGAATCGATTTTGAACCAAACCACACCAGCGAGAGGCTTGTTAATTGCCTGGTTGAAAATTGCAAATTCATAAATAATAAAACCTTTGGAGTAGTGTTTTGTCTCCGGTCGGACACTCCGATTTCGATCGTGATACGGAATTGCGAAATTGCTGACAGCAATAAAGGATTGACATATGCGCCGCTGGAGGGCAAATTGACCGGTACTATTGAGGTTGCGGATTGCAAGATATTCGGTTCATCGTCGACCAGTGTCTTCATCGACGGATTTTCAGAGGGTACGTTTATTCTGAGGCGATGCACCATTGACAATACATCAAAGTTACACGGCGCCATTTCGCTTCTGGAGAAGATAGAATCAAAGAACTCCGGGAAGGTCATATTTGATGAAGTCTCAGTAGTGGACAATATCGCCAGCCGTCCAGTATTCTCCTATCAGAATTGGATACAACATCCGAAAACTAATGTTGAAGGCGTGATCAACTACTTGAATAAAGGCGTCGCCGTCAAAGTGGATTGTTCGCTGATAAAGCCGCCAAGCAGTTATTCCGGTGATTTCAAAGTCGCAAAACTGGATGATGTATCCAGGCTTACGCCTCCTGCGGCGACAGAAGCCGGGAAGAACGCCGCCGCTTCCTTCTTTCCGGTGAGATACAACAAGGCCAAATTCCTCCAATATGCCGTCGGCGGACAGCAAGTCACTCTTAAAATCATGGGATTCAAGGTCGGCAGGCTGAATGAAGGTAAACTGGCGATGTGTCTCAAGTCCCCCAGAGGCAAGGAGATTAGGAAATTCGAACTGTCACCCGACAACAAGTTTGTTTCAGTGAGTTTTACCGCCGAAGAAACAGGTTTATATTCAATTGAATGTTTGAAGGGGAATGGCAATGCGTTCGTAATGAATTCAGACAACCGCGGAAACGGATATTTGATAGACGGGATGTTCAAGATCGTATATCCGAGAGGCAGGCTGTTCTTCCAGGTGCCGGCCGGGGTGAAAGACATCAAGATACAGGTCTTTGGCGAGTTCGGTGAAACTGTTGATGTTGCATTGCTCGATCAGCAAGGGAAAAAAATGGATCAGCAGAAAGGGGTTGAAGCGTTGCGCTTGTTGAAATATTGCCGTCCTGACGCTTCAAGATCGGAAGTATGGGCGCTTGAGTTCTCCAATGCCGTGGAGGATTGTGCAGTCTGCTTTGGAGCTCCTCTTGTTCCGGCAGTCTCCACCTCGGCGGAAAATCTGCTGCTGTTTCAATAGAGAGATATCGCGCAGATTTTGACCTCTTCCCCCCCGGGCCTAGTGACCGTAATTGTTAAATTGCGGGGTCTGCTAAGTTTATATTGACCGGAAGACTGGAGAGTTTCACTGCATTGTTATTATTCGCCAATCATTAACTTCATAAAAAGAAAGATATGAAAATGAAAATCACCGCAACATTCATTGATGAAATCAGTCATGACATCCCCCATCAGAACTGGGGGCCGGAAGAGTGGGAAAAAGACTTTCAGGCGATGCACGCCATCGGCATCGACACCGTCGTTGTCATTCGATGCGGCTGGAAGCGCTGGATGGCTTTCCCCAGCCAGGTGTTAAAACAAAAAATGAACGGGCATGAACCTGTAATTGATCTGATAGATTTATTTCTGCGGCTTTCGGAAAAATATGGAATGAAACTTTTTTTCGGGCTTTATGATTCCGGCTATTACTGGATGAACGGCGACTGGGATAACGAAATTGCCATTAATTTCCCGATTATTGATGAGGTCTGGACGCGTTACGGTAAATACCCGTCCTTTGGCGGCTGGTATCTTTGTCAGGAAGTGAGCCGCAGGACAGGCAAGGTCGTGGAAACTTATGCAAACCTGGGGCGCCATTGCAAAGAAATCTCCGGGGGGCTGCCGATTCTGATTTCTCCTTATATCCAGGGCAATAAAGCCGGGGCCTGGGAACCGAAAGTATTATCAGGTGAATGCAGCATACTGCCGGAAGACCACGAAAAAGAATGGAGCAATATTCTCGACGGCCTTAAAGGCGTAGTTGATATAGTTGCATTCCAGGATGGTCATGTTGATTTCTTCGAATTAAGCAGCTACCTTGAGATAAACCGGAAATTGACGGATAAATTCAACATGCAATGCTGGACAAACTGTGAAACTTTTGACCGTGAAATGCCTATCAAGTTTCTGCCTTTGAAATGGGAAAAAGTATTATTGAAACTCCGCGCCGCGGAAAGGGCGGGAGCACAAAAGGCAATAACTTTTGAGTTTTCACATTTTATGAGTCCCAATTCCTGTTATCCGTCGGCTCACGGACTGTATAGACGCTACTGCGAACATTTCAATATAAAATAAGGGATCCGGGAATGAACATAAAATTGAAAAGATATAAAAATAATCCAATAATGACCGCCGGTACAGGGGAATGGGAAAATCTGAATGTTTCCAATGCCGGCGCCGCGGTACATGACGGGAAAGTATATCTGCTCTACAGGGCTGAAGGCGGGGAGCGCCGCAGAGGGCCGGGCAGTTGGCCGGTAACCAGGCTCGGTCTTGCGATTTCTGAAAACGGCTACGATATCGCTTATCGTCATCCAGTGCCGGTATTCGACCGTTCTGACAGCGATTTGTGGAATAAGTATGGTTGCGAGGACCCCCGTATAAGCAAAATCGGCGACACATATTACATCGTATTCACCGCAATGACCAATTATGGCGATCACGGCGGGTGGTTGATGTATTCGACCACCAGAGATTTTGAAACATTTACTCCGATGCGCCGGCTTATGCCGGAATTGGAACAGCGCACCAGCGGCCTGCTGCCGGCGAAAATTAATGACAGATTCTGTCTGTTTCACCGTCCCATGCCTAACATGTGGATATCTTTCAGCAGGGATTTGAATTCGTGGAAAAACATGAAATGTATTTTTCAGGTTAAACCCGGCACATGGTACGAAAACAAACTGGGTATCGGCCCTGCTCCGCTGGAAACCCCTTACGGCTGGCTGTTATTCTGGCATGGCAAAAACAACAATGCAGAATATGCGCTTGGCATTATGCTGCTGGACAAAGATGATCCCGCAAAAATCATCAAATTTCAGGAAGAGCCGATTCTGACATGTGAAACGGACTATGAAAAAAGCGGATTTGTCAATAATGTGGTATATACCAACGGGGCAGTAGAATTAAACGGCAAATTCCTTGTTTATTACGGCTGTTGCGATCATTGCCTGTCTTTAGCTACTATTGATGTTGATGACGTTTATGCCTGGTGCCAGTCTTGACCATGAGATGAGCTCCAGAAACGCCGGAAATAATTTCGGGGGAGATTACTGGCATTTCTGTTAAACGGCATCCGGAATATCGGGTTCTCTCTTGAATATTGCAGAGCACATCGCGGTCAGATTAGCTTCGGTGTTTTCATTGCTTGAATAACGGAGGAATCTGTCGCTCTGCCGGTGCTTTCAGCACGAGAACAGCAGAATAAACGTCCTGCCCGGGCGCGAGCCCCCGGACAAGAGCAGATTCCTGACCATCCCCCGATCAGCCCGAGTGCCGCCCGCTGGTCGTCCGTAAATTTAAAGTCTGTCATAAATCGAAATCATTTAACCATGAAAACAAAATAGTAACATTGAGGAACCGTTCATAAATAACCTTTACATCTTCGCGCTTCTCCCGAATGCTTTTGTGATTGCGGCGACCCTGCGCCGCTTTGGAATTGGATTGCCCCGGAAGCAGGATAAAACCAGTGAACAGCCAAACAAAGCGGCGCAGGAGTGCCGCACTCCAAAGTCAGGCCCAAGCGCCTGACCGGCTTTATGCTCTTCTATTCCATAATCAAGATCCGCCGCTGGGACAAGTTTTTTTCTTGCATTTCGCGGGACATAAAGCATGTTAAAGCGAGTTGATTGCGGCAGGCGATCCGGACTGGTTGAATGATGAAGCCCCCGATGCAAGACGAAGCCCCGGTGTAAGACCATTGCTTTATTTTTAAAGAAAATTATTAAAGAAATCATTGTTGTACTATTGACAAAAGAGAAGAGCTCATATATAATTATGATAGAACGAGCAATCAGAGTATATCAGGATTGATGTTGAATATGGAAAACAATCGTAAAATAACGGTAAAGGATATTGCGCTGAGATGTAATGTCTCCCGGGCTTTGGCAGGCGCCGTCCTAAGCAACACAAAAAACAATATTCGCTTTTCCCAGGTCAAACGGGAAGAGATTCTAAAGGTTGCCCGGGAACTGAACTACCATCCCAACCGGATTGCCCAGGCGATGAAGACCGGGATTGTGCCGCTGGTTGCCTTGTGTGTTCACGTGGAGAAGAATTACCGGGACGAAATCAACTTGTATCTGCATGACTTGCTGCCGAACACGTCCTACAGACTGCAGAAGAACGGTTTTGAAATGATTTTTGTGCCGTATGATAATGCGGATGAATTGAAGGAGAGAATAAAACATCTTGCCGAAGATAATTTGACCAACGGGATCATTACCAACTTTCCACCGGAAAGCGGCAGCGACATCGCCAACTTCCTGAAAAAGAGCAGATTGCCGTTTGTCATGCTGGGAAGTATTCATGAGCCGGTCGTGCCATGTGTCGATATCGATATGTCCGAACTATATAAGGAACTATACGAATACGGCAATTCCAATGGCTTCAAACGGACTATATTTATCCTTGCCAGAAGAAATATTAATGGCGGTATCGACTGGACTATTGCTCTTGCTGTAAAGCCGTCGCCGGAAAAGTGCAGAATAGAGGATTTAGATTTGAACGACAAGAATACGCTATGGGCGGCAGCCGGGGAATTTACCCGCAGAGTGCTGATACAGGAAAAAGGGGTGGCCGAAAAAAATATTATTTCGATTGAAAACAAGCGGATCATGATTCAGTCCAAACCTTCCGTCTATGTAAAAAGCAAGGACAGTCTGCGGGCGACCACTGCGGCGGAGATGCTGATGGAATGGATTAATGACGGCAGAATACCGGCGCCGCGGACAATCAAAATCATGCAGGAAGATGTTGAGTTTATATTGTAGCAGAATCATAAGAGTAAAAAATTATCATAGGAGATTTTTACGAAAAGACAAATAGAAAAAAGGATGTTATGAATTTGCACTTTAAAATTATCAAACCGAAGGAGGCCTTTATGCAAAAGACAAACAGAAGAAAAGATGCCGGGAGTTCGATTTTTACGCTCATAGAACTCCTGGTAGTGATCGCCATCATCGCAATTTTGGCCAGCATGCTGCTGCCTGCCTTAAGCAAGGCAAGAGACAAAGCAAAGTCATCGAATTGCCTGGCCAATCTTAAACAGGTCTGGACCGCGTCATTAATGTATTCCAATGATAACCGGGATTGGCTTCCCATTTCAGACGCCAATGGCACATGGCAATGGCATTTGACTAAATACGGTTATATTCCAGGCGGAGAGACACTCAGCACCAAATCTCCTGCCGGGGTTTTAAAATGTCCCTCGGAAAACAGAACTGACATTGGAGCGACGACCGAATGGAATGCCTGGAAAGGTTCGCATTATGGCATAGGTGTATATCTCAACTATACCGCAGCCAACGTTACCGCGGGAACATACTGGGGTAATCTTAAACGCATCCCATCCAAATATTATAGTAAAACAGCGTTGTATGCCGACAAGGACACAAAGTATACGGACAGATTTACTGGAGAAACCGGCAATTTCACAATGTTTAAACATCTGGGCGGAATGAATGCGGCTTTTGTGGATGGACATGGAGCATGGAAGTCCCGGCTTAAAGTTCCAACCTACGACTTGCTGTTAACCGGCAACTGGGCACTTGATCCTTTCTGGCTGTCATATTGGAACATGACTTCTCAGGGAGGTACCGGCGTCTGGAATGAAAGAATTAATAATTAGGCGCTGTTAAAGAAATAAGCTTTACAAGTTTCGCGAATTATCCGGGGGGATTTCGGGAATTGCCGGAGAGGCGCATACCTGAAGGTATGTAACAAACCGGCAAACCCAAAGGCATTCTGGAGAGTCGCAAAGATGTAGAGGTTATTTTTGCGGGACTCCTTAGTACGTGACTATTAATATCATGAAGAAACAGGAAAAGAATTTATTATGCTTAATTTTGGACGAAAAAAACTGGTGCGGGCAACAGCCCTGGTATTTGCCGGCGCAGTCATCGCATCCGGCGCAATTGCCGGCGATACTTTTTCCCCGCAGGCCTATGCCGGACTGATTAAGACGGAGCCGTATAAGTCAAAAGGTTTGACCCCGGTTGACTTAAAGACGGTAGCGGGACTGGAATCGCAAGTTATTGCTAAAGACGGCACGGCACAGATGCAGATAGTTTTTAACCCTAAAGCTGCCAACGGGTTGTACTACAAGCAGATTGCCGAATTATTGAAAGAATATCTGGACAAGGCAACTGGCGCCAGTTTCAGGATTGTAACTGCCGTTCCGGAAGGTAAAGCGATTTTTGTGGGGCCGGTTGCGCTTCCAGAATTGAAATCGATTATGGAAAAGGCAGATAAACTGCCTGCGGAACATTATCTGATCGAAAGTTTTGCCGGTGGAATCATACTTGCCGGTAACGACCACGACCGATCAATAGATGGCGGCAAAGAAATTTCCATTTACAACTACAATGCCGGGACTGCGGGCAATATGCTGTTTTGCAGTCGCGGCACGCTTTTTGCGGCAGTTGACTTCCTTGAACGCTTCATCGGCATCCGCTGGTACATGTCTGGCCCGCTGGGTATTTGTGTGCCAGACCTGAGGGAAGCCAAACTTCAAATGCCGCCAGTGGCTTACGAAGACGGCCCAGTATTTTCCGCCAGGTATCCCAGTCTGTCCAGTGATATTGACCGAGCCGGCTCGTTTCAGGAAAAGGCATTATGGGGATATGTCTTCACCCGCATGGGAGTGATGATGCCTGTGGTTGCAAATCATACCGATATCTACTGGAATAAATATTACGTCAAGGATCATCCGGAATATTTCGCTCTCCGTGCCGACGGCACCCGGATGACCGGGAAGGGGGGACCCGAATGGTTTTCGGATTTGGACACCTCCCAGCGCTGCTACACCAATGAGGCAGGTTTTCAAGAACATCTAAAAATTATTGAGAAATATTTGAACTCCAAAGCAGATCCGGACAAGTTCGGCGGAATAGACCCGATGCGCGTTCCCAATAAAACCTGCATCTACTGGCTGCCCAATGACGGCTTTCCCGGTTGCGCCTGCCCTGAGTGCATGAAACTCACCGACAAAGACGCTCCGACTGACAGGATACATTCCCGGCTGCTCTGGAGCTATGCCGCCAGGCTCGGCAAGGCGATCAAAGAGCGCTGGCCGGAGAAAAAACTGTGTGTCCTCGCCTACTCGACCGCCGTCTTCATTCCACCGGATATCAAGCTGCCTGACAACATTATAGTTTCATTTTGCATGCAGGATGTGGCTGACTGTTATATGAAAGAGCCGAAATACCGTCAAGCGAATCAGGAACGGCTGGATGATATTTACAACAAAACGCACAATAAGGTGGGTATGTGGATCTACTATCCATCCTGTCCTTCTTACGAAAATAAAATGTCGATCCCGCTATTTGCGCCGCATGTGCAGGTGGAGTTTTTCAAGACGAACAAGGATAAAATCTATGGCCCGTTTTTGTGTAATGCCACACGCGAAAGCGCCGGCGTGAACGGCCAGGCGCTATATCTTTACCACAAGCAGCTCTGGAATCCGGACATTAACGTGGATGCGTATCTCTCCGAATTTTTTGCGCTGATGTATGGACCGTCCGCCACGCAGATGCGGGATTACTACCAGACTACCATCGACAGATGGGAAAATACCAGGTGGTCCTATCTGCCTCCGCCTTATCAACTGTCACGCACGATTCCTGAAAGCATGATCTGGAAGGAAACTTATCCCCGCGATGTCCGCGATCAATTGCAGAAAACACTCCAGGCGGCGCTTAAAGCCGCTCCCGCCGGCAGTATTTACTATGCGCGGGTTCAGTATATGATTGACGCCACTAAGCTATTTTTCGAGCAGGGCAAGTTTGCTGACGAGACAATCAAACCGCTCATGGATTGCGCACGTTTCGAGTTGCCGCCGCAGATTGACGGTGATACCGCTGAATGGAATGGCAAAGTCCCGGTGATGCTGAAAGGCTGGAAAGGAGAAGCGGTCTCCGAGAAAACCGCAATTTTCACGGGATATGACAGCAAAAATATTTATATTGCCGGCAGAGTTTGCGAATCGCAAGGCATGATTCTGCCTGCCGATAAAAACAATAAGGATGATATATGGAAAAATGATTTGATCGAAATATATCTTTGTCCTGACCAGATCGGTATGGCGCAAGCCGGGATGCCGAAGTCGGAACAGTATTACCAGATCGCGATTAATGCCAACGGAACAGTCGCGGTTTATCGTAAAACATTCCAGCAGTTAAAAGCAAGTCCGCTGGATAAACTGGATTTTACTTATGCCGTAAAGCCGATGGAGAAAGGCTTCCAATTCGAGCTTGCTATCCCATATAACAGCATAAGTTCAGAAATCCCGGTTGCCGGTAAGTCCGAATGGTTCGCCAATTTCTACCGCAACCGGCCGCGCGGCGAAGACAAAGGTTATCAGGCGTGGTCGCCGACCATGGGTAAATCTTTCTTTGAGACCTCAACTTTCGGCATTCTCCGCTTTCCGCCTGCGACGCTATTCGAAATGGACTTCGCGAAAGCCGCTATCAGCATACAGGACTGGACGACAATTCCTATCCCGAAAGAAGCTTCGCTTTGCTTGAAAGACGGAAAGCCTGTTATCAATGTGAAGGCGCTGCCTGCGCTCACCGCCGATGCAACTACCTTTATCAGTATTGATAAAATTCCTAAATTACCGCTGGATAAGCCGGTGAAAGTTGAATGGGCGTTCCGCTACAAAGGCGCGGGACTTAAAGAAGTGAATCTGACCGTGAAGTCTTCTTACAACCAGGAACATAAAAGGGATGTAGCATCGAAAACGCTTCAAATCGTTCCCTCCGGCAACAACGGATTGAGCGACTGGCAGCGCGGTTCAGTCAAGGTGGACTCAGGGAAGTCAAAATTCAATGATATCAGTTACTGGGATTTAGGCCTGCGGTTTGCTCCGGGCGCCGATTTTGCCATCGAGATAGATTACATCAAAGTTCTGCCTGACGATAAACCATGACCCCAAGAACCAGGCTCCCGGCATAAAGGGAAATATAACGCAGCAATAATTCAAGAACATGGGGAAGTCAGTCTCCGGGATTTTCGCCTGAATAATTCAGGTTAGCCTGCCCGGCGCTGATTTCCCGCTGAAAATGGATGATATTTAGTATTTACTTCCGGCAGTAAATATTATTAGTGAGCAACCGTTTTCATCCGGTTCACCAATCAGATAAAAGTACATCGGCTGGAACTTGCGTTAACGAAAACAATAAACGGCAAGCAGGAAAGCAGGTAATCATTAAAACCGGGACTCAATGGCGATGCATTGGGTATTTAAATGCGTTTGATGTTTCGGCATTTTAATCATATACACTTTTAAAACTATAAGATATTGAAGCTAAATATTACAATCTATAAAATGGAGGGATTATGATGAAAACACTATGGCAACTGGTTGTAGCGGCATTTATTTCGGCTTCAGCAATAAGTTCATTTGCGCTGCCGTCTTATAATGACGTCCTGCTGGTAATCAATGACAAATCACCGTCGTCGGTGGAAATCGGAACATATTTTAAAACTGCCCGCCAGATTCCGGATATCAATGTTGTGCATGTTTCCATGACCGACCAGCAAAATACCAGTAATGAAGCCGGGCAGGCGACCGCAAGCGAGAAAAAGGGCCTGGTTGACGCCATTAAAAACCATATGGCGGCCAACAACCTGACAGACAAAATAAACTACATTGTCTTAACACGCGGAATCCCGCTGTACGCCGCAAGCCCGGAATTTGCCGGCGCGAGCGCCCCGTTCCATCTTACTGACGTCTATGTGCTGTTCAATTTGTCCGAGTCCGCGGCAGACTACGGCATCCCGGATATTTTCAGCCGGAATAAATACTTTTACTATTACAATCCCGACATTCTTAACAAGAAATTTTCTTCGAAAATGTTCGGTTATTACATTGTGTCGCGGCTGGACGGTGCAGGGATGAATAATATCAGGAAAATGATCGATGACACCAGCGCCCCGGCGTATTCATCATACAAGCAGAACGGCGGAAAAGCAAAATTCCTTACGCTGCATCAGCAAATTTCGACTATGGTGCGGGAAGAGTTGAAAAGACGTAATATAGAACTGGTACAAGTCCCGGCGAATCCGACCACCAAGCAGTTGACCGCGACCATGGATACAGTTGCCAAAGGCCTGATGTTCGCTTTTTTCAATAACGTCAGCAATCCCGGCTATGGTTATGCCGATTTACCGGTGGATAACACTTTTTATGCAGATGCCGACATGGTTGATCAGTATCCTTTTGTTTACCGCGGTGCGACATTCATCCCGGGCTCTTTTGTCACCTGCTTCCGATCACACCCGTCACGACTGATGAACCGGGATTGCGGCGGGTTGCTGGCAATAAATGCCGATACGGCCCAAATCACGGACTACCAGAAAGCTTATGACGGCAGTGATATTAAATTCCGCCACCAAACCTGCGTGGCCTATGATCCGGTCAATAATCAGATATGGTGCGGTACCGGCGAACCGTCCCAGAACATGAATATGAACTGTGACACACCCCGCGGCACGGATGAATTTTACCGCGAACACATGCGCAACGAAGGCGGCGGCATCGCCATCTATGATGCCGCCGGCAATATCCTCAACTGGATAAACGCCAATGACGTAAACAGCCCGTTGAAAAATAATCGCGTAGTCAAGATGGTTTATGATAAAGCATCAAAATGGATGTGGGTGATGCATTACAAAGGCGTTCAGTATTTCGACCTGGTCAGTAAAGTCTGGCATGATGTTCCGGCATTGCAGAATGACTTTGCGGCCGGCTGCTGTGTCTATCCTGATCCATATGACAGCGACAAGGTGTATTTTTCTTTCTATTATGGTTACGGTAATTATGAGAAAGTGTCTTCCCAGATCGCTGGCGCTTCAAGCAGTATTTATGAATACAGCAAGAGCGCTCAAACAGTAAGAGCATACACCATTGACCCTGACAGCGCGGTTGTCGGCCTGGCGCCGCAGATGATAAAAACCTCCGCTGGCACGCTATGGATTACCAAAGGATGGTATAACGGTTCAACCAGAAAAATCGCGCTCATCAGGTATGATCTGGCCAAAAGTGTGATAGTGGAGAAAATCATCCTCAGTGATCTGATTCCGGAAGTAAAAAGCCCCCCCGCTGATCTTAGCTCCATCGTTATTCAGTCGCCTTATGCCCTGGCCGCCGGACCGAATAATACTATTCTGGCTCCCGTCGGCTGTGCAATAGCTTATACTGCGGCAAGAACCGCGCCCGATGGCAAAACGACCTATACCCAGGAAGCCAAAAACTATGTTATCCGGGTTACTGAAAAATCCGGAACCGCCAGCGCCGTCGAAGTTATCAATGCTCCGGTACTTAACAGTATCGGATCTGTAAGATACTATGCCCGTTCCTTAATTGCCAATCCGCAGGACAACAGTAAAATATACGCGGCTCTGTCCTGGCCGTACGCCTCTCCGTGGATGCTGGCAAAATCAACAGATGGCGGAACAACCTGGGCCAAACTTTCAGACTCAGGAAAATTTTGCAATGTTTATGACCTGGCGATCAACAACAAGACGATTTACGCCGTGCGCGGTTATCAGAGTACACAGAACCTGTTGTGCGACTTCATGGCCTTCGGGCTTGACGCCTTCGGCGGCGGCATAGTACATGATAACATGATATATAATCCATCACGCACTACGCCGCGGGATCCCGGCTTCGCTGCCTATGTGAGAGGCTCCGGCGATATATATGCAGCCCCCCGGGATTCGATTGACTGGATTTCCAGCTATTTAGATACTCAGGGGAAGGTCTATGAAGCATGGAGCAGCCTTAAAACTTATAAGTTTGGCGACTCGGTGACGGACGGGGCATGGGTATATATCAGCGCTAAAGACAATAATGCCGGGAATCCGCTTAACCCGCCCTGGCAGGTGGTGGATGTCAGCAATATCAGCGACTATTCATCGGGCGTCGCATACGGAACATATGCTTTTGTCAGGTATAACGGAAAAGTATATATGAGTACCATGAATAATAATACCTATGTGCCGGGAAGCGGGATCGGAGTATATGTCTGGCATGAGACCGATATTAGCAATATCGGCGATTACTCAAGCTCTGCGCAATACACCTATAACGATCTCGTGCAGTACAACGGCGTTTATTACATGGCGCGGCAGCCCACAACGGGTTCTACCCCGGGCATTGTATTCTGGCAGAAAACGGCTGCGACGGTGACTCTAGATAAAGCGCCGATCTCCCAGTGCGAACCGATGATGTTTCTGTATACGGACGGATTCAATATGGGGGAAATACGTTTTGCCACCCAGTCGCAGTATCCCCAGGAAGGCGGCGCCGGCTGGACCGGCCACTTCCTGATGTTTGATCCGAAATGCGCACCGTTCGCCCCGCGGGTGGATGAGGAGAACCTGAAGTCTCAGGTTATTAATAAAACGACCATTGAAATCCCGCTGTTCAGTCCCGGCCTGCCGCCGGACATCGACGGTTTCATTCCGGAGACGATCAACGCCAATACCGTGAAAATCACGGATGAAACAGGCAAGCCGATTGCGCTGTCGAAGATGGAGTACAACGCAGTCAGCCGTAAAATCGTGCTCACCGGAGATCTGTCCGGGATAGTTTATCAGGTGACGCTGAAATGCGGGATCGACGGCATTAAGAATATCCGGGGGGCGAGCCTGATCAATACCCGCGCGGATGAATATAAAGATGAAATCACCTATGCTTTCGGCGACGGTATTCTCATCAATCCGGAAATCTATACGCCGACGTCAACCGTCGGCCCGGTGCAGATGCCGCAGAATAATTCAAAATGCGATTTAAGCGTGGACAAGGTCTGGTGGGACAAAGCACCGGTGGCCGGGCAGCCGCTGACGGTTAAATACCGGATCAGCAATGTCGGAACCGTCAAGACCAATGCCGCGGCGGGAGACCTGGTGGCGAAGGTTTATTTGAACAACATCAAAATGGACATGGTGTCATTCGGCAATCTGGCGCCCAAAGCGTCGGTCACGCTGAGCTCCACCATCAACGGCGGCTTTATCACCGCCGGGAAGCAGACCACCATCATGGTCTGGGCGGATGCCAAAAGCAAGCTGCTCGAAACCCGCGAAGGCAACAATATCAACTCCGCCGCGTTTTTCCTGGATAACCGTCCGGATCTGAAAGTGACTGCAATCACGCTGTCTTCAACCAAAGCGGGCAAAGTGACGGTGAACTTCACAATCGCCAATGCCGGGGTCGGGCCGACCGCGGCCGGGGCCGGTGCGCAGACTGCGGCGGTTTATGTCAACGGCAGTCCTGCCGGAACCGTGAACTACGATGATCTGGCGAAAGGTGCGACCGCTGCATTAAAATTGAACAACGTCACCATCACCGCCGGTACCTGCAAGGTAAGGGTGGTCGCCGACAGCACGGGCAAGGTCACGGAAGCAAACGAAAACAACAACATTCTGGAAAAGATTTTCGTCATTGCAAAATAATAAGGAACTGCATATACATGGGATATAAAGTGAAAATTCAAAAGGGCCAGCGGCCGACCAACCGCGCGTTCAAGGTGGTGATGCCCACCGCCAT
>JBAYIO010000113.1:0-17261 GCA_041665605.1 Victivallaceae bacterium | reverse complement strand
GTACGCGAAACGTCCGCTGTTCTCCAGATCGATCACTGTTGCCATCGCTCCGGCGGAAGAACGCAGCTTGATATCATACCCGCCGAAATCCAGGTTCTTATTGCTGCTGCCGGTATAAGTGCCAGCCGCCACCATGATCACATGCTCTTTTCCGGCAGTCTTTGAGGCTGTAACTGCCGCGTTGATGGTCCGCTTGGCAGCGGCAAGGCTCAAACCGTTGTTAGCGTCAGCTCCGTTTACCCCGTCCACATAAATCAATTCAGTATAGCCGGACGGATCATAGCCGTTCGCCAGTTCCGCCGCGTCGGTGATGCCGTCGCCGTCTCCGTCCGTACTGCCGGGATTCATGCCGTTCAGGTATTTGTCCAGGTTGCTGATGCCGTCGTTCATTTTGCTTAAAGCCGCGTCGCTCGGGTTGTACGGGTCAAGCCCCGCCGCGATCTCGACATTATCCGGGATTCCGTCGCCGTCGGTGTCTTTAAACTCCTGGCAGCCGATGTCCACGCCGCTGCCAGCCGGGCGGACCACTCCGTCAATATCGGTTGCCGGGGCCCCGGCAGAGGTACCCGCGTCGATACACGGCGAACCGGTTTTCAGATAACCGTTGACCGTCAGCAGCGGATCGAAGTTGATATTCCCGCTGCCGTTTGCGCTGAAGTCATTCCAGGAGCAGTTGTTGTTCGCAACCGTCGCGCCGATGTAACTTACGTTGCCCTGGATGATATTATTGGTCAGCGTCGCCGGGCAGGCGAAAGCGCAACTGAAACCGTACGCCGACGAGCCGCCAGCAATGGTCACGTTTTTCATCGCAAGGCTGTCGTTGCTGCTGGCCAGGTACAGATCGGAGCAGCTTCCGCTCGCATGGTTGTTCAGCAGCAGGCTGTTCGTCAGCGTCAGGCTTGACCCGGAAGTCGTGACGACCGCCCCGCCGTTGCCGGACGACTGGTTGCCCAGGAACCGGCAGTTTTCCACCGTCTGCGAGCTGCTGAACAGACACTCCGCGCCGCCGGAAGCAATAGCCTGATTGCCGGTAAACTCGCAGTTTCTGAGTTCGCTGCCGCTGCTGGAGATCAGAAACAACGCCCCGGCGTAGGTGCCCGCCTGGTTGCCGCTGAATTTGCAGTTTGTCACTTGCAGCGGGCGTAAATTCACATAAATCGCGCCGCCGTGGCCTCCCGCGTAGTTGTTGGAGAACACGCAGTTCTTTACGACTGCCTGGGCGCTGTCGAAGCGCAGTCCCGCGCCGTAATCAGAGTTACCGTTCTTAATAGTGAACCCGTCAATCCAGCTCTGGTTCGACTCTCCGGTATGAAAGTACGCGAAACGTCCGCTGTTTTCCAGGTCGATTATTGTCGATGCCGACCCGGCGGAAGAACGCAGCTTGATATCATAGCCGCCGAAATCCAGGTTCTTATTCCCGGTTCCGGTATAAGTGCCCGCCGCCACCATGATCACATGCTGCTTGCCCGAGTATTTTGATGCCGTTACTGCCGCATTGATGGTCCGCTTGGCAGCGGCAAGGCTCAAACCGTTGTTAGCGTCAGCTCCGTTTACCCCGTCAACATAGATTATTTCAGTATAGATTGAAGGATCGTAACCCAGCACCAGTTCCGTTGCATCAGGAATGCCGTCGCAGTCGGAATCAAGACTTGGGATCAGTTCCGGCGGTACATCATAAGCAAACACCACTTCCGCGTAATTCGATCCTTCGGGCAGGCTCTGAGTGGTCGGCGTGGTCTGGCCCTGAGTGTATTTCACGGATTGCCCGTTCTGATATAAAACACTGTTTACATTCATCGCATAACCGGATATATTCAGGGATGAATTAACGTTGTAAATATGCCCTTTATAAACCGGAACATTGATTTCGCCGGAGGTAATCGGGATGGTGCGGCTGTCGGCAACCGGCGTATCCGGATAAACATTGTTTCCCGGAATGGAGCCGGAAACGTTATTAATAGTAACTGTTCCGGACAATGGCTGGTCACCCGTGGCAACCAGTTTCACCTTTAAATTGATCAGTTCCCAGGCGGTGATGCGGGCATGACGGGCCGTACTTATGGAGCTGTTGTTCATTGCCAGCGCGGCCTCGGACAACTGTTTGGCGGAATTAAAGACGTTCTGATTGTAGGAATCATATTTAAGCAGTGCCGGGAAATACTTGAAATAACGGTATACCGGCATGACGTATGCACTCTGCGCCTGCATTGAAGTTGAGTCCGGAAAGAAGGTAAAGAATCTCAAATAGGTATCCCGGTAGGCGTCCAGCGCCGTGACAATCTGTTCATTGGTGCTGGTGTCAGTCAGCGCATCTGTCTTGAACGTCGCCAGCCGGGACAGTGAACTGAATACAGACGGTTCCATGTTTTTCAGATAGTTCAAGGAAAGTTCATACAGCGCGGTCCCCATTTCCTTGTCACCTTTAAGATAATATTCATCCCCCAACTCCGTCAGCTTGCCCTGGATATAAACATGTTCAAAGGAATTGCCGCCGAAATTATCGTTCAGCATAGTGGCCAAATCCGTTTTCGCCGCCAGGCGTTCAGCGTCGGTCATGGACGGCGTGACCTCATTGATAATCGCCAGTTCCTGGGTGACAAAGTTGTTTAAAATGTCATTGCTGACCGTCGAGAACGTGACGGTGCTGCCGGATAGAGCCTCGATACCGCTTTTCACCGCCGAGATCAGCGAGGAGCCGGTATATTGCGCGGCATTGGCCGGAATGAGGTTGTCCACCACCTGCTGAACTTTGTCGCTGCCGTTGAATGTCACCGGTAAAACCGTCCGGACTGCCATCGGGGCTCCCTGCTCGGTGTCAATTCCGTTCGACCTTACCGCTCTCACGCGGTAGGTGTAGGTCAGTCCCGGCGTCAGTCCGGTGTCGGTATAAGCGGTGCCGGATATCGCCGGGGTGATTTCAGTATCATTACGGTAGAGCTTATAGGTGACTCCGGCTTCTCCCGCAAACATCGGATTCCAGTTCAGAACCGCTTTGGAATAGCCGATCTGGCCGGGATCGAGCATGGCCGGGCCGGGGATTCTGGTCGGATCGGTGCCGTTGAGGTATTCGTGAAAATTATCAATTTGATCCCCGTCAGGATCGTCACAGGAATACATCGCCTGACTGCCGAAATACTGCTGCATCCAGGCGAAATAACCGGCGTATCCGGCGCTGTCCCGGACAACAAATATCGTCTGGCTGGAGGCGGACGGATTGTCATTCACGTCATAAGCCACCACTGTATAGAAATGGGTGTCCGCATCCGGCAGAATCGGAATATTACTCGCTGTCGTTCCGGTGACTGTCGCCACAACACTTGAGCCGCAGAACACCTTGAAATTTTTCAGAGTGAAACCGGACGGGGAAACCCACTGCCAGTGCAGAGTGAACACGTCAATGGCGCGTTCATAAGTAAGATTGTAGGGATAATTGGGCTGGTCGAAAACAAAAGACGACTTGGCGTAGTTAGTGCCTGAAGCCATGTTCTCCGTAACCGGAGTGGTAAGATTATTATAAGTTACGTTTTTGCCTTTTTCATGGGTGAAACTGTCAATGCTGTAATTTAGAGGATTGCCGCCGGAGACATTGAAGTGGACAACAGCCGTATAGATATGTCCTTTATAGACGGGGAAATTGGCCTGTCCGCTGACCACCTGGACGGTCCGCTCCTCTTCATACGGGTCGCCGGGAAAAACATCTTTGGACGAAGTATTCGCCGTAATATTCCTGACAGTGATGCTGCCGTTCAGCGGATTGCCGCTGGAATCCTTGAATTCAATGGTTTCCGGCACCAGTTCCCAGGCGGCAATATGGTCATAGAATTTCTGGCGTATGGCGTCATTGTTCAACAGGAGAGCAGACTGCGCCAGTTGCAGGGCGTTATTGAAAGACGCTGAGTCGTAACTGCCGTAATTCAGCAATACCGGAAAATAGCTGAAATACTTATGGGCGGGCAGTGAATAAGAGGATTGCGCCTGTATTGAGACGGAATTCGGGAAATAATCAAAGAGGCGCAAAAAGGTGGTTTTATAATCAGCCAGCGCGGCGGCTATTTCCACCTGAGTGCTGGTATCGGTCAGAGTGTCTATCTTGAACGTCGCCAGCCGGGCCAGCGTGCCGAACACCACCGGTTCCTGGTCGCTGAGATAATTCAATGAAAACTCATATAACGCGGCGGCCCCGGTCTTGAAGCCTTTCTGATAGTGCGTCTCCGCCAGTTCGCTCAGTTTGCCCTGAATATAAACATGTTCAAAGGTATTGCCGCCGAAGCCGCTGCTCAGCGTTGCATCCAGGTCCGCCTGGGCGGCTATTCGCTCCGCATCCGTCATGGATGGTTCCACTTCCCTGATTATTGCCAGTTCCTCCTCAATAAAACTGGTAAGAGTGTCGCTGTCCACCGCCGTGAAAGTGATGCCGGCGCCGAGCAGCGCTTCCAGTCCGCTTTTAACCGCCGACAATAATGTAATGCCGGTAAAGTTACTGGCGCTGGCCGGATGCAGACTGTCCACCACCTGTTCGACGCTGGTGCTGTTGTCAAACGTTGCCGACTTGATGGTTTTTACCGTCAGCGCGGCGGAAGGGGAAGATGTCACGCCGCCGCTTACCGCGACGACCTGATAGGTGTACTGAGTGCCGGTTTCCAGACTGGAATCGGTATATTGCGTATCGGCGACACTTGCGATTTCACTGTTATTGCGGTAAACCTGATAGGTCACCTGGCTGCCGGGATCTCCGTTCTGCCACTTGATCGTAATTTTTTTGAAGGTCGATTGAACCGGTTCCAGATGGACCGGCGCATTCAACGCAAATGTTTGAAAAGAAAGGAAAAATCCCAGCAGAAAAAAAACAAAAAAAGTCACCCTCATTGCGCGATATACTCCCCTTTTTTAGCTAATAATGCTAACAGACTTCATAAATGTCTAAAAAAAATGTCTGGTAAAAATATACAATTTAAAATAAAAATCAAATCATAGTTTAAAGAAAATGTTCTTTTTTTACGAAATCCGGGGATAAATAAGCTTAGTTGCTGGTCCGGCCCTGAAGCTTTACCGGGACAGGCTTCCAGCCGGGCGGCTCCAGTACCTTCAGTTCCAGTTCGATAGACAGAGGTTCATTTGTCTGTTGCGGGAAGACTTTCACGGTTAAAGTAAACCGTCGTGGAGAATCCTGTACCAGCTTGACATCGGCCTTGAAACTGGCCTTGACGGAACTCATTTCCAGTTTAACGCCGTCACGCTCCGTGTCAATCCGGAATTTATATTCATACTCTTTCCCGGCGGTCAGCGTCCCCATGTACAGAAAATTTTTCGGATATACGGTCAGGAGCGGGACTGCTCTGCCGGTAAAGTTCAATTGCAGGAAACGCTGTCCGGGATCATTGGACTCCACATAGAGGTTTTTGCTGAACGGGCCGCTGATGGAATCCGCCAGCACTTCGGCGGTAAGCACGGCACTGTCGCCGGGCTTGATCTCCTGTTTATCTATTTTTATGGCGGCACAACCGCAGGTCTTCCGGAGATTGATGATCTTGAGCACCGCATCGCCTTTATTCAGGATTTTGAACGTTCCGGTCTGTTGAGCATTGGCGGGAAAGGTTCCGAAGTCCAGTGTATCCCTGCCGTCAATTCCGATTGCAGGGCCTGCCGCCTGCAAGGCGATACTGCTCAATACCGAAAAAAGACATAAAGCTTTTGTAAATGGCCGTATCATGTTCTATAGTTATTTTTTCCTGTTACAATTATGACGGAGCTGTTAATGATAGCATTTAAATTGAGATTTGCCATTGGGGCGGTCGCGATATTCACGTTTTTAGCCGGATGGGCGTCGCCGGTCCATGCCGAAAATAACAGCAGCAGAAGTGTCCTGGTCGAATACTTTTACCAGCCGGACTGCGAAGAGTGCAAAAAGATAGCCGCCCTGATCCTGCCGCCCATGCAGGAGCAGTACGGCAGCCGGGTGAAACTGGTAAAATATGATTTGTCCGATCAGAAGAACTTCCTGCATCTGATCGCCATCCTTGACCGGCAGCAGAATACCAGCAATGCTGATGTATATATGGTTGTTGCCGGTAAACACATCCTGGGCGGCTACCCGGCGGTGGAGAAACAGCTTTTTCCGGCAATCGAAGCCGAACTGCGCAATACCGGTGATATCGCCTTATCTGAATCACCGCCATCCGCTGCTGCGGTAAAGACAACCGGCGACAAGCTGAAGCTGGGCATGGTGATTGCCGCCGGGCTGATTGACGGCATCAATCCCTGTGTCTTTTCGACGCTGGTGTTTTTCATGAGCCTGTTATCGGTGGCGAAGATACGCGGCAGAAAATTGATTCTCATCGGCATAGCCTACTGCGCCGCCGGGTTCCTTACCTATCTGCTGCTGGGCTTGGGACTGTTCAAACTTATTAAGACACTAGATATGTTTCCGCTGTTTAAAACAACCTTGAATGCAGCCATGTGCGGTATCCTTGTAATCTTCGCTCTGATCTCATTCCGGGATGCATGGCTGTTTTATAAGTCCGGCGGCGATTCAAAGCAGGTGGTGCTGCAACTGCCCGACCGGTTCAAAACGATGAGCCGTAATGTCATGAAAAAAGGTTTGAAGTTTCATTACCTGGTTGCCGGGAGTTTCGTAATCGGCGTGCTGGTTACGCTGCTGGAAAGCGTCTGCACCGGTCAGGTTTATGTGCCGACGCTGGTGCTGTTGTCGAATGAATCCGGAGCCTTCTCCAAGTGGTTCGGGTTGCTGCTGCTTTATAATTTAATGTTCATCCTGCCTTTAATCGGCGTGTTCATCATGACCTATTGCAGCATTTCCATCCTGACTGCGATCAAATTGACCCGCACTAATCTGCTTACCGGGAAAATCCTGCTGGGACTGTTCTTCCTGGCGCTGGCGGTGATTTTGCTGGTGATATAAACACGATACATGGCATCATGGCAATTATTTAAATATGTCTTTTTACTGTTTGTGCTGTTGTAAAAGCGTCAGGGAATATTAAGTTTTAGGTTTTGCCTGCCGGGACATCGGCAAAATGACAGTTCACAAAAAAGATGGCAATTTAATGTCAACAGGCGTAATATTACTCGTTAGATAACGTGAAGGATCGTGACGAACAGATGCTGACAATTTCACAGAATAAAGCAATAATTATTTGCGTCGGCCTAACGGCATGTCTGCTGCTATTAAGTTCATGCAATAGCTCAAAAGTGAATGAAAAAAAAGAAAAGGACAAGGCGGCGGAAAAATCGAAGACTCCGGATAAAATCAAGTTCCCCGGTGATTTGAAAGAGAAGACAGACAATCAGCCCCCGGACGAAGAAATATCGTCGCCGCAGAATACGCCCGCCGCCGGGCTGGATTCAGAAACGACGGCAAAGGAATCAGCCCGTGAAGCTGTGACGGGAGCAGCGCAGCCGTCGTTTTATGAAAAATTCATCCGCAATAAAAAGACCGATGCGAATGCAAAGCCGGTAAAGGTTTCGCTGAACTTCGACAATGTGGAGGTTGCGGACGTGATCTCGGCGTTTGCCGCTTCGCTGAAATTCAGTTATATGACAGACCCGGAAGTCAAGGGTACGGTCACGATGTTTCTGGACATGCCGATGACGGAAGCGGAATTGTGGGCAATGTTCGAGCAGTGTCTGCGGCTGTGCGGATCATACTGTGTAATGAACAACGGCGTGGTGCAGATTATGCCGTTTTCCAAGCTGCCGCAGCAACAGCAGTTGACGATGAACTTCAAGCCGTCCGGCAATGCGGAAGTGCTGTTTTACAAACTGAAAGCAGCACCGGCGGCGGATGCCGCCAAGGAACTCAAGCCGTTTATGACCGCGGGAGCGACGCTGGTCGAGGTTCCGCGCAGGAACGCGCTGCTGATTGTGGATGCGATGTCGAATATGCCGAAGCTCATTGAAGTGCTGAGGTTTCTGGATGAGCGGCCAGGTTCCGGAATGCGTCAGGCCGTACTGCACTGCCGCAACATCGCGGCGTCACGTTTGATGAATGAATTGAGCGAAGTGCTGCCGGTACTGGGTTTCCCGGTGACCGCAGTGCAGCGGACAGAGGGACAGACGGCGCAGAAGCCGGAAGGACAGAAATCCGATGCCGGTACGATCACGCTGACCAGCATGGACCGGCTGCAACTGATCGCGGCATCGGCGGTGACGCAGGAATCGCTGGACGAATTAAAAAAGTGGGTGGATATACTGGACCGTACCGATACAGGAGAACAGGAGCGGGTATATATTTACCGCGTAATCAACAGCAAGGCCCCGGCGCTGGTGCAGGCGCTGTCAGTGGTGTTTAAAGTGGAGAGCACCACATTGAGTGCCGGCAGTTCCGGCCAGAAGGGTGGCGCAAAAGGCGGCGGCGCTGACAGTGCGTCAACCTCGACTCCGCCGTCGTCGTCCAGTTCAGGCAGTAAAAATTCGTCAAAGAAGGACATCGGGCCGGCCAGCGTATTCGATGTCCCGGTAAGCATTTTCGCGGACGCGGTCAACAACCGCCTGGTGATCAAGACGACACCGCGAACCTATGCGATGCTGCAAGCGCTGCTGAAGCGTCTGGACACGGTGCCGGATCAGGTGCTGCTGCAAGTGCTGGTGGCCGAAGTAACACTGTCCGACTCACAGAGTTTCGGAATGACCTATTCACTTGATGAAAATAACGGCAGCACAATAAACTCGCTTCAGACCAATTATGCCGACGTGAACGGCAAGACTGCCCCGGCCGACGGGCTGGCCTATATGATCCAGAGCAGCAATGACAAAAATAAGAATGCGAAGCTGAAAGCGCTGGCGGGCCGGTCGCAGGTGAAAGTCATTTCCAGCCCGCAGATTCTGGTGAACAGTCACAGCAATGCGAAAATATCGGTGGGTGACAAGGTCCCGACGATCACCTCCGAAATCACCAACACGCAGTCATCCACGCCGGACAACACCGCGCTGAACCGTTCATTCCAATATCAGGAAACCGGGATTATCCTGGAAATCACGCCGCATGTCACCAAGGGCAAGCTGGTGGAGGTCGAACTGGAGCAGACCGTATCCGAGGCGGTGAAGACCACGTCCGCGGCGAATATCGACACGCCGACGATTCAGGAACGGGTGCTGAAAACCTCAATGTCGCTGCGCAGCGGCAGAACGGTGATCATCGGCGGCATGATCAAGGAAAAATACGAGGATACTTTGAATTCGGTGCCGATGCTGATTGACGTGCCGTTCATCAGTCATCTGCTGGGGAGCTCGACCCGTGCCAAAATACGGACCGAAATGCTGGTGTTCATCACGGCAAATATCATCGAGGAGGATACCGAACTGGAAAAACTGATCAACCATTTCCGGGAGTCGGTGGATGTGCTGAAGAAGATTCAGCCGGAATTGAAGGAAAGAGACGAGTCCGGCGAGATCGGCTCCTGGATATGGTAGCTGGATGCCAATGGTGCGATTCTTAACTAAAAAAATGCAACAAAACGCAGAAGAACCTTTTCTTATTGAGTATTTTAAACTGTAGTATGTTTTTTTGAAGTAGTTACAAATGGTACGCCCGAAGGGATTTGAACCCCTAACCTTCTGGTCCGTAGCCAGACGCTCTATCCAATTGAGCTACGGGCGCACATCATCGACAACTTCTATTTCTGAAGCGGTATAAGTTACTGGATTTATCAGATATTTCAAGCAAAGTAACCGACTTTTTCAAAATTATTCAAATATTCATCGCCAAAGAAAGAATAATTTGATAACTGAATTGATTTTTCCCGCATTAAACCTATGCTTATTATCACAAACGATTCTGAAAGGATGATGCAATGTTTTCCGCATGGCGCAAATACTGTATTGTTTTAATTATGGCGGGCGTGTCGTGCCAGGGGTATTCCGCTGTGGATTTTATCAAGTCTGTCAAGCTGGAAAACGCGTCCATTAACGATGTGTCGGCGATGCTGCATAAAAAATATGGCTGGAACGTTGTCTTAACCGATGAAAAAAATGACATTTACAGGACGCCCGGAATAACCCTGGAATTCACGCAGGTGCCGGTATGGGTGCTGGTCAGATATTCCTGCATGGCAATCGGATTAAAGTACCGTTTTGACGACAATATGATCCTCATCGGCAAGGATGTGGAAGAGTTAAAAGAGTATTATCCGTCTGATTACAAGCCTAAAAGCAAGCTGGATAACATTCCTTATGGAACACGAATGTCTGTCGGCACGATTTATTATTTCCCGATAAATTATCTGCCGCCGCAAGTCATCGTCTCCGGCAATACGACAACTTACATCTCTCCCATGCCGGTATTCCAGCGTTTTGATACCGGGGTCGCAATGGCGTCCAGGGAAGAGCTTCCGCCCAAAGTAATTCAGGAGGAGCCCCAAAAGCGGATGACGGAGATTGCGGATGAATTGACTGGAATGCCGTTTCCGCTGATGGAAGATAAACTCTATAATTTGAAGATAGACCTTGATCTGGAGCAGGTTTCGCTGCGCGAAGCCATAGATGCCATCCGCAAGTTAAGCATTCAGGCCGACCCTAAAAAGACCGGTATCAATTTTTACATAAAGCCGTTTCCCGGCATGGACGACATCCGGGTTGATATTATACTGACCAACTTCTCAATTCACCGGGTACTGCAATATATCTGCGAGTCATCCAGTTTAAAATATCATGCCGCTCCTTATGTTGTGGTTATTTACAACCCGCGGAATGAGCGTAAATCCGGCAGATAATCGGAGTTCAGGTATTATTCTGACACTCTTTTTATATTTTTTTCACTTTTTTTTCATTTCTTATGTGAAAATTCCGCATTTTGAACTAGATTAATAATCTGTCATTTGATAAAGTGAATTACGTCAAACTGTTTTACTTAATAATATAAGTAAAAAGAAGGGTAGCAAATGGGAAATCTTAAGAAGAAACGCCGGAAGAAGATCGCAAAGCATAAGCGCAAAAAGCAGCTCAAGGCTTTGCGTCATAAGAACAAGTAACTTGTGATCTTTGATTGAAATTGTTGCCCTCTTGCCTGTCGCAAAACAGGCATGAGGGTTCTGTTCTTTTCTATGAAAAGCGTTCCGGATTCCGGAAGGCCCACTGGAACAGTATTTCGATGAAACGACTGAAAAATCCTGAAAAACTCGCGATTGCGTTGCTGTTTGTCTGCATCTCCGGCTATGCCTCTGACATCCGCCTGGACTTTGAGCCGGAATACGCAGAATGCAATAACGGCACGTTAAGTGCCGCTGAAAAACGCAAAGCGGATGCCTTAGCTTCATTTGCAATAGCGCTTACCTGCAAAAAACCGGAGGAGACCATTGCCCGGTTGATCGAAACGTTAAAAAACGACCCCGATGCGGAACTGCCGATGCGGCTGCTTCTGAATCAGATCTCCAGTTCCGCCGATGCCGGGAAAATCACCAAAGCCCTGGCTGAAACTGCCGAAGCCAACCCGCAGGCGCTGAAATTGACGCTGGCGGCAATCCTGATGCTGAAAGACCAGAACAGAGAACGCGGCATTGCCATTGCCGAAAACTGCCTAAAAAGCTGTGACGACTGGAAAAAACTCAACCCGGCCGACCTGAAAGTGTTCTGCAGCATCATCAGCGTGCTGGGTTCCATGTACAGTACGGACAAAACTGATTTTCCCAAAGGCGACGCCTTGTTTGAAGACTACCTCAATAACGATATCATCGGCCATAATTATAATGCATTGGAATCTGCCGCGCTTTTCTATCATCAGGCTGGTGAAAGAGGAGACAGCAAGCCGTTTCTCTGGGTTTTTGAAAGCGATAAAGATAAATATCTGCGGAAGAAACAGGAATACCTGACAAAAATAAAAGACTATTTCCCGAATACTGATGACAAGAATATCCTTTCCGCCATGGTCGCGCTTTATGAATCACTGGGGCTGGAGAAGGAGGCGGAGGAAACGCTGCTGCGCAGAATACTTGCCGATCCCAATGACACCCGGTTGCGGGTGAAACTGGCGGGATTTTACTTCAAACAGAAAGATTTCAGCAGGTCCGTCGCCGTCTGGCGTTCCGTTATTAAAAATCCGGCCGCAAGCCAGGAATGGTATCTGGGCTATGGCGATGCGGCTTTTTATGCCGGATATTATGCTGAAGCCGGAAGCGCTTATGAAATGTATTTGAAAAGCAATCCCGGAAACGGCATTGCCTCGTTCATGCTGGCAATGGTCAGCTTCGAACAAGGCGAGTTTAAGAAAACGCTTTCGCTGCTGCGTTCCCTGCCGGATAACTTCATGGTGCTGAAGATCCGGGCAATGGCCGAAGACCGCCTGGGCAACGAACGCGAAGCGCTCAATCTGCTGCTGCAGGCGGAAAATGCCGCAATCCAGACTGACCCCGGATTGCTGGACAGCGTTTTCTATCTGTTTATGGTGGTGATGGCGGAGAAAAACAATAAGCCGGAACTGGTTGCCAACTATGCCGATCTCATCGAGAAGAGGTTTTCCCTGCAGGACCCGATGCTGGCCAATGCTGTCGGCTATACCTATGCCGACATGAATATCAAGCTGGACGAGGCGGAAAAACTGATCCGCTACGCAATGGAAAAAGACGCGGACAAACCGGAATACTATGACAGTCTGGCATGGGTGCTTTACCGGAAAGGGAAATTCAATGAAGCCCTCTCTTATATCAACAGTTCCATCGAGAAACAGGGCAAACTGCCGAATGCCATCATCGCCGACCACGCCGGAGACATTAATTTTGCGCTCGGCAACACCGCAGAAGCAGTCAAATACTGGAAAACCGCCCTGCATACCTACAGCCGTGAAACCAACGGTCCGAAAATCGAAGAAAAACTTAGAAAAGCGGCGGAAATAATCAATGCCGCGGCTAAAAAGTAATCTCCAATTATGGAAAAAATATTCGAACTTCTGCTCTACTCAAGCAAGGCTGTCAGCTCAATCATTCTTATCGGCGGCGCGGGCGCCCTGCTGGTAAGATTCAATGTCGTCAATAAAGACGCGCTGCGCACGCTGGGCAAGCTGGTATATTTCCTCATGCTGCCATGCCTGCTTTTCACTAATCTGGCGGCTTCAATCAACATACAGCAGCTCGGCGAATACTGGATATTCCCGGTAAGCTGCGTCATCCACGTTTTCTCCGGCATACTGGCCGGCCGCCTGGTGGTGAAAATCTGCCGGCCGCAGCCGGAAATGGAACCCGGCGTCGTCGCCGCCACGGCCTTTTCCAATACCGGTTATCTGCCGATACCGCTGATGATTGCCGTCACCCAGGCCTTCCCCTGCTTCCGGGACAACCCTCTTGCCGCGGATACCGCCGTAGCCTATATTTCCGTATTTCTCATGGGATATTCGCCATTGCTCTGGACATTCGGTCATTCGATCATCGACGGCAGAAAAGTCCGGGATATCTCGTTCAAACAGTTTTTTCCGCCGCCGGTGATCGGCATGCTCATCGGGGTTGCCTTCGGGCTGACGCCGTTCCTGAAAGAAATGACCTGTTCAAACAGCGGACTGCTGAATCCGTTTTACAAAGCCGCCTCGATCATTGCGATGGGAACTGTTCCATGCGCGCTGCTGCTGCTGGGTGGCAATCTGGCCGGCGGCCCGGTCAAAGGTGCTGTCAGCAGGCGTTCAATTTTCGCTGTTATACTTACCCGCCTGATCATTTTTCCGGCGCTGGCGATTCTTCTCGTCTATCTGCTGCGGCATTTCGGCCTGATCCCGTCCAGCCTGCTGCTGGCGCTGGTGCTGATCGTGGAAGCCGGTTCACCCTCGGCCACCAACCTTATCGTCATGGCGTCGCTGTCCAATCACAAGCTTGAGGTTGGTCTTTCAACCCTGCTCTTCTGGGTATATCTGTCGTCCATTTTCACCCTGACCATTGCCATCATGGCGGCAATGTGGATATTCGGATAAATCAACAGCATGAATAACGATCTGCCCATTGTTAAAGTATTGCCTGAACTCCTGGAGGCGCTGCGTTCCGGCCGCCGGGCGGTGCTGTCCGCGCCGCCGGGAACCGGTAAAACCACGCTGACGCCGCAGGCGTTTCTGGATGAACCGTGGATGCGCGGCAAGCGCATCCTGATGCTGGAACCGCGCCGCGCCGCCGCGCGGGCCGCGGCCTGCCGCATCGCCAGCCTGCTCGGAGAGGATGCCGGACAGACTGTCGGCTGGAGAATCCGCGGCGAAAACCGGATCGGCCGCAACACCCGGATTGAGATCGTCACCGAAGGCATATTGACCCGGCAGTTACAGTCGGATCCGGAACTTTCCGGCATCGGCATGGTCATTTTTGATGAATTCCACGAACGCAGCCTGAATGCCGACCTGGGGCTGGCGCTGTGCCTCGACATCCAGGAGGGGCTGCGCGACGATTTGAGGCTGCTGGTGATGTCCGCCACCTTGGATGTCGCCGCAGTCACGGCAATGCTCGGCGAATGCCGGTCAATCCATGCCGAAGGCCGGGTTTTCCCGGTTGAAACCCGCTGGAATACCGCGCCGGATCTGCGCGATCTGCCGGCCGCCGCCGCCAGGACCGTCCTGAAACTGCTGCGGGAGGAACCCGGCAGCATCCTGGTCTTTCTGCCCGGTGCGGGTGAAATCAGCACCGCCGCCGGAATTCTGCACGGCAGAGTGGCGGACGACGTAATCATCGCGCCGCTGCACGGCAGTCTCGACCGCCAGGCGCAGGATGCCGCGCTGCTGCCGCCGCCGCCGGGCAGACGCAAAGTCGTGCTGTCCACCAATATCGCTGAAACCAGCTTGACCATTGAAGGCGTCCGCATGGTCGTGGACTGCGGTTACGCCAAAACCGCGCTGTTCGACCCGGCCACCGGCATGACCGCGCTGCGGACCGTGCATATTTCGAAGGCCTCCGCCGAACAGCGCCGGGGCCGCGCCGGTCGCATGGAGCCCGGCATCTGCTGCCGTTTGTGGAGCGAACATGACCATCTGCGGCTGGAGGATTTCAGCCGTCCGGAGATATACGAGGCCGACCTCGCGCCGCTCTGCCTGGAACTGGCCTTGTGGGGAACCGAAGCCGGCCGGCTCCGCTGGCTCGACCCGCCCCCGGAAGCCGCGCTTAACGCTTCGGCGGAACTGCTCCGCGAACTCGGGGCAACAGGTCATGACCGCCGCATCACCAACGCCGGAAAGCAACTGGCGGCGCTGCCGGTGCATCCGCGTCTGGGCGCCATGCTGCTGCATGCCGGCAAACTCCATCTGGCCGCGCTCGGCTGCGAAATCGCCGCGCTGCTGGAGGAACGGGATATCGCCGGCAACCAGGCGCAGGCCGGAACCGACCTGAGGACCCGCCTGCAAATGCTGCGCGGCGACAGCGAAAATACCGTCACCGCCTTGAACGGGACCCGCCGCCAGGTATTGACTATCCGCGACCAGCTTCTGCGCATCCTCGGCGAAAAATACCAGCCGCACGACTTTGACCATGCCGGACTGCTCACCGCTTTCGCTTATCCCGACCGCATCGGGAAAAAACGCAAACCCGGCTCCCTGAATTATCTGCTGAGCGGCGGACGCGGAGCGCGTTTTGCCGAGTCCGAAAGCGTTGCCTCCAGCGAATTCATTGTCGCCGCCAGGCTTGACGGCGCCGGCGCCGATGCGAAGATCCAGCTCGCCGCGCCCTTGACGGAAGCTGAACTGCGGGAACATTTCGCGGACATGATCACCGCCGTGGATTCCATGCGGTTCGACCGTGAGCGCCAGGCCGCCGCGATAGTCCGCGAAACCCGGCTGGGAATGCTGGTGCTGAACTCCGCTCCGCTCAGCAACCCCGCTCCGGAACTCATCGCCGCCGCCATCATCGAGGGCATCAGGGAAACCGGACTGCAAGTTTTGCCATGGTCCGATGAAACCGCCTCAATGCGGGAACGCGTCAATTTCGCCGGCAAGCTGGCCCCCGCCGTCTGGCCGGACTGGTCGGACGAAGCCCTGCTGCATTCGCTGGATGCCTGGCTGAAACCGTTCCTCGCCGGTATCCGCTCGTTCGACGCGCTCAGAAAACTCGACCTGAAGACCGTGCTTAATACCGCCCTCGGCTATGAATTAAGTTCCAGGCTGGAACGCGAATTTCCGGAGCGTTTTACGGTTCCGACCGGTTCGCGCATCCGGATTGATTATTCGACTGATGAACCCGAACTGCCGGTGCGGGTTCAGGAAATGTTCGGCTGTGCCGTTCACCCCTCCATCGGCGGCGGCCGCATCAAGCTCCGGGTCCGGCTGCTTTCTCCGGCCATGCGCCCGATTCAAATCACCTCCGATCTGCCGGCATTCTGGCACGGCTCCTGGGAACTGGTCAAGAAGGAAATGAAAGGCCGCTATCCCAAACATCACTGGCCTGACAACCCCGCCGAAGCCGATCCCACCCGCAAAGCCAAGCCCCGCAACTAATGAAATTCCGGCCACTCCGACACTTTGGACACCGGTTGAGCACAACACGGTTTTCGTAATCCGGGTAACTATGGGTCTTATGGGTCCTATGGGTCTTATGGGCCATTTTGGACAACCACTCCGACACTTTGGACACATGCTCCGCTCAACGGTTTTCGAAATCTGGGAGTTCTGAGAAGACTGGGAGTTCTGGGATGTTGCCGTCCGAGACGGACAACGCTGCAATACAACCTCATTTTGGACAATCATCTCCCTTCCCGCATTAGCGGGAGACAACGCTTCCCATAGGTCCCATTAGACCCATGTTTTCCGGACGACGCTCCGTTCCCCATTCCGTAGACTTTAGATAGTCATTGAGCACAACAGCTTTAAATTTTTCAAACAACTCCGATACTTTGGATACATGCTCCGCACAACGGTTTTCGTAATCTGGGTCCTATGGGTCTTATGGGCCATTTTGGACAACCACTCCGACACATGCTCCGCTCAACGGTTTTCGTAATCTGGGAGTTCTGGGATATCGCTCACCCTGTCTTCCCACCCATAGGCCCCATAGGACCCATAGGACCCATCTGTCTTTCCCCTGCAAACGCCCGCCGCCCACTACGCCATGATCATGCGGCATGCGCCGGAGCCGCTGCTCAATTCCGTCAGCGCCCAGACCAGGGCGTCCATGCGGTCGGGGCTGGACTGGTTCATCTCCGGATTGTAACCGCACAACTGGTCTTCCAGTTGGCGGAACCTGCCGACATGATGGACTTTGCCCATCTCGTACAGCGCGGAGACGGGTTCGGCGCGGGTGAACTTGCCCCTGGTCGCGGTGACTTTTTTGCAACTGATGTCCCCGGCGACGGCGTGCAGATTG
>JBAYIO010000112.1:0-17279 GCA_041665605.1 Victivallaceae bacterium | reverse complement strand
TTGGGCATTTCGACGAAACCGAAGCCTTTGGAGCGTCCGGAATCACGATCCATTACCACGCGAGCAGATTCGATCTGTCCGTGAGCCTGGAATGCTTCTCTGAGTGATGCGTCTGTGGTCTTGAATGAGAGGTTGCCGACATAGAGGTTCATTTTTCTTCTTCCTACACGCCATGATTATTATTGTACAACCGAAAATATTTCCATGGCCAGAAACATAATTCGATATTACTCTTTAACCCGGCAGGTAACTCTCCGGTTTTTATCAGCCTAAACCGAGGCAGACAAAATAGAACAATTACTGGGCAGGGCTAATTCCTGTCCGGTAAATTTTGACAACCCCTTCATAAATTTAACACTTACAAATCATTATCAAAAATTCTACAGATATTATTATAGCAATAAAAATAATTAAATGCAAATATTTTTTATAAATATTTTGCATTCAGCTATATTTCAGGTGGAAATTTCACGAAAAACATGCGCTATCTTACTTCAATCCAGGGAATTATCATTCAAAATCTTATCATATTGAACAGATTTTAATTCGCGCATAAT
Source organism: Victivallaceae bacterium (assembly GCA_041665605.1). Taxonomy (GTDB): domain Bacteria; phylum Verrucomicrobiota; class Lentisphaeria; order Victivallales; family Victivallaceae; genus CAIPAT01. The sequence goes on along the minus strand of JBAYIO010000112.1, from coordinate 16,722 downwards.
CCGGTCATATGATTTTTTTGTTCCGGTTTTTTTACCGGCTATCTCCGGGTTTAAAATCATTGTGGCATGGTTTAAGTGTTTCATATAACACGATAATTCATGCGGCCCGATGAAAATCATCTGAAATCCGTTCTCAACCAGTTTGCGGTGAATCACCTTGCCTGCGGTTTGCGCTTCGTCAAAGAAGCCTTTGGTATATTTTCTTATTAAATCAGTCCGGTACAGGGCGCAATGACTGCGCAAGTAAAAATAGTTGTCGCCGGTGCCGATGATGCCGCTGCGTTTTCTGCCGGTAAGCGGAAACCATATCCATTGCTGCAAAGCCTCTTCGATGATTTTACCGAAACGCTTTAAAGGAGAGACCGATTCCAGCTTCCAACTGCCGACCCCGGCGATTTTATCGGATTGTTGAATTTTGCCGATCAGAAAGTCCAGCCAGCCGTCATCGGTTACTACAGTATCGGTATGAATGGAGAGCACATAAGGCGTGTCAACAGACTGCATGCCGATGTCCAGCGCTTTGGCGTGCATGGCGGCTGGTTCTTCACCGGCGATGTCTTTGCGCTCGATCAGGGAAATCCATTTTACGGAACGCAGATAATTTAATGATTCGTCGCCTGAGTTATTGTCAATGGCCAGCACTTTAATCCGGCTCAAATCCGTATGCATCTTCAGCGACCGCAGGCATAATTTTGCCAGTTCCAGAGTTTTGTAGTGCGGCAACAGGACAGTCACCAGTGGTGATGATTTGTTTTCAGTTGTAATTTCCATTTAATATTTCCGCGATAAAATTATTCGACTTCACGAAGCTAAAGCTAATAATATAATCTGATATTACAATTTTAACAAGGCAGCGGCAATGAAATTAAGCTGTCCGCAATGGTTATTTTTTGCATTGGTCTTTGTCCGAATGGCCGCAGTGTCTGGCACAATCCGGACAGGAACCCTCTTTCACAGTTTTGCGAAAATAGCGGAACAGGAAGATTACCGCGGCCAGCACGATTAACCCGATTACGATGTATTCCATGATTCACCTCTTCTTATATTAAGGTTATACAGTCAACTGATTTTGCCGCCGGAAACAGTCAGGCCGCGGATTGTCATCCACGGCATTTGAGCAAGGCCGTTATTTACCGATTCTCTGGATATTTCAGTGATATTATTCAGCATTTCCGCGGTATTGCCACTAATCATGGTTTCGGCCAGCGGATATTTTACCTCGCCGTTTTCAATGTAATAACTGTTTTTGGCAACTCCGGAAAAATCGCCGCTTTCATTAGGGATGCCGGCGGAGAAACGGCACAGCAGCACCCCTTTTTTACATTTCTTAACCATATCGGCATATAAGGTGGCGCCGGGTTCAATAACCATCATGCCGCCTTCGCTGAGCGAACGGGCAAAACCGGATTTATTTGAACCGTAAAGCGATAAAATGAACGTTTTTAAGATGCCTTTATCAATGATGGTTTCATTTTCCGTAACAAAACCATCTTGAGAAATAAACGATTTAACGGCAAATTCATCAGACAGCGGCATGGCTTTTAAAGTAAGCAGATTCGATGCAACGGTCTGATTGAGTTTTTTCAGATAAATACTGGTTCCGGAAATCACCGGCTGTTCAAAGACCGGCTTCAGCAACATCCACAGTATTTCGTTTAAACATTCCGGGGTAATAATAATATCGCCGGTGAATTTTTCTTCGACGGTATGAGTGTTGATCTGTTCTGAAATTTGAGCCAGCAGACGATTTAAAGTTTCATTTGCCGGCAGATCATTTACTTCGTTCAAACTGCGATACCACTGCATCGCATAATTAAATGAAGATGACTTTTTGCCCTCTTTGGCTGTAAACATCAGAAACAGCACGAAGTAGTTGTTTTCGGCAGAGAGATTAACCCCGCTGGAATTACATATTCCGGCTTCTTCATGGTGAAAAGCCAAATGTGATTCACCGATTATTACTTTCGGATAGCTTTGCCGGATTGTTTGCACCAGATCATTTAATTTAGTAACCATCTGCTCCTGCACAGGATCATTTAAATTGTGGCAGAACATTTTCGCACCGCCATCTGACGAAGCAATGTCATGGGACGGATCGGACAGCGAGGCTTCCATGGATTCAAACAAAGCACTGATTGAATCATGTATTGACTCTTCACTAAGGTCATTTACGCTGGTCGCGGCCATTCGCTGATCTTTGATAATTTTCATTTTCAGATTGCAGTTGACAACAGTCCTGAAAAGTGACAGTTCATTTCTTTCCACATTAAGTTCATGCACTGTGCTTTTAGTCAGCCATACGGATGATTTGCCTGCGCCACGTGCCTGCAATTTCTCAATAATGTTCTCTTTAAATTCTTCCGGCATGATTATTTTCCCCCGATATTGACTTTGCATTTGATCGCCGGGCCGCCCATCCCGACCGGGATCAACTGCTTCTTGCCGCACATGCCGGAGGACAGCCATTTCAGGTCATCGGAAACCATGCTTACAGTTTTTAACAGTTCAAAAGCCACTCCGGAAATGGTGGTGTCTTTGATTGCTCGTCCTAATCTGCCGTTCCTTATCTCAAAGCCCAGTGATACCCCGAACATAAATTCAGAAGTGGAATCCGCCTGTCCGTTATTGCATTTGACCAGATAGTAACCGTCTTCAATTGAAGCGATCATATCCGCTAATTTATCTTTGCCTGGCACGATGCAGGTATTGCGCATACGAATCAGCGGTTCGTCGTTAAACGCAAACGCTCTGGCATTACCCGTAACCTCGTGTCCGAAATGCGCCGCGCTCTCCCGGTTGTGCATAAAACCTTTTAAAATGCCATTTTCAATAATTACAGCGTCTTTGGCTTCCACGCCCTCATCGTCAATATAAACCGGCTGCGGACAAATTTTCCCGAAAGCCGTATTGGCATAATCAATCAGAGTTACCAGCGGACTGGCCACCTGCCGGTTCAGATAATCACCGGCCGCTGAACCGCTCATAACAATATCCGCTTCAGTAGTGTGTCCAATGGCTTCATGGGCTAAAATTCCGGCCAGGTCAGCATCCAGTATAACTTCTTTTACTCCGGCAGACGCGAAACCGGCATCAGCTTTTTTAGCCAGATTATCATAAAGCCGGTCAATTCCGCCAAAAAGTCTGGACGGCTCGTCAAAGAGCTCCTCCATTTGTCCCAGTCCTCCGAAGGGCTCGCCTAATTCTACCGGCTCATGAGCTTTTTCAAGCGCCATAACGATTTTAATATATGTTCGCGGAATCAATTGCCATGCTGAACTTCCGGTAGAGGTCAAAAGATGTTTCTGCATTTCTAAATGCTCCAGAAAAACTCTTCTGGACTTCAACTGCGGATATTTTGAGGCAATGTAATTATCAATCTCTTTCAGAAACGCCATTTTTTCTTTTTCGGAATAGCGTTTTTCTGTACCGGAGAAATCTTTGACAAGTTCAAGATTTCTGTCCGGCATGACCAGTTCTGATTTACGCGGGACGCGAGACCCCAGATAACCGGCATTGCTGATGGCATTGGCAATAATTTTCTCGACCGGTTCGCCGCCGGTCAAGGGACCGGAGGCCGCTCCCCATGCGCCGTTTTTAAATGAACGTGAGAAAATTCCGCCGCTGGTGCTTTTACTGTTATTGACACAGTCTCCGTTCAATAAACCAGTATTGTAACTGCGGTTTTCCTGTAAACGCAGTTCAGTGTATCCGGAGAAATATTTTTGATATTGTTTAAGGTCTAGCAAAACAACCTCCATATCTTTTTCAGAATATTGAGCCGATCTGATAGATCAGAACAGCGGCGATGAAAGCCAGAACAGTGCTGTAAACGGCGGAGAATATCGCCCAGCGCCATTTGCCGGTTTCCTTTTTGATCGTGACTAATGTCACCAGGCACGGAGCGTAAGCCATCACAAAGACCAGCATGGCGAAGGCGCGGGCGCGCCCCCAGCCTGGATCTTCCGCCAGACGTTGTGAAATCGAGGAGGAATCTCCTTCAGAGCTTTCACCCATTGCATAAGCGGTGCCGAGAGTTCCCAGCACAACTTCTTTGGCGGCCAGGCCGCCGACCAGCGCGATATTCTCTTTCCAGTCGAATCCGGCCAGACTGGTCACCGGGGTAAGAAAAGTGCCGGCCATGCCGGCGAAGGAGTGCCGAAGCTGCTGTTGAGCTGCCTGATTATTCAGCACGGTGATTTTCTCCTGATATGCGACATATGCTTTGGCTACGGCTTCATTTACAACTTTGTCGCCCCTTTTGTAAGATTCCAGTTCCAAGGCAAAATTCTGTCTGGTCTTGGGCAGTCCTTCAACGGATTTCTTTATCTGGATTGGATGATTTTTCAGAAATGCAACTGTCTTCTCAAGTTCATCTGCCGTAAAAATGGCCGCATACGGAGTGGATTGAGTATGGCTTGTAAAAAGATTCCCGGCGGTTTTAACGCTGTCTTCCAGGGGGCTGACGTCATATCTGGGGTAATACATCAGCGCCCACAGAATCAGATTGACGGCAAGAATTACGGTTGCCGCTTTTTTGATATACATATAGGTGCGGTTCCAGGTATCAATCAGCACGCCGTTCAATGTCGGCAGATGATAAACCGGCAGTTCCATGACAAACGGCGTCTGCTCTCCGCGAATGATAGTTTTGCGCAGCACCCAGGCCGAGCCGAGGGCAAATGCCCAGGATATCATCCACAGCAGGAACATCATCGCGCCTTGCGCACTGGCAAAAAACGCCGCGATAAGCATGGCGTAAACCGGCATTTTAGCTCCGCAGTTCATAAACGGCGCAACCAGGATTGTAATCAGCCGGTCTTTCTCCTCCCGCAGCGTCCTTGCCGCCATCACGCCGGGAACGGCGCATCCCCCTGCCCCGAGCCCGCCGGAAATGAGCATTGCCAGAATTGATTTACCTTGAAGCCCGAACGTCTTCAGCAGGCGGTCCATGATGAACGCCACTCTGGCGATATAACCGGAGTCTTCCAGCGCGGAGATGAACAGAAACATGAAAAAGATGAGCGGCACAAAACTCATTACGCTGCCGACGCCGCTGATGATGCCGTCACAGACCAGCGACTTCAGCCAGGGGAGTTCGATGACATTTCCGGCAAAACGGTTGAGTCCGGCAAAGAACAGCTCCAGCAAACCGGTCGGACTTGTCCGGGCGCCGTTAAACAGCGGTATCCAGTTAATTTCTCTGGAGATTTGAAAAACAAAGATGAAAAGCGAGTAGACAACCGCACAGAGGATAATCGGTCCGAGAAAACGGTTGCAGACAAACCGGTCGAGCCGGTCGGAAAGCATCAGCCGGGCATTTTCCGACATCTGGGTTGCGGTGTAAATAACGCCGGCGGCAAAAGCATGCCTGGACTCGGCGACAGCAGTAGGGGAGTCCTCATGTGAATGCTGCTCAATCTGATGTTTGGCTTTTTGCAGCGCTTTTGAAATATTTTCCCACTGATTGTCCTGACGGACCACTTCCAGTACCAGTTGATCGTCTTCCAGCAGTTTCAGCGCAGTCCAGCGTGCCGGCGGGTCACCGGCGATAGCTTTCATGCCGGAAATGGCTTTTTCCAGTTCCGGCAGAACGCTTTCCAATTCATGCGGGAACTCTGTCGGATGAGGCAGTTTTTTTGCCCTGATTGTCCTGATGCAGGCATTCTTCAGTTCGTCGAAGCCCTGTTTTCTGCTGGCAATAGTCGGAACCGCCTCCGCACCGATAATGGATGATAATACCGCGCAGTCAATGGCGATGCCTTTCCGGTCTGCAACATCAATCATATTCAGCGCAATAACCATCGGGATGTTCAGTTCCACCAGTTGGGCTGTAAGATAAAGATTGCGTTCCAGGTTGCTGGCATCCACCACGTTCAAAATCAAATCCGGACGCTGGAGCAGAATATGGTCACGGGAAACAATTTCCTCCTGGGAATATGCGGTCATGGAGTAAATTCCAGGCAGATCGGTTATTACCACCGTCTCGCCGTGAAAATCGGATTCACCGGAAACAAATTCAACCGTGACCCCGGGATAGTTTCCCACATGCTGGGACGCTCCGGTAAGACCGTTGAACAGACAGGTCTTGCCCGAGTTAGGGTTGCCGACAACCGCTATTTTGTATTCAGGTCGTTTCATTTCGCCATTTCCACTTCAATCATTTGCCCTTCGGCGACGCGCAGCGCCAGCGAGTACCCTTTCACTTTAATTGCTATCGGGTCGTACAGCGGAGCATAACGTTCAACTTTAATTACCGCACCACGGGTGATTCCCATATCCATCAGGCGACGCTTGATCGCGCTGTCGCCTTTTATTCTGACAACCACAGCGTTGCTGCCTTCTTCCATATCTGCTAACGTCATTCTCAGATAACCTTATATAAATTCTAACGATGCTTTAATACAAGGAGTTTAATATAACATGAAATTCTGAAAAAGAACTTCCGGGATTTCAAAAAAACATATCTTTATTCATGCCGGGCGGCAAAAGTTTTGAGGAAATGCGCGACGCGGCGGCAGGCGGAAATAATACCGCGGTAAAATCCCGGTATTGATTACGTTCTGTTACTCATCACCGGTTATTATTGGTTTGAGGTAATCTATCTCGTCGCGGGAATATTCAACTTTAACCCCGGGCTCCGGTCCGAAAAGTATTTTATCCGTACTTTCGGAATAAAGCAGGCCCATGGATACTTTGCCGTCCTTCAGTTTAAGCTCGGCGTTGGCCACCCACAGGGAAATCGGCTTCGGGCGGGCAATCTGGCCCTTAGTGACGGCGACAGTAACTGTTTTAGTGTCCGGCACGCCGCGCTTGTGGGCGGCGGTGATTTCATAGCTGCCGGCATTGATGCCGCGAATCTGGAAAATCCTGGAGAGCATCGGATTTTCTCCCTTCTCAGTAATTCCCTGTATTTTGCCGTTCAGATAAATTTTAGTTCCGGGTGGATTAATAATCAGATCGATGCCGCCGGTGTTTTTGGTCAGGACAAATTCAACGGAAGATTTCTGACCGGAAACGACCACGATCTCTTTGGAAACAGTATCAAAAGTGCTTTTGACCGCTTTTATGACATATTTCCCGGCAGCCAGCGAGTTGAGTTTCAGCGGACTTACCCCGTGCGGTTCGTCGTTGATGGATATGTCCGCCCCGGAAGGTTCAGTCGTAACTTCGACAGAGCCGGGCAGATTGCTCATGGTGATGGATTTTTCCTGATTCTGGTCGCGCAGGATATTGACATAGTCCTCGATCGCCGCAAACCCCTCTTTCTCCAGTTTCAACTGGTATTTGCCTTCTTCAAGTTCGCATTTGAACGGAGTATAGCCGCGCGGCGCTCCGTTGATAAAAACCTGAGCATGCGAAGGCTCGCTGGTAAGCGTCAGCCGGCCGACGTTCGAGTTCAGAGAAACAATGACTTCCTGAGGGCATTCGTCTTTGATAGTCCAGGATGCTTCGCGAGTCGCAAATCCAGGTTTCTCCAGTTTTGCGGCGTAACTGCCAAGCGGCTGTTCCTGCAATATCAGCGGCGTAGTTCCTTTGAGTCCGCCATTGATGATGACCCTGGCGCCGTCCGGACGGCTGACCAGCAATATTGAACCGGCGGATGGAGTCAAGTCATAATTGAACGTTTTATCCTCTCCGGCTTTCAGTTCAATTCTCTCCCATCTCGGCTTGAAGTTCGGTTTGGCTATTTTCAGGATAATGGTGGTAGGTCTGATTCTGTCGCTGTACGGGGTTGTCCCCAGTTCGCGGTCATTGAAGAGAACGCTTGCGCCATCGGGATTGGAGGTGATTTTAAGAGTTGCATCCACCCTGGGCTGAGGTTTCTGGCCGCAGCCGGAAGTCAGCAGTACGGATGATATGCATGCCATCGCAAGCGATATTCTGAATATGTAATTTAGTGTTTTCATCGTCTCGTGCGTTCCTTAATCATTTTGTCCCATTGTCTGTTTTTCGACTTGAAGGTTTCATATTCCTTGGACCCTTGCGGATACAGATTCATAAGTTGCGCGCTGACTGCTTTGGCGTTTTCGTATTCGCTTAACTGGGCCAGCCGCTGATATTCAAACTTCAAGTCTTCCCGCATTTTGTTCAAGATGGATTCCGCCTCGCTGGCGCGTTTTCTGGCCTTATCCCAGGTCGCAGGCTTGGGCGAGAATTGATCCAGGTATTCGACCGCCATCTGGTAGCGGGAGATGGCATCAAGCAGTTTTTCCGGCTTGGCTTCGCGGTTCTGGAACAGATCTTCGGCTTTCTGGTACAGTTCTTCCGCCCGCTGCTTCAACTCATCCGGCGACAATGCGATAGTTTGCAAACCGAAGTTTCCCGCAAAATCATTAATTGCGCGTTCAATGGTTTCGAATGCGCCGGGAGCGTAAGAATTTTTGACTGTGATGTTGTTGATTTTGTCATCATAGCTGACAACCAGATGACGGGTCTCATTCATATTGTCCTGCGCGGATTCGGCCGGCTGCTGCTGCAGGGACAGGAAGGTGGTGCCTTCAATTTCCTTTTTCAAAGTCTCAAGCAATGCCGGATTGACTTTATCTATGGTTTTGGAATAATGACGCTGCGATTTCAGGTCGTCAATATTGAAATAGGCTTTGCCGGCCTCCAGGCGCATGGTGAACCGGAACAGATTATCCGGGGTTGCCTTGTCTTTTTCATAATAAACCAGCAGCGGCGAGGAGACAACCTTTTTTTCGACTTTTACTTCCGATCTCCCTTTCTGGTTCTCCTGGAACATAATGAATAAAGCGACAAAAACGACAGCGGAGCAGATTACGATGGTGTAAAACAGGAGATTGGAAAAGCGTCGTCTCGGTTTGTTGGGATCATCGCCGGCCATTTCCGCCTTCAACTGCTCTTTGCTGGCGAAAATATTGGCTTTGCCTTTCAAGAGAGCTTCAGAAAGATGCTTGGCGACCTCCGTTTTATCCTCGATATAGGAAAACACCATGGCGGAAGTAAGAGTTTTTTCCGAAGGCGGCTCTTCCTTGCTTTTAAAGATAGGCTCATTCGTATCCAGCTTGTTGTCTTCGGGTTTGAATTCCTGAAATTTTACTTTCGGGGTCTCCGGTTCATTCCCGGCCTGGGTCAAAACCGTTTTGAACGACTCAATCGCGTGCTCCCCGGTTTCCGGTTTGGATTCATGAAATTCGATCCTGGGTGTTTCCGGTTCATTTTCAGTCAAGGCAAACGGCTCGAATACCACTTTCGGCACCAGGTTCTCGTCGGATCTGGTCTGCGACGGCTGAATTACCGGAATTGTTTCCGGAGCAAAGGCGGAAGCGATTTCCGCCTTCATATCTTTTTTCTCGCCGAAGCGTATGGTTTGATCGCCCAGGGTGAGGATATCGCCTTCCTCCAGCAGTCTGCTGCCGTCGACCGTGTCACTGTTGACTCTGACCCCGTTGGTGCTTTTCTGGTCAATGACGGTCCAGCGGCCGTCGCTGCCGCAGATAAATCTGGCATGATAACGGGATACTCCGGCAGTAAGAATGCTGATGTCATTATCCGTTTCACGGCCAATGGATATTTCAGGTTTGTAAAGCTCCGCGCTCCCGCCGGCATTTATGCCGTTAATAAAATATACTTTCATTTATTGCTCTCTGAATTTGACTTTGGAGTGACCGGTTTATTTTCAGCTTTGATCACAACCGTTCTGAACGGCTGAAGCACATACTCTTCGGTTTCAGGTTTTGATTCCAATTCAATTTCAGGTGTTTCCACCTTCATATCTTTTTCCCCGCCGAAACGTATAGTCTGATCGCCCAGGGTTAGGATATCGCCTTCCTCCAGCAGTCTGCTGCCGTCGACCGCATCATTGTTGACCATGACCCCGTTGGTGCTTTTCTGATCAACAACCGTCCAGCGGCCGTCGCCGCCGCAGACAAATCTGGCGTGATAACGGGATACTCCGACAGTGCTGATGCTGATGTCGTTATCATTTTCCCGGCCAATGGACATCTCCGGTTTGGAAAGTTCCGCGCTCTCGCCGGTTTTTGCTCCGTTAATAAAATATATTTTCATTTATTGCTCTCTTTAAAGGAAATAACTGTTTCCACTTCGAGTTTATTCTCTTTCAATTTCTGTTCGGTTTCCGCCGTCAGAACGCCGCACAGGTCAACTATATCGCCAATCTGTGTCCCGGTCAAGTCAATAGTGCCTTCCGGCAGCTCAACTGTGGTAAAAGCTTTGCCGCAGCGGATGAACGGCATCCACGGCGGCAGCGCTTTTTTCAGTCCGCAAACAATGTTGTCCCGGGTCACAAACACCACATCAATCCGGATTGACATGAACATGGTATGGATGGTGTTGCAGTTGCTGAATACCATTGCATCGAAATCCGCGCCGCGGAAAGAGCGCCCGATCATGCCCCGCGCCCGTAATATATAGGAGTTTGCATACAAAGGCGAACGGGAAAGGTATTTTTTTTTAGTCAGATTAAGAATCATACACCCCAAGCCTTAATGTACTAGGAATTTAAATGCCTGCATCAATATCGGAACCATCAGGATTAGAATCACCGCCGGGAAAATAAATATAACCATGGGGAACAGAATTTTCACCGGAGCTTCATTGGCCAGTTTCTCCGCCCTGGTAAAGCGTTTATTGCGCAGCATGTCGCCCTGTATTTTCAGCAGGTTGCCGATGCTGACGCCGAGTTCCTCCGCCTGGATAATGGCGTTCAGCACGGCAGTGAGGTCGGTCTGTTTGACCCGGAATGAAAGATCGCGGAGGGCCTGCTGCCGTTTTTTGCCAAGCTGGATTTCCTTGAATGTCCTGCCCAGTTCCTCGCCGAGCGCATCCATTCTTCTCCGGCCGAGAATATCCCGCAGCGAAGTCAGGAAGTCTTTGCCGGCTTCCACCGACAGCGTTAAAAGGTCAAGGACGTTCGGCAGCGCTTTCACGATCTCCAGATGTCTTTTCTTGACAATGGTCTTCAGCCAGGCGCCGGGGTAAATATACAGACAGATCATGAGGACCAGGCCGGGGATCGCGTTTCCGCTCATCGCGCACATGAAGAGAAGCGCCATTCCGAACAAAGTCAGCAGCGCTCTCACGGCAATAAAATCCTCCGCGCTGACGGCGCTGATGTATCCGGACATCAGAAGATGATCCTCCGTATATCTGGTTACCGGCTGAAAGAGCCGGTGACGGGCGATAAAACGGAAGTTCGGAGCCAGCGGCATGAAAATTTTAACCATCACCGGCAAGGCTTTTCTGACTTCATCCCCGCTGCTGCGGTCAATCTCGAGGTCTGACATGAAATAGAAAATCAGCAGCGCTATGCAGGTCACGGAGATGCCTGCTGAAACTGCCGTGACCAGAATGACTATGCTTGAAAACTCCATGTAACTTTCCTCTGACTTTCGGGTTATATGTCAATCGTGGTGATTTTTCTTATCACCAGATAGCCGATGGTAACCATAATCGCGGCCGCTATCATTGACATTATTCCTACGATGGAACTGAAAAACGCATCCATTGCGCCGGGTGCCGCATAAGACATCATGATCAGCAGAAACAGGGGCATGACCCCGATGATCGTGGCCTGCAGTTTGCCCTGGGCGGTCATTGCGCGGAGTTTGCCGCTGATTCTGGCGCGTTCGCGGATCAGTCCCGCCAGACGGTCAAAAATGGCCGTCAGTTCGCCGCCGGTCTGACGAGCCGTGATAATGGCGGTGGCGACCAGTTCAAAGTCGTCGCTGCCCATTCGCGCATTCAAGTTTTCCAGCGCCCGCTCCAGCGACACCCCCAGCCGGATTTCCTGCATCAGCAACCGGAATTCAATGGAAATCGGACGCTTGTCCTCGGCGGCGATGGTTTCAATCGCCTGGTTTATGCTGAAGCCCGCCTTGAGCGCGCTGCTCATCGACCCGAGCGCGTCTTCCAGTTGCTCATTGAACTTTATCAGACGCTGCTTTTTCAGATGTTTCAGATACATGCGGGGCATCGGAAAGGACACGATGGCGACAATTATTCCGACAAATCCACCTTTGCTCCAGGTAAAGTTGTTGCTGTAGAACGCGAAAGCGGCAATTGCGATGAAACACATTATCATGCTGGCCGCGACGCTGACATCCAGTATTTTGCTGGCCGGCATCTGGAGCAGGACGTCATCGAGTTCGACCGCGGCCTCTTTCAGATAACGGTCTTTGTATCTGGCATAGGCGAAAGAAATGAAATCCGCCAGCACCAGGAATATCAGCGTGATGCTGATTCCCGCGCAGATGCTTGCCGCCAGTGAGCTTTCAAAAAACATTTTTCACTCCGGTTGAGATTAACTGTTCCTGCTGAAAATACTTATGTCCAGGTCCAGTTTGGCCCGTTCTATTTCCTCCATGAAAGTCGGAATGTTGCCGGTGGGCACATGACGCCCGATAATCCGGTTGTTTTCATCCCAGCCCTCATGCTTGTAAACAAATATATCCTGCATCGTGATGATCTCGCCTTCCATCTTGGTGATCTCGCTGATATGGGAGACCTTTCTTGAACCGTCGCGTTCGCGGTTGATCTGGACAACGATGCAGATGGCCGAGGCCACCTGTTCGCGGATCGCCCGCAGCGGCAGGTCAAATCCGGCCATCAGCACCAGCGTCTCCAGCCGGGAAAGCGCGTCGCGCGGGGTGTTGGCGTGAATCGTGGTCAGTGAACCGTCATGACCGGTGTTCATCGCCTGAAGCATATCCAGCGCCTCGCCCCCGCGGCACTCCCCCACGACTATCCGGTCGGGGCGCATGCGCAATGAGTTTCGGACCAGATCGCGGATCGCGATCTCCCCCCTGCCCTCAATGTTGGGCGGACGGGATTCCAGACGGACGATATGCTCCTGGTGAAGCTGGAGTTCCGCCGCGTCTTCAATCGTCACAATGCGTTCGCGGTTCGGCAGAAATGAGCTCAAGACATTCAGCAAAGTGGTTTTGCCGGAACCGGTACCCCCGGAGATGATGATATTTTTCCGGACTTTGACGCAGACATCCAGAAACTGCGCCATTTCTTTAGTCAATGACCCGAATTTGATCAGGTCGCTTACTTCAAACGGTGTCTTGGAGAATTTACGGATCGTGATCGAAGGCCCCACCAGCGACAGCGGCGGAATGATGGCGTTTACGCGGGAACCGTCAGGCAGGCGGGCGTCAACCATCGGCGAACTTTCGTCAATGCGCCGCCCGAGCGGAGAAACAATGCGCTCAATCGCCGCCTGAACCTGGCTGCTGTCCGCAAACGCCGTATCGGTCCGGTAAAGTATGCCTTTGCATTCAACATAGACATTGTCCGGGCCGTTGACCATGATTTCAGTGATGTCGTCGCGTTCGATCAGGTATTCAAGCGGGCCGAGCCCGATGGCTTCCTGCACCAGTTCGCGTTCGATGGTTTCAATATCCACCCCGCGCGGCAGCGGAATCGACAGTTCCGAGAGAATCTCCTTGATCGTATCCTTGGCTTTGTTTTCAAGATCTTTTTCGGTGATTCCGGAAAGCGCCAGTTTCTTCAGATTAAGCCGCTTCAGCAGCTCCATGTGGGCGCGTTTCTTTATTTCCTGCACCAGTTGCCGCATGTTCTCCGGAACTCCGGAAATAATCAGCACCGGGATTTTATCCTTGCCGTGCCGGTCGATTTTCGGCCTTTCACCCGACATCGCGGAACTGTGTTTCTCGATCGGCTTCTCGGGCGGTTTCACGTCCGCTTTGCCGGCAGTGATTTTTTCCTTCAGTTCCTTGTCTTTTAATTTCAGCTCTTCGGATTCCAGCCCTTTGACGATGATTTCGGCGCGGCCGATGGTGATGACCGACCCCGGCTGGACTTCAAACATCTCATTGGCGGGAATGGGCTCTCCGTCAACGATTGTTCCGTTGCTGCTCCCGAGGTCCATGACTTTCAGCATGTTGTCTTTAAGCACCAGTTGGGCGTGCCGGCCGGATATCTCCGGACGCGAAATCTGAATATGGCAGGAACCGCCCGAACCGACAATATAGGCCCCGGGGTTGAGTTTCCCCCGCAATTCATTCTGCCCCGGCTGTTTGATGATGATTTCAAACATGATTTGTCCTTGCGCGTTTATGCGTCAGCGGTTTTTCTGTTGATTTTCACGTTCCTGATTATACTGCATAATGTTCTTTTCCAGGAACTTGAAGTCCACGCTCTGGAGATTTTTTTCAAATTTGGTCTCTTCGTAATTGCGCAGACTCAGCGACAGCCGTCCCTTCTGACTGGCAAAAATAATCATTTCCACCTCTTTCGGCGTCAGTTCCAGCGTCACCGTGCTGTAGCCCCGCTGCTGCTGCAGCGCGTCGCCCAGGCCCCAGTTCGTCCCCGTCGCCAGCACTTTTACATTTTGCAGAATCGTCATTGTAATGGTGTCCAGAGACTGGTCGCCGCGCATTTCCGGAAAACGGAAAGTGGCGACTATATCCACGCGGTCATCCGGATTGACCAGATTGGTCACCGAGGAGGTGCTGTCAACCGGGATTGAAACCGCCCGGAAACCGGGGCGCACTTTGCCCGTGATGCCGGTGAATTTGCGCGAGGCGGGCTTTAAATCATCCCATTGCAGAAATTCGCCTTTGGGCTTGAATGATTCCATTTTTCTGCCGATGACCATCATGTTCTTATCCCAGGGAATTTCCCGGGAAACGGCCTGAGTGCCGCGGAAGCGCTTCACTTTTTCCCGGGTAATGTCAGCTTCACGGATCTCTTCATTTTCCGCAATGTCACGAGTCAGCTTTATCAGATAAACAAATTCAGCCTCCCCCCGTATCTTATCTTTTTCCGTCTGGAGCTGCTGGTAGGTTAGAACAAACGCCAGTACTCCAAAGAAAACTGCGGCCAGAAGCAACATTTTCTGTCTCATTCATTATTCCTTTCAAAAATACCGTTTTGCCTCGCTCTTAAATAACATAATGTGAATATATCTTGCTTTAAATTTTTTTCCAGCAACGAATTATCCAAGAATATTTATATTTCCGGAATAACCGGCAATGCGTGCAAAGCAGAAAGTGTATTGTCACTCTTTCTTCGGCTCATCCTTTTTAGTCGATTTTTCTCCTTTAATAGCATCTTGTCCACGGCCCGAATATCCGATAGCCGATAGCCCGGTCAATAACGTCAATTCAATTAAACGCATTTAAACACCTTATGTTCAATACTTGGAAAGCTTATAGTCCTTGTTGATTTTGGCAATAGCGGCTTTGGCTGGACCGCTTAGACGGATGTCGCTGTTGCTCTTGTAGTGATTCAACAGCGGCGGGTCGCTGGGGTCGCCTAGTGCGCCGATGGCGGCCATTGAGGCCATTTTAAAACTGATGTCATTGCTGTCCTGAGCGGCTTCGCGGGCTATCGGCAATGCTTTTCTGTTGCGCAGTTCGGCGCAAACCTGCATCGCCACTGTGCGGCTGCGGAGCGAACATTTAGGGTCAGTCAGCACCCCGCAGGCCAGATCGGATCGAACGATTTGTCATGATACATGGCGACCAGATGCCCGGACAATGCTTCCGGTTTGATGGTTTGCTTCGTCAGCTCAACGACAATCTCATTCTTCAGACCGTTAACAAATCCGGCAGTTCCTGCTTCCACAGCTTCTCATACAGGAACTTATACAGTGCATCAATCTGTTCCGGAGCCAGGTTCTTTTTCAAATTGTGAACCTCGCGGACGCGAACATAGTAATTCCTGTCTGCGCCTTGCCCAATGATCAGCTTAATATTGTCCGGCAGCAATGCATCCTGTTTCTGACCACCTGCTATTGTTGCGGTTGATGTCGTTGTTTTTGCCGTAGTTTGGGCTGGAATAGGAGCAATTGACTTTCCGTTATTAACAACTTCCTGCCCATGACTAGGATATCCGGCCCAAATCCCGACCAGCAATATCAACTTAACTAAACGCATTAAAGCACCTTTATTTTTCAAGTAATATACATTCAACGGATTACAAATAATTGGTTTATAGGCTCAGAAAACGCCAAAGCTAAAAATCTGTCCTCGATTTTTTAAAGTTTGCCCCCGCCTTTCTCTAGACTTCAATGTTCGGAAAATCATTTTTAGCTTTTTCAAAATCCCCTTCACGCAAGAATGGCCATACGCCGAAGTCGCCAAATCTTTCATATTCAACTTCTCTAAAAAATGGTAGTAACCCAAATGTTAGAATGGTGCATAGTCTTTTAAAACGATGTTTAATAGTCGGATACGGATACGGCCATTCATATTCCAAATCTGTAGATAGGAATAAAATAAAATGCAAGAAGCATTTTTTATATGAAGCAAGTTTTTTTTGATGATTAAAGAAACCGCTATAAACATCATCACAAATATATGATACTTCTTGCAATATTTCAATAATAGCGTTATCGTCGGTAATAAAGTTTATTTTATCAAATTCTTTTACCGATAAATTTCCATCAAGCAATTTACTCAGACTTTTAATCAATAAGTCTCTTTTCTCTCTATCAATCATTTGTTTTCACACTTTTTCTTTTTACATTTCCTTTAGCGGGGTCTGACCTGGGGTGTTAAAAAGAGGCCGCTTTTTTCATATTTTCCGAGAATTTATTCACCTTACTTTTTGTTCTTTTTAGCTTAAAAGTCAACTTTCTCTTTGTTGTCTTTAGCGGGGTCTGACCCCATATTTACTATAGTTTTGTACATATTCTACCATATTTTTAATATATAAATAGGTTTTAAATTAATTTTTTCCTGCCATAAAACTGATATAAGCATTTTTGTC
>JBAYIO010000111.1:0-17445 GCA_041665605.1 Victivallaceae bacterium | reverse complement strand
TGAGTTTGGATTCGCACTCTTCGAGGCCTTCGATACCCCGGTATCGGCAGCCTTTCAGAATACGAACCAATTCTCAAAATCTTCGCAATCTATTGTTAAAATTTCAGCCGTGCAGAGTATAATATTCCCAGCCGCTGGCGCTCCGGGCATTTCCTGAAAGCTCGTCCACCTTTACAATTGCGGAATCGACACAATTAAAACACTTACAGACAGCGGAATTTTTGACTCTTTGCTTTAACGGGTTAAGTTAGGAACTGTTCAGGGACAGGTGCACAGCAAAGAAAGGTTCAGGATGATAAGGTTCGAAATGAAGACGCTCACTTTTTTAGCGGCGGTGATTGCCGGGATGACGCTTGGCAGTTTCTCCGGGAGCGCGCTGGCGGCGGCGGCGGGGGACAATATCCAGACGCTGAAGTTCAGCGCTTCTCCGAATCCGGTCGTGAACCCCGGCAAGGGCTGGGTCATCTATGGCGAGTCGCCGAAAGGGCATAGCCCGGAGGCGCTTGGCGTTTGCAGTTCGGCCTACACGCGTTTCAGGTGGAGCGCACTGGAGCCGGAGGAGGGTAAATTCAACTGGGCCCCAATCGACAACGCCCTTGACGCCTGGAGTAAAGCCGGCAAGCAGTTCGGTTTCGGCGTCATGTGCGAGAGCTTTCATTCCAACATAAAATACAACACGCCCAAGTGGGTTTACGATGCGGGCGTTCCCTCGATCCAGTACGACGGGTTCAAAGTCAAAGGCATGGTCGCGCCGAAGCAGTGGGACAATCCAATCTTCCTGGAGAAACTCAAGAACTTCATCGACGCGATGGGCAAGCGCTATAACGGCGATCCACGCATCTCATTAATAGACATCCGCTCCTATGGACAATGGGGCGAAGGACATCTGGGGCATTTGAAAGGTTCTGAAAGAATATCCCCGGACGGGCTTAAGCGGCACATCCGGATTCATCTGGACGCCTTCAACCGCACCCGGCTGTTTCTCCCCTGGGGCGAGAAGCTTTATGATTCCGTGTATGACTGGGCGGCAGAGCAGGGCGTCGGCCTAAGACGCGACGGCATCCTGGGCAACTCCAACGGTTCCGAACTGATCCGCTGCAAGGGCAGGGTGCCTGCTTTCGGAGAATGGTATGACAGCTACGACAGGCATAAAATGCAGGGGGGCTGGCAGTACGCCCGGGGCGACAAGCTTGAGGAAAGGATACTTGCAGACACCGTAAGGGGAGCCTTTACTTATCAGAACCTGGGCACCGGTTTATTCGTCAAAGAGAAACGGCCCCTCATCGACAAGCTGACGAACATGATGGGGTATCACTTTCTCCTGAACGAGGTTTCGCTCCCGCGGCGCATCACTTCCGGCAAAGATTTCGAAGCCTCCTTCCGCTGGGAAAACGCGGGGTTAGCCATTATTTTCATTCCGTGCAGTGTTACCGCCGCCCTGCTCGACAAGGATGGCAAAATTGCGGACAAGTGTCCGGTCAAAGGCTGCCATCCGGAGAAATGGGTTCCCGGCAAACAGATATCCGAGACCTCGACGCTCAAGTTCTCCGTTCCGCCCGGTTCCTATCGTCTGGCTGTCGGCCTCTTCTCCGACCCGGTGCGCCGTAATCCGGATATCCGGCTTGGCATCGAAAGCGATGCCGTCGATAACTGGCATATTCTGGGGAATATCAGTGTAACAAGCAATTAGCCGGTTTCGGCGTAATTGGCACTCCGGGCTGAGTCCGCCCCTGGCGGATCTGGAGTGCGCACAGGGGGGCGCACTGCGCAATCATAAAACACTGTATCATCAACTGCGGAATATTAGGATAAAGTTAAAGCAGCAACGCTTGACTTTTGCTTACAGAAAATTATGTTACGTTTACACACTAACCAAAATAAAGGGGAATTCTGTATGAAAAAGATGTTAA
Organism: Victivallaceae bacterium; assembly: GCA_041665605.1. Taxonomy (GTDB): domain Bacteria; phylum Verrucomicrobiota; class Lentisphaeria; order Victivallales; family Victivallaceae; genus CAIPAT01. Next base: position 15,535 of record JBAYIO010000111.1, on the reverse strand, counting down.
CTCTGGTTTTGTCCGTAGCGGCAGTATGCTGTATGGCCCAGCAGGCTGAAGTTAGAATTGATGTGGACGGACTGAATAACGGTGTGGCGTTAACTCCGGTAAAATCGCCTCCTCTTTACGTCGGCAACGCTACCTGGCTGTCGGATAAGAAAGAATGCTATCTGGTTGTGTCCGGCGGCAAAATAACCGACAACTGGAGCGAGATGGAATTCAGTTTTATTCCTGAAAATGACGGGACCGTGGCGCTTGTTCTGCGCGGTCCGTGGTATAAGCCCGGAACAGAAGTAACCAACATGCCGGTGTGGGTGGCGTATGATGATTTGACCGCTACCGGCGCGGAAATTAAAAATCCCGGCTTCGAGGATGTCAATCCTGAAGCGACCGGATTCTTTAACGGCTGGGGCGGCGACCCGTCCAATATGGTTGTGGGCAAAGATGACTCGAAATCAGGGAAGAATTACGTTAAAGTCTGGCACAATGTTCCGGTCACTCAGAATATTGTCGTGAAAAAGGGTCAGAAAGTGACTATCAAATTCAGCATCAAGGCGATTGCGACAGATAAATTGACTCAATAGGCTATTTGTTTTCAGTCACATCGTTTTAGAGAAAGACAAAGGGGTGTGCGGTTTAACCGGACACCCCGTTTTTTTTATCTGAGAAGTTTTGAGTTATGCAAAAGCGAGGAGCGATGCTCTGGCGCCTGTCGTCAGTTCATCGATCAGATGCTTGACGGACACAATTTCCTTGATGCGGGAAACATTGCTTCCGGCCATGGCAAACCCTAAATCCATCATTCCCCTGGATGCGTTATCGAGCGCCTTTGCGATGCAGTAATTAACTTCTTTGGGCTTGCAGGTGTGCAGGCAGTGATATACACAGCCGAAATCAACCCGTTCGCCGCTGGTTATTTTTCTGACGAAATCATTCATAATGACTCTGCCGGGCATTCCCACCGGGCTCTGGATAATGACCACATCTTCATCATTTGCGGCAATATACGCATCTTTATATTCCTGCGACACGTCACATTCGTGAGTGCAGACAAAGCGCGTTCCCATCTGGACGCCGCCGGCGCCCAGTTTCATGACTCTGGCAATGTCCTTGCCGTCATAAATCCCGCCGGCCGCAATTACCGGAATATCGATATCGTTGCGGATAAAACCGCGAACGGTTTCAATTACTTTTTTCAGGATATTGTCAAGAGAATAGTTTTCTTCGTCGGCAAGTTCCGCCCTGCTGTATCCCAGATGTCCGCCGGCCATGGGGCCTTCCACGATAACGGCATCCGGCAGACGATTGTATTTCCGCAGCCAGGTGCTGCAGATGATGTGTGCGGCACGGGGGGAAGATACAATCGGCACCAGTTTGGTCGTATGGTTTTTGACAAATGACGGCAGGCGCATGGGGAGTCCCGCTCCGGAAATGATGACATCGATATCTTCATCCTGGGCAGCGGTGACCAGATCTTCGTAGTTGGTCAGCGCGCACATGATATTTACCCCGAACGGATTTTTAGTCATCCGGCGGGTTTGTCTGATACTGTTGGTGAAAGCGGTGCGTGACCAGCCGAGATAATCACGTGTCTTGCTTTCATCGTTTTCGCCGAGCCCGATAGCGGCGATTACGCCCAGCGCACCCTCATTGGATACTGCTGCGGCCAGGGCTGAAGTTGATACACGCACTCCCATTCCGCCTTGAATTATCGGCAGTGCAATCCGTAGGTTCCCGATTTGCAGATTTTCGAATAAAGATGTATTCATGTTCTCCTAAAAATAAAAAAGCCATAAAGGTTATCATCCTTTACGGCTTGCTCCAATTTCAAACTGATAAGAATTTTTTCTTCCAATATAGAATATAGCTGATGCATTTATACAATTCAACAGCGGTGTAATGAAATAAATCAAAAAAAAGTCATTAATTCTCAAATAGTTATAACATGGAGCCATCAAAATTATTCACCGGAATACATGATTGCCATGTCATGAGGGATGGTATAATGATTTATGCCGAATTGTAATCATAAAGCATCGTGAAGATTGCGAATCGGCATTATTATCTGGCGTATCTCATGTTTTTTAATAATGTCCTCATCAAAAAGCGCAGAATCTCACTTTTTTTTCAATTTCAGGTTGAATTTTTCCATAAAAGGAGTAATTATTAAGTCCGTTCTGTTAATCTCTTCGTAAAAACATACCGGAACATCTCCGGCTGGTTTTTTTATGTAAAAATTTTATAATAGTTTGTAATAGTGGAAGCTGCATAGCTGCGGTTTCGGGACTTGTTGGAAATCATGACAAAACACATCTTCATCACAGGCGGTGTAGTATCATCTCTTGGCAAAGGGATTACCGCCGCATCCCTGGCCATGCTGTTAAATCACCGCGGATACCGCGTCGCCATGCAGAAGCTGGACCCCTATATCAATGTCGACCCCGGCACCATGTCGCCATATCAGCACGGCGAAGTCTATGTTACCGATGACGGGGCGGAGACTGATCTGGATCTGGGGCACTACGAGCGCTTTGCGGAAATCAAATGTTCGCAGGCCAGCAACTTCACCACCGGGCGCATTTACAGCACGGTAATCGCCAAAGAACGCAGAGGGGAATTTCTCGGAGGCACTGTTCAGGTTATCCCCCATATCACCGATGAGATAAAGCGGGCGATTTATTCGCTGGACGCGGAGGATGTGGATATCGCGATAACCGAAATCGGCGGTACCGCCGGCGATATTGAATCGCTGCCTTTCCTGGAAGCGATCAGACAGTTTAAGCATGAGTCAGGACCCAGCAATTCCATATTTATTCACCTGACGCTGGTGCCATATATTAAAGCCGCCGGCGAAATCAAAACCAAGCCTTCACAGCAGTCGGTCGGCATACTGCGCGAAATCGGGATTATTCCGGACGTGCTTGTCTGCCGGACTGAAAAGCCGATGGAGGATGAACATTTCTGCAAGCTGGCGTTGTTCTGCAACATTCTTAAGGAACTGGTCATCGAAGAACGCGACGTTCAGAATTCGATTTATGAAGTGCCGGTTGAACTTGCCAATCAGAAACTTGATATAAAAGTTCTGGATCTGCTCAGGCTTCCGCACAAGGAGCTTGATATTAATAACTGGAAACAGATGGTCAATACTGTTATCAATCCTGCCAACGGGTCCGTTACCGTTGCGGTTGTCGGCAAATACATAAGCCTGAAAGATGCTTACAAGAGTATCTATGAAGCCTTGAGCCATGCCGGAGTCGCCAATGACGTCAGGGTGGATATCCGCATGGTGGAATCCGAGGAACTGGAAAAAATGGATGACTGCAGTCTGATTGCAGACGCGGACGGCATTCTGGTGCCCGGCGGATTCGGCGACCGCGGCATACCCGGTAAAATTAAAGCCATCAAATACGCCAGAGAAAATAATATTCCGTTCCTGGGCATCTGCCTGGGGATGCAGTGCGCGGTTATTGAATATGCCAGGAATGTGCTCGGACTCGCCGGCGCCAACAGCACTGAATTCGACGCGAATACGCCTTATCCGGTCATTGACCTGATGCTTGCCCAGAAAAAAGTCTGTGAAAAAGGCGGCACTATGCGGCTGGGCGCATATCCCTGCACAGTCCAGGCCGACTCCAAATCTGCTCAAGCCTATGGTGCGCTTAATATTTCCGAACGTCACCGTCACCGGTATGAATTCAATTCAGTTCACCGGCAGCAGCTTGAAGAAGGCGGTCTGCTCATCGCCGGGGCCTCGCCGGACGGCAGTCTGGTTGAGATTATTGAGAATCCAAGCTTGAAATGGTTCGTGGCCTGCCAGTTCCATCCGGAGTTCAAGTCCAGGCCGCTGCAGGCGCATCCGCTGTTCAGGGATTTTGTTAAAGCGGCAATGATAAAGTAAAAAAGATTTTTGAAATATTAAATATAGACAATGAAGGATCATAATGCCGAAGAGAAAAGACATCCAGAAGATTATGCTGATAGGTTCCGGTCCGATTGTTATCGGACAGGGCTGCGAGTTTGACTACTCCGGTACTCAGGCGTGTAAAGCGCTGCGTGAAGACGGTTACGAAGTAGTTCTGGTCAACAGCAATCCTGCGACCATCATGACCGACCCGGATTTCGCCAACCGGACCTATATAGAACCGCTGACCAAAGACATTCTGCACGAGATTATCCGCCGGGAACGTCCCGACGCGCTGCTGCCGACCCTCGGCGGACAGACCGCGCTGAACCTGGCGATGGAGTTGTTCGACTCCGGCATTCTTGACCGTTACCGCGTCGAGATGATCGGCGCCAACGCCGAAGCCATCCGCAAGGCGGAAGACCGTGAACTGTTCAAAAACGCCATGACCGAAATCGGCCTTGACGTGCCGCGCAGCGGTTCGGCGCATTCCCTGGAAGAGGCCATCTGCATTTCCAAGCAGATCGGCACCATGCCGCTTGTCATTCGTCCCGGGTTTACGCTTGGCGGCACCGGCGGCGGCATCGCATATAATATGGAACAGTTTGTCGAGATCGTTCAGCGCGGGCTTGAAGCCAGCCGCAACCGCGAAGTGCTGATTGAAGAATCGCTGCTGGGCTGGAAAGAATTCGAACTGGAAGTTATGCGCGACAAGAACGACAATTGCGTTATTGTCTGCTCAATTGAAAATATCGATCCGATGGGGGTTCATACCGGTGACAGCATCACTGTCGCCCCCGCGCAGACGCTTACCGACCGCTGCTATCAGGAAATGCGCGACGCTTCACTCAGAGTCATGCGCGCCATCGGTGTGGAAACCGGCGGTTCCAACGTTCAATGGGCGGTAAATCCGCAGAACGGCCGCATGGCTATCATTGAAATGAATCCCCGCGTCTCCCGTTCCAGCGCGCTGGCGTCGAAGGCCACCGGCTTTCCGATCGCCAAGATTGCCGCAAAACTCGCGGTAGGCTATACTCTGGATGAAATCTGCAATGATATCACCCGCGTGACTCCGGCCTGCTTTGAGCCGAGCATTGACTATGTCGTCACTAAGATACCGCGTTTCACCTTTGAAAAATTTCCTTCCGCCGACAGTACCCTGACCACTCAAATGAAATCGGTAGGGGAAGCAATGAGCATCGGCAAGACTTTCAAACAGTCGTTCCAGAAAGCACTGCGTTCGCTGGAAACCGGCCGTGCCGGATTCGGCGCCGACGGCAAAGACGGCAAGTTCATGGATATGTCCGATGAATTCGTCGAAGCCGAACTGAGACGTCCCAACTGCGAACGGATGTTCGTGATCCATGAAGCATTCCGCCGCGGCTGGAGTGTTGACAGGGTCAACGAAATAACCTGTATCGACAAATGGTTCCTGCGGCACATGCACGAACTCGTCGCTTACGAAGACGAAATCCGTTCAGCAAAATCGCTTGAAGGACTTAAAAAAGATCGCGACTTGTTGTTCCAGATCAAGGAATTCGGCTACTCCGACCGCCAGATTGCTTTCCTGCTGCATAGCGATGACCTGACAGTGTATAAGCTGCGCAAGGAAATGAATATCATGCCGGTTTACGCGCTGGTTGACACCTGCGCCGGCGAATTTGAAGCATACACCCCCTATTATTATTCAACTTACGGCGGCGTTGACGAGTACAAATCCACCGGCAAGAAAAGCATCATGATTCTCGGCGGCGGTCCCAACCGCATCGGGCAGGGGATCGAGTTTGACTACTGCTGCGTTCACGCCGCGTTTGCGCTGCATGATGCCGGGTTTGAATCCATCATGGTCAACAGCAATCCGGAAACAGTCAGCACCGATTACGATACCAGCGATAAACTTTATTTCGAACCGCTGACTTTCGAAGACGTGCTGCACATTTATGAACGCGAGCAGTGTTCCGGCGTAATCGTTCAATTTGGCGGGCAGACCCCGCTTAACCTGGCTCAGAAACTGGATGCCGCCGGAGTCAAGATCATTGGCACCAGCCCCAAAGATATCGAAGCCGCCGAAGACCGCGACTTTTTCAAGAAACTGGTGGATAAAGTCAAAATTCTTCAGCCGCCGAACGGTATGGCCACCAATCTTGAACAGGCAATCGAAATTGCCAACCGGATTGGTTACCCGGTGCTGGTCCGTCCCTCCTTCGTGCTGGGCGGCCGCGCCATGGTCATTGTCTACAATGAAAAATATCTGCGCAAATATGTGGAGGAAGCAGTTATCGCATCAGAAGGACGTCCGGTGCTGATTGACCGCTTCCTGGAAGACGCCACCGAACTTGATGTGGACTGCATTTCAGACGGGACTAAATCCGTAATCGGGGCGATAATGGAACACGTTGAACTGGCCGGCATTCACTCCGGCGACAGCGCCTGCATCATTCCGACTCAGACGCTTTCGCCTGAAGTTCTGGAAAAGGTCAGGAAACACACTTTTGCGCTGGCCAAAGAACTTAATGTCTGCGGCTTGATGAATGTTCAATACGCGGTAAAGGACAACGAAGTCTATATACTTGAAGTCAATCCCCGCGCTTCCCGTACCGTGCCGTTCGTCAGTAAAGCCATCGGCGTGCCGCTGGCCAAACTGGCGGCTCTGGCTATGGCGGGCAAGACGCTCAAGGAACTGGGTTTCACCAAGGAAATCATTCCGAAACATACTGTGGTCAAAGAAGCGGTGTTCCCGTTTGTCAGATTCCCCGGCATTGATATCGCGCTGAGTCCTGAGATGAAATCCACCGGCGAAGTCATGGGGCTGGATTTGTCCGCAGGCATCGCCTATCTGAAGACCCAGGTCGCTGCCGGCAACACCCTGCCGGTGGGCGGCAATGTCTTTGTCGGCTTTCGCGACATCGACAAGGAAGCGGCAATTCCGCTGTGCAGAGCTCTGGTCAATCTGGGATTCTCGCTTTATGCAACCCGCGGTACTTCAACCACACTGTACAACGCCGGGATTAAAGCCAATGCTGTATTCAGGATTTCACGCGGCAGGCCGCATCTGATTGACTTGATGAACGAACATCTTATTCAATGGATTATCAATACGCCGGAAACCGGCGCCGAATCCAAGGTCGATGAGATCCAGATGCGCGCCCAGGCGGTTTCCCACGGCATTCCGATCACCACCACGCTTGACGGCATGAGCGCCGCAATTGAAGGCCTTAAAGCTCTCAAGGATATGGGCGGAAGAATGGAAATATGCAGCCTCCAGGAATACCATCGCCACGTCAAGAAGCTGAAGCTGGTCTGAACTGTTTTGCAATTGGCTCATAAATAATAAGGCCTTATGCTTGGAAGAATCTTCGCATAAGGCTATTTTTTTTTGCTTATTTTGAAACACCAAACTCATGTTTGACCCACGATATTCTCTGGCTTGATCGCTGTTTCCAAATCGTCAGTATTGGCTCTTTTAACGGAAAATCACCCATTTAGCCCTGGTAACAAAATTATGGCATTAGGCTTCTACAGTAATTTTTCTGCATAAAATGGTTTTGCGTTTTATGCAATCCTCATCAGGATAGTAAAAATCACTGTAAAAGAAGAGGGCGCTGTTACGGTCAAGAGGCACCAGTTCCGGATTATTACAGGCGCCGACCCAGTCGTGAAAGGTTGGTTGGGCTGCCTTTATGTTGGCCAGATGGCTCCGGTCTCCGGGAGTCATAAGCTCCAGCGGTTCGCTCCATTCCGTCCCGCTGTCATTGGTGCTGGCGCGGATAAACATACCAGGCCGTGCGTAACATAACAGCGTTGTTCCGCATTCCAGCCTGCATAAGCGCGGCAATATACCGACCTCGGCAAACTTGACCGGTTTTGACCAGGTATAGCCGTCATCGGCGGAACGGGACATATACATGGGAGCCCATTCCCGGCCGGTATACGCATACCAGGTTGATCGGAAAAACCATACGATTGAACCATCCGGCATGAACTCAAAGTCACTGTCGCTGAAGCCGCCGCTTTGATAAGGATATTCGTGACCGTCAGCCTCGTATTCCATATGTCCGCGCAACTGGAAAGAGTGTCCGTAATCTTCGGAACGGAATAGTTCCGCCGAGTAATATGGGCTGTACTGGCCGTTAGCCGGATTGATGTGTCCTTCGCCAGAAAAGGCGCTTACCCAGACGGCTCCGTCCTGACCAAGTTTGGGGTTTCCGCGTGGAAAGATCGGTTTCAGAACATTGTCGTATCCGGAGCCGGAATAAACAACGCGGGTTAAACAGGGCCAGTCCACTGGTACCCGTTCCGCAACCGGTTCGGTCTGCCCGGCGGGAACCCGCTTTGCCAGCCATTCTTTTTTTGACAGACTGTCCGGCAGGCGGGCGGCGTTATATGCCTTGATAAGGACGCCGCCCTGCCAGGAGGTCATGCCGTCCGGAATCGGCATAGTGCCTTCCTCGGCCTTTTGGCTGAAGTCATATCCGGGCGTGAGCTGCTGCTGGGAAGGAAATTTGTAATTATCCAGTTTTATTCCGGATTCCATGGGGAAATAGATGCGGTCACCGTTTTGCAGAAGCAGTCCGCATTGTGTCGATACCGAGGCGTCGATCTCTTTCCAGGTCACCCCTTTATCTCTGCTTTCAAACCATCGGTTTGTTTCTCCGAAAGACTTGATATCATCATTGGTAACATGCACGGCCACGACCAGTCTGTCCCCGAGATTGTAGGGGCGCGGGAATTGGTAAGCACCCCAGAGTTGTTCTTCCGGACGGATACCTCTTACAATAACATGTTCTTCACCCATCGTGAGTTTCATGAGTACACTCCTCTTTGCAAAATTATTTTAAGGACAATAATGATCCTCGCGTGCCGGCGCAACGCTGGGAATACAGAAGATCATAATCAGGCAAAACAAGGCCCCTGCCGAGCATAACAAAAAGATGGTTTGGAAATTAGAGAAAGAGAAAATCCAATATTTCCAGGTGACTGCAAGAACTCCATTGCCCAAAAGCAACGATGCTGCCGTTCGACCGCAGGCGGTGCCAATCATCTGATAAGTTTGGCTGAAGGCATTGTCCATGGTGATGTTGCCGGGGCGGGCCAAGGCAAAGCTCTCCTGCGAAAAGGCACAACCGAAACAAGCCAGGGAAAAGTTTCCGGCAAACAATAAAAAGCCAATGACGGCAGCCAGATATGGGCTATTCCCGCCACAAAAGAATAAGCCCAGCGGAATTAGAATGTAGGCAAAATGAATGGCAATCTGGAGATTCCGAATACCAAGGCGCCGGACGATTCTTCCGTAAAAAAAGAAGCCGCAAATACAGCCACCGATTCCGGCGGAAGAGATGATCTGGATGATGTTGTCGCCGTAGTGTAAGCCGTTTTTAAGATAGAGCAGGGTCAAGGGCGCAATTGCCGCAAAGGCCAGACTCAGGAAACAGATATAAACGGAAAACCCGACCAGCAGTCCGTTGCGGACCGAAATTCCCAAGGCTTTTTTCAGATTATAAGTTGCACGCTCATGTTTGGGCAAAACAATGCGGGCAATGAAAAAGTTGCGCCCAAGCGCCAATATCCCGGTAGTTCCAATAATAATCTGGAGAAACCAGATTGGCGGCTTCTCGCCCATAAATACGCCCAGCAAACAGAAAACGCTGCCGGTCAGGATATAGTAACTGAACCGCAGGAAGCCGAAGAACTCACCGCGTTCGGAAGGCTGCAAAATATATCCAATAATCGGATACCATGCGGCGGTACACAGCGGTTGGGAAATGCCGAAGGCAAAACAGCCAAGCAATACCATGTATTGCGCCATCTCTTTTCCCATCCAGGGAGCAGCGGCCATCAGCAAATAAGAAAAACTGGCGATGTAACTGGAAATGGCAACAACCCGCCTGGAACCGATTTTATCCACAATGCCGGAGGCCGGAATTAACAAAAACATCGACACCATTCCGACCATGCCGGTCGAAAGCATGATAAGGGTATTGCTTGCGCCCAGCATGGCCAGATACAGAATGATGATGGCGGAATTTTCCAGCATCACATCGGAGAAACACCCCAGCCAGGTGGAGGCATAGGCGTAAGTCCGAAATTGCTTCCGACGTTGGTCGGAAAGCGTGTCAACACAGGATGTCATTACTGATATTCTCTCTAGGTTGATTTTTGCATCTCATATGCATATAGTATACTTCTACTCTTTGTATATAAAAAGAGAGACTTTTGACGAAAAACTTGGACTTTTGGAGATTTAAATGGAGAGAATGACAACGCTGTACAGGCCGGATACGACGGGGTTTCCGGATATTTCGCTGCCCATTTACCAGCGTTCGATCGGTCACTTTTATCGGGAGGGAAATCGGCTGGAATATAATCCCGATGGGCGTAATTTCGTCGAGTTATACTGGTGCATCCGGGGCGAAGGGGAAGTGATGATTCAAGGACGGAGCTTCCGCTTTTCTGAGGAGCAGGTCTTTTTTTATTTGCCGTACGAACCGCACAGTCTCCAAAGCATCGGAATGCCATGGGAATACCGATGGATCACCTTTGACGGTCCGGGAGCTAAAGATTTCATGCTTACTTATAACTTTCCCCGCACGTGTTTCCATGCGGGCAAATGCCCGGAAGAGCTGTTTCTGGAGCAGGAGAAACTGCTCCGGGATATGAGTCAGTTTGCCTGGAGGGAGATGGTCGCGGTGATTTGCCGCATACTGGCACTGGCGGGCGGTGTGATGAACGAATCCACGTCGAAAGGACGACTCGTGACGGAAATGATCCGGATCTGCCGGGAGAATTTTCAGGATCCCGGCCTGAATGTCAATACATTGGCCGACCGTCTTGGAATGTGTCGTTCGTCGCTGCTTCGGGCATTCCGTGAAGAGATGCACATGCCGCCATCGGAGTATCTGATGAAATTGCGGATTCAGAACGCTCTTTCGCTATTGCGGGATCATCGATTCACTCATGCTGAAATTGCAGCCCGCTCCGGCTTCGCCGATCCCGCCTACTTTTCGCGGCTCATCCGGGAAAAATTCGGTATGCCGCCGTCTGAATTTCGTAAAAAATGATATATACACCCTCTAAATCCGGACAAACTTATTTTCTGCGGAATTCCAGGTGTATTCGTATTGGGACTGGATCGCGTCCGGAGTGAGGTTGATCGCCTTCAGCGGATTGGTGAAGGAAACTTTTATCAGGTCTTCCGGTGAAAGCAGATTTAGCGACGCCAGATAATTCACGCAGGTCAGCATGGTGGCGGATGAGCCGACCAGGCATTTCTTTTCCGGGTTGTGCAGCAGTCCGGATTCCTCAATTACCGCGAGGTTCCCTAATACATGGTAAGTGCCGGGGGGCATGCCTGCAATCGGTGACGCGTCGCTGGTGACAATGATTTTATCCGCACCTTTGGCGCGGATGAATGTTTTGATCAGGGCAGGGGGCAGATGGTGGCCGTCGGTGATGATCATTGCCGTCAGCCTGTCTTCCGCAATTCCGGCGAAGATCGGATTATGATGACGGTTGATTTCATTCGGCAGGCCGTTCCCCAGATGCGTCAGAAGTTTTGCGCCCGCATCGGCGCATTTCCTGAGATCAGGGGATAGCGCCAGTTGATGTCCCAGGGAAACTGTCACTCCATTCCCGGAGGCATATTCCGTGAGCTGTTCGGAACACGGATTTTCGGCGGCGATGGTCAGCAGTTTGATATTGCCCTCCGCCCAATCCTGCATCTGCTTGAAGAAATCAATTTCCGGTTTTTTCACCCATGCCGGATTATGCGCCCCGACAGCTCCGGGCTGAGAACTGAGAAACGGTCCTTCCGCGTGAATCCCCAGCAGTCTGCCTTTCAATTCCGGCAGCCGCATGGCCTTGGCGATGATCCGCAGATTCTGCTGGTAAGTCTCCGCCGGTGAGGTGATGACGGTCGCCAGAAAGCCGGCGGTGCCGCGCTCCAGGAGCATTTCACAGGCGTTGATAAATGTTTTTTCACTCAGCTCATTGTTGGAAAAATCTATTCCCATAAAGCCGTTGACCTGAATATCTATAAATCCCGGTATCTTAATCATTATTCAAAACCTTCTTTGTATTTAAATTATGACAACTTTGTTAAATCATTTAACAATCTATTCGTTAATTTAACATTCAGAGCAAATTCTGCAACCTGTTTATTCATCAGAATCGTTAAATTAGTGAATTTGTAATTTAAGATTTGAAAACATTCCGGATTTAAGTTAAGATTAAAAACCCGGTTTAAACTTCATAGTGAGTTTGATTTTTCGCATACACCCTCTATTTTATGGCTTGGTTGCCCGGGTAGCTCAGTGGATAGAGTAGAAGTTTCCTAAACTTTTGGTCGGAGGTTCGATTCCTCTCCCGGGTACCAGTTCTTTAGCTGCAAGTCAATTCTCACAATCAACGGCGGCATGGCGGTCAGCCGTGACTAACCGCCATATCCATTTTCATATTGCACCGTCAGCTCAGCGAGGCTATCAGCTCATTGACGCGAACCAGTTTTTGCTTCAATTCATCGCAATGCGCCTGGGCTTCGCGGACTACATTTTCCGGGGCTTTGTCAACGAAACTCCTGTTGCTGAGTTTCCCCTCGGAACCTTTAATCCAGCCTTCAATCTGCTTTTTCTGTTCATTAAGCTTCCTGAGCTCGGCTTCGACGTCTATCAGTCCCTTGAGCGGCAGATAAATCATGCCGGTATTGGACATTTGCGACGGCGCGGCGCCGTCGGCGGCATTGTAATCTTCCTGCGAAACGATCACTTCGTCGGCGTTCAGCAGGAATTTAACTGACTCCATCTCGGACTTCAGGAAAGACTCGTTTCCCGGACTGAATGCCTTGATGTAATATGAAGCTTTTTTGCCGGCCGGGATGTTGTAATTGACTTTCAGGGCGCGTCCGGAGCGGATAAGCTGGAATTTGCCGTCGACCATATTCAGCAGTTCGGCGTTCCTGTCCATGATGCACTGCATTTTCTTTTCCGAAAGCGGCTGCGGGAAAGATTCATACATGATCGTCTGATGGTCGCCGAGGAAGCCCATCTGATGGGCAAGTTCCTCCGTTATGAACGGCATGAACGGATGCAGCAGGCGCAGGATTTTGAACAGCACGAAGTCAAGCACGGCAATCGCCCGGGCTTTGGCCTCGCCGCCCTGGCGGAGTCCGATTTTCGATGATTCAATGAACCAGTCGCAGAACGTGCTCCAGACTACTTCATAGATTTCATGGACCGCAAAATGGAAACGGTATTCCCGTAGCGCGGTATTGGCCATGATAATGACTTCATCAAGCTTGAAAAGCATCCATTTCTCGTCCGGGGTCAGCATGGACTGGTCGATGCCGGACAATTCGCGGAACCCGGCGGTGACCGGGCCCTGCATTTGGCGGAAACGGCAGGCGTTCCACAGTTTGTTCGCGAAGTTTCTGCCGATCTCGCATTTATCGTTGCTGTAACGGATGTCCATGCCGACCGGGGCGATGTAAATGATGGAGAAGCGCAGCGCGTCGGCGCCGTAAGTGTCGATCACATCCAGCGGGTCCGGCGAATTGCCGAGCGACTTGCTCAGTTTGCGTCCGAGGTCATCGCGGATGATGCTGGTGAAATAAACATTTTTGAACGGCAGTTCGCCCGTGAATTCATAGCCGGCCATAATCATTCTGGCAACCCAGAAGAAGATGATGTCCGGGCCGGTGACCAGGTCGCAGGTCGGATAGAAAAACTTGAGTTCCGCGGTCTTTTCCGGCCAGCCCATGATGGAGAACGGCCAGAGCCAGGAACTGAACCAGGTGTCGAGCACATCCTCCTCCTGCCGCCACGGGCCGCCGTCTTTGGGGCCTTCCATGCCGACATGGATATCGCCGGTGGCATCGTTATACCAGGCCGGAATGCGGTGTCCCCACCATATCTGACGGCTGATGCACCAGTCTTTGATGTTCTCCATCCAGTGAAAATAGGTTTTGGCCCAGCGGTCGGGATAAAATTTGATCTCGCCGGAACGCACCGCTTCGATTGCCGGTTTCGCCAGTTCGTCCATCCTGACGAACCACTGTTCGCTGACCAGGGTTTCAATCGGCACGTCGCCGCGTTCGGAGTAGCCGACATTGTGAATGATGTCTTCGACCTGAACCATGAGTCCGGCCGCTTCGAGGTCCTGCAGCACTTTCTTGCGGCATTCGTAGCGGTCAAGCCCGGCATATGCCACTCCCGCCTTCTCATTCATCGTGGCATTTTTATTCATGATGTTGATGAATTCCAGCTTGGCCCGGGTGCCGACTTCAAAGTCGTTCGGGTCGTGGGAGGGAGTGATCTTTACGCAGCCGGTTCCCTTGGCCGGATCGGCATGTTCATCGCCGATAATCGGAATCTTTCTGCCGGTCAGCGGCAGATCAACGGTTTTGCCGATCAGGTGCTTGTAGCGGGGGTCTTCCGGATGCACCGCCACGGCGGTGTCGCCCAGCATGGTTTCAGGACGGGTGGTGGCGATCACCAGATGGCCGGAACCGTCAGACAGCGGATATTTATAATGATAGAACTTGCCTTTCACTTCCTTGTAAATGACTTCTTCATCGGAAAGCGCGGTCCTGGAAACCGGACACCAGTTGATCATGCGGCGTCCGCGGTAAATATAGCCTTTTTCATACAGACTGACAAAAACCTTGCGGACGGCGTCGCTCAGGCCTTCATCCAGGGTAAAACGCTCGCGTTCCCAGTCGCAGGATGAACCCAGACGGCGAAGCTGCCGGATGATCGTGCCGCCGTACTGTTCGCGCCATTCCCAGACTCTGCGCATAAATTCTTCGCGCCCAAGCTCTTCGCGTCCGGTATTCTCCTTTTCCCGGAGATAGCGTTCAACGCGGCTTTCGGTGGCGATCCCGGCATGGTCGGTGCCGGGGAACCAGCTTACTTCATGCCCGAGCATCCGGTGCCAGCGGGCCAGGATGTCCTGCAAGGTATTGTTCAGAACATGGCCCAGCGTCAGAATGCCGGTAATATTCGGCGGGGGAATAACTATTGAATACGGCTTTTTTCCGGAATCCGGCTTGCCGTGAAAATACTTGCGTTCCTCCCAGAGCGGATACCATTTTTTCTCTATGTCCGCCGGTTCATAAGCTTTCGGCATTTCTCTATTGTCACTCATGGCAAACTCCTGCTTTTCCATTTTTTTACAGTCCTGCCCGCAATGCGCGGCATCTGTAAAAACTAATTATTTTAATATGCAAATTTATATAAGACATTTTCCGGTACTCAATATACGAAAACGGATAAAATAGCATACTTTTCCATTTTTTGAAATACAAACGATGTAATTTTAGTCAGAAGATATTAGCATCGTCAATTTTGCGCAGCCTGCGGAATGAGAAGTTCCAGAATTGTTAGCTTCCCACACTTCATAGCGTTCGCACTTCCCTGTCAACATTTTGGACATATTGGACACATAATGTGCGGAACGTTTTCGTTGTAGCGCTCCCGCTCTGCGAGAGAGGTTCCGATCCCCATGCTACAACAAAACCATTTTGGACAGCCCATTCCGGTCGAGTAGACATAATATGGTCTTCTGCGTTTAGGTTTATTTTGTATTCCCTGTTATCTCCGCCCTTTCGGTTTGCGGAGTGTCACAATATTCCAACCATTCGAAGAAGACTTC
>JBAYIO010000110.1:0-17908 GCA_041665605.1 Victivallaceae bacterium | reverse complement strand
TCGGGAAACATATTTTTGTTTGCAGTCCCGCAACTGCGGGACGGACAGTTCCGGGTTCCCCCTTGCATCCCTCCTCCGGAACTATGCCGGACGCAGGGGAAAGACAGATGGGGCCTATGGGGCCTATGGGGCTTATGGGGCCTATGGGGCCTATGGGGCTTATGGGGCCTATGGGGCTTATGGGGCTTATGGGGCTTATGGGGCTTATGGCGCTTATGGGGCTTATGGGGCTGGGGCCTATGGATGGGAGTTTCTGGGACTGGGAAAAATGTGAGAACGATTGTCGGGAACGGCAACATCCCAGAACTCCCAGTCTTCTCAGAACTCCCAAATTCCGAGATCCGTTGTGCTCAACGACACTCCAAAGTGTCGGAATGAGGAAGCCCGCGAATGCGGGAGTGAAAAGTGGAAAGCGAGAAAAGCAAGAAAAGTTGTGAACGCGGGAAATACAGAACGAGGGGCCAGAATGTCCGGAATGATTGCAAAACTGAAAGACGTTGTGCTCAGCGATACTCCAAAGTATCGGAATGACTGTCCAAAATGGCCCATAAGCCCCATAGGACCCAGATTCCGAAAACCGTTGTGCTCAACGACACTCCAAAGTGTCGGAGTCGGACGGTTGTCCGTCTGGTTATGTCGGTCCGCATGGGCTGAGCCGGGAGGCGTGTCCAAAATGCCGGGAAACCATTTTTATGGCGGTAATCCGGGATAACTTTTTGCATTTTGCCCGGAATTAAAATATATTATCTGTTTGAATATAAAGTAAATAACAGTTAAGGGACTATTTCCGAATGAAGACGTTTGAAAGTTTATTTGCCGAACTGCAACAGAAAGCCGCGGGTAAAGACCCGAATTCAGGGACGGTGAAAGCCCTTCTGGCGGGAAAACACGCGATCGGCAAGAAAATCATTGAAGAAGCCGGCGAAGTTTGGATGGCCGCTGAATATGAAGGCAAAGAAAAGACCGCCGAAGAAATTTCCCAGTTGCTTTATCATCTGCAGGTGATGATGCTGGCTAATGAGCTTGAACTCAAAGATGTTTACAAATATTTATAGCAATTAATAAAAGACGCCGTTTAAGCTGAAGACGGCGCGGAGTTGAAAAATGCTGCAAATCGCCATACCCAATAAAGGGGCGCTTTCCGATGGTTCCGTCGAACTGTTGAAGGAGTCCGGTTACAAATGCGTCCGCTACGGGCGCGAACTGGTTGTCGCCGATAAGAACCACGGCATCGAATTTGTGTTTCTGCGCCCCCGCGACATTGCCGTCTATGTCGGCAACGGCGTGCTGGACATCGGCATTACCGGACGGGATCTGGCCCAGGACAGCCTGGCGGATGTGACCGAGATACTGCCGCTGAATTTCGGACATTCGTCGTTCCAGTATGCGGTACCCAGAGAGTCAAATCTGCTGCCGGACGAGTTCGGCGGCCTGCGGATCGCCACCTCCTACCCGGAAATCGTTGCCGCCGACCTCAAACGCCGGAACATCCATGCGTTCATCGTCCGCCTGGACGGGGCCGTGGAAGTATCCGTCCAGCTCGGGGTGGCGGATGTGATCGCCGATGTGGTAGAATCCGGCAATACGATCAAAGAGGCCGGGTTGAAGATCGTCGGCGCTCCGGTCATGCAGTCGGAAGCGGTTATGATCGCCCGCGGTCCCGGCGTCGCGGACAAGCCGGAAGTCAAGACGATCCTGGGCCGGATTCGCGGAATCCTGGTGGCGCGGTCCTATGCCATGGTTGAATATGACATTGAGCGCGAACATCTGGAAACCGCCTGCAAAATAACCCCCGGCATCGAGTCTCCGACGATTTCCCCGCTGAGCAACCCGGACTGGGCGGCGGTCAAAGCGATGATCCTCCGCAAGGAGAACAACCGCATCATGGACGAACTGCACCAGATCGGCGCCAGGGGAATCATCGTCACCGATATCCGGTCATGCCGGATCTGACAGATTCGGAATTTGATGTATCTGTGCTATATTAAGCTTAACAATAACTAACTGCGGAAGCGGCGGAAATATGAGCAAAATAATCGAGAAGGCCAGAGAGGTCTTTGATATAGAGATTGAAGGACTGAAGACGGTCCGGGACAACCTCGGCGAAAGCTTTGAGCAACTGGTCGGCAAGTGTTCAGAAACGCTCGACCGGGGCGGCAAACTGGTGCTGACCGGGATCGGCAAGAGCGGCTATATCGGCAAAAAGATCGCGGCCACGCTGTCCAGCATCGGTTCTCCGGCGGTGTTCATGCATCCGGTCGAAGCGCTGCACGGCGACCTCGGCATGATGCAGAAAAACGACATTCTGATCGCGCTCAGCTACAGCGGCGAAACCGAAGAGCTGCTGGCGGTGCTGAACCCCGCCAAACGGCTGGGCCTTGAAATAATCGCCATCACCGGTTCAAGCTCGTCGAGCCTGGCCGGGTTGAGTTCGCTGGTGGTCGAAATGACCGTGCCGCAGGAAGCGTGCCCGTTCAATCTGGCTCCGACGACGACGACGACCGCGCTGCTGGCGCTGGGCGACGCGCTGGCGCTGGTGCTGCTGGATACCCGCGGCTTCACGAAAGAGGATTACGGGCGTCTGCATCCGGGCGGCGCGATCGGACGCGGCCTGACGATGCTGGTCGGCGATATCATGCGCACCGGCGAACGCCTGGCGCTGGTTTCACCCGAATCCAGCGTGAAGGAGACCCTGATCCGCATGACCCAGGCCAGATGCGGCTCGGCAATCGTGGTTGATTCCGACAATAATCTGCTGGGAATTTTTACCGACGGCGATTTCCGCCGCAACGCGGAAAAAGATATCGGTATCCTGAACCAGGCAGTTGCATCGGTAATGACCAGGCATCCGGTCACCGTCTGCGCCGACGCGCTGGCGGTTGAAGCGCTGAAAGTGGTTGAAGACCGGAAAATAAATTCCATCGTCGTCACCGGCAGTCGCGGGAAAGTGGCCGGCTTCATAGATGTTCAGGACCTTCCCGGATTCAAGCTGATGTAAGACTGGAATTTTTCTGTTCCGCCAGTCCTATCCGTCACATATTCAGACTGATGCAAAGGGGATGGCAAATTTATCGTCAGGAAATGGCGGCAATCCGGTTAAACCATTTGGAATTTCGCGGATTGCGACTAAATTAAGCCGGAATTGATATATCGCTTAACACGGAAAATTATTGAATGAAGTTGTTTCTGCAGAAAAAACTCTATCTTTGCAGCATTGCGGTTTTTCTATTTCTGCTGTCCGCCGCTTTTTCCACCGTCCGGGCCAATGACGCCGAAGCCAGCGCCGCCTATAAGGACGGACTGGAGAAATATGCCGCGAAAGAATATTATCCGGCAGCCAAAAAATTTCTTGACGCCGAACTGCTGGCCGATTCCCCTTCACAGAAAGCCGAGGCGCTGAAAGAGGCCGTCAACAGCTACCGTCAGGCAAAGATGTATTACAAGGAATTCGAATGTGTGGAACGTCTGGTCAATTATTATCCCTCGTTTATTGACTTTTCCAAAATGGTGGATCGCGAATACGAGATCGGCGATGAATATTATCACGGTTATCGCGACCCGGAATTCTGGGCATTGCGCTGGGTCCCGTGGCTGACCGGACCGGACCGGGCGGTGGAGATTTATGAAAAAGCGCTGAAGCATGCCCCTTTCGCCGGCAATGCGCCTCAGGCTAAATTGCGGGCGGCGGTGCTGCTGATTGAAACCAATAAAGTTGACAAGGCAATGGAGTTCCTCCGGCAGATCATCAAGCAGCATCCGGATACTCCGGAATGCAAATATGCGTATCTTGAACTGGGCAATGCGCTGTTCCAGCTTTCCCAAAAAGGCGACGGCGACGGCAAGTACAATCGGGAGGCGCTTGAAGTGTTCAATGCGTTTTTAACCAAGTACCCCCAGGCGCCGGAATGCGATTTTGTCAAAAAATGCCTGCTGAAATCCAAAGATATCAACGCCCAGCGGCTGCTGGGAATGGCCAAATTTTACCAGCGGATCGGCAGATCGGAACCGGCTGAACGCTACCTGAATGATGTGCTGAAGCAATATCCCGATTCGCTGGCGGCCGACAAATCGGAGGAGATGCTGACCAAAATCGATAAGACTTATGTGCCTGAGGGTTTCCGCCCGGAAGTGGAAAGCAGAAACCAGAGTTTCAAGCAGATCCCCATTCCTCCGGAAGCTTCTCCGGTAATGGTTGTTCCTGAAAACAGTGACGGCAAATGGCTGCTTCCGATCAAGGACCTCGGAATTGGTAAAAAAGATGAAAAAGGAAGTAAATAAGGAGTGAGTTCAATGTCCAGATTCTTTTCATTATTTGTATGCGCGGCGCTTGTTCTGACCGGCTTCCTCGCCGGCGGCTGCGGGTATCATATGGGCAGCATGGCGCATCCCCAGATCAAGACCATCGCCATTGCGCCGGTCACCAATGAATCCCTTGCATACAATGCCGCCGCGGATTTGCGCGGCATGCTCTGCGATCAATTCATGTTTGACGGCTCGTTTAAGATTAAAGAACAGGAAACCGCAGACTGTATTGTATATGCCAGAATTATTTCCGTAGTCACCGCGGAAACCATGTCCGCCTCATATAACAATGACCAGACGTATCAGGCCGCCGAATGGAGCGCCACGGTCAAGGTTGAATTTACCGTGGTCATTCCCGGACGTAAAGATCCGCTGGTCTCCAAGCGTTTAGTCGACGGCATAGCTCATTATCAGGTCGAAGCCGACGTGGAAACCAACCGCCGGCGCGGCATCCTGATGGCCTGCCGCGATGCCGCTCAGCAGCTTGTCCAGTATACTGCCGAAGCATTCTGATCTGTCCTCGGCAGGCCTTATATCTCAAAAATCGGCGATCTGGAGCTTCCTGATTTTCGGGATGTATTTTTCCGCTTCTTTGACGCGGTCTTCCTCCACCAGGCGCAGAAAATTGGTGACCAGCTCGTTATGCGCCTCGCAGGTATAATAATTTCTCAGCGGCATGAACTGTTTAAGCGTTCCGGGATCGTTGCTTTCAATCGGCCACAGCGCCGAAATTTTACGAATACCGGATATCGCATGGCGTCCATGCCAGGCGCACCAGCCGTCAAAGTAGCGTTGAACCTCATCCGTATCCTGGATAAGCTTCGAAATCCTGGCCATATACTTGCAGAATGCGGCTTTCCCCACACCGGTCAGCGGAACAATCTTTTCCGGGGTATAGCCGAAGGTGTAAGGGATGATTTCCAGACCGAATGCCGAATGCCTGTCGAAAGCCAGCTTGATCATGAATCCGCTCCACCAGAATGACTTCGGATCAAACTGCTGCCACGGTAATGGAAAATAGAAATTGCCGGGACAGTAGAAAATTGGCGTGCCCTCCCAGACTTCAATCCCCTGCGGACAATGAGCGTGAATATGGATTACCGCATGAGCGCCGGCTTCGGCGAAAGCGTGACAGGTCTTGATGACCCTGGGGCTGGGCAGCGGATTGCCTTCGTTGCCGCCGTGCATGATCACAATCACATGATCCGCCTGAACTGCGGTTTCTTTTATAAGCCTGATGTTGCTGAGCGGGTCCAGCGGGGCGGCGCCCGGTTTGTTTTTACCCGCCGTGCCGAATTCATTTTCCGCAATATTGATGAAAGCTATTTTCATCCCCTTTCTGCTGATGAACAACGGCTTGTCCGCCGCTTCCAGATTTTTACCGGCGCCGACGGTTCTGATGCCGTTTTTCTCGAGGATTTTAATCGTTTCCATGACCGGTTCCGGGCCGAAATCCCCAATATGGTTGTTGGCCAGCGCCGCAATATCGAAGCCTCCGGCTTTGATGAAATCCACGCATTCCGGCGGACATTTCAGGTTGGGGCCGCTCTTGATAATGGGTGTTTCGGCGTTGGTCAGCGGCGTCTCGAACTGCACCACGGACAAATCGCAGCCATCAAGGACGGCTTTTACCCCGGCCAGTATTTCTGACGATTTTCCTGCACGAACCGGCGCAATCGCCTTGTCCCACGGGCAGCAGTCCCCGGTTATCAGGACTTCCACTTGTTCCTTTGATTGACTTTTGCGAAAAACTTCCCTGCCATCTTTAAAGGTCAGCATTGCATCCTCCGGCGATTGCGTCTTTTATTGAATATTTCTTAATCAGACTGCTGATTTTCGACTTCGTCAACGGCTTGAACATGGCATCCCATGGATCGGCCATTTTCAGGTTCTTTCCGGCCAGCGCATTATACACATCCGGCAGATCCAGGGCATCCAGAATACCCGGAATCATGCAGGAAAGCGGCCACATAGTGACCGGCGACAGCACCATTTCCTCATAGGCGAACGGCGCGTTGAGCAGCGTTACCCGGCTTATGTCATCGGACAGCAAACCGGCGAAAGCGGCGACAATGCCGCCCTGTCCTCTGCCCGCCAGGTGGATTTGTTTGACCCCGCAGCTTTTCAACAATTTTGCCGCCGCCAGTACATCAAGGACTTTGCCGCCAAGATACGGTTTCCCGAGCATAATGCCATGTGCCGCGTAAAAGTAGTCGTAATTATATGGCGTGAAGAAGTTTTCATCACAGATATTGCAGGTCCGCGGAGTCGTTTCCCCAATGCCCCTGACATCCAGCCCGAACAGCAGCGACTCCATCTCCGGATCCAGTCCCAGACCATCCTTCAGCTCCTCGTAGGCCGACAGATGCGGAATGTAAAGCACCGCGTTGTCCGCGGCGGGGATATGGTACAAATCTCTGCCGCAGCGCTGACTTAATATCGCGGTGATGCCCGGCTCTGTTTCGACGGCAAAGCGGTTGAAGAAGATGTACGGCGGAGTTGATGCGTAAACCGCCAGCCGCAACACCCGGTGCTCCGGGACCGATTCCGGAATTCTGATGGCCAGTTTCTTCAGGACTGCGGCTTTGAGTCCGCCTTCTGACGCAATCTTCCTGCGGGACTTCCTGAGCGACGACGCTTTCTCCAAAGTGAAATTGCGCAACAACTTGTTCTCCGCCAGATTGATCACCTGTCCTTCGGGGGCACATTGCAATTCAATGGTCTCGCAGGCGTTAATTTCGGGCTCCCTGTCGTCCTTTCTCACCCTGGCGAATTCGTTGAAAAATCTGTACATGAACTCGCGGTTGGGCAGAGTATAGCCGTGGCTGTCCGGCCCGACCGCCAGTCTTATGTTGTCCTTCGCTCCGAGCAGCGAGTAAATATGCCTGACTTCCTCATAAGCTTCCCGGGCGCCGCGCGGATCGAAAAAGTCGTTTTTCTGACTCAAAATAATTACCGGACGGGGCGCGCGGGCAATAATCAGATCACTCATCTCCAAGCCGTATTTCAACATGTCCGGAGGTATCTGCTCGCAATCGGAGGGCAGTTCGTTCTCCAGATTGCGGAGATAAGTCGTGATAAAGCAGCCCGCCGCCGCCATTGTCGGCCGGTCATCCAGCGCGTTGACATAGGAAGTCAAGGTGCCGCCGCCGGAATTGCCGGTGACGCCAATCCGCGAAACATCCACTTCCGGCCTGCTCAACAGGTAATCAAGTCCGCGAATTCCGTCCCAGGCGCGCCATGTTCCGATAAATTCGCCGGCCAGCCGCAACTGTTTGCCCATCATGTTGTGTTCACTGCAGCAACTGCCGGAAACTTCTTCAGCATCCCGGGTGTTAAGAAACTGATAACGTTCGCCCTGGCTGACCGGGTCAATTATAAAAACCGCATACCCCTTCAGCGCCAGCCCCTGGCAGAAACTCTGATAGGCCGGTTCGGCCTTGCCGCTCTGGGCGTGTCCGCAGAGCCCGAGCACCGCCGGAACTTTCCCTTTGATCCCGGACGGCAGATACAGGTTGCCGGTTACGGGAAAATCCGGGCGGCTGTAAAAAATCACTTTTTCAATCGTAAATCCGGCTTTCCTGACAATGCCGGCAGTACGGGCATTAAGCGGGGTGCGATCAGGCAGCGGCCCGAATGCCGCGGCGATCTTTTTGCGGACCGACTCAATATATTGTTTAGCCTGCAAGGGGTTTTTAATCCCCGCAAGAGTTTTTTTCCGTTTCGCCGATATGCTTCGGACTTGACCAAGATAATAATCCTGCATCATGTGTCCAAACCTCGAATTAATATGCATTTTAAAAGATCCTCCGGAAATGCCTGACAATATTTATTAAAACAAACAATATGTTTATTATAATGAACAAAATGAGAAAAATCATCCTGTCTTGTAAAAAAAATAGACTTTTTTACAATTTGGACACCACGCCCGTACATTTTGGACACCCGTTCCGCACAACGGTCTGTGGCACCTATTGGTCATTTTGGACGTCGCATTCCGAGACATTGGAGTGTCGTTGAGCACAATACTTTTCAGTTTTATAAACATTCCGGACATTCTGGCCCCCCGTTCTGCATTTCCAGCGTTCACAACTTTTCTCGCTTTCCATTTTTCACTCCCGCATTCGCGGGCTTCCGCATTCCGAGACATTGGAGTGTCGTTGAGCACAGCACATTTTATTCACGTCTTCTGATTCCCCGGTTTTATGATTTTTCATTTTCAACTTTATCTCTTTCCTCTTTTCCCGCTTTCAACTCTCCCGCGTTGGAACTTCTTCTGCAATTGTCCTTACTTATATAGTAAAGTTGTCAACCGAAACGAAGATAACTCAGCTATTACAGAGCATTTCTCAGAGAAATTATTTATGCGGAATTCAATATTATTTGCAAAGATTTGTTTTTTTAAAGTTTGGCTATTGCTTTTTTTTAAAGGTTGAATTATAATAGTGATTAGACGTTAAATCAAAAATCATGATTGAGCATAAAAGCAATGATTGGACGTTGAATCAAAAAAAGAATAGGTTTTCTATATGGTGGCAACGATAAAAGATATAGCCAAGGCTGCAAAAGTTTCGAATCCGGCGGTTTCCGCGGTATTGAACAACAAGACTAATTGCCGGGTCTCTCCCGCGACGCGGGAAAGGATTTTACGCTTTGCCAGGGAAATGGATTACAAGCCCAATTTCAACGGCTTGCTGTTGCGCGGGGAAAGAACCAAAACAGTGGCGCTGCTAATCAGTTCGGCATGGCAGAAATCGGAAGAGTTCATGAAAGATATGATCATCTCCCTGATGTCACAATTTGATCAACAGGGTTATGCCTGCTATCTTGCCGACATTACCGGTGACGCCGGCACCAACTATTCAAAAGTTCTGGAGTTGATTTCACGCGGAGTTCATCATTTCATATTCATGGGGCACCCGGTCGGCCGGGACCAGATCCGAGAGTTGATTGAAAGCAGGAATAAAAGTTATATTGTTTACGCCAATCCAGGATTCCTCAACAGAAATGTCGAGAGTGATTCCGCTTCGGGAGCGGCGTCAATCATCAGATTTTTCCTGTCCCGGGGTAAAGATAATTTCCGTTTGATAATCAACCCTCACCGCGGCGATCGTCCGGAGATGAACAACCGCATTTGCGGGCTGATGTCGGTTTTTCCGGATATTGACGTGGAAACCCTGGAACAGCGCTATGTAATTCAAATGGATGAGAAAATATACATCGCGGCCCCCAAGCTGATGGACTATTTTGTAAAAATAGGCTATGAGACTACTGCCATGCTCCTTGATGACAACCCCGGGATTCAAGCCATTCTTTATCTGTCAGATTTTCTTGCTATCGGCGGAGCAAAATTATTGCTGGAAAGAGGCATTGTTATTGGCAGGGATATATTGCTGGCCGGATTTAATGAAACCGCCGCAGTCAGAAACTACCCGTACCCGATTTCATCCGTGGAACACGACATAGAAAAAACTATCGAGGTCATCATCAGAGAATCGCTGGAGGGCAATGCCCCCTTAGATATCCTGATACCTCCAATAGTCCATATCAGAGAATATATACAATAGCAGCAAGGCAATTATTTCACAATAACAACAACCAGACTGAAGGAGATAAAAGAATGAAAAAACAACAATCCGCAAAAGGAAAAAAAGAAATGAAAAAGGAATTCTTCACACTCATTGAACTCCTCGTGGTGATCGCCATCATCGCCATTCTCGCATCAATGCTGCTCCCCGCATTGAACAAAGCCCGGGAAACAGCGCGCGCCGGCAAATGCCAGGGCAATCTGAAACAGATTGGAGCAGCAGCAACGCTGTATGGCAATGACTTTCAAGATTACTCCACTTCCCCTTATTGGAAAAGTCCCTATAATTTTCTCGCCGGATACACCCTCGATACGAATAGTACGCTGACCCCCGGACTGAGCGGCTATCTCGGGCTGGGGAAAACCTCAAGACAGATAAATACAGTATTGAATGCCGGCAAGTCAATTTATGCATGCCCGAGCCATCGGCCGCGCGGCCTGAATCCGCCGAATGATTACGGAATCACCGGGTACTGGGGATTGTCCTACGGGATGAGTGATACATTCAATGATTATAATTCCGTCTCAACATTAGCTGACCCGTCGCTGCTGGTTAAAGCTTCGCTGGTAAAACGTCCGTCCATGCTGATTTATTTTATCGAAAGCGATGGCGGACAACTGGTATATAACTCAGACGCAATTACCCCGAGTACGCAGGTTTACGGCCGGCCGGGCGCGTGGGAACTGAATGATCACGGGTATTATATTGAAAAAACATGGCATAATCAATTCCCGAATCAACTCCAGTTTGACGGCCATGTGTCCAAAAACAAATGGGGCGTGCTGGCCGGCAAGGGAGACGCGAATGGCGCGACTTACTGGAAACTCGGCGGCAATGCCGCCGCCAGCCGCTGAATTGATGTTCAAAAAGTATTAACAGATATAACGTGCGTAATTCAGATATTGGCCAAATAAAGGAGCTCAATCGATGTTGAAATTCAAGGAATCATATTTTGCCGAAGGATGTAATCCAGGCAGGATGCTATTGGCAGTTGCCGTTTTGCTGACATGCTTCAGCCTGCCGGCGGGAGAACTGGAGATCGCCGGCAGGACAAACGGCAGTCAATATGAAATACTGGTCAGTCCGCATCCCGCGCAATCTGCAAAAGAAGGTTCTCTGGAGCTGCAGCGGCTGATTAAAAAATCCACCGGCGTGGAACTGCCCATAAACAAGGCCGCCGCGACGCCCGGCAAAAAACAGATCGTCATCGGGGCTCATCCGATGGCGGCCGCCGCCGGGGTTGATGCCGCAGGCGTGACTGCCGACGGATTTAAGATGCGGATTGTAAACGGCAACATTTATCTTTTGGGCGATGATCTGGACAAAGGATCTTTTTATGCGCTCGGCAACAGCGAAACCTGTCATGGCGGTTCATATTTTGCGGTTAATGAATTCGCCAAACGGTATTTGAAGGCGCGCTGGTACATGCCGGGCCCGATGGGTGAAGAAGTTGCCGTTTTAGATAAACTTGCCATCCCGGATAGTTTAAACGAAACAATCAATCCCCGCTTTGCCATTCGCAGCATCAGCAATACTTTCTATTATGAAGGCACAGGCAGATATTTAAAGAAGCTTCAGGACCAGGGCGTATTCAGCGGTTATCATTTTGATCAGACTGCCGCGGAGGACGCTGTCCGCTGGGGAAGGCATTTGCGTCAGGGCAGCGATTTTGATTTCGAGGTTTCCCACGCCTGGTTTCAATGGGTCCCGGGACAAAAGCCGAACAGCTATACCCCGAAGGCATACGGCAAAGAGCATCCGGAATATTTTGCTCTGCGGGCCGGAGTGCGGCAGACTTATTACCGCGGCGAGGCGCATGGCGGTCAACTTTGCGTTGCCAATCCGGAGGTGGCAAAAATATATGCGGACAATGTCATTGCCTATTCCAAACGCACCGGGCAAAAATCATTCAGCCTCAGTGCCAACGATGGCGGAGAACATTGCGAATGTCCGCAATGCGCCAGTTGGGATGTGTGCAAGGATTATAACGGCGAAACAATCCTGACCGACCGGATGGCGCGTTTCAGTAACAGTATTGCGGAGCAGGCAGTTAAATCGGTCCCGGATCTTCAATTCGGCCTGTATGCTTATCATGACACTCGTGTTCCGCCTGCGAAAACCAAACTCCATCCCTCGATTGTCATTTCTGACGTTTACAACGTTTTCCCGGTTCTCTTCCAGAGCCCGGCATCTAAAAAGATGCTGGAGCAGGATATTCGCGGCTGGCGCACGCAGGCCGGCAAAGTTGTATTAACCACTTATTACACCGGCGAAGGCTTCTGGGGACTGCCATGGTCAACCATCGGCATCCAGTCCTGGATGATTAAAATGCTGGCGGAATATCCCAGCAGCGCGGGGCTGAGAATGTGCTATACCGTTGCCGGCGACGTTCCGCCAATGGGATTGCTGGGGCCGGACCCGTGGATACTCAGCCAGTTGATGTGGGACCCTTCTCTGCCGCTTGAACAGCTTGAAAATGAGTTTTATGACGGTGCGTTCGGCAGGGAATCAGGCAAATTCATCCGGGAATATTTTGATGTTGTCAATCAAGCGGTCAGCAAGGCGATTAAGGCTAAAAATTTTAAAGAACGGCACTGTTATGGACAATTTGACAGTTGCATTATTCCGGCATATACCGGAATCCGCCGGCAATGCAGTGAGCTGATCGCAAAAGCTGTTGCTGCCGCCGCCGGCAAAGATGAACGCTGCCGCTGGCGCGTTGACCGGATTGCCAGGGGCTGGAAATTAGCGGAACTCACTCTGGACGGCGTTAAAGCCGCAGATATTGCGCGCAATGCAGACGCCTCGGAAAAAACAGCGGCGTGGCAAAAAGCCGTTGCTGTTGGCAAAGAGCGCATAGCGCTTGCCAACAGCCCTGACAGCCGCTTTGCCGGCGCCCCCTGGACTATGGATTATTATGACAAAGCCTGCCCGCTGGGCGTGGTGGCGGAAGTCCCCGCCAGCGAAGGCCTGAACATGGTCATCCCCAGGATAAACGATCCTGTCACGCTTGACGGCAGACTGGATGAACCCGTCTGGCAGAAGGCGGGAATAACCTCCAGCTTCAGAGAAAACTCCAAAGGCGGCAGTCCGGACGCATCTTCCCGCGCCTGCTTGTTCTACAACGCACAGGGCCTGTTTATCGGAATCAACTGCCGGGAGCCGCTGATGGAGCAGCTTAAAGTGAATATGAACCCGGAAAATATGTGGAGCGGCGATGTTGCTGAAATTTTCCTTCTGCCGACTTCGCAGATGGATTCACATGTGCAATTTTCGGTAAATCCGGGCGGTCTGGGCAGGGCGATTATCAAGCGCGCCGATCATGGAAGCGACATGAACTGGAATCCGGCATGGAAATACGCGGCGTTCAAGGGAAAGGATTTCTGGAGTGTCGAGATATTCATTCCCTGGGAAAGCCTGGATCTGAAGGAAATGCCGAAACCGGATACACGCTGGACTGCCAATTTTTTCAGGGAACGCTATACCGGCAAATCTGAACTTTCAGGCTGGTCGCCCACCGGCAGCGGCTTCGCCCAGCCGCTGATGTTCGGAAAAATCAGGTTTGCCAAATAAACTGCAATGAATGGAGATTAAAAACAGATACCCCGGCGAATAATTAATTTAGCTGTAAAGATATTACAAACCATTAAAATTAAGGAGATCTCATGAAAACATTAACGTTCGCAACTATTGCCCTGACTGCGGCGCTGTACTCATTGAATGCCGCCGCATTTATGGAAGTGCAACTGAATCTGGCAGAACAGAAGGTCGGCTCGGCGCCGGAAACTGCGATACCGGCGGAAGGCAGTGTTTCAACCAGGCCGTCCTCCATTTCCCAGAACGAAGCCGGCGGCGTAACGGTCAAAGTGGAAAATGTGGAATGTCTCAAAGGAAAAGCGATTGTGCTCGATGACAATTCCGACAAACTGTCCGCCGGAGTATATTTTGACCGGGATAGAACTTGTAAACCGGCATCCGCCGGCAAGGTTTATCTCCATCTGGACTGGGTAAGCCTGAAACACGAAACCGGAAACCTCGGTTTCATTTCAATGCAGAATACCAAATTTCAGTCAATCCTGACATTGATGTTCAGCTATAATAAAACCGATATCGTTGTATTGGGGGATAAGGACATTGAGCTGAAAGAAATTACCAAGATAGGCGAGCCGCTTGCCGTGGATATCATGCTGGATTTAACTTCATGGAAATATGAAGTCAAACTGGACGGCAAAAAAAGTGCCGAGGGCGATATGGCGAAAACTGAAGATAAAGCCTATGCCTGCGCAGGCGTCTTCACTACAAACCCGGCCAAAGCCAGTTTTGCAATAAGTAATGTTGTCATTTCACCGGAACCGGCTTCGATAAAATAATTTCACGCATTATAAAATTGGCAGCCGCATATTATTAATATGCGGCTGCAATCATAATGCATATTTTAAATTTTAAGTTACTGAAGCAAATATTATAAACTATAAAACGGGGAGATCATGATGAAAACACTATGGCAACTGGTTATAGCGGTATTTATTTCGGCTTCAGCAATAAGTTCATTTGCGCTGCCGTCTTACAATGATGTTCTGCTGGTGATCAATGACAAAGCGCCTTCTTCGGTGGAGATCGGGGCGTATTATAAAACAGCCCGTCAGATTCCGGATATCAATGTTGTGCATGTTTCCATGACCGACCAGCAGGGGGCCGGGAACGAATTCGGGCAGGCTACCGCAACTGAGAAAAAGGCCCTGCTTGACGCCATAAAAAACCATCTGACGGCCAACAACCTGACCGACAAAATAAATTATATCGTTTTAACGCGCGGTATTCCGATGTACGCCGCGAGTCCGGAGTTTTCAAGCGCCAGCGCCCCGTTCCATCTTACTGACGTCTATGTGCTGTTCAATTTGTCCGAGTCCGCGGCAGACTACGGCATCCCGGATATTTTCAGCCGGAATAAATATTTCTACTATTACAATCCCGACATTCTCAGCAAGAAATTCTCGCATAACAATTTTGGTTACTACATCGTGTCGCGGCTGGATGGCGCAGGGATGAATAATATCAAGCAGATGATCGACGACACCAGCGCCCCGGCGTATGCATCGTACAAGCAGAACGGCGGGAAAGCCAAATTTCTTACGCTGCATCAGCAAATTTCGACGATGGTGCGGGAAGAGTTGAAAAGACGTAATATTGAACTGGTGCAAGTCCCGGCGAATCCGACCACAAAACAATTGACCGCGACCATGGATACTGTTGCCAAAGGACTGATGTTCGCTTTTTTTAATAACGTTGAAAATGCAGGCTACGGCTATGCCGATTTGCCGGTGGATAACAATTTCTATTCAAGCAGTGACATGGTTGATCAGTATCCCTTCATTTACCGCGGCGCGACATTCATCCCGGGTTCTGTTGTCACCTGCTTCCGCTCACACCCGTCGCGGCTGATGAACCGGGATTGCGGCGGACTGCTGGCAATAAATGCCGACACCGCCGCAGTCACTGACTACCAGAAAGCCTATGACGGCAGCGACATTAAATTCCGCCATCAGACCTGCGTGGCCTATGATCCGGTAAACAATCAGGTCTGGTGCGGCACCGGCGAGCCGGCAATGAATGTGAATATGTATTTCGATGTTCGCGGGACCGATGAGTTTTATCGCGAACACATGCGCAATGAAGGCGGCGGCATCGCCATCTATGATGCCGCAGGCAATATCCTCAACTGGATCAACGCCAATGACGCGGGCAGTCCGCTGAAAAATAACCGCGTAGTCAAGCTGGTTTATGATAAAGCATCAAAACTGATGTGGGTGATGCATTATAAAGGCGTCCAATACTACGATCTGGTCAAGAAATTATGGTATGATGTTCCAGCGCTGCAAAATGACTTTGCGGCCGGCTGCTCTATCTATCCTGATCCATTTGACAGCGACAAAGTGTATTTCTCTTTCTATTACAGCGACTACGGCCAGTACAGTAAAGTTTCTTCCAAACTTACCGGCGCCTCAAGCAGTGTTTATGAATACAGTAAAAGCGCTCAAACGGCAAAAGCTTATACCATTGACACCGACAGCGCGGTTATCGGCACTGCCCCGCAGATGGTAAAAACGTCCGCGAATACGCTGTGGGTTACTAAAGGGTGGTATAACGGTTCAACCAGAAAAATCGCGCTCATCAGGTATGATCTGGCCAAAAGCGCGATAGTGGAGAAACTCATCATCAGCGATCTGATTCCGGAAGTAAAAAGTCCGCCGGCGGATCTTAGCTCCATCGTTGTTCAGCCGCCATATGCTCTGGCCGCCGGACCGAATAATACCATTCTGGCTCCCGTCGGCTGCGCAATAGTTTATACTGCGGCAAGAACCAGCGGCGACGGGCAGACAACCTATACCCAGGAAGCCAGAAATTATCTTATCCGGGTCACCGAAAAATCCGGAACCGGCAGTCCCGCCGAAGTTATCAATGCTCCGGTACTTAACGGTCTCGGATCTCTAAAATTCTATGCCCGTTCCTTAATTGCCGATCCGCAGGACAGCAGCAAAATATACATGGCGTTGTCCTGGCCGTACGCTTCCGCCAGGATGCTGGCAAAATCAACCGACGGGGGCAGTACCTGGGCCCAATTGTCAAATTCATCAAAGTTTCAAAATGTTTATGACCTGGCGATCAACAACAGGACGATTTACGCCGTGCGCGGTTATCAGACTGCGCAGAATCTGCTGTCCGACTTCATGGCCTTCGGGCTTGACGCCTTCGGCGGCGGCATAGTACATGATAACATGATATATAATCCGTCACGCACTACGCCGCGGGATCCCGGCTTCGCTGCCTATGTGAGAGGCTCCGGCGATATATATACAGCCCCCCGGGATTCGATTGACTGGATTTCCAGCTATTTAGATACCCAGGGGAAGGTCTATGAAGCATGGAGCAGCCTTAAAACCTATAAGTTTGGCGATTCGGTGACGGACGGGGCATGGGTATATGTCAGCGCTAAAGACAATAATGCCGGGAATCCGCTTAACCCGCCCTGGCAGGTGGTGGATATCAGCAATATCAGCGACTATTCATCGGGCGTCGCATACGGAGCATATGCTTTTGTCAGGTATAACGGAAAAGTATATATGAGCACCATGAATAATAATACCTATGCCCCGGGAAGCGGGATCGGAGTATATGTCTGGCATGAGACAGATATCAGCAATATCGGCGATTATTCAAGCTCTGCGCAATATACCTATAACGATCTCGTGCAGTACAACGGCGTTTATTACATGGCGCGGCAGGCCACAACGGGCTCCACCCCGGGCATTGTATTCTGGCAGAAAACGGCTGCGACGGTGACTCTCGAAAAAGCGCCGATCTCCCAGTGCGAACCGATGATGTTTATGTATACCGACGGATTCAATGTCGGAGAAGTGCGTTTTGCCACCCAGTCGCAGTATCCCCAGGAGGGCGGCGGCGGCTGGACCGGCCACTTCCTGGTGTTTGATCCGAAATGCGCCCCGTTCGCCCCGCGGGTGGATGAGGAAAACCTGAAATCCCAGGTTATTGGTAAAACGACCATTGAAATCCCGTTGTTCAGTCCCGGCCTGCCGCCGGACCTGGACGGTTTCATTCCGGAGACGATCAATGCCAATACCGTGAAAATCACGGATGAAACAGGCAAGCCGGTTGCGCTGTCGAAGATGGAGTACAACGCAGTCAGCCGTAAAATCGTGCTCACCGGAGATCTGTCCGGGATGGTTTATCAGGTGACGCTGAAATGCGGGATCGACGGTATTAAGAATATCCGGGGGGCGAGCCTGACCAATACCCGCGCGGATGAATACAAAGATGAAATCACCTATGCTTTCGGCGACGGTATTCTCATAAATCCGGAAATCTATACGCCGTCATCGACCGTCGGCCCGGTGCAGATGCCGCAGAACAATTCAAAATGCGATTTAAGCGTGGACAAGGTCTGGTGGGACAAACCGCCTGTGGCCGGGCAGCCGCTGACGGTTAAATACCGGATCAGC
>JBAYIO010000109.1:0-18513 GCA_041665605.1 Victivallaceae bacterium | reverse complement strand
CCAGGCATTATCAGTTATACTCACATTATTGGAGACAGCGTTTATTCTTGCTGTTCCATTGGATAACCAGAAGTTTAATGTTCCGTTATTATACATAAACGTATAACCGGCATCAGTCGGGGAACCTGCGCCTTTTGTGACTATTCCGGCATAAGTATTCTGAGTTGCATTCAATTTTACTCTGACTGTAATTGTCAAATCCAGCGTCCCGATTTCCAGTGAGGAATTATGGCCGCAATTGACACGGTCATTCGCCCCGTCCAGTGAAACTGCGCCGGCAGAAAAAGCCGCGCCGTTCAACAGCGTGCCATTATTGGCGAAATACGATCCGTCGTAAGCCGTCGTACCGCCGGACTCGCTGCACAACAATTTCAACGCCAGCATTTCTTCGATATTGCTCTCCAGCACATATACTTTCGAACCGCAGGCCGGCACTGTAATGTTAAATTGATTGTTGTTGATGTAAGCTTCAATTTCATTGGTGAAAAAATTCCTGACAGCAGTTGCGGTATAAGGCAGACCGGCAATAGTGCAAGTCACGCTTTGCGCGGTACTTTGTTCATTAGTCGCTATGACATACCCCCCGCCCTGATAATCACGGGTGCCGAAATCGGCAAGACTGTTATTGGAGCTCAAACTCCAACTCGTCCAATGCGGCGTCTGAATAACTGGCAGTAACTGGTCTATTTCATTTCGTATATTCGGAAGATCACTCCACCACGGCTGGTTCTCGATTGCACCTGCCGAACCTCCGTCTTTCCAGAATCCAATGCCTTTAGCGCCGTTGGCGATGGCATTGAATACTCTGGGTCTGAACTGCGTTCCGCTGTTAATTTGCGCTATCACTACCGGATTCTTCTGCTGTTCAACATTGCCCGTCGTAATCAATTTCAACGCTCCGCGGGTTTCATCGGGATATGTCGTGACAGTATCTGCGGTCACATAGCTGCCGATAATATCCGTCATGCGTACATTGCTATTATTATATCTCCGGGCAATGCCTTCATCACCTTCAAGACAATAGACAGGATGCATCAAGCTGATGCCGTCGGTGTCTGTATCAAGTTCCCTGATGGTATTAATAACAGCAAGCGGCACTGCCCATTCTCCGGGACAATTCTCATTATCCCAGTAGTACCAGAGCAGACTGTCCATCAATCCATAGGTTTTGATCTGGTTAATAGTCGATGTCAACAGCGTTATATTATTGTAGTTGGCGAATAACGGCGATGTGTAACCGGCAATTCCCAGCCCTGACATCATGCCGTCCGGATTAAAAACGGATGTCGCGTTTTTTGCCTTTTGAAGGTCGGCGTATGTGCCTGCCCACATATTGGTATTGAAGCCCTGCACTGAATAAACAGTCCAGTCCGACCGGGACCCGTCCGCATAAACGGCAATGGGGAAAAACGGATACCATGCGCCATTTTTATAGATTTTAACGTTGCCCAGGGCATCAACTTTGGTTTTCGTCCCGTTAAATGCGGTTTTGGCTGTTGGCGGCTGTTCAAAGCCAATACCGCTGCCAAGATAAAAGTTATCTACCCAGACCGAACCGCTGCTCCCGTTAGGCTGAAAGTACAAAGTACAGTCAATTTTCACATAAACTTCGCCGGGTTGAGGCCGAAACAGATAAACACATTCCTGCCAGGAATTTGAGTCAGTAACGCATTCAATGGAAGCTGGAGAAGTGCGCACATAGTTCCAGTTTGAGTCATAATAACAGACATGTATAATCGGCCCGGGAGACGGGAAAATATTACTCAGCATATAAAATGCCAGAGTGTAAGTATTCCCTGGAGTGACAGAGATAAGCGCAGAATCAACATAACTGTAATTGGTATTCGGATAGGGAATGGTCATTTTAAATGAGCCGGTGCCGCCGTCTCTGGATACGGTTGAGTCATATACCGCGCTGCCGCCAGGAACCCAGTTGGCTGAACCGCTGGTGTCCGGATTGGTGACCAGATTTACGCCGCTGCGTTGAATGTGCGGCTGGTCGGCAGAAAGGCGAAAGCATAGAAGTAAAGCAAAAGCAATAAAACATCTCAGCAATAATTTATCGTGTTTTCTCATTCTCTGTTCCCCTCATGTTGGAATGTTAATGGCGGTTAACGGTCTTTTGAATGATTCTCCTTTCTGATTATTGGGATTGGTTACTCCAGACTTGAATAATTCAGTCGGATTTGCATTTCAGCGCCGGGCTTCATTGTCTGCGGGATAAAAAAGAATTCCAGAGTGTCTGTTTCCTGTTTTCCCATTGCCCAGAAAAGAATTCCGGCCAGGCGGTCTGCCGCGGTGCTGATTTTAACTTTTCCGGCGGCGCTGCTCAAAATCGCGGAGTCCGCCTTGATTTCTTCCGTCTTTACCTGTTTAAGCAAACCTTCGATTGCGGTTATGCCGGAGCTGCCGTTCCGGCAGTAAGTGGTTGCCATCAGATCAGCAGCGGAAAACTGCCTGCTGCCGGTTTGCATTTCCGGTTTATATTTCCAATTGCTGATCTCGGAAATATTGCCGGACCAGAACCCGGCGGTGAAAGCTTCCCGCCCGTTGTTGACAAACCGGTAACTGAGCGTTAAATCCGGTTTATCATTGGCGATTATGAAGGTTTTATAGATGGTCAGGCCCTTGAGCGCGCCTTTGGCCAAATCCTTGCGGAAAACCAGATTTAAATTGCCGCCATTGATACTCTGGCTTTCGAGTTGATAAGTTCCGGCAATTCCGCCTTCATAACCGGCAGGCGAATAGAACTTGTCCTTCCCGAACATCTGTGAACCGTTTCCGGGAGAAATCATGGTTTTATCACCGGCCTGCCACTGGCTGATGATCGCTCCGTTTTCCGGAGTAATGGTTATTTGCTGACTTACGGTTGCAACAGTCAGCAGATACTTGCCGTCCTGTTCCTTCAATTCAGTTTTAAAGCCGCCGTCTGTCAACGGTTTGAATTTGGCGGCGGAACTGAACGCTTCCTGTGATTCGCCTTTTATCTCGCGCTGGATTTTGTCCACTTCCTTTTGCTGTTCGCGGAAGCGGCGGTCGAGTTGCGGGATCAGCTTTTCATTTTCCTGGCGAAGTTTATTCAGGTCAACAGCGCTGCCGTAATCTTTGCCGTCCTGCCAGGGTTCGATTACCAGAAACTTCACTGACAGCGGCGGAATCAGCACCGGAATATTGCGCAAACCGGCGGCGGTAAGCCACGGATTGGACGGTCCGCGATAATACTCTTTTTCATACGGCGCGGTCAGAACATATTTCTGATTTTCCGGTAAAGTCAATGACAGCTCCGCCGGAGCAGAACTGTTGAAGTCGAAGTTGCATACCGCCGCCAGAATCCGTCCGTCTTTCTCAAATGTCCTGACCGCCAGCCGGCGGCTGAAATCGTGTTCACTGCTTTTGAAAAGCGCAGTCAGCGGAGTGATGGCTGCGTTCGAATTCAGCTTTTTTCCTTTGCATACAAAATCTTCAAACATGGCGATTTCAGCATTGGCTCCGGCGGCATTGCGCCAGTATTCGCCATCATAGCCCTGCGGAAAATAATAGAGATCAATGCCGTCCGCGCCGCCGAGGAAAGCCGCCAGCATTTGAATTCTGATTTCCGACGGCGTGACTACCCATTTATCGCACTGAAGATTCTGGGAAAGATGAATATACCTGGCGGTTGCTCTGCCGTCGGCGGCACATTGCCCGCGGATGAATTCCATCGTCTGTTCAACTTCACGCAAAGTCGTAAAATGGCTGGAAGGCTGCAAAATATTGGTTTCCGGAATGCGGCATCCGGCGTCAATCAGTTTCTTCTGCCTGGCGTCAAGATAATCGTCAGAATTGAAATAAAGATAATACCAGGATGAAACCGTATTGAAATATTTCATCCACTGCTCGGTCATGAATGTGCGCCGGTATTCTCTCTCCGACTCAATACTGCCGGGTTCGCGGAAAAAGGCGGAACCGGTGCAAAGTATTGTTTCCAGCGGATGATTCAGTTCTTCGCCGCGTTTCCGGATAATTTCCATCAGCGCTTTCATTGCCGTACCGCATTGCGCCGACTGAAACAGATATAATTTATCCCGGTATTTTCTGAACAGCTCCAGTGGCGGCGCGGATAAAACTTCATTTTCCGGCAGACCGGCGAACTTCGCAAAATCTTTCAGCGACAACTCAGTGAAACTGCCTTTGTCGCCAATAAACATCCATGGCTCCCAGTTGATCCAGATACCCTTTGCATTCAACTTTACCGCACTTTCAACCACGCTGTTTACGCCTTTCACATACCATTCGCCTTTGCGGCTGATATAGGCCGGGTCAAAAGAGCTTTTGTCTATTGCGCCTGACGCATTCTTCAATTTCACTTCATCCGGGGCATTGGCGGTTGCGGCGGTATATCTCAGCATATAGCCGTTGACCAGACAGTTGGTGGAGACGTAAGTGCTCACCCCGGTTTCATCCGCGGCTTTATATAACGGCGCCGGGTTGCGGCTGAAACCTTCCGGCGTGACTCCGCCCGCGCGCAATACTTCCGGCAGATAAATGGTATTGAATCCGCAGCTTTTATAGAATGACATGAAATCGGTCAGCGGCTTGCCGTAAAACTCAACGCCGGTGCCGCTGTGAATGCCGGTGGAAAAATATTTCGGCGTCGCCGCCGGCGCAATCGCGCCGCTGATGCGGATATCAAATTCCGACGGCTGGCTGGTCAGTTTGTCATCCTGATAGGAAATAAAACATTTATAAACTTTGTCCGAGGCGGCGGCATCCGTGAATAACAGCGGCACCACCGAGTCAAAAGTTGTCTGCGAGAAATCAGGAGCGCGCATCACAATGCCCGGCAGTCCCAGCGTGTATTCGTAACGAACATAAGCCTGGCCGTTTTTATTGAATTTCATCGCCGGTTTGTATTCCCTGGAATCGTAACCGCAGCTCAGCAGTTGAATCTCTTCCGGCAGTTCGATGACAGTCCGCGGATTGACAGATTTATGCTGTGCCTTGTTGGCGCAAGTCAGATACAGCATTAACGGAGCCTGCCGGGACAATGAGAAAATGTTATTCTGCGTATAGTAATCAGGTGTCATGCGGAATGCCACTTCATCGCCGGCGCTGATTACATATTCCTGAATTTCAAAGCCGTCCAGCCAGACCGTACCCGGCCCTTTATCAATGAACATGGTAATCCCCAGCTTGTCATCACCGTCCGCCGCCGTGACTTTGCCGGTAATTTTCTTCCAGGCAGACGCCCCCTGCACTGTAATGAAATTTTTAAACAGCTTCTCATTCCATTTTTCGCCTGCCATAATATGATCTTCCCGCAATGCGATCCGGCAGTCCCCGGTTATCCGGCACCAGAAGGATATTTCATACACTTTCCCTGGAATGACCTTGCCTAACTGAGTCCCGACAATGACAATTTTATGCTGCGGGGTCAGTTCAAGTTTCAGACTCTGTCCGCCTTCCTTGAACTCCTCCGTGTCCAATGCCGAATTGGGCGGCTGGGATTTCCCGTCGGTCATAACGGCCTTGCCGCCCCAGCCGGCAGGAATGCCTTTCCATAGCGTTTTTTCAAAGCCGCCGTTGTCAAAGGCAGGCTCCGCCGCATTTAATCCTACTCCGGCAAGCAAACAGATCAACATGAATCGAAACAGCATATTATTGTTCTCCCTGACTATTTTGTGATATATTCATTAAATTTTTCCTGTTTTTGGAATATCCCTTTATCAAGCCGCAATCCTGCATTCAAGCCAGAAAAGCGATGTCGTCTCCACGCAAATCGTTTTCAATGACCATGGAAAAACCGTTCCAGTACCAGTTGAAATTTCTGGTATTTCCAACAACGACGCGCAGCGTATTCAGTCCATCGCGCAATACGGCTTTAATTTTAAAGACCATGAATGGATCAGGCTGGTTCCTTCCGTTGTCGGAGAAAATCAGCTCCCCGTTCAGATAGAGGCGGACGGGATCGTCACACCCCAGACGAATTAGTGATTCCGTCCGTTGTGACACCCATAGCCGCGTTTCCGCACACACGCAAATATCGCTTGCAATACATCCGAGCGACGGTGGCGCCGGCCAGATATGGCGGCGATGCACATGACAAAGATCAACGAACCCCTGCTGTGCTTTTTTTTGCCATGACTGCGGCGAAACCTCAATATTGTCGAACCCCGGACCCGCCAGCGCTGTTGGCGGAGGCGGCGCGCCCGGCGTCAAATCGTCAATCCCGGCGAGCGCAAAGGGGCCGGTCAGAGTATAGACAAGCTCATGTTCCGCGATATTCGCCGCCGGCTTGTCCTGATACCAGAACGCCACAGCTTTTGCCGGCTGGCCGGCAAAAGAACCCCAGTTGAAAATGAACGACTCCCGGAAGGGAACCGGCATTTCCAGATGATAGCGGTATCGCGCGGAATGACTCGGGCATCCGCAGTATGGAGTCAAGTTCCAAATGCGCATGTAGGCCATGTGAAAATAGTCCTCGCCGCAAATGCCGTGCAACTGTCCGGCAGAGTCGGCGCCGGCGTCAAAAAGGATATTGTCCCCGCCTCCGTGATCATGACCGGTATCGAAAATGTGGACGCCAACAAAATGACCTTTGCCGCGTGCGGCGCAACATTCGAAATCATCATAACCGTTGGTCTCTTCGCATCTGAATCGGGCATGAAAATAAGTCAGGGATTCGGGCGGCGGCGGATTCCGGTCATATTCGATCCGGACATTGAACTGATATTTTTCATTAAAAGCGCCGTAGTCCATGGCGGCCAGCAGTTGAATGCCGGCACGGAATCTGTACGGCATCGGAAAATGAATGACCGCTTTTGAGCCCAAACGCTCCACGCAGGCATTGTTAAACTGTCCAACAAGATAACGCAGCGGAGCATCAACCTGGAAGGGACCGTCGAGACGGCCGTCCGGCGCGGGCTGTCCATCGAAAGCTATGCGCAGCAACAGACTGTCAATATCTTTTCCGGAAATTACCAGTTTCCGGATAATGCCGCCGCTTTCCAGCCGGATATTATGGGGAGACGCCTCATGCAGTTCAATATCCTCGTCAATGAATTGAAGCGGCTCCCTGTCTGCCGATGGCGGCGCGGACGGCAGGGTGTCATAGACGAGCACGGGCTTTCCGTTCCCGCTTGTCTGCCTGGGCAAAGGCGGCTTTTCATCACAATCCAGGCAATAGTCGATCTGCCAGTAAGGTCCGCCCCCGATTTCGCCTTCCGGCTCGGCGTCGATTCGCAGGGAGTCGGCAAACGGTATCGGGAGGTAGAGGTTTGAGCTTAGACGGTCACTGAACCCGCCGAGCGGAATTTGCTCGCAACTGATACGCTCCGCAGCCATGGACAGTTCATGCGCAAACCCGGAAATTACCGGACAGTCGCTGCCGTCGACGAAAATATGCACCTTGATATGATCGCCTTTCCCGTGGGTGGTCCAAAGGCGTTTCAGCAAACCGTGCCCCTTGATGTCGAGAATCGTTTCGCGCTTTGTTTCCGCGCTGCCGGTGTCGGAAAATTTCCCAACGCGGTAATTGCGTGGTTCATATAGCGTATATACCTGGGTCTGACGGGCAAATTCCATGACTTTCATCGGAGATCATTTCCTCAGAGTTATTTTACTTAAAATTGCGGCACAGGTCTTTTCCCCTGCGGATTTAAAATCATTTTTCCTGCACGATCAGCCCGAAGCCGTATTCAGCCATCCGGTAAACGGAAAATAACATAACTCCAAACGTCATATTATCCTCTTCATTATTCACAGTATTAAGGATTTACAGTAAGCAGATACTCGCGATAGCGGTTGTAGAGATTCCCCGCCTGCGGCCAGAATGAATTTGGACTCATGAAATGCGAAAATTCGAAAGTCATGGTGTTTTTTATCCCGGCAGCTTCCGCCGCTTTTAATTTCAGCAGCAGTTTCTCCCATTTGATCGGGGGGAAACGGAACGGCATATCGCGGTCGAAAGTTTCGCTGTTGGTCCAGCAGTCCAGGCCATGCTTGTCCGCCAGCGCCTTGTTTATCTTCAGCACTTCCGGCAGCTCCCAGAAATGAACATGGCCGTCCTGAAATGCCACAATATCCACATTGCCGGCAATGGTCCCCATAATTTCATCCCACTCCCGGTAATGACGCTCAAAATCCAGATCATGGGCGTCTTTATCCGTCGGCAGCCAGGCCTTGCGTCCAAGCATCCCCGGCGAAATCATCACCGGCAGATTGCCGGAAATCTCCTTGCAGAACCGGCCGAGTTCGACAAATTCATGGACGATCGGCTTGACATTCACGCTGATTTCTTTCGACAGATACCAGCCTTTAAATGCCTTGCGGTGTCCGTAAAGCCCCCAGGCTTCATTCACGATCCGCTTGTCAAGATCAACTTCTTTCTTATAATCAATCCCGCCGTCGCACCATTCCCGGTGTCCGACGTAGGTGCCGAAGAA
The DNA here is from genome assembly GCA_041665605.1 of Victivallaceae bacterium. Classification (GTDB taxonomy): domain Bacteria; phylum Verrucomicrobiota; class Lentisphaeria; order Victivallales; family Victivallaceae; genus CAIPAT01. Next base: position 10,090 of record JBAYIO010000109.1, on the reverse strand, counting down.
AAAACGCATCCCGTATTTCTCCGCCAGTTCCAGGAACATGTCAACCAGGTCCACCGGCGGCAGATAAGCCCCGCATTCGGCCACCATAATCTTTGACGGATATGTGATAAAGCGCTCCAGGCCGCAGCGGATCATGACCACGGTATTAATCCCTATGCGCTGCATGGCCTGGAAGTCCAGGTCCCATTCCGCATATCCCCAGTTCTGGTGCGGGATGTCAGTACTGATTTCGTCAAGAAAAGTCGCGGTGATTCTCATGGTGTTCCTCTGATATTCCTTAAATTAAATATGAAATCGTCATGTCTTCAAGTCGGATTAATGAACTGCCCCGCTGCAAGGCAGCGGGGGTATTGAAATAAATTGCGGCTGATTAACGGCGTCCCCAGAACGGCTGATATAAATCGGTCGGCACCGGCGCTTTCATGCTGCCGACATGGCTGTCAATGTACAGCGTATTGGCATAGCCGTTATTGGCGGCTTCGCCGCCGCCGCCGTGCCGGAAGGAGAATGCAGTTAAATTGTCAGCAACCCATGGATTGATGATCAGCACGCCTTCAGGATATGAGACCGTTCCGCGCATATCCATAAAATAGAAAGTCTGACTTGGTTTCTTAAATCTGTTGGCTTTCATCGGAACGAAAGGAGTGGTGGTTACGGTGTCATAAAGGTTAGTGGTAAAGGGATTATGCGTGTAACTGGTAGTGGCGTACCACGGGTGGATATCCGCCGGACATTTTATAATTTTATCGTCCACCGGATTGGCGGTCTTCAAATACTTATTAATGCTAAGCACATAAAACCACTGCTTCCCGTTCGTCGAACTGTCGTAAATCAGATAGTCATTGTAATCAATGGAATAAGTCGCGAGCATAAGACCGAGTTGTTTTAAATTATTAGTGCAGGCAGATGCTTTGGCTTTCTCCCGCGCCTTGCCCAGCGCCGGAAGCAGCATTGAAGCAAGAATCGCGATGATGGCGATCACCACCAGGAGTTCAATGAGTGTGAAAAACTTGCAACCGTTGCGAAACCCGTGGTCATTTTTCATTTTCTTCATCCTTTCTTTTAGTTTGTATAGTATGCAAAAACTTTAAATGGACTTCACTGATTCTCTGATAATTAACTGGCTTGGCACCAATATTTTCGTCTCCGGCTCCAGCGAGCCGTCCAATACTTTATCGGCCAGGCGGATCGCGTTTTCCGACAGCATATCAAAATCCTGGGCGATCGCCGTATGCGGCGGAATCATATATTGCGAGATCATTCTGTTCTCATACGAAATCACTGAAATATCTTCCGGTATTCTGTACCGGAGAATGTCTAAAGCGTAATTGACGGGATACAGCATGTCTTCACCGGCGATAATCAGCGAGTCCGCCTGATTATTTTTCAGAAGCTTGCCGATCACCTCCACCGGATTGCCCTCAATCAAATAACCGATCGTTCCTTCGCCGCCGGGCAGATCCAGTTCACCCAGCCGTTCAAGAAAAGATGCTTTCCGCTGGCCGATGCTGTTGATTATCTCAGGCGACTCGCGTCCGGGCAGACACATCACCGGACGACGGCATCCGCGCTCAAACAAGTGTTCGACTGCAATCCTGATTTCCTGCCTGTAGTCGGAAAGCACCGCCGGATAACCTTCGGTTCTCCAGTTGAAAGGTATAATTCTGGTATGTTTCAACTTTCCTATACTGCGCGGACTCATGGAAATCGCCACTTTGATGAAACTCTCCTCCAGCAACTGCAAATCGCTGATCGGCACAATTTCCATCCCCCACCCGTTCATGCCGCAATACTTGCTGAGATGCATCAATACGCTGCCGGAGTAGGCGCCGATCATATTGTAGTCGAAATCCTCGATAATTATCCCGAGCCGCTTTTTACGCACAACATTGCCCGGCATATAATTCATCTCGTGCGCGGCATTCATAATCCGGTCATATACATCCTTCTTAACATAAGGATGATTGTTCATGGCCCTGGAAACAGTTGCCGCCGACACATTTGCCCGCCGCGCCAGTTCAGTTATATTGGAACGTTTCATCAATTATCCCTTTATGAAACATTTTACATTCAACGCCAAGCCTTATGAAAAACTTTTCATAAGCCTATTATAACGTATCGACAATTAAAAAGCAATACCCCTGCAACAAAAAAGAATGAAAATAAATTTAATTTTTCCCATGCATTAGGAGCTGTAAAGAAATAAGTGGTATTTTTATACTGAGGGTATCGGGGAGAAATTTTGGGGTTGCCGGTGAGGAGCAAAGCCGTAGCTTTGTAACGAACCGGCAAAACCGAAAGAGCCCCCGAGACACCAGTAGAAAGTACCAATTATTTTTGAACGACTCCTTAGGAGCTAGGAAATAACCTTTACAAGTTTCGCGAAATATACCGAGGTGATTTTGGGAATTGCCGGAGTGGCGCATCCATGAAGGTATGTAACGAGCCGGCAAACCCAAAGGCATCCGGGAGAATCGCGAAGATGTAAAGGTTATTTTTGTACGGCTCCTAAGAATAAGGTGGAATTTAATAACCATAAATTAAATTCATTATGCTTAAAAAACATAAAACCAATCAAATAAAAGATATGAACAATCCTGTTCTCTTCTAAATGATTTTTAAGCATCAAAAACTCAAAATTTGGTTTCAATACTATTGCTAAAATTCTCTCAAAAAGTCCCAAAATAACTTATTCACAATCATCGAAAACACAAAAGCTAAAGTTTTGTACCCCGATTTGCTCTTGAGACCCCGATTTGCTGTTTTCACCCGGCGGGTGAATGCTTTGTGCAAAGTTTTGTATATTAAGCAGTAACCCCAAAATGTATCGTTCAACTGAGGGATATAGATTGAAGATTGCGAACCGGTATTACTTTGCTTCCGTCTTCAGCTTATCACCCGCAAGCCATTTGACGGAGTCAATGAGGAATTGCAGTTCCTTGCTGTCCATTTTTTTGTCTTCAACGAAAGAAGGATTTTCACAGATGCTGATTTTTCCCGGAAGCGTTCCGTTGACGATTATCCTGCCCTTGCCGACCCCGCCGGCAATAACAACCGGGTTGTCCAGTTTGTCTTTCGCTATTATCTCGGCATTTCTGCCGGGGGATAACGCATAGTGGTCAAACTCAAAACCCGGCGTGTAACAGTCGTCCGGCCTGAAACTGGCCGCGGCAGGATGTGCTAACGCTATTTTCAGCCGGTTGTCTTTAATTCCCATGATTTTTTCCGTGTTTCTGCCCACGACGTCAGGAAACATCTTATATGCATCGATTACCGCACTATGCGTCAGCATAAGCCCTTTTCCCGACCGCACCATTTCCATAATTACCTTTGTCCCGTTCTGGAAAAAGATATCATTGGTTGGCTGGGGTATGATTATCACGTCGGCCAGGCCCAGACATTCAGCGTCAAGCCGGGGCAGATAAAAGCAGTTGAAGCCGGTTGTCTTGTCAAATTCGGCATAAATTTCTTTTGCGCCGTAACTGCTCTGGTAAATGCCGACTTTTATCCCTGGTTTATTGGGGACCATAATTGCGACCTGGGGATTTTCAACAGCATTGACTTTTCCCATGTCAGCAAACACTTTATTGTCCGGGTAAATGCCGCTGAAGCACACCAGATCGCGGCTGGAACCTATTGCCAGGACATAGGGTTCGGAATCATATTCGGTTTTGACTTTTATGCCTTTTTTCAATTCATCCGCGCTGGCATTGCAAATCGTCTTGCCGGTAACGATATTTCTAATTTCAAAAATATCCCCATTCAAGCCGGTTTTCGCCGCATCCACGGATAAAATGCCGGTCGCCGTTTTTTCGCTTGGCAGCGACACGCACAGCACATTGTTTTTCCTGACGGCGGATTCCAATTTGAAATTTGCATTATCTTTAAGCTGCAATGGCTGGGGCGAAATTTTTCCGATTAAATCGTTGAAAAAAATGCCATTGTTTTCCGCATATCCAAGCGCCAGATAATAAAAGTTCCCTTTTCGGGTGAGAACAGGCTTGCCAGTGATTTTGTCGCTGATCAATATTTCTTCAGCGGTAGTTGCACTGATATCCCGGGATGCGCCTTTTATCTTTTTTGCCGCCAGCGGAAATTTTGCGCTTTCCAGCAGCATGTCAGCCGGACGCGGATTGAATTTGTTGATTTTTATCCCGAAGACTTCTTCCATACAGTCCTTCTGGACAGTCAAATCGCTGTTCCCGATAGTCAGAGGCGTCCCGATGACAAGCACTTTCCCGCCTTTTTCCGCATACTTTTTCAGGCTCTTAAAGAAAGCTTCATCAATTCCAATGCCCATTTCCTCGGGCAAGATCAGAAGATCGTATTTCCTGAGATTCTGAGGATCAAGCGTGAATTCCGAACCAATAAGCAAAGTGTCAGCAAGACAGCATTTCTTCATCTCATCTTTCAGGTTTTTGAATACACTGTTGAATTTCACCCCGGGCGCATCGGGATATCTCAGGACAAATGGAACAGAAGAAGCGAGCAAAGCTGTTTTAGTCTGTGTCGCCGCTCCTGTCCACGAACTTTGCAGATCATTCCATTTTCTGACATTCCCGACCCCGGTGAAAAGGTCAATAACTTTCTGGCTTTTCCCGGCGATCGCAAGCCAGTCGGCATTGCTGCCGTAAATATCCGTGAATTTCTTGTATTTCCTTTGTGATTGCCGTATAACTTCAGGAACCAGCATCACTCTGTCCTCGAAGACGCTAACCGGCCGGCCATGGAACGCCAGCATCTCTTTGTAGGGCATATTTACCCCCATATAGCTCGGGCCGATCTCGACCCAGGCGCCCTTTAAATCATAATAGTCTAAAATCCAGAGACGATCAACTATTTTTTCAAGCGCCAGGGTGTCATAGCCCCATATCGCTGAATTTGAAGTGTATTGTTCCGGATTATAGAGGCAGAAGGCTGTTTTCATATCGTATTTGGCGGCCATGTCCCGCAATGCTTTTGTAAAATTATTCACAGCCTCATTTTTATAGAGGTAAAATCTCCTGTCCCATTTCGTCCCGCCCTTGCCATTCGGCATTTTGTCGCCTGCATATTTCTCGCCGAAGTTTTTCCGGCAGAAAATGCTGAACATCATAGTCTCGCTGCCATGAGTGTCCTCGCCTTCGGCGCAATCCACTTCATGCAGCATTATCCCGTAAAGGCTTTTATGCCGCGGCTTGAATACTTTTCCCCATTCCTCCACGATGTCGCACCATAATTTAATCATTCTGGAATCATTCAACCCCGCAATACTGGTGCCATTGACTTTGTAACTGGGGGTAATCGTGAGCCAGACCTTGAGATTGTGCTTGTCCGCTTCGTTTAAAGTGTCCTCAATCCACTCCCGGCCTTGCATGTTTTCACTTCTTCCGGCATATTCCACGCTGGTGTTGTAATAAAAACAGATCGGCCCCCTGCCCGGATGAGAGAAAAAGAACACATCGGTGAAACCGGCGTCAGCTACGTTTTTTAACTGATAATCGGCAGGGAACGGCTTTCCGTATCCATTTTCCCACGTCTTTGGGGGAGATTCCGTGCTCAACCAGACGGCGATATCCCTCTGCGCAAGGGAGGATGCGTTCCCTTCGCTTCCCCAAAGACTGCAACTGACAGCCAGCAATGAAACTACTGACAAAAAAAGCAGAACACAGATATGACTTGACATATTTCCCATAATTTTTTCCCTCAATTTTGGGGTCTATTGCAAAATTCTAACTTGTGTGTATGTTGTTTTTTCTAAACAGCCATAAGAGTAAAAATTCGTTTTCCGGTCAAGCCGGAAAAGGACGAGACAAAGAGAACTTTTTCATAATAATGACCATTTTATAATCTGAAGGAATTCCCATAGTGCTTATCTTTTTATTTAAAATTAAAATAGCAAGGAATTTCTTCAGTTTTATTTTTACTATTTAACCTAGTGCAATTTAACTTCAAAAATTGAATTGCCCCATTGAGTGCCGCGCCTCGTGCAATCAATTTTTAAATATTGGGCATTCTGAACAGCAAATTTTATATCTTCAGTACCGCCCGCGCCATTTTTAGTTGAATATACTTTTTTCCATTTTTTCCCGTCATTTGAAACCAGGATATTATATTCTCTTGCAAACGCCAGTTCCCAGATAATGGTTAATCCGTCAAATGATTTCGCAATCCCGAAATCAAATTCGATCCATTGCTCGTCTTTACATACGCTTGACCACCTGGTATTTACATCGCCATCAATGGCTTTGTCCGCGGAGAGGTTGGGAGTTTCCACGGATGACGCCCTGACTTTGATGCCTGATGATGTGTTAACTACAGGAACTTCAGACTCGCTTTTACCGGCTTCCGGCAATAATGCAATTTCAAAAATTGAAAAACCATACCCGGTTCCGCGTTTTATTAAATTCAATCTTATAAATCTTGCTGACTGTTCATCAAATTTAATATTCTCCTGGCCGCCAGCGCCATCTGATGTTGAGTAAACCTTTTTCCAGTCTTTGTACTGAATCGGCTTATCATTTGATACTAAGACTTCATACTCTTTGGCAAAAGCAGTTTCCCATAAAATTTTCAGCCCGGAAAGCTTTTTTACCGCACCTAAATCGAGTTCTAACCATTGACCATCTTCGGGAACGCTTGACCATCTGGTATTTCTATCGCCGTCAACGGCTTTGTCCACGGAAAGGGTGTCAGTTTCCTCTGATGACGCCGTGGCCTTGATTTGCGCTGCATTGACAATATTGGGCAGACAAACAGCTACAATCACTAATAGTGCGCCTATAATTACAGAAACCTCATTTTTCATAATATCCCCCCCTTTTTTGTTTGCGACTCAAGCACGCGTCTGAGCAATGCGTTCTCTTCATGGTTAATTTTTTGACATTCGAAATTTAATCTGTTAATTGAGCCAATTGCATAACTCTAAATTCTAATTTTCTTATTCGGCTCCTTTATTATTTTTGTTAAAAGACTATTGACATAGATTCATTTATTATATTGTGTAAAGGGGATGTGTCCCCGCTGTTTCCTCAAAAGATTGCACCTAGCAGCCAGTAATAAGCTCCTGACAGAAAAAAACGAGCATAGATACGGCTTGATATGTTCTTCCTTTTCCTCAATCTTACAGCCATTGTATTAATAAAAATCAGTATTTTTAGGCGCATCATATGGAATTAACTCAGTCCATTTCAAAGTACCGACATGGCTGTCAACAAAAATAACATTGGCAGAATGATTATTATGACGGAAGGAGAAATTGGCGCTGCTTGTCAATCCATTGCCGGCAGTCCCGTCATTGAGCATGAACTTCTTTGACGGTTTTGAAATGCTGGTCAGTCTGTATTGTATTTTGGTGGCGGTAATAGTGCCGAATGAGCGGCTTACAGTGTCATTAAAGCCATAGCTGAAATTTGGAACACCGGGAGTGCTGGACTCATCGAAACGTTTGCCGGCAGGACACATTACCAGAATTGACTGGTAATATCCGGTCTTGTCTTTTATCATTGTTGCAGTGCCGATATATTTTTGAAATACATTGTTAAAATTATTAGTGTAGATATAGTTGGCGCCAAATAATCCGTATGGCGCATAATCACGGTAATCGCTGCTGTAATTAAAGGCGCTGAATCCTACTTGTTTAAGATTATTAATGCATTTTGTGCTATACGCCGTTTGCCTGGCTTTCGCCAGCGCCGGAAGCAGCATCGATGCCAAAATCGCGATGATGGCGATCACTACGAGGAGTTCAATGAGCGTAAAAATTCGTTTCCCGGTTACGCCGGAAAAAAGACGAGACAAATAAAGCTTTTTCATAATAATGCCCCTTTATAATAATTTTCGACTGCAAAACTCTAAAAATATCAGATTCCCGAAGCTGGCGAATGCTTTAGATGCTATCCGTCAAACACACACCGCTTTTCTTGAAAATATCATGGTGCAATTTGTCTTTTTTCTTATATCAGAAGTACTTTTTTTAACAATGATTTTGCTCGCTATTAGTTCCTGTTTTGCTTCGCTATATGGATTATCGATACAATGCAGCAATATTTTCACCGCAGTTGAACTTCTTCTTTCATAATCTTTAAATAAAATGGTTAAAAATTCATCTTTATCCTGAAAAGAATTATAAGATATAACCGAGATATCTCCGGGAACATTAATTTTATGCTTTTTCAATTTTTCGATGAAGCTATAGGCTATTGGCGGGTATGCAATCAAAACCGCAGTCGGTTTTTCCTTTTGCTGCATAATCTCACCGGCACAATCTGCGCCATACGCCTCGCATGCCTTTAGATAATTTTCTCCGTATATACTGTAATATGAGGCAATGCCCTTTGAAATAAAAAGTGATTTATCAAAAGGAATTTCGGATTCAGACAATACCTTTTGGTAAACATTAAGGATTCTTTCGCTAAAATTATAGGCCGTACTGTAAAAATCAATGTAAGCTATTCTTTTATGACCAAGACCGATAAGATAAAATAGCGCTTTTGCCAGAGCCTTTTCGGAATCGAAGTCAACCCAGTTTACGCCGGGAATGCCGGCCGGTTTGTTGCAGGCAACAAAAGGAATGCCGTTTTCACGCAGGGAAAAAGCTATCTCGGCAGACAAACTTGAATACATGAAGATATAGCCGTCAACCGGGAATCTGAGAAGCAGATTTATGCCTTTAACAAACAAATCATTTTTATGCACAAGACCTACCACTTTGTACCCGCTCGCCTCCGCAGTTTTTTCCATCGCTGAAAGCTCTTCAAAATAATGCGGATTGTCTGTGCTCATCCCAACAATGCCGATGACTTTATGTTTTGCGCACTTCCCAGGCTGGGTTATAAATGTGCCTTTGTTGCCCTGGATGCTGACAAACCCTTTTTCCGCTAAAAGTCTGAATGCCTTTGAAACCGTTGCAGGGTCGGCATTTAACTCCTTGCTTAGTTCTCTAACACTTGGCAGGCGTTCTTTCCAAAGGCCATCTTTTATGCCCTTTTCTATTAAAACACTTAAATCTATGTATTTTGTTTCTAACATCAATAATTCCCATGTGTGATATCATGTATGATATACATTATACATATGTGCCCCTGCTTTGTCAATAGCCAATTTAAAAATTAAACGGAGAATAAAACAATTGTCTCTACATCGGGGACGGTCCGCTTTATTTTCATTTTTTATGCATATTCATTGATTTATCGTTTATTCACACGTCTTATTTTAATATTTTCAGTCGCAAGATTCAGAAATAAGCTTTAACTTACCTTTTCCTATGAAACATTGTTCATTATTAGCTTCATTTTTTAACTCCCATATTGCATTCAACCAGTCCAGTCAGGAGCGCCTGCCGCAATGGATTCGCCATGCTTTATGTTGTACGAAATGCAAACAAAAAACTTCAACGGCGGATATTGATTATGGAATAGAAGAGTATAAAACCGGTAAGACGATCCAGAGGCGGACAAGCCGGCTTTCGTATCTTTGTCAGGCACTTGTGCGGCGATCCTGCGCCGCTTTGTCTGGCTGTTCACTGGTTTTATCCTGCTTCCGGGGCAATCCAATTCCAAAGCGGCGCAGGGTCGCCGCAGTCCAAAGATTGCTCAGCAATCACAAAATACAAAATTCTGTTTTATCGCGTTATTTGAACTTATTGCCACAGTTTCAGTTGACAAAATCACTATATGTAAAAAGAGAGAAGTCAAGAGTCAGAATGGGAACCGGAAAAATCAGAAGCAATGGGAAATTGAGAATGAGAAATCCGAGGCTTATTATCCGGAATTAAGGATTGGATTAACTTTATGGGAATAGGATTTACAATTACGGTTAAAGGATCATCCCCGGGAGCGCCGGTCGTCTGACCGGCTTTTTAAATTTATTTGCTCAAAGCGGAAACAGCCGAAAGCCGGTCAGACGACCGGCGCTCCCGGACTTTAGTTTCACGCCTGCGGCGGATAAATTATTTTCGGCAAAAAACTAATTTAAGTGATTAATTGATAACCATTAACACAATACTTAATTGGGTGCGCCTATAGAATAATGTGAATATATGCAAAACTTTTTTGTGTTTCTTAAATTTGCAACTATAATATGATGTAAAATATATTGTAATTCCTTTTTT
>JBAYIO010000108.1:0-18978 GCA_041665605.1 Victivallaceae bacterium | reverse complement strand
CGGAGTGAGGAAGCCCGCGAATGCGGGAGTGTGCCCCGCTTGCGGGTCCCGCGAATGCGGGAGAGAAAAGCAAGAAAAGTTGTGAACGCGGGAAATGCAGAACTAGGGGCCAGAATGTCCGGAATGATTGCAAAACTGAAAAACATTATGTTCAACGACACTCCAAAGTGTAGGAGTCTGGCGGTTGTCCGGTTTGTTATGCCGGGCGCATGGGCGAAACAGTCTCTGCTCAACTGGACTCCAAAGTGTCGGAGTTGCAGTGTCGTCCTTGCCGGACGGCGCTGTAACGGTTGTCCAAAACAGGCGATGGCGGTGTCCGGAATGAAGGCCGGTGATGTCCAAAACTTCGGGGAAACTATTAAGCCGTGTTGCGGCGGTGCATTTTCTTTAATATTAGAATGTTGTGATATTTTTGAATGCGGGTGATGTATAATTGAAAAAGAGTGCTATATTATCCGGTTTGTAGAATAAAAAAACAATTTTACGTGAGAGATTTGAAGGAAATTATGCAGGATATCAGAAACGTAGCAATCATCGCCCACGTCGACCATGGCAAGACAACGCTGGTGGATGAAATAATAAAACAGTCCAAACTGTTCCGCGCAAACCAGGAATTTCATGAGTGTTTTCTTGACAGCAACGACCTGGAACGCGAACGCGGAATCACCATTCTGGCGAAAAATATCAGTGTCATTTATAAAGATATCAAGATCAACGTCATTGACACCCCCGGCCACAGCGATTTCGGCGGCCAGGTGGAACGCGTATTGAAGCTGGCCGACGGCGTGCTGCTGCTGGTTGACGCGGCGGAAGGCCCGATGCCGCAGACCCGCTTCGTGCTGGACAAAGCGCTGCAACTGAATTTGAAACCGATTGTCGTCATCAACAAGATCGACAAGCCGGATGCCCGTCCGAAAGAAGTTCATGACAAAGTTTTCGATCTGTTCTGCGAACTTGACGCCACGGAAGAGCAGCTCGACTTTCCGGTATTATACGCCAGCGGCAGATCCGGCTGGGTGGCCTATTCCCTGAGCGATCCCCGCGATTCGATGATTCCGCTGATGGACGCGATCGTTAAATACATCCCCGGCCCCAGGATGGTTGAAGGTCCTGTTCAGATGCAGGTGGCCACTCTCGATTATTCCGACTATGTCGGCCGTATCGGCATCGGGCGCGTTTACCGCGGCACTCTGTCCCTGGGCAAATCGCTGACCATCATCAAACGCGACGGCTCCTCCAAGCCGGCGCTCATCAAGCAGATGTTCGTGTTCGACGGGCTCACCCGCCGTGACACCGATACGGTTACCTGCGGCGACCTCTGCGGTATTTCCGGCATTACCGACATCGACATCAGCGATACCATTGCCGATTCTGAAAATCCGGAAGCGCTGCCCAATATCAGCATTGACGAACCGACCGTATCCATGGTCTTCAGAGTAAATGATTCCCCGTTCTACGGCCGTGAAGGCAAATTTGTCAGCAGCCGCCATCTGCGTGACCGGCTGTTCAAAGAAACTGAACGCGACGTGGCGCTGCGGGTGGAGCCGTTCGGCAACGATGCGTTCAAAGTCAGCGGCCGCGGCCTGCTGCATCTCTCCATTCTGGTGGAGACGATGCGCCGCGAAGGTTACGAAATGTCCGTGTCCCGTCCGCACGTGATTTTCAAGACGATTGACGATGTGAAATGCGAACCGCTGGAAATACTGACGATTGACGTGCCGGACGAGTTTGCCGGCAAGCTGATCGAACTGGCCGGTATCCGCAAAGGCGAAATGATCCACATGGAATCGCGCGGCGTCCGCCAGTTGATCGAATTTCATATTCCGACCCGCGGCCTGATCGGGTTCCGCAGCCGGGCGCTCACTGCCAGCGCCGGTGAAGCCATCGTATCCCACCGGTTCATCGAATACACTCCGTACAAAGGCGATATTCCGCGCCGTAACAACGGCACGATGGTCAGTATGGCCCAGGGCAAATCCGTGCCGTTCGCGATTGACGGTCTCCAGCTTCGCGGCACGTTCTTCATCGAGCCCGGCGAAGAAACCTACGAAGGCATGATCGTCGGCGAGCATTGCAAGGAGGGCGACCTGGTCGTCAACGTTCAGAAAGCCAAGCAGCTCACCAATATGCGCGCCGCCGGTTCCGACCGCAATATGAAAATAGCTCCGGCCAGAATGCTCAGTCTGGAACAGGCTCTCGAATATATTGAAGAAGACGAACTGGTTGAAGTCACCCCGAAGAACATCCGTCTGCGCAAGGTATTTTTGAGCGAACTGGAACGCAAGCGCAGCAAGAGCAGCAAATTCCAGGAAATGAACGAGTGATGAGCTGATTTTTACGGCCGGAGCAATCCGGCCTTTTTTGCTTTAATGCGCATGGAGCATTCTGCACATTAAAATTATTAGACTTTAATTCGCAATGAATTTGCCAAAGATATATTTTGAGGTAAATTGTAGTTAAAGATCACTTTTGAGTATTTTCTGAAAACAGTCTAAGTTTTAACTTTAAATGCGGTTGCGGCTGCTTGAGGTTTATATGGCGGAAATATTGCAGGTTCAATGTTACAAATGTCAGACCGTCTATGAAGTGCCGGTTGAGATGTCCGGGCAGCTTGTGGAATGCGCGATCTGTGCTTCCATTTTCGCGGTTCCGGCGCCGATACCGGGCCGCGAGGCTGAAATTCACGCCACATTCCCTTATGTTCAATTCGACGAGACTCCGGCGGAAGAGCAGCCTGCCGCCGAGCAGCCGGTCGAGCAGGAATATGTTCAGGAGACTCCCGCTGAAGTTCCGGAGGCCGTGGCGCAGGCCGGCAATCCGGCGCTGGATACATCCGCCGATAAAGTTCCGGCGGCTCCGGGCGTGACCAATACGGTAAAGCTTTCCCGCTCAAATATCGGCATGATGCCCAAGATCGAAGATGCTTTCGGGTTCGGCACGGTTGATAATATAGTCCCGAAATACACCGGCAGGCAGAATCCGCTTGAAACCGCGACGGCAAAACCCGGACGTTCCACCCAGACCAACAAGCCCAAACAACCCAAGCCGGCCGTGGCTCCTTACGTTCCTGTGCGCAAATGGTGGCAGTTCTGGCGCTGGTTCAGCAAAAAGTAGTTTTCTGATTTCAATATTTTCGCGATTCGGCGTCTGTTCAATATCGGGAGTATTTATCATGTCGGAAAGCACATTGCTGAACAACATTCGCAATATCGGCATCATTGCCCACATTGACGCGGGCAAGACCACTCTTTCTGAACGCTTCCTCTACTACTCGGGGAAAACCTACCGCATCGGTGACATTGACAACGGCACCACCGTGCTGGATTACCTCGAAGAAGAGCGCAACCGCGGGATCACGATTGTCGCCGCCGCCGCCTCCTTCGACTGGAAATCTCCGGAAGCTTCCGGGCTGATTCATCTGATTGACACGCCCGGCCATATTGACTTCACCGCCGAAGTGGAACGGTCGGTCCGGGTCATTGACGGCGCGGTCGTTATCTTCAGCGGCGTGGAGGGGGTCGAGGCGCAGAGCGAAAAAGTCTGGAGGCAGTCCGAACATTACCATGTTCCCAGGATCGCTTTCATCAACAAGCTTGACCGTCTCGGGGCATCATTCAGCAGGACATTCGATGAGATCACTGTCAAATTTACGGCGGTCAGGGCTGCCGCGTTTCAACTGCCGGTCGGAGAGGAATCGACGTTTTCCGGCGTAGTGGATCTGCTTCGCATGAAAGTTCTGCGTTTCACCGGCGACGACGGAGCGGCAGTTCAGGAGGAGGACATTCCCGCCGGGATGGCTGCGGAATGCGCTGCCGCCCGGGAGAAACTGGTCGCCGCCGTGGCCGACCTGTCCGATACCATTGCCGAATACTATATCGAGGAAAAGGCGATTCCGGATGACTTGCTCCGCCGGGAAATCCGCAGGCTGGTGATTGCCGGCACGCTGTGCCCGGTATTTGCCGGTTCCGCCAAGCGCAATATCGGCGTGCAGCCGGTGCTGGATGCGATTATTGACTATCTGCCCAGCCCGGAAGACCGCCGCTTCTGCATGGCGAACTGCCTGAAAACCGGCAAGCCGGAGAAAGTTGATTTTCATGACCACAATTTCTGCGGACTGGTATTCAAAGTCGTTGCCGGCGGCAGCGCCGATCTGCTGTACCTGAGAAGTTATGCGGGGCATCTGGCGGTCAATGATATGCTGCTGAACAGCCGCACCGGCGAAAAGGTCAGGATAAAGCGAATCCTGCGTTTATATTCCAAAAACGTCGAACCGGTGGAAAAGATCGGACCGGGGGATATCGTCGGGATTATCGGTCCGCAGAATACCGGCACCGGCGACACCCTGTGCAGCCCGGCCCGGCCGTTGACCCTGGAGAAAATTGACTTTCCGGAACCGGTGATCTCCATCGCGATTGAACCCAGGTCCAGCAAAGACAAGGACCGCCTGCACGACTGTCTTAAACTGCTTTGCCGCGAAGACCCGACGCTGGAGATGAAGCGGCATGAGAATACCGGGCAGCTTATTCTTTCCGGCATGGGCGAACTGCATCTGGAGATCAATACCAACCGCATCGCCAGGGAATTTCATATTGACGCGCGTTTCGGCAAACCGCGTGTGGCTTTCCGCGAGACCATAAAAAACGCCTGCACGGTTACCGGCATTTTTGACCGGACGCTGGGCGATACGCAATATTATACCGAAGCGGATATTCATCTGGAGCCAGTCCATTGCGAACAGGGAATCATTGTCGAAACCGATATTCGCGGCAAAAACAATCTGCCTTCAAGCTGGGTCCATTCCGCTAAGGATACGCTGATGAACGGTTTGAAAACCGGCGGGAATCTGGGATACTCGCTGATTTATATCAAGGCGACGGTAAAGGATATCCGCGGGACTCCGGAAAATACCACTGAAGGCTCCGTTGCCGGGGCAGTGCTGGAAGCGCTGCAGCAGGCGATTGCCGGCGGCACCACTTTGCTTGAACCGCTGATGAAACTGGTTATTATCGCGCCGGAGGAAACCATTGGCGAAATCACCGGTTATCTGCAGCCGCGACGCGCCATGATTCAGGGGATTGACAATATTGCCGGAGCCAGGCATCTGCGCTGCGAAGTGCCTTTGGCGGAAATGTTCGGTTTCAGCAGCGCGCTGCCGAAACTGTCCGGCGGCCGGGCTTCGTTCAGCATGGAGCCTCACGGCTATCAGGAGCTCTCCGCAGGCGATCTTCAGCGTTTGGTCAACGACAACAAAGTCTGTTTCTGATATCCAGCCGGTCAATCCGGCGGAAAGTGCCGGGCGAAGGCTATTGCGTCCTCTTGCGTGCTGATTTCCCCGGCAAGCTGCATTTCCGCGATCTGGCGGAGTATTTTACCCATCCGCGGTCCCGGCTTCAGGCCGGCTGCCATCAGGTCGCGCCCGTTGACCAGCGGTTCGGGCAGGGCGGTTTCGCCGCCGGCCTGGTGCAGCGAATCCAGCAGCAGCAGATAGTTGCCCAGTTTGCTGTGGCTGGAGATGCAATCGATGCGGTGCAGTTCCAGTTGCAGCGGAAAATCCTCTTCGGCGATAAGCCGCTTTAGTTTCGGCGGACGCATTCTGTCCACCATGGCGAACCGCATGTGGTTTTTTACCGCATGGACGACCGTATCCATTATCTTTCGCGAAAACTTCAGCCGGTTGAGGCAGCTTTCCGCGATAACGGCGCTTGCCTCCTCATGGCGGTAGAAATGCTCAATCCTGTCCTCGCCGACTGAATACGTTGACGGCTTACCGGCGTCATGCAGCAGAATGCTCCAGGCCAGTTCGATTCCCGGCAGCGGCATGTGGTCCAGCATCAGCAGCGTGTGGGTCAGCACATCGCCTTCCGGATGAAACTGTTCCGGCTGGGTCACTCCGTCCAGCGCCGCGACTTCCGGCAGCGCTAGTTCCAGCAGTCCGAGTTTATGCAGCAGCCGGATCGCCGCGGCAGGCGTGCCGCCGGTCAGCATCAGGTTTAACTCGTCCCGGACTCTTTCAGCCGAGAGGCGGTTGAGGTTATGCTTCAGTTTCAGGATCGCGTCCGCGGCTTCCCTGTCCAGCTCGAATCCAAGACGCGTGGTGAACCGCACCGCCCGGAGCATCCGCAGATAATCTTCCGAAAAGCGCTGTTCAGCATTGCCGATGGTTTTGATGACGCCTTTTTCCAGATCGCGCTGTCCGCCGGTGAAGTCCAGTATCCGGTTCGCCGCAGGGTCGTAGAACATGCCGTTGATGGTGAAATCCCGTCTGGCGGCGTCAAGTTCCGGGCTGTCGGTGTATTTGACCGTTTCCGGGTGTCTGCCGTCGGCGTATTCGCGCTCTTCGCGGAAAGTAGCCAGTTCGAACGGGATATCGTCCTCCACAATCATCAGGATGCCGAACGCCACGCCTATCTTGTAATGGCGCGGAAATATTTCGGCGGCCTGTTGCGGGGTGGCGGAGGTGGCGATGTCAATGTCCTTCGGCGTTTTGCCCAGCAGCATATCCCGGACTGCGCCGCCGACAAAGTAACCGGCATATCCGGCGGTCCGGAGTTTATCGACAATCCGGGCCGCGGTCTGAAATACCCGGCTGCCGCTGAAAAATACGTTATTCATGATATCTTCAAAATTATTTATGCTGTTTTTGCTCTATCCGGCTTGCCAACTTGAAAAACGTGCTTAAAATAATGCACATGAAATGGTAATTCAATAGCAACAGGAATTTATATATGCGGATTGCTTTTTTCGGCGGAACTTTTGACCCGCCCCATAACGGGCACACCGGGCTGGCGGAACAGGTGATTGCGTCAGGCTATACCGACAAAGTGCTGTTTGTCCCTACTTTCAGCCCGCCGCATAAGTTCGGGCTTCCGGTGACGCCGTACCGGCACCGGCTGGCGATGCTCCGGCTGGCCGTCAGCGCGATGCAGGGAGTTGAGATATCCGACATTGAAGCGCGCCTGGGGCAGGTTCCCTCCTACACGTTTGACGTGATGTCCGCTCTGGAGCGGGAATTCCCGGAAGACCGGCTGCAGTTGATGCTCGGCAGTGACAGCCTGCTGCAACTGCATTCCTGGCACATGGCGCGGGAGCTGGCCGGCCGCTGGGAAATATTGACTTATCCGCGCCCGGGAGAGATGCCGGCGGTTGAGGAATTATGCAAATTCTGGAACGCCGATATTGCCGGAAAACTGATGAAAACTGTCATGAAACTGCCTTTTTTCGAAATATCATCAACAGAAATCAGAAAAATGATAGCAAAAAACGAAAAAGTGGATAAACTAATATATAGGGATGTAAAAGTTTATATCGTGAATAACGGGCTTTATAAAAGCACCGAAAAATAAAGGAAAGACAGGAACAGCTATATGACTGAAAAAAAACATGTCAGTGCAGAAGACATCGCCGCGGTCTGTGTTGCGGAAGCCGAAGACAGGAAAGCTGAAAATATAATAACTTTGAAAGTTACGGATTTAACGGTAATTGCCGACTACTTTGTACTATGCACTGCCAATTCGGAGCCGCATCTGAGAGCGGTCACTGACAAGATTGAAAAGTCGCTTAAAGACAAATATGGAATTATTCCTCATCGCGAGGGCACTACCGCAAGTCAGTGGATACTGCTGGACTACAGTTCGGTTCTGGTGCATGTCATGACGCCGGAAGCAAGTGCGCGGTATCAGCTCGAAAGCCTGTGGGGAGACGCCCCCAGGGTGGAAGCAATAAAGACTTTGGAAAAGAAGTCAAAAATAAAGAAAACAAAAGTATAAGTTGAAACTGTTATGAAAAACCACTCAGATAACAAGCAATGGAACGAATATAACTGGGAGCGCGAGATCCGGCGTGACGAGAAACGCATCAGCCGCTATTTCCAGGAATTGCCGCTTTGCATGGATCTGCCCGGTGAAGAGGACATCATCATGAAAAAGCTGATGGCCCAGCCGGATCTGGTTCCTACAAACGCGGAATGGAGTGGTTTCGTGTTTGGAGAGAGCTTTTTCGAGGATGAAGATGATTTTCTGATCGGCGGCGACTGGAAACAGCGCAAAGGCGCCGATATTTTTATCCAACTGGAAAAAATCGCCTGCGAGTGGAATGTTGTTTTTGCCTCAGAATTAAGAACCGCCAATCTGAAAGACGGCATGGCGGTAATCTGTCTTATGGGCAAGCAGCTTTCCCGTTGTGCCGATATGCTGGGAATTGACACCGATGACATGCGTCCGCTTAAAATCAGTCTGGCCAAACGGCTGCTGGCGGATATCAATGAACTGGTCGGCGCGCTGCGCGATGTGAGAAACAAGCAGCCGAACCTTGAACAGAAAATTAATGGTTTTATCGGACATCTGCACAGCATACGCGAGAAGACAATCGATATTATCAATGAGCTTAAAACTGCTAAGTGATTGCTGTTCCCGCCGTTAATGACATTATTCCGCCGGCTTTAACCTATTCGATGTCTGATGATTTTTCCGAGGATGCTGTTTGTTTAGGGGATTTCATCGGTATTATGTAACGGAAGCCGATGTCATTGCTTGAGGCGCCGTTGGAAAAGTTGGCGAATGAGTGCGAAACAGAGATATGGCCGCTGAGTGTATTGCCCCCGCGGATTTGAAATCCTTTGCTTCCGGGAAGACTGATTGTCGTAAATTCACCGACCGCGCCGACTGTGTCGTAAATTCCAAAGATGGAAACTTCATCCGGATTAAGTTGCAGACCGGGCTTTGTGACGGACGAACTGGCTTCCGCCGTCCAGCCGTTGTTCTGTCCTATGTTGAATCCGAGATTTCTGCCGGCAACGCCCAGCGCTGCTTTTTCCCATTCGTAATTGGTCGGCAGCCTGCATTCCGTTCTGGTTCGGTCAGAAAGCCATGAGCAGTAGGCTTTGGCCGCCATTCCGGTAATTCCCACGACCGGCATTGCCGGGGTGAACGGCTCGCGCAGATTGCCGTCTTTATCCCAGATGTTCATATAATTGCGGTCTTCGCTTTCGGAGATGTATTTCCCCATATATTTTCTGCGGTCAGACTGATTTTCAAGGCTTTTCCAGAAAATCAGATATTCGCCAAAAGAGACTTCCCGTTTTTTCATGAAAAATCCTGGAACAAACACTTTATGCCGGCTGATCTGGGAATCGCCGCTTTGATAGCTCAGCGAAATTGTCCCCCCCGGTATATAGGCCATTCCGTCTGGAATCTCCGTCGGAATCAGCACCTTGATATTTTCAGCTTTCCCGCGGATAATCTGAACAGGATAGCGTATCTCCGGCAGGCCCGGCTTGTTGAAGATTAAAATGTATGCCCCCTGTGGCAGCTTTTTGTTTTCCAGTGGGGTTTGTCCGGAAAATATACTGTCGCAGTTGGCGGGATCAAAGTTGCTGAAATTATCTATTTTATAGCCGGTGACACTAACATCCGGCGGATTCGAGCGCACAGAAAGCTTGCCTTCGCCCTGGATGATCATTTTGACGCTCTCAAAAAGCTGGTTGTCATTTTCAATAATGTCATAGAATGCTTTGCGCCGGCGGAGTCGGAGCATTTCAATTAATTTTCTGGTTTCATTGTAGTTGCCGGTCATTATACTGAATTCCAGCCTGTTTTTGAAGATTTTTGCCAGACTTGAAGTAATTTGTTCATGTTTAAGCCCGAGTCCTTCAACCCGGGTCAGAAACTCAATCGCCAGATCGTACTGGTTGTTGAATTCAGCAACGAGTTTGGTCAAGTCCTCTTTCAGTTTATATTCTTTCTCCGGATGAAGACTGTCTTCTTCCCTGCTCAAACTGTCCTCAATATTCATATAAGTATTCTTCGCCCGCACCAGAAATACATTGCCCTGGTTAATGCTGTAATCGGCAAATTTCAGGAATGACGTGGTCCGGGTGCTGCTTTCAATATAGTGCATCGCCATGGCAGTAAAGAAAGTAAATATTGATACTACTAATACTGACGGAATCAGCGGATGGCGGCGGCATAGTTTGATAAGCCTGGTAATCGGCGGCACCGGATATGCGACAACCGGATAGTTTTCCATAAAGTTGTGGATGTCGCGGATTAAATCTTTTACTGAAACGTAACGGTCCTGCTTGTTCCGCTGCATTGCTTTAAGGCAGATCGCTTCAAGTTCTTTCGGGATTTTCAATTTGGGCGAACGTTTTCTCGGCGGTGAGAAATAGTTGTTAACCACATGGCTCAATACTTCATTGGTGGTCAATTTTTCATCAAACGGCGATGATTTCGTGGTCAGAATGGTGTAAAGGATCGCGCCAAGACTGTAAAGATCGCTGCGTTCGTCTATTTCATTGATTCTGCCGCTGGCCTGTTCCGGGGCCATGAAGGCCGGGGTTCCGCTGATTGAACCGTCCAGCGTCATCATGGAATCATCTTTTGCGCCCAGTCCGTCGATATTGGTTTCAATGTCAATTTTCTGCTCTTCGTCAAGCTGGTTCTTGTCCCCGATGTATTTTACCAGCCCCCAGTCCATGACCAGGACTTCACCGAAGTCCCCGAGCATGATATTGGCCGGTTTAAGGTCGCGGTGAATGATTCCTTTGCTGTGGGCGAACGCGACGCCGTTACAGGCGGCAATAAATATCTCAAGCAACCGGATTCTGGTATATTTTGAGAGATATACCGGATCATTTTCATTCAGTTTCTGAATTACCGTCCGGAGATTTTCGCCTTCAACCTTTTTCATCGTGAAGAAAACGCCCAGTTCGTCCATCACGCCCAGTTCATGCACCGGAACGATGTTCGGATGTTCAATCTGGGCCGTGGCTCTTGCTTCACGGATAAACCGGTTGAGAAATTTCTTTTTGCTGCGGTAGGCGGGACGGAGGATTTTAATCGCGATATCCCGTTTCAGCGAAGATTCATATCCGGAAAGCACAGAACCAATACCGCCGAGACCGATGGTTTTGATGCCTGTGAACCGTCTGATCGTATTATCATGTTCAAGGTTCAGTGCGTTCTTCAGCTCATCTATGCTGATGACATCGCCGCCGTCGTCACTGATTGTTGAACACAGTAAAGTTTTTTGAAATTCTGATGAATCCAATGATTTCTGAGTCATATTGCTTTCTGCTCCGGAATAATAGACGCAATTTTCACCGGGGCGCACCCCCCTCTTCCTCTATAACAAAAACTTGATCAACCAGTCCCGCTTCCGCAAATTATCACTGCCGGTCGCGCTGATTTTTACCAAGATTGTCCACTTTAGTTATGACAGTATCAACCGCTTTCATGAAATCTGAATACAATGGCTGATCTTTATGCCTGGTGATTGGAATTTCATATGCTTCAGAAACTTTGAAATTGTCGGGCATGATAAAACATTTGGCATCCTGCTTTCTGCCCAGGTCGAAGTCTTCAACCGCGACAATCAGGCCGACAAAATCGCCTTCTTTGGTAATAATGAAATCGCCGAGTTCAGCCTTCAACTCGCTGTCGGTGCGGCGGGTGGAGTTCCTGATGTATAAATATTTGTCTCCGGCCGACAGGTTCAATGACGCCCTGCCTTCCAGATTGCAGGTGCGTTTGCCGAAGTCGTTAGGCTTGAACAGATAAAGGTTTTGCAGCCCGCGCGATTTCAACTGGGTGAAAGAAAGCGGTTTCAGCGCTTTGCGCATTGACGGAATTTCCAGCAGACAGACCCGGTTGTCAACATTAAGCGAATAAATCGGCCCGTCGACTTTCTTCAATTTGCCGGCGTCAGTTTCAAGCGGTTCGCCGATGGCGTAATTCAAATAATATACTTTGGCGTGACCGGTTATGTCTTTAAACAGGCCGGTGATGACTTTGAAATTGACTGCAAGGTAATTCTTTTCGCCGATTGCGATTTCCGGCAGATAGTATGATTCAGAGCTGGAGTAATCCCCCAGAAAACGTTTTTCCTTGATTGAAAAGTCCAGTTTGACCGTGGCCTGGGAATATTTCTGCAGGGCGTCGCTATGGAGACGCTCCTCGGCTTCTTTCAGCCTGATTTTGGTTTCTTCCAGCGCCGTCTGAGTCGCCTGTTGGAACCCGCGTGATTCCAGCAGTTCGCGTTGTTTGTTTTCGTATTTATCTCTGGTTTCGTTATATTCTTTTTTAGTGGATTCCAGTTCCGAGCGGGTGGCGGAAAGATCCGAAACCGCATTTTTGATGACATTCTTTAAATCATCCATTTTCTTTTTTGTTTCCGCCAGCTCCAGATTGGTCAGCATCGTCGCTTTCACGTTTCTCTCAAGTTTGCTTCTTGATTCGGCCAGCTCCTTCTCGGTAACATTCAGTTTGCCGCGCGTGAAAGACAGATCCATCTGTGATTCCGTGACTTTGCCTTTGAATGTCTCCAGTTCTTTGGACGTGCCTTGCAGTTTTTCCTGGGCCTGATTGAGCGAACTTTTCGTTTTATCCAGATCCGTTTTGGTGTCTTTCAGCAGATTCTCCGCAGCGGCTAAACGGTTTTTGGTATTAAGCAGTTCTTCGGTGGACGCCAGGAGTTTGGCGGTCTTTTCGTTCAATTGCTCGTGCCCCATGGCGATGCGTTTTCTCAGGATATCCAGATCGGCGTCGGAGAATTTACTCTTCAAATTCGCCAGATCGGCCAGGGATGCGTCAATTTGCGTTTTTACTGCCGCAGTTTTGGCCGTTTCAGCCTGTCCCGGCTTTTTCATTTTTTCCAGTTGTGCCTGGATTCTGGCCATTTCCTGCTGCACTTCTTTCAATTTGGCGTCGCTTGCGCGTGCGGCGATCAGTTCCTTCTCCGCCAGTTCCAAAGTGACTTTCTTGCGTTTAAGCTCTTCGAGGATTATTAAGGCGGTGCGGTCGCTGACAACCGTGCCGCTTCCGTAATGCATATTAGCCGGGGCCACCCCCGTGCTCAGTGACATTACTGACAATACAATGAAGTCACACATGACTATTAGAATTGAACGGTTCACGGTTATTTATCTCCGGACGTTTTTTTGTTCTCATTGGCCGCGTCCAGCAACTGCTGGCGCAGCGGGAATTGCAGCGCCACCCGCAGGACAACGCTGAATATAATGCCAATCAGGGTGGCGGAGTATGCAATCAGACGGCTGATCTGGGGATTGAACGTCATGACGATGAACGAAGAGACGGTACCGAAAAGCCCGATATACAGCGGCAGATCCAGAAATATATCCGCGTTTTCAATCTTTTTCAGCTTCAGTTCAACACATTCCTTGCTCAGTTTCAGCCCGCGGAAAACCCGGAACGCGACAAACAGCGCGGTGAACTGGATAACGATAATCGAGGAGAAGATATAGAACGACAGCTTGCTGTAAAACATCGCCAGCTCCGGATCAAGTCCAACCGTAGTGCTGCCGGAAGCCGCAGTGCCGGATGCGGCTGCGCCGTTTGTGCCTTCAAACAAACCACGGAAAAACGGCGAGAGATTATAGATGTAGGAAATCATCAGAAAAACGGTGGTCGCAAACAGGAATAGAACAACAATATTGAGTAACATCAACAAATTTTTTTTCATTATCTGACCCTTGTCTTGAAAGTTGCAGCGGACGGTGATGCAGTTTCAGCGTTCCGCTCTGTTAATTGCTTCTTGCTTGAAAGCCCGGATGTTCCGGCATAAACCCGTGAACGGTATAAATCTAGCGTTAATTGCATGATTATTCAAGAGCGTAAAATTGATTTTTGGCATATTGAATATGACTGCAAATCAATAGGTCAATGATTTTGTGACTTAAATTCAGGCAGGGAATAAGTCCTCCGGCATGTTTTTAATGCCGTAAGACGAATTTACATCGTGAAGAATCATCGGGCAGCACTTGTTCCCTGCGATTACCGTCGGTACGCCTTGATTTTTTCGCGGAAATAAACTATTTCTTCTGGTGTTGGCAAGCTTCATGACGTGATTGTCACAGTTCCGGTTTTGCTGGAAGCCGGAACTGCTTTAAGACAACTGTTAACCGATAACCCGCCTATAATTTCTCTTTGTTGGCGGCGCCGAATTCGAGCCATATCGTGCGGCTCTGGTAATACTCATCCTCCAGCGCGGTTTGATTTTCGTATTTGACGGCTTTGAAGATATTATTTTTATAGCATTTTAAGATGCTGGCCGCCAGATTTTTGATTGACGGAAAAAACACGTAGGTATTGTCCTCGGCCGAACAATAGAACACCCCGCCCCTGGACTCGCGTCTGGCCATGTCGTAGAAAAAGCCGTCTCCGGAGATATCTTCAAATATCGGCAGCCACGTCTTCCGGTGCTTTATAAAGGAATTGAGCAGAATCCGCCGCGCCCGGTTCTGGTCATTGTTTTTCCGCCATTGATTATTTTTCTCCTCGACGGCCTCCTGCAGCGGGAGAAATCTATGGCCCGGGATCGGGCCGGCGATGCCGGCGCTGCGCTGCCCGTTGCGCCACATGTAAAGTTTGCGGATATTGGCGGGAAGTTTCGCCCCTGCAAGCTGTTCCAGGCGGTCAATTTCGAAGTCATGCAATCCGGGCAGAAAGCTTTTCAGCACCTCCGGCGCCTTTGCCTGCATTTCAGTCTCCAGTTCTTTCAGCAGTTGCTCCATCGGCGTTGTTACTGCTGCCGGCATCGCCGGCGCCGAGGGGTAAAGATACTTCTTCATCCCGTAAGGAAACGTCAATATTATTATAAATGCGGAAATAGCCGCAATGCTCAAAAACAATATCCAGATAATCCGCTTCTGCATAAATCATGCTCCGTTGTCAATTCCTTAATAGAACCCTGCGAACCGGAAAATCAAGCACCGCCGCCTGCCCTTTGATGCGTAAGATGTCAGGAGAACCAACCTTAATAATGATATTTACCGCACCGGACTTGTTTTGAATGAAAAAATCAGTAAATTATGCCCCTTGTGTTGTTTCATTCAATATTAAAGGGTAAGCTGATGGCGGCAGATAATGTCAAGGTGATTTTTTCCGGCGAGGGGCTGAAGTTGTCCATCGGCAGGCAGTGCCTGCTGGACGATACCGCATTGTCGGTGCATGAAGGTGAACGGGTGGGGCTGGTCGGGCGCAACGGTTCCGGCAAGTCCACGCTGCTGCGGATACTGGCGGGTGCAGAGCAGCCGGGTGAAGGTTCGCTGGCGTTTGCGCGTGACCTGCGCATCGCGTTTCTGCCGCAGGAATTTTCCATTGACGAGGGTATTTCGGTTTATAATAATATCAAAGCCGGTCTAGTCTATTTTGAAGAACTGCTTGTCCGCTACGAAAATCTGCCGCCGCATTCAGTCGGGCATGAACAGCTTGAGGCGATCATCAACCGCTATAACGCCTGGAACCTCGACCACAAAGTGCGGACGGTCATGGAACGGCTGAATCTGCCGGACGGGGAACGCATCTGCACCTCGCTTTCAGGCGGCGAGAAACGCCGGGTCGCGCTGGGTCGCGCGGTCGTCGGCGAACCCGACCTGCTGCTGCTGGACGAACCCACCAACCATCTGGACACGGACACCGTGATCTGGATTGAAAACTTTCTGGCGGCTTATCGCGGGACCTGCGTTTTTGTCACGCATGACCGCTATTTTCTGGACCGCGTCGCCACCCGGATCATCGAACTCAGCAACGGCAAACTTTATTCCTACGAAGGCAATTACGGCGATTTTATCGAGGCGAAAGCCGAACGGGAATACGCCGAGGATGAGCAGGAATCCAAGCGCCAGGCGTTTCTGCGGTCGGAGGTCGAATGGGTCAGGCGTTCGCCCAAAGCCAGATTGAAACGCAATATGGGCCGGGTTAAACGGTATGATGAAGTCGCCTCGTCTTCAGCCCCGGTGAAAGAGCGGGACATTGACTTGCTGATTCCGGCCGCCAGCCGCCTGGGCAACAAGACCGTGATCCTTAAAGACGTGACGCTGGCTTACGGTGATTCCGCGCCGCTTTTTTCCCGTTTCAGCTATGAATTTGAACAGGGTATGCGGGTCGGGATCGTCGGGCGCAACGGCACCGGCAAAACCAGCCTGCTGAAACTGATCACCGGTGAAATTCAACCGACTTCCGGCGAAGTGGAAATCGCCGAAACAGTCGAGTTCAACTATGTTGACCAGGGCCGGATGAGCCTGAATCCGCTGAATACGGTCTTCGAAGAGATCGGGGAGGGGAACCAGACCACTTTTGTCGGCAGCGACAAGGTCAGCGTATGGACCTACCTCCGGTGCTTCCTGTTTTCGGATGAGCGGATCAATACCCGCATTGACCGGCTGTCCGGCGGCGAACGCGCCCGGCTGATGCTGGCCAAAATCCTGAAGCAGGGCGGCAATTTCCTGATCCTCGACGAGCCCACCAATGACCTGGATCTGGCCACCCTGCGGCTGCTGGAGGAGGCGCTGGTCTCTTATGCCGGCTGCCTGCTGGTGGTCAGCCATGACCGCTACTTCCTTAACCGTGTCTGCTCTCACATCATCGCGCTGGAGGACGGCGGCGGCATCTCCTCCAACGTCGGCGATTACGACTATTATCTCAGCCGCAGAGTCGCTTCCGCCGCTCAGAAGAAGGACACGGAAAAAGGCGCAGCCTCAAAAACGGAGCCGGCGGCTGCCGCGAACAAGCCGCGCAAGCTGAAATTCAGCGAAAAACTGGAACTGGAGACGATTGAAGAAAAAATCCTCGAAGCCGAAACTGAAGTCAGCCGCATTGAGAATCTTTTTGCCTCGCCGGATTTCTTCGATAAACACGGCTCCCGCGGCGCCGAACTGCACGCCGAACTGAATACAGCCAAAACTTCGCTGGAAAAACTATATGCCCGCTGGGAGGAGCTTGAAAAAATCAAGCAGGCAGCGGAGTCCAACTAGTAAATTTCCGGACAGCGGTTATTTCAATTCAACCAGATTATTGTCTTTCACGTCGGCTTTCTGCTGTGTGGTGTAAAGCTTCAGATAAGTGCCGCCTTGCGCCATCAGTTCATCATGCGTTCCGCACTGGTCGATCCGCCCGTCGCGCAGCACCACTATTTTGTCCGCGTTGCGGATGGTGGACAGCCGGTGTGCGATAATGATGGTGGTGCGCCCTTTCATCATGGTGTCAAGCGCCTGCTGCACCAGCTTTTCCGAAACCGTGTCCAGGGCGCTGGTGGCTTCATCCAGAATCAGGATTGCCGGATCTTTCAAAAGAGCCCGGGCAATCGCCAGCCGCTGCTTCTGTCCGCCGGACAAACTGGCGCCGTTTTCGCCCAGCAGAGTATCATATCCGTGCTCAAGCTTGCCGGCAAATTCGGCGACATTGGCCTTTTCGGCGGCCTGGATTACTTCCTCCTCGCTGGCGGAGGCCCGCGAATAAGCAATATTTTCGCGGAGCGAACCGCTGAACAAAAAGGGCTCCTGCAATACCACGCCGACATTGGCACGGTATGATTCCTGTGAGTATTGGCGGATGTCAATATCATCCACTTTAATAGAACCGCTGCAGACGTCATAGAACCGCAGCAGCAGATTGCTTACGGTTGATTTGCCGCAGCCGGAAGGGCCGACCAGCGCCACTTTTTCGCCGGGCTTGATTTCCAGCGTCATGTTCCGGATTACCGGCGCATCGCGATAGCTGAATGACACGTTCTCAAAACTGATATTGCCTTTAAAACGGCCGGCGGTAATCGCATCGGGCTCATCTTGGATTTCCGGAATGACCCGCAGCAGTTTGACAATGCGTTCCGCGCCGGCCATCCCCTGAGACAGCGTATTGACCTGCGAGGCCAGGGCCGCTATCGGCCCGATCTGCAGGCCGACATAAGTATAGAATGCCACAAACTCGCCGATAGTGAAATCGGGAGGGCTGACCTCATTGATGCCGAGTCCGATAATTATAAGATAAGTAATCACCGCCAGCGTTTCATAGGATCCCTGGCAAATGTTGCTTGTTTTATTGATATTAACCGCAATATCCAGTGTCGGACGCATTGAAGTGAAAAACTGGCGGCGTTCGGAACGTTCCTTGGAAAATGACTTAACCACTTTTATTCCGTTGATGTTCTCGGCCAGGTTGGCCGAGATTTCCGACATCTTTTCCTGCAGGGCTGACGCCTGACGGCGCAGGTAACCGTTGAAATAATAGAAATTCACATAATGCAGCGGCAATGCCAGCATGGCAATCAGCGCCATTTTCCAGTTGAGCAGAAAAAGCATTATCGTAACCAGCGCCATCGTGAAAAACTGGTCAACCATCGCGATGCACAAACTCACCAGCCCCTGCAGCAGCGCCACGTCGCTGATCACATTGGATATCAGCTTGCCGGTCCGGTACTCCTCATAAAAACGCAAAGACAGACTCTGCAAGTGTTTAAAGATCCGCTGCCGCACATCCAGCAGTACCCGGGTGACGGTATAGGTACCCAGGAAACCGGTGATCATCCGCATGATGAAACGGATTATGTAAATCAGCACCATGAGTACGCATATAATGGCAAACAACTTGTAATCATGGTTCGGAAAAACCCGGTCAATGGCAACTTGAAGCAGCCGCGGCAATACCAGCGCCAGACTGGAAAACATGATCGACGTGATCGCCGACAGAAAAATCAAGCCGCGATATTGCCGCAGCAGACTGGATACTTTAAATTCAATCATTGTCTTGAGCCTTATTAGGGAAGCTTTTGAATTATTAAACTCTTTAAATAGTCTAACTTCATAAAGTAAATCTGAATCCGTATTTTTTAATATTTTTTTGTATAAAAAACCACAGGTTCCAGTTAAAATAGCTATCAAATTCATTTTTCCAAGTAAAAAAACAAGTATAATCACTTTTGCCGTCTCTATAATAGTTTGCAGACCAGAACACCTCACCCGGATATTTTGGACACCGGTTACCCTCAACGATTTTCGCAATATCGGTACTATGGGCCATTTTGGACAGCCACTCCGACACTTTGGAGTGTCGTCGAGCACAACGGTTTTCAGTTTTGCAATCATTCCGGACATTCTGGCCCCTCGTTCTGCATTTCCCGCGTTCACAACTTTTCTTGCTTTTCTCTCCCGCATTCGCGGGACCCGCAAGCGGGGCACACTCCCGCATT
>JBAYIO010000107.1:0-19163 GCA_041665605.1 Victivallaceae bacterium | reverse complement strand
GCATCCGGAGTTTGCCGAGGCGATTGAGGCCGGCCGGGAGGCCGTTGACGACCGGGTGGAAAACCGTCTGCTGGAACTGGCGCTGGGTGATTACAGCATCACCATCCATGTGACCGATCATGAAGGCCGGACCCGCACCACCGTCAAAAGCGCCGTGCCCAATCTCAAAGCCATTCAATACTGGCTGGAGCGCAGCGACAGGCGGAAAGGGATTAAGCAAGACAAGCGAGAAAAGCTAGACAAGCGAGAAAAGTTGGAAGAGAAGGCCGAACAGCCGAAAACGGAACCGGAGCTGGACCCGTCGGAAATCGCCGGGTTGCAGGCGCTGGCGGAATACATGTCCATGTGTCCCGCCGACGCCGGTGACGGTTTCAGCAAAAAGGAGACCGAGGAATTCGAAGACATGATGCTGGTCACCTTTACCGAAATGGAAAGGCGGAAATACAATACGAAAGCGGCGGCGGAAAACCGTCCGCTGATTCCCGACACCGCCGCCGCCCCCCGGACGGTAAAGGGCAAATACGCACCGGCCATGATCAGAGCCTGGAAAGACCGGGCGGAATTTTTCGAATTGGATCTCTGAAAACCAGAAGTTCAGAAGCCAGGAGTCAGAATTCAGAATGGGAACCGGAAAATCAGAAGACAGCTCCAGAGGAGCGGAATATTAATAGCAGGAGTCAGAATGGGAACCGAATGCAGAAAGCGGGATATTTCGAAAACCGTTCAGGATAAGGCTGCCCAGGCTGCGGGCGGTTGCCAGGCGCAGAGCCGGAAAACATGGGTCCTATGGGGCCTATGGGTCTTATGGGGCCTATGGGGGACGTTGTCTCCCGCGAATGCGGGAAGGAAGATAATTGTCCAAAATGGTTTTGATGCAGCGCCGTCCGTCTCGGACGGGATTCCCAGAATTCCCAGTCTTCTCAGAACTCCCGGATTTCGAAAACCGTTGTGCTCAACGACACTCCAAAGTGTCGGAGTGGTTATGAAAAATGAAAAGCATTGTGCTCAACAACACTCCAAAGTGTCGGAGTGGTTATGAAAAATGAAAAGCATTGTGCTCAACAACACTCCAAAGTGTCGGAGTGGTTATGAAAAATGAAAACCGTTATGCTCAACGACACTCCAAAGTGTCGGAGTCGGACGGTTGTCCGTCGGGTTATGCCGGCCGCATGGGCGAAACAGTCTCTGCTCAACGACACTCCAAAGTGTCGGAGAGGCTGTCCAAAATGGCCCATAAGACCCATAGGACCCATAGAGCTATTGTACAGAGCAGATGTCCAGAATGTTGTTTGAAAACTATAACCGCTTGTGCTCAACGACTCTCTAATTCCTCGGAATGCCAGGGGAGCTGAAGTACAAAAATATTTCTCTGTGTTTCGCTGGGAACTGTCCAAAATGTGGAGAACGGGTGTCCGGAATGTGCCGGGGAACGCTACGCCGTATAATTGCGTTTGCCGAAAATGGCGGTGCCGATTCTCAGAAAAGTCGCGCCTTCGGCGACGGCGGCGGGGAAATCTCCGCTCATGCCCATGGACAATTCCGGGATGCGGATATTCAGGAGTTTTTCCATTTTATCCCGGAGCTGCCGCAGCGCGCCGAAAATGCGGTGCAGTTCGGCGTCGCCGGCGTCATAGGGGGCCATGGTCATCAACCCCGCCAGTTCCAGACTGGGGGCGTTGACGGCCGCTTCCGCCATTGCCATAATGTCGGCTTCGGCGGAGGCCCCGAATTTGGTGGCCTCGCCGGAAATATTTACTTCCAGCAGGATTTTCTGCTTTTTTCCGGCTTCGCCCGCCAGCCGGTCAAGCCGCTGAATCAGTTTCACCGAATCAACGGAATGAATATATGCGGCGTATTGAACGGCCTTAACCGCTTTATTGCTCTGAAGATGGCCCAGCAGATGCCATTCGATGTCCGGCGGAAGACTTCCGGCTTTCTGCTCCAGTTCCTGAACTTTGTTTTCGCCGAAACGGCGCTGTCCGTGAGCGTAAGCCGCGAGAATATCCTCCCGTGAAAAAGTCTTGCTGACCGCGATCAGTTTCACCTCATCCGGCGGCCGTCCGCAAGTTGCGGCGGCTCCGGCGGCGGCGTTTCTGATTTCGTCCAGTTGCTCCTGAATATATAGTCCCATGCCCGGTCTCCGTGTAAGTCAGGACTATTTACTGTCCGCAGTCCGGCCGGGGATTTTTTTGCGCAGTTCCGGCGGGGCCATGGAGATTTTGGAGCCGGCGGGGACGCTTTCAGTCATCCATACATTGCCGCCGATAATGCTGCCCTTGCCGATTACAATATTGCCCAGCACGGTAGCGCCGGCATAGATGGTAACATCATCTTCAATTGTCGGATGCCGTTTCGCCCCCTTGATGATCATGCCGCAGGCGTCTTTCGGAAAGCTCAGCGCGCCCAGGGTGACGCCCTGGTAGATTTTGACGTTGTTCCCGATAACGGCGGTCTCGCCGACGACGACTCCGGTGCCGTGATCAATGAACAGGCCTCTTTCGAGGTGTGCGCCGGGATGAATGTCAATGCCGGTGATGCTGTGCGCGTATTCGGTCATCATCCGCGGAATCAGCGGGACTTTATGATGGTACAGGACATGCGAAAAACGCTGGATGGTGATGGCCTTGATTCCGGGGTAACTGACCACGATTTCGTCAATGGTGGCGGCGGCGGGGTCGCCGTTGAACGCCGCCGCAATGTCCAGCTTCATGGTCTCGCGGATTTCCGGGATCGCGCTGAGCAGGGCTTTAACCGCCTCTTCAGTTTTTGCCGGGACATCACAGTCGTCGCAGTGGTTTTTGCCGCATTCATAGCTGAAGGAACGCGAAATCTGGTCGTGCAGTTCAGAATAGATTTCCGTCAGAATGTTGCCGATGTTGAACGATATGGTTTTCAGGCTGTAGTTCTGCACCCCGCTGAATCCGGGAAACACGATCTCCATCAGCCGGTTGATGATGTCGTGAATTTCCTGCTGGCGCGGCAGGTTGAACCCTTCGACGTGATTGATGCCTTTGGCGTCATCGTAAGTGTGGCAGATTTTTCCGACCAGATCGCGCAGATAGTCGCTGGGCAGGACGGATAATCTATGACTGCAATATCTGTCTTTCATCTTAATTCTCCAAGGTTGCTGCTGGGTTGCGCTACTCTATATTTTGAACTTGTTCTCTGATTTTTTCCAGTTCGGTTTTGAAATTTACGACGAGCGGGGAGATTTTACAGCCTGCCGCTTTATTGCCGAGAGTGGTGATTTCCCTGCCCATTTCCTGCATCAGGAAATCAAGGCTTCGCCCGGCGGAATTTCCGGCGGCGTCAAGGAACCCTCCAACCTGCTGAAAATGGCTCCGCAGGCGGGTAATTTCTTCGGTAACATCCGATTTGTCAGCATAAATAATGATTTCCCGCAATATCCGGTCGTCGTCGCAGGGAACGGGAAGCTGCGCATTCTTTAGTTTTTCCAGGATTTTAGCTTTCTGTATTTCCGGTATATCCGCGGCTTCCTGCTCAACGGTGTCAATGATACTTTTAAGGTAATTCATGCGCTGCGTCAAGTCTGCTTTCATCGCGGCCCCTTCGCTCGCGCGCATTTTTTGAAACGCGGCCAGGGCCTTTTCGACGGCTTCAGTGAAAGTATGCTCAATTTCAGGGAGATTGAAATCATGCAGCGGCTGTTCGATCACGCCGGGAATCGCAAGCAGATCGCGGAGCTGAATGTCGCCGCCGAGTTTGAGCAGGGATTGCATTTCGCGGCATTTTTCCGTCAGCGACTCGAGCAGCGCACAGTTGAGCTTGACCGACCCGGCGGCAAAACTTTCTTCGACAGTCATATCAACGCGCGCGGAAATAGCGCCGCGGCTGATCTTATCGGAAATCAGCTTTCTGAGCAGCGGTTCATAACCGGTCAGTTCCCGCGGCAATGCCGCCCTGATTTCAAGCTGTTTGCGGTTGACGGCGGAAATCTCCACGACAAAACTGATGCCGCTTTGGGAATTGGACGCGCCGCCCTTGCCGAACCCAGTCATACTGTTCATATTTCAATCACCTTAAAGTAGAGAACTTCCGGGCCTACTGCACCGAGTTCTGATTCAAGTCGCTTTCATCCATTTCCTGTCCGAAGACCGGCGTCCAATCCGCAAATTCAGCGCTGCCGACGCCGCAAACCACAATTTTCCTGCCTTTCGCAAGTGATTCCCAGACAAAAGAAGTTTGAAGCGGAAACGCTTTGAGTTTGGTGACTGTTTCCGGTTTAAGCGTTCCCATGGGGTCGAAATCCAGCGGGAATTTGGTTTTTACGGCCTGCGGAACGTCGAAACGTACCCGGTTGCGCTGTTCAGTTGAGAGGTAAAGCATATTGTTCATGACATACCTTGCCGCGGAATCATAAGCTGTAATCCGGTTGTATTCCTTCGTCTGGTAGGTTTTGCGGATCAGGCGGTACGGGCTCCAGTTAAACAGCCGGTTGTCGCTGGTGCCGAACACGACAAACGCCTCTTTCTCGCCAGGCACCACCCAGGCGATACAAACCTGGGAGGTTACGCCGCAGATGACTGATGTTTTGGCGCCGGAATAAGTGCCCAGGATATTTTCAGCCATAATCACCGGCTTATTGAAACGGATATACTCCTGCTGAATAACATCCAGGTCTTTGGCGTTTTTCAGCACATACTTTCTGGCGCTGATAACCGCCTGTTCCCGGTAATAATCGTCCGACTTGCAGGAAACCAGAAATATTGAAACGCCGACCAAAAGCAATCCTGTCGCGGTTGACACTAATTTTTTCATTACTTGCTCTTATAGGTTTATAGTTTAAATCAGGCTAAATATAATCTTTATATCGCTATAATGCCAGCAGGCAACCGTCAAAGCGGCAAGGAATTTTACATTGCAGGAACGTCTTTATGGAAAAAACAGGCGGATAAATGCGAATCATCGCCGGCCGGTTCAAGCGCCGGCGTCTGCCGGCTGCAGATATCTTTGGCCAGAGGACAGCGCGGATGGAAAGCGCAGCCGGGCGGCGGCGCGAGCGGCGACGGCACATCGCCGGGAAGAACAATCCGTTTCCTCCCGGTTTCACGGTCAACTACCGGCACCGCGGAAAGCAATGCTTTAGTGTAGGGGTGCGCCGGATTGGCGCATATTTCCGAACTTTTCCCGCTTTCGACGATCTTGCCCAGATACATGACCAGAATGCGGCGGCTGATATGTTCCACCACCGCCAGGTCGTGAGCAATGAACAGAAACGCGATCCCGGTGTTTTTCTGAATATCCATCAGCAGATTGATAATCTGGGCCTGAACGCTGACGTCGAGCGCGGAAACCGGCTCGTCCGCGATAACCAGTTTCGGGTTCACCGCCAGCGCTCTGGCGATTCCGATACGCTGCCGCTGGCCGCCGCTGAACTGATGCGGATAGCGATGCATCACCTCTTCGCCCAGCCCGACCATTTTCAGGAGCTCGCCAACGCGCTGAATCCGTTCTTCGCGATTCAGTTCAGTATGCAGTTGCAGAATTTCATTCAGCGCGGAAAATATTGTCATCCGGGGGTTAAGCGAACCGTAAGGGTCCTGAAAAATCATCTGAAAGTTACGGCGGGCGCGCCGCAGTTCCGCGCCTTTCAGCCGGCCTATTTCCACGCCGCCGATGCGGAATGTTCCTTCTTTAGGGTCTTCCAGCCTGACCAGAGTCCGTCCCAGCGTGCTTTTGCCGCAGCCGCTTTCACCGACCAGCCCGAGCGTTTCGCCGGACTCCAGTTGAAACGATACTCCGTCCACCGCGCGAACGTGCCGCGTCGGGCTGAACCAGCCGTCCCTGACCGGATACCACACCTTCAGATTTTCAACTTCAAGCAATGCCATTTTTGATGATTTCTGTCCAGAATTTATTTTGTCTCTATATCTTTACTCTTCATGGTGCGGTTTTCAAGAGGAAAAAGCCATTAAGCCGGTAAAAATAAACAAGAAGTGCGCAGGCCGGAGGGAACTGGACAGCCGTCAGCGGAAGTTGTTAAGCAATGGTTGAGACTGCCCGGAGATTCTCTATGGACCGGTGATGAACAGGGTTTCCGTCACTTTCAAAATCCCGGATAATCTTGCAGGCGTCGAAGGAATCGCATAATGCGCAATTATCAAGTTTTTTGGAAACAACGCAGCATTTTCGTATTTCACATTCATTGCCGCAGCGGTTGCCGGGTGAATGGCAGCCGGGGCATTGAAATTTTTCCCGGACGGCATCCGGGCTCAATCCGGATTCAAGCGCAATGTCGGATAGAATTCCGCTCAATTCGGCATCTTTAAAGAGGTTGGCAAGCTGGCATTCGCCACAAACAGTACCGCACGCGCCAATTTCCATAGATATGTATCCCCAAAATTAACATTCATAATACTCTTTTAAGATAAGAACTGATAAACCGGGTTTTGTCAATAGGCCATTATAGTAAAACATATAATTTTTTCCAAAACTATCGCGTTCGCGCATAAAAAACTGTTTTCTTGATAAATGAACCTTTTAAAAACGAAAATATCTTCTATATTACTGGCTTACTGCATTATATCATGCGCCCGTAGCTCAGCTGGATAGAGCGTCTGCCTCCGGAGCAGAAGGCCGGGGGTTCAAATCCCTCCGGGCGCACCAATTTATGCAAAAAATATGCAAAATAAAATTTGCATACTTGCCAATAGTAGCATATTTTAGCACACATTAAATTATTTTGATAATGGGTGCTAAAAGCCGGCCTACAAACAGAAATCCAAGACGCAAGAAGGACTCTCCAAGGAATCTGAGTTCTATCATTACCGCTTTATGGTAAATGGCAAAAACCACAACGGCGTATGCAAAGGCTGTACAACTGAAGCTGATGCCAAAAAGTTTGAAAAAGACATTAAGGCCGAAGCACTTCAACTGTCAAAGCAAAAGACGGTTACTACTTTAGTGGAAAACTATCGCGACATCTTAACCGGCGGAACCCCCATCCTGCTGGATGATGCTTATGAACTATCCCTGAATAAAACCAGAAAACGTCAACCATCAGAATCGCTTAAGAAAGCCAAGCGGATTTACTGGCTGGACTTTGTTTCTTTTGTGCATGGCAAATACCCGGATATCATCAAACTTGCCAGCGTTCAGAAAACCCATGCCGAGGCTTATATTAATCACCTGAGAACAAAAGGCCGGTTCAACCGGGAAATCACCTTTAAAAGTAAAAAGAAGACCTGCGCATGCCAGTCCAAGGAAAAACTGTCGCCACGAACCTGCAATGTTTACCAGCACACGCTTACGGAAGTATCCAATAAGCTGCGTTCTGATTCCGGCCTGATTCAAAACCCCTTTGATGATATAGAAAAACAGGACAATGAATATGAAAGCCGCGAGGCCTTCACGGAAAAAGAACTGAGCCTAATCAGGGACAACGCCAATGATTTTATCCGGTCGCTTTTCAGCATCGGGATTGCCACTGCGTTGCGGGAAGGTGATATCTGTACTTTACGGTGGTTAAAGGTAGACTTCAAAAATGATCTTATTACCAGGAAAATGAAAAAGGTCCGCCGGTCCGTAGAAATACCGATTATGCCTCCGCTGCGGACTTTCCTGTTAGAGCAGAAGAAGAAAACTGGCGATAGTGAATATGTGCTGCCTGAACATGCCGCAATATATAAATCAAATCCTTCAGGCATCAGCGCCAGAGTTAAGAAATTCCTTGAGGGTCTGAAAATCACCACTAATAGAAAAGTTGAAGGCCGCGACCGAGCGGTCTCTATCAAGAATGCCGTAAATAATATTGATTCAATAAAAGCAGTTCTGGCAGTCCTTAAAGATTAGTTTTTGCATGGCAAAATTTTTTGGACTGACCTTTACGCTTTTGTTCTGTCCATAACATGCTTATTTCTGACATCTCTTATTCACCTTTCCAGCTTAAAATCCTCCATTATTCGGGCATAATAACTGATGCTATTTAAATGCCGCTGCATATTGCACCGGTATTTAATTCTCAAACTCACCCCAAAATCCACAACAGGAGGAATGAACCATGCTTTTAATCAACAAAACTGAACTTGCCTGGACGCTGACCGTATTGTCGAGAGTCGCTCCGGTCAGAGACTCCACGCTTCCGGTATTGAAGTGCGCAAAACTGCAAACCATTGACCGCCAGACTGTCTCGCTGACCGTAACCAATCTGGATGAGTTCTTCACCTGCCGGATCAAAGTATCCGATGCGCCGGAAGGGCTGGACACGCTACTGCCTATTCCAGAAGTAAAGAACTTCATCAAAGGCAATAAACGGGCACTGCTCCAGATAGAGCCGCTTACCCCAGGAGGAGTAAGCATCACAGAATTTGCCGACAATCAAACCTCGAAACAAGAGTTTCCCGTGCTGGAAGCAAAAGCCTTTCCGATAATGCCGCCTTGTCCGGAAGTGCTGTTCTCTATGCAACCGGACTTCATCCAGGCATTAAGCCAAGTTGTTCCATCCATTTCATTGGCAGACACCAGAATGGTATTGCATGGCATTCTGTTGACCAGTGACGGAATCGTCACGACCAACGGGAAAGAGCTTTGCTGCATTCCTTATGACCTGCCGGTAAATGATAAATGCATTCTGCGGATTCCAGACTGTCTGTTTAACTTAAATAATGTGTGTAAAAAATTAGATACCATCGCCGAAAAGATGATTTACTATTCATTAATAAGCCAAGTATTTGTATGCCTCAATCGGCAGTATTTTACTCCGATAGCGTTGCGGACAAGGCTCATTGGATGTTTTCATGCATTCCGATATACTGCGCACCGGCTTGAATGAACCGTCCGGCTGTAAGCTTAACTCCGCTTCCATGAACAACAAGATTGAGTTATTATTTGTCATGAACTGCTGAATTTCCGGCGTTATGTTTTTCACCGTCGGCACCATAAGAATGAACGGTTTCTGGTGCAAGAGGTAAATCGAACTTATGGTATCTGTCAGAGTTGATGTCTTATATGTTAAATAAACCTCCGTGCCGGAATAATCGCCAAGATGCCAGGCGTCACCGTATTCCAATTGGCTCTCTCCTGAATACGTAATCTTTAGTGAGATGCACAGGGCCTTGTGTAGAGTTTCCCGGCGCAATGCATAAATTAGTATATCCCGGAACTTGAGCTGGATTGGATCAGCTTTGTTCTGCGGACACACTGCCGTTATATTGGACGGTGAGTTTTCGATAATCCGGCGAGGGTAGCCCAGCTCACATGGTGCCGTGCAATTCAACTCCTTGGCGCGTCGGCCTTCAACTCTCAGGTAATGCGTATAGAAGGTGTTAAAACGATGCCAGCCCGTCAGTCCAGACTGCCATTCTTTCCAAGCATCCTCCTGCTCCGGCAGTTTCTCCAGATAACCCCAGAAAATATTGTCGCTCATAATATCTCCTCCTAAAATATATCTGTTATAATAATTCCTCTAAAATTATCGTGGATAAAACATATTCCTCGTAAACGTGTATTCGTCGGGGGTATCTGAAAACCTTTAACTCCCTGCGTAATTTGTCCGCCGGATGCTCGTAATTCTATTGTCTGTCGGCGGAATTGGGACATTCGAGATCAGCGAAATTGGGACATTTTCAGTCGGCGCTGACACATAATCCATAGCTCCTTTTTTATTCATGGTATATGGGCAAAGGTTTAGTCCCCAAAATTGTTTCGATAAATAAGATTTTTCCTTTGTCCATTATAAAATTTTCCACCCGCCAAAGAGGTCTTGCCAGTATTTATTGATTCCGGATACCTGTCTTGCTGGTATCTCTCGCTCATACGGCAGCTGGTCGGCCTGGGCAATGTCAGCGATAAAACAGGCGGCGGCATTAACATACTTAGTCAGCACTTCCGGTGAAATTTTATCGAAACTGTTTTGAGGACGATGGTGATAGAAATGACCAGCCGTACAATTCGGACGATTCAGCCACAGGCCGGGCACGCCGCACACCGCAAAAGGAAATTGGTCGGTGTATGGGATGATATTGCTGCTGGTTTTACAATACATTCCCTGCCGTTGAAAATATGGTTCAAACAACGATTTCAGTATTGGCGGGCCGTTGAAATTGATTTGCGTCCAACCGAGTACCGAACCGCAACTGTCGGCGTTAAACATGAACATGCCGTGCTTTTCAATTTCCTGCCGATGCGTCCTGACATAAGCGGCGCTGCCAACCGAAAGCTGTTCCTCCGCTCCAAAAGCGATATGGCGAACGGTTCGCTTCAGTTTTAATGAAGACAGCGCCCGCGCCAACTCCATTTGGAAAGCCATGCCGGAAGCATTGTCGTCAGCGCCGACGGTATCGGCTTGAGTATCCAGATGTGAACCGGTATAAATAACTCCAGACTCTGGATCGGTTCCGGGGGAATCGGCGATTACATTCAAAGCAACGCCTTTTATCGTCCCTCCGGAAACGGTCAGGCGCGCTTCACCTGCATTGTTTTTCGACCAATTCCAGGCATCAAAATAGGAAATGCTCACCGTTGGCCTGACACCGATATCCGCCACGTAGGCGGGAAATAAACCGTCACCGGTAGGAATCGTACCTGGGAAACGCAGATCGACAAACATCAAAAATGCCGGATTCGCCGCCATCAGGCGACGATAGCAGTCTCGCGATTCGATGTGAGTACCGATGTGAACTACTGCCCGTCCGCTCAGGTACGACAAGTCTTCGCGCTGATAATCAACTTCCGACTCGAAGAACACCAGCGGCGCGGCAAGTGTCTTGCAGTCGGTTCCCGGCGAGGCCCCCAACAGTGAACAGGGGAATTTTAGCCATTCGCCATTGATTTTTATTTCAAGTTCCTGCCGCTTGACTTCTCGCCGACCGATCGGATAGTTTTCAATGCTGACTTGTGCTCCATAACTCTGAAAAACCTCGGACGCATAATTTCCGGCGGCGACTTCTTCCGGCGACCCTGCCAGCCGCACTCCTATGCTATTACATAAAACATCCAGATGAGTTGTAATATTTTTCGGATTGGCTTTAAATAATAAGTTGTTCATGGTTTGTTACACTTTTCGTTAACTAAATTTTATCCGGCATATCGTCTATTGATTAAAAATGCACTCATCCAGTCGATAATTTTGATTTCCACGCCAGGCGCAGTGATTACAGGACGGACAGTTGCCGGAGGCAATTTCCAGCCGAAACCGCTTCGATAATTCATTATGAAAAATATCAATCAGATCATGTCTTAGGACATTGCCTGCTTTGAAGTCATAGAAATCGGTACAATAAAGCACGTTGCCGTTGTAACCAACATGCAGGTGATGAAATGGAGATATACAGTATGTTTCCGGCGAACCGGGCCCATGCGTCACCAATTCCACCGGCACCAAATAAACACCGGCTCGAATGTTACGGTTGATTTGTTCGACTTGCTGGCGCAGCCGTTGCAGATATCTTTCGCCATGAGCCGTCTCCCATGCATAAATTTCCCTGGCGTCCTGGTTAAACGTCTTTTTGAGCCAGTCGGCATAAGCGGCTATTTCCGGGGTGGAAAGAAAGATCATTTGCTGAAGCAGTATCTTGTCCGGTGCAAGCGGGGTCAGCAGACGGGGAATTTCCGGGGCGATATCCAGATTGTCGGGAGAAATCACGGTCATGAAAACAATCCCGGCCTGTCCGTTGCGTATTCGCTTAATATTGGCGGATACCTGCTCAAAAATGCCGGTTCCACGAATCCGGTTATGTGTTTCCGCCGGGCCGTCGATAGAGATATAAACGGTTTTAAAACCATCTTTAATGATATCGGCATAACGGTCAAGCAATACCCCGTTAGTCACCAGTCCGAGAGTAAAATGATGCTTCTGCAATAAACTGACCAGTTGAGGAAACGCCGGACTCACCAGCGGTTCCCCGCCCCAGAGCATGATATCCGGCGAAATGCCCGTGCTGTCACGGTAGCGCAGCAACGATTCAATCACGCCGGTCCATTCAGCCACACTCAAATCCGCATCGCGATCCTGAGCGAAAAAACCGTTTTTCCCCCATTGTCCGCAAAAGTGACAGCGGAGGTTGCAATGACGGGTCAGTTGCAAATGAACCATCTTTAAACTTATTTCACCGGACATCATCATTTACCACCCCCATCCGGTAAAGGAACTCCAGGGATCGACGGCATCCAGCTTCGACATCAGCAACATTTTCATATTCGATCAACGCCGGACCATGAAATTTATCCATGACATCCAGCAACCCGTGCCAGTTCATCCGGCTTTCGCCGCAGGCTGCCGGAAGGAAGCAACCGGTTCCGGCAACTGGCACAAAATCCTTCAGATGAGCATAACTTACCCGATCTTTGATTTGGAGATAAACATCTTCCGGATGTTTTACTCCGGCGGCGAACAGATTGGCAGGATCAAAATTCACGTTAAGGCCCGGAACTTCCCGCAAAATTTTTAACAATGCTGCCGGTTCCGAAGAAGTACTGTGAAAATGCTTTACTCCTGGCGGAAACGAGTTTACTCCGCCATGAGTTTCAACTACCGGAACAAGCCCCGTCCCGGAGGCATACTCAACGGTCTCGCACAAGCAGGCGATCATTTGTTCCCAGCGGCGTCCGGTAACTTCATCCACCGGCGAAAAACCGGCAAATATCCGCAGGAACTTGATTCCCAGTTT
Organism: Victivallaceae bacterium; assembly: GCA_041665605.1. GTDB lineage: Bacteria > Verrucomicrobiota > Lentisphaeria > Victivallales > Victivallaceae > CAIPAT01. The sequence continues at coordinate 6,537 of JBAYIO010000107.1, read as the reverse complement.
ATTCCCGAGATCAATCATCCGCTTGAGATCGTCCAGTTGGCGCTGGTTTTTTCCAGCATCCGGCAGTGTGAAATCACTCCCGCCGGCGGCACAACTCAATTCGATCCCGGACTCGGCGAAGAGTTCTTTGACCATGTTGATTTCCGCCGGCGGAGCACCTTTTCGCAACGCGTCATTCGGACAACCGGCAATGCTCAGTTCCAGCAGGCGCAATCCCAGCTTCCGGGTTATTGCCAGTTGTTTTTTCAACGGGGTCTCCCGGAAACCCCATGCGGCTAATCCTAAATGCATATTTCACCTAAAGTTAATGATTCAGCCAGTCGAAAACTATTTTAAATACATCGTCACCCTGTTCGTCTTTATACTTGTACGCCTCTGCACATTTCTCCACCGGCCACGTTTCCACCGGGATACTGGAAACATCAAATTTACCTTCGCCCATCCATTGGAGAATCTGCGCTTTGCCGCCAGGAGCATGCGCGCAAGTCATTGTTATTGTGCAGTTCTTGCCAAACCAGCGATGATATGAATCCATGATTATCGATTCCGGATAATCACCTTGTAAATGAATATGCGCCGGCTCGTCATCACTATCCCAACCGCCATCTTTGATAAATTTGTGCAGGGTTCCGACAACTGTGGCATTTCCCGAAGCTTCGATCAGTTTATCAGCTTTTTTACCATGAGTAAGATCAATAATTGCCTGTTCTGCATGTTCATATGGAATCACACGGTCAGCATAATGTCCGGCAATTTCCCGCCGGAATGCATTCTGTTCAACGCATATGACAAAAAGGCCGGGATACATTATTTTCAAAATTTGCATTGCACTTATGCCAATCATTCCGGCTCCGATAACCACAACGGTTTCGCTGCCATGGAAACTCATGCGATGTATTCCTTTCAAGGCAACGCTGGGGAGGTACGCAAGCACCGCATCCTTATCAGAAACATTATCAGGTATTTTTACCATATAATCGAATACAGCAGAAGCCGTGACCGAATCTTTTATGACAAATTCCGAATTGCCCCCCCACGCGGCGCAAACATCCCCGAAGCGGCGGCATTCATTGATCATCACCCTATCTCCAACTTTCATATTACCCGCCGATTCTTCTCCGGCATAAACTATTTTCCCAACATTCTCATAGCCGGGAACGAGTGGATACCAGCATTGCTCCGGATGCTGTCTGCCCTGCCATGTTTTCATGTCGGTACCGCTGCTGATTCCACTCGCCGTGGTCTGTGCCACATAACTGTCCGGGCGCAAAGCTGTCAACTTGATTTCCCGGAAATTAACCTGCCCGGGACGTTCCATTACGATGGCGCGACTGGTGGCATATGCATGTTTATTCATTTTTCATCATCTCCTTGATGGTTGTTGTATTTTAGAACTATTTATGATCACTATTAATTTCGTTCAGTTAAAAGCTGTCAATCTAATCAATATTTACTTCATAATTAATATGGTTTCAGTGGAACTGTTGGCTGGCATCATTTCCATATTGTCTGCCGATATGGACAGAAAGGTGTTAATCCGTGTGGAGTATCCGCGCTCAATGCGGCAGAGTAGCCAGATAGCTCCGATCAGCATAAAGTTCGTGATAACCCGCGTGATTCCAAAAGCAATGGCCCCGGTCTCCATGTTCATTGAGATTGACACTACAACTTCGGCTATCCATATTCCTAAAAGAAGGAGATACTGGCTTCCGACCAGCATCAGCACTCCATGATGCGGAATCCCGTTACGCAAAGGTTTCCCCGTCCGGGCTGCAGCAATATCCGTAGAGATAGATTTCTTCAAGACGATCCAGCAACACCAGCTCAGGATGGAAAACGGCAACACTAATAATCCATACCATTTGAATGCAAAAAAAGTGTGTCTTGTCTGCATCCACCACATCATGACAGGGGTTGAAAGCACGGACAGTAACATTACACTATCGAAGAAGAGGAAAGATACTTTCAGCCATTTCGACTGCGGCCCAATCGTCGAAGTAATGGGCATCTCCTCAACTCCTGTCGGGCTCCAGGACGCAGGCGGATGAAAATGACTGTCACCTCCCAGTCGCAACCATTCGCGATATACCAGAATCAGAAAAAATACTCCTATCGCACTAAACACAAAGGTCCAGGCAAAACTGAAACGGTAGGCAAAGTCTGATCCGTGGCAAAACCATTTCATAACATCGATGAAAAGTCCGGCGGAAATGCCGGCGGCGAGATTACAGACATGCCTGGCCAGTCCGGCAGCGGAACAGAATTGTCCGAACCGGGATTTGGGAAAAAGCCTCATATCGCATGGCAATCCTGCTACCGTGACTATCGCGGAGAGCAATATTCCCGCGACGCCCCCGCCAAGACTTATCCAGAAGAAGCAGTCGCCGGGTAAAGTTACAAAAAGCCAGACTCCGGAGACAAGCGTTCCAATCAAACCGAAAACCGCCGCATAGACGGTGAGACGCAATGGATGCCACCGGTCGACAAAAGAGGCCATGAATACTATCGCCGCCATCACCACAATTGAAGTAATGGCGGTCATCTTACCGACTTGGTCCAAGGAGAGCCCCATTTCACGTTGAAAGAATATATTGAAGACCAGGATGCTTCCGGCAATAGTGCTAAATGCTGCGTATGCGAACCTGAACCAGTAGAATTTATGCGAAAATGACTCCTTGAAAAAAGTCTTTAGTCCGCCCCATCCCTTGCTCTCCCCGCCCGCCGTCCCTTCAACCGTTGGATATTGTCCTTCCCTGACGCAAAGACACATAATACCGAACCCGATAAAATACAAGACTGCCACGCCAATAAAAATTTCGCGCATATTGCTTTCGGCGTATTTGAAAATAAACCAGTTATACAAAGCGCCTGCAGCAATCCCCACTATGCGGAATGCGCCCATGAATCGGCCAAGAAATTGTGGCGGCACTACGTCGTTGAAGAGGTACCAGAAAACCGAGTTGACAAAACAGTCGAAAAACTTAAACATCGCCAGAAACAAAGCGATCAGGCCGATAGTGACGGTCGCCGGCGCATATTCCCGCAGTGCGGGAGACCATTGCCGGAGCATACCGGCAAGGTTGTCACTCCAACCCAAAAGAGCGAGAAAAATACAGAGGAACGGCATTGTAAGCACAATGAAAGGGATACGACGCCCCCAGCGGCTGCGAAATCTGTCACTCTTAAAGCTGACCCATGGCCCCATGACCATGCTCATAGCACCTGGTACCGTGGTAAGACAGATCCCTATCAACCAGTTTGGAGCTCCAAGCTCTTTGAACTTCAACGGCAGAATACTGGGGACAACCGCCTCCATTAATGTGAAACAGAAATCACCCCATAGCAGAAACGCAAAAAGCATGGCAAGCCCGGCCTTGCCATAAGTCAACGTTCCGCAATGATATGTGTGCTTATTGTCGAAATCTTTGATATTTTTCTGCACATTTGATGACGAAATCTGCATTTAAATTTAAAACCTGTCTTTTAGCTTCATCACATCCTCCGAGACTCATTACTGCTGGAATATATTGTTCTAAGGAACTGGAACAAAATAAACGATTGAATTTTTACCGAATATCCTGATTTGATTTTCGAGTTGCCTGTGAGGCGCATACCGGCAGGTATGTAACGGACAAGCGGCGCGAAAAGCATTCAGGGGAGCGGTGTAAAAACATAGTTTATTTTGAGACAGTTCCTTTGAAGATTTTATTCTGTTTTTTTATTGAAAACATAATGAATATCGAATTTGGCGATATAATAAATCAACGGCGTCGATTGCTTAAAATTTAAAAACATGAACCAGAAACACGGTTTTGCGCCAATATTGCCAGGAAGAAGTACCGAATAATTCAATTTCTGCCATTCGTTGTTCAGTCCTAACTGGATTCTCTTGCCGAAAATACTGTCGGTTGCCTGGCAATTCAATCCGCCGGATGCATCGGTTTTTATCCAGAACTCTGCAACCAGTTCAGCCCCCGGAATACTCGGCAAATCAATGGTTGACAAATGCATTTTATCCGCAACCTCTTCCGCTTTTATAGCCTTACTGCCGAACGGAGAATCATTGGCCTCAACCAATTGCGGAATCATTTCAACCTTGCCCCAGCGGCATGTCCAGGAAGCAAGGGTAATGCCATCGTCAGGCAATAGATTTCGTTCCAAGTCGGACTGATCCAGTTGTTCTATTTTGATATCCTTCAAGGCAAGCTCTCCCTTGCCGGAAAAGTAAAAAAAACATTTAAATTTACGATCTTTAAGTATTATCGGACTACTGTAGAAATACATCCGCTGCCATTCCGGACTAATATTATAACTGGAGCCATAAACGGTGTCTTTGGGGGCTTCTGGCATGAGTTGGACAAACTGAACTTTTATATTGGTTCCTTTGGCCGCCAGCGATAACCGGTAATATTTCCCGGGAACGGTATTCTCCATCAACACCGCCATTTGAACATATCCCTGATCAAATTTAACGCTGATTTCATCGGGATGTTCCGTTATAAATTCATGACTGTAATTTACCGGAATGTTCCAAGCGCCGCGACAGATATCTATCTTGGCTTTGACCAGTTCTCCTGCACTGACTTCAATGGACAGCATGGCTACAAGAATCATCAACAATCTTTTTCTCATTTTCTCTGCTCTTTTTATAAAATTTTTATATAGTAAAATAAGCTGCCTCGTATGCTTGTGGGTCGGCTTATTAAATCGCTTTTAATTTCATACCCATAACCACTCTTACTAAATCTAAAGCCAGCCCCCTGTCCGGTTACATGAACAGAGGAGGAATATCAATATTGATAAACGTGCCTCTGGTAGCCAGCAAAGGTGTCGGTGATCGTGCCGCCGGACACTGGAAGCGAGCGGTTCTCAAACAACACTGTCGAGCTTGTGCCGCTCACTCCGGAAATAATCGCTGTTACCGGAACTGACGATTCATTGACGGCGATCACGTAATTCTGCCCATTGTAACTTTTGCTTAGCAGATGAACAGATGGCGGGCTAGCGGACGCGAACAACGTATTCGTCGATGAGAGAATTGGCGTCAGCGTCCGCAACTCACGAGTGAGCGCTCTCAGCTCAGTCCAAAGTTCAGCCGAGCGCGGTTTATACTCGAAATATATGAATCCCCGCGCACCGCGAATCATGCTGGAATAGACTGTACACTCTGCTTCCGGCCCAGTTGGCTCGCGCCCCGCGGAGTATGCATATCCAGCGCTTTGCTGCCACATCCATACTGGTTTCAGTGCCGGTGCCGCAAGCTGCTCAAGATAGCCTGCAAGATACGCAACCGTCAACGGACTATAATTCGGCACCGGATAAAAATCGGTACTCAGAATGTCTCCATACCAGGCGGTTGCCGGGAGAGAACGCCAGAGAAAGTTTACAAACGCGGGGCGGCCGGGGTCATTGGCTTTAGCTGCATTATACTTGGTCAATGCCTCATTCCACTCTTCTGCCGGGTCAGGTTCATCATAGACATTCCATACGATGATCGCCGAATGATACTTCAGGTTAGTTATCCAATCTTCCAACTGCACTGTCGTCACGTCTCGAGCCACACAGAAAATAACTTTCAATCCACACGTCCGCGCATCATCCAGAATAGGCTGCAGATAGCTGAAATCTCCAGGCTTAGCGTAAAGACTGAGAGAATTGAACCCCGCACGCGCAATTTCCTGAATGGTTGCCAGCGAAGGTCTTGATGTCGGACTGCAGTCCCAACCCGCCGCTATTGGAACGAAAGGCTGGCCATCCACCAGAAAGCGGCAGTTGGAATCAATACTTACCGTGACGCTGCTTCCTCCTGAAGCGTATGGATAATCGGCCGGGTCTGCAGGCGTGCGATGCACGGTCTGGGTATTTATCGCGCCATCCTGAAATGCGGGTTGAAAGTTGCTCGCCGTCGAACCAGCTTCGAGTTGTACATCGTCAATCCACAACTTTCCGGTACCCGACTGATAAATCCAGCAGTATGCCTTAGAGTTATCGTTCTCGGGGGTATCGGGCGGCGCTGTCCCGCTAAACGAGTATCGGGTCCAGGTATTGTTTACTGTGACCGACTGATAGGCCCATGTCGCAATTGCCATATTGACAGGTAGACTGTTCTGATCGCTTTTGAGCCAGGCGGAAAACGTATAAGATTGACCGGCTTTCACTTGCAGCCAGTTCGAATGCACTTTGAGTTGCGTAATATCGCCGGCGGACGAAACTAATAAGGAGTTCGTGCCCGAGTGACGGACCGTGCGATCCACTCCCCAGCACGCTCTCCATGTGTCTGTACCCGGGGTTTCCACCCACTGATTATAAGTCAATCCCCACCCGCCCGATCCCCAATAATCCGGCAGATTCTCCGTATTAGTGATCTCAAAGCCGCCGTTGAGGAGCATATTGGCACTCGTGGACAGCATGCCTCGCATATCAGAGAACGCAAGACTTCCGGCTCCCGGGGTTGACTTCCATGCTGAAATACATATGCTGCGAATGTCACTCCAATCTGTACATGTTCCTTCCGCTGTAAAATCAGTAAGCGGTATT
>JBAYIO010000106.1:0-19630 GCA_041665605.1 Victivallaceae bacterium | reverse complement strand
TTGGTTGAAGTGCGGCATCAGCAACGACATGGCGCGGGCGCATAACGGAACCATGCCGCGCAACGGTATTCCGCATCACGGCATGTTGATCGTAGCGGGGGCCACATATCTGCTGGCGCTCGGTCTGTGGGTGACTCAAGTCATTATCACAGTCAATTTGAATATGGAAACCGGTGCCATTGTCTTCAGCATAGCCAATGCCATTACCAGCTTCATGATTATCGGCATGATCCAGATAATGTGCCGGGTGGAGCGCTGCTACTCCATTACGATTGACGTGGAACCGATGGCGACTTAACTGTTTAATCACAAAATTTTATTGATTTAAAATAAATTGTAAAAATCGGGGTTAGATTTTCGCGCTGGTGTTTTCTTGACTGGAATATCGCGGTCAATATGTCGCTCCGCTGGAGGTTAAATTTATTTACGGAATTTCGGGCTATTAATATTCCGCGACGCTAACGCTCCGACATTATCGGATAAATTCATTTATAAGCTGATGCTCCGATTGAAGCCGGTCAAAACTACCAGAACTACCGGGATAATTGTTATTAACATTCCGCACTGGCAGCAGTGCCGGATATAAATTCCGGAATCCGCTGTTGACTAATCGCAGAATCGCGATAATTTTCATTGGGAGCAAATGGCCGCTGCGGCACATTGTCCCGGCTGGTCAATTATAAAATATTAGCGACAGGACTCAGAATTTTGAAACAGACACCATTGCCCAATAGAGAATTACTGCAACAATGCGGAGACTGCCTGGAGTTCAACCTGGAACTGGACTATCCGATGCAGGGGAACGCCTTTCTGCGCACCAATATCGGCTGCGCGGCGGTGCGCCGCCAGGAAATCATTGCCCATACCGAAAAAGAGGAGGCGGTGCTGGCCAGGGACTGGCATGACCTCGCGATGTCGCGCATCAGCGACACCCAGTTCAAAATCACGCTGCCGCTGGTGGAAGTCGGATGTTTCGAAGCCAAAGCCTGGTTTCTGGAAAACGGCGCCGAACGGCCGATATGGGTCAAGGGCGAAAACACCAAAATCAAAGTGGAGCCTTCATCCGAAGTTTGCGCCAATACCATGTACACGCTGTTTGTCCGGCAGTTCGGCCCCAACCTGGCCGGACGGACGATGCGGCAGAAAGAGTCCGACTCGGTCAGCCTGCTGGATGAAAAAGGCTACGCCGTAATTCCGCCATCCGGCACTTTCCGGCAGGTGATCCGCAATCTTGATCTGATCACCGACAAGCTGAGAAGCCGGATCATCCAGTTGCTGCCCGTCCACCCGGAACCGACGACTTATGCCCGGATGGGACGTTTCGGCAGCCCGTTTGCGGCGCTGGATTTTTTCAATGTGAATCCTGCTTATGCGGAATTTGACGTCAAAGCCACGCCGATGGAGCAGTTCGGCGAACTGATTGATGCGGTTCATGCCCGCAACGCCCGGCTGTTTATTGATATTCCGGTCAACCATACCGGATGGGCGTCGAAAGTCCAGATTGATCATCCCGACTGGTTTGTCCGGAAAGATGACGGGACTTTCGTCTCGCCTGGCGCCTGGGGCGTGACCTGGGCCGACCTCTGCAAACTGGAATACAAAAAGCCGGAAGTGCATGCGCTGATGGCTGAAGTTTTCTTATTCTGGTGCCGCAAAGGCGTTGACGGTTTCCGCTGCGACGCGGGTTATATGCTGCCTTACGAAGCGTGGGAATATATCGTCGCCAAAGTCCGGACGGAGTATCCTGAAACGATTTTTCTGCTGGAAGGGCTGGGCGGCCCGGTGCGGGTGACCGAGCGTCTGCTTGCCAGCGCCGGACTGAACTGGGCATATTCGGAATTGTTCCAGAACTACGACCGCCACCAGATAGCCAACTATCTGCCGGGGTCCGTCAATGCCGGATATGCTAAAGGGCTCCAGGTGCATTTTTCCGAAACTCACGACAACGGCCGCCTGGCGGCGCGTTCCAAAGGCTACTCCATGATGCGCAACGCGCTGTGCGCATTGTTTTCGCAGAACGGCGCGTTCGGCTTTACCAACGGCGTGGAGTGGTTCGCGGAAGCGAAAGTGGACGTCCACGATGCGGAGCCGATAAGCTGGGGCAGCGAAGACAACCAGGTGGAATTTCTCCGCCGGCTGCAAACTCTGCTGGAAATCCATCCGGCGTTTCATGCCGGAGCCAGGCTTGAACTGATTCAAACCGGACATGAGAACAGCCTGGCTTTGGCCCGGACTTCGGCTGACGGCGGGAAACATCTGCTGATCCTGGTCAATCTGGATGAAAAATCGCTCAATGCCGTTCACTGGACGAAGAAACGGTTTGATGTTCCCCATGACGGTTTTACCGATCTCATCGGCGGGGAAAAGATTTTCTGCGAAAACCTGGGCGAAGGATTGCGCTGCGCACTGCCGCCGGGCAAGGTTTACTGTCTTTCCTCCGACGGCGCCGATTACGATTTGCTGAATAAAGCGCTGTCTTTGCAGCACCGTACAGTTCCTGAACGGATTCTTGAGCAGCGTTTCCGGACAATGCTGCTGGAGATCATCACCCGGGCGGAAGGATTCGGCGACATCAGCCGCCACAGCGGCGATTTAAACCGGCTGACGGAACTGCTGAGAAAAGACCCCGCCGCGCTCTGTGCGGAATTATTCGGCATGGATCTGCCGCCGGTGGTAAACTGGCACGACGGCATCGACCAGCGCCGCACCGTCATGATTCCGGAGGAGCATCTGCTGGCAGTCTGGTCGCGGCATCCGTTCCGGGCGGAAATCAAGGACGGCGAAACCACGCTGCGCTTCTCGGAAAGCCTGCCGCTGTCCGGTGAAGGGCATTTCACAATTATCCAGCCGCTTTGCAAAAGAGTTGACGTCAATAAGCATCTGCAAATAAAAATAACCTCTTTCGAGGATCATCAGGTGATCCTGTCGCACGGCGCGCTGCTGCTGCTGTGCAGTCCGGAGAAGGCGCGGTTCAGAACACTTTATACCGGCAAGGAAACCCGCAGACACGATCTTTACGCGCTGTGCACGAATGACCTGGGCGGCATGAGCCAGGTGCGCGGCGCCTGGGGTACGCTCACCAGCAAATATGACGCGATCCTGGCCGGCAACTGCAACCGGGCATTTCCGGTTGACCGTTCCGTGATGTTCACCCGCTGCCGTATCTGGGCCGTATATTGCGACTATTCGCAGGAAATAACTCCGGGCTGCCTGCTGAGGTTTACCGCCGGGCTGGACAATTCAGTGCAATGGCTGTTCAGCGTGCCGGTCGGCCAGGGCAAAACGATCCAGCTCCAGCTTTCTCTGGAAATGTCCGAAGACAAGAACTATGTCCAGCTCCATTTTTACCGTCCTCCGGCGCGGGATGACGGCGACACCGCGCTCATGGACGAAAACAAAATCAAACTTATTCTGCGGCCGGACATTGAAGACCGCTGCAATCATGAAGTGACCAAAGCCCATACCGGCCCGGAAAACGCGTTCCCGGCGGCAGTGCGGCAGCAGCCGGGAGGATTCGACTTCAATCCGTCCGGACAGCGCAATCTGACGATGCGGCTTTCGTCCGGAACTTTCACCTGCCAGCCGGAATGGCATTACATGGCGGCGCTGCCGCTGGAGGCGGAACGCGGCCTGGAATCGCATACCGACCTGTTCAGCCCGGGATTTTTTGAATTGCAACTGGGCGGCGGGGAATCGACAACGCTTTCCGCCGGAATCAATCTGGCCGCGCCGGAAACCGAGCCCATTACCGCAAACGGGGTGACGCTGCCGGAAATCATGAATCCGGAGGACGCCATGCTGCGCGCCATCAAACATTTCGTGGTGAAACGGGATGATTCGAAGACCGTCATCGCGGGTTATCCGTGGTTCCTGGACTGGGGCAGAGACACGCTGATCTGCCTGCGCGGCCTGATTGCCGCCGGATACATGACCGAAGCCAGGGATATCTGCCGCCAGTTCGCCAAATTTGAACGTCAGGGCACCATCCCCAACGTCATCCGTGGCGGCGATGTGTCCAATCGCGAGACCAGCGACGCGCCGCTGTGGTTTTTCACCGCCGTCGCGGATTATATCAAAGCGGCAGGCGGCAATTACATTCTTGACGAAGACTGCGGCGGACGGACGCTGCGGCAGATACTCATTTCAATCGGCAGGCATTACCGCGGCGGTACGCCGAACGGCATAATCATGGATGCTGAAACCGGCCTTGTCTTCAGCCCTTCCCATTTCACCTGGATGGACACCAATTATCCGGCGGGAACGCCCCGGGAAGGCTATCCGGTGGAAATCCAGGCGCTCTGGCATGCCGCGCTGCAACTGCTATCCGAAATAGACCCGGACGGCGACTGGGCCGAACTGCAGGAAAAAGTCAGTAAAAACTTCATCGAGCTTTTTTATTTGAAAGACCGGGGATATTTAAGCGACTGCCTCCATGCCCGTCCGGGGACTCCGGCGCGGCGCGCAACCGCTGACGACGCCTGCCGTTCCAATCAACTGTTTGCGGTCACGCTGGGCATGGTTGCCGGGCGCGAACTCCGGCTGTCAATTCTTGCCGCCTGCGAGCAACTGATCATACCCGGCGCCATCCGCACCCTGGCCGACCGGCCGGTCAAGTATCCGCTGCCGGTATTTCACCACGGGGGGCTGCTCAATGATCCGTCCAGACCTTACTGGGGAACGTATAAAGGCGATGAAGACACCAGGCGCAAACCGGCATATCATAACGGCACCGCATGGACCTGGCCGTTTCCTGCGTACTGCGAAGCGCTGTACATGACCGGCGGCGGAAAATGCCGTTCCCGCGCCGCTTCGCTGCTGATGTCGGCCTCGGAAATAATCAACAGCGGCGTTCCCTGCCATACGCCGGAAATTCTGGACGGCGATTCGCCGCACAACTGGCGCGGCTGCGGCGCACAGGCCTGGGGTATTACGGAATTGTTCAGAGTTTATAAGATTTTAGTTTTAAAATAGAAATCTTTAAAATTTATGATATATTAGCAATAATTAAGAAGATTATGCCATGATTTTGCGGTTTTTTACCCGCCGGCATAATGGACAGATCAAGTTAAAGGGAGTTCCGCACGGGATACAGGGGAATGCGGATTAAAATATAACTAGGAGGAACAGAAAATGGCAACCAAGAAGATCGTGAAAACCGCTTCAACGTCAGGACGCAAAAGAGTCGTGTTTGAAGTACAGACCAAACCCGGCAGCAGCGTGTTTATCGCCGGCGATTTCAATGACTGGGACTGCACCAAAAAGCAGCTTGCCGACAAGGAAAACAATGGTATTTTCCAGTGCGCGGTGATGCTTGGCGCCGGCACTTACGAATACAAATATTTCATCAACGACACCTGGTGTGTCGATCCCGGCAATCCCAATTTCAGGCCGAATGAAATGGGAACTCTCAACAGTGTCATCACTGTTGACTGAGATTCTCCAAATCACAACGACATTGATCTGATTTACCGGTAATTTGTCCGGATGGCTGATTATTGCCCGGAGTCTCGTCATGGATTGTCTGCTGACCGGGACCATTCTCTAATATTTGATAAAATCAGGCGGAAGCGGATTTGAACTATCCGTGACTGTCAGGTATTGTATGCATAGTGTTAGATTTAAGCTGTTTCTGTGTTCTAAAACACAGTATTTTCGATTTTTCAGGAGGGTTTTAAGCCTGCAAACACAGGAGTATTATTTTTGCTGATGTAAAACCTGACAATCAACTGTTTATAGTCCGGATTGCCGGTACAATTCCGGAAAACCTTTATGGAAAGAATAAATTATGGAAAAATTAAAACTTTTTAACGTTAATCCGAAAATTCCCGAGCAGCTCAGTTTTCTGGACGAGCTTTCGTTCAATATGTGGTGGTGCTGGAATTATGAAGCCATCGAACTGTTCCGCCGGATTGATATTTCGCTCTGGCGCGCGGTTCACGGCAACAGCCGTCTGTTTCTTAATCTGGTGTCCCAGGAGCATCTTGAAGAGCTCGCCCATGACAAGGGTTTTCTGGAAATCCTCAAGAATGTCGAAGTAATCTACCGGAAGCATGTCAAGCAGGATATTGGCATTGATGAAAGACGCACTGCCTACTTTTCGCTGGAATACGGAATTCACGAAAGCCTGCGCCTTTATTCAGGCGGCCTGGGCGTACTGGCCGGCGACCATCTGAAAGCGGCATCCGATTTGAATCTGCCGCTCGTCAGCGTCGGCCTGCTTTACCGTCAGGGATATTTCAAGCAGCAGCTTGACAGCAACGGGTATCAGAATGAACGCTACCCTGAAAATGAACTTAATTACATGCCGGTAACCCGTGCCAAAGATAAAGAAGGCAACGAGGTTAATGTTAAACTCCGCCTGCTTGACCGTGAAGTCACAGCCGCAGTCTGGCAAATGAATGTCGGCAATATTCCGCTGATTCTTCTTGACACTGAAATTCCGGAGAATCCTCCGGACTTCAAGGAGATCACCTGGCGGCTTTACGGCGGAGACAAGCGCATGCGGCTGCATCAGGAACTGCTGCTGGGCATCGGCGGTTTCCAGGCCCTGGTTAAAATGGGCTATTTACCGGCGGTATGCCACATGAACGAAGGCCATGCCGCGTTCCTGAGTCTTGCCCGCATCGCATATCTGATGCATACACAGAAGGTGGATTTTGATACCGCGGTGACAATTGTCTGGCGTTCCAACATCTTCACTACCCACACGCCGGTTCCCGCCGGCAACGAAGTGTTTGAAGTCGGCCTGTTAAAGCCGTATCTTGAAGTTCTGATGACCGAAATGGGCATTGACGTCAACCGGGTGCTTAACTGGGGCATGCCGCCGCAGAATAAAGATTCGCATGAAATGTCAATGACCATTCTCGGGCTGCGCATGGCCAATTTCACCAACGGCGTCAGCCGGCTGCACGGTGAAGTCGCCAGAAAGATGTGGAAAGATTTGTGGCCGGAACGCCCGATTGACGAAATCCCGATTTCGCACATCACCAACGGCGTCCATGTCGCTTCCTGGATAGCCGAACGCAACAAAGTGCTGTTCGATCATTACCTGAGCCCCGGCTGGATGGAAATCCAGTGTTCCAAGAAGCACAAGACCATGATTGACAATATTCCGGATGAAGAATTGTGGCATACCCATGAAATGTGCCGGTTGACGCTGGTCCGCCATGCGCGTAACCGGTTGAAACTGCAAATGCGGAACCGCAATGCCTCGTCCCGCGAAGTGATCAGTACCAAAAACATCCTGAATCAGGATATTCTGACGATCGGCTTTGCCCGCCGTTTCGCCACTTATAAACGGGCGAGCCTGCTGTTGCAGGACCCCGACCGGCTGCGGGCGCTGCTTACCGATCCGGAACGTCCGGTGCAGATTATCTTCGCCGGCAAGGCCCATCCGGCGGATGAGGCCGGCAAGCGGCTGATCCAGGAGATCATCAATTTCTCCTACAACGCGAATGTCCGTCACCGGATGGTATTTCTGGAAGACTACGACATCAACCTGGCAAGATATCTGGTCCAGGGCGTTGACGTCTGGTTGAACACTCCGCTGCGTCCGCAGGAAGCCAGCGGCACCTCCGGCATGAAAGCCGCCATCAACGGGGTGCTCAACTGCAGTATCCTGGACGGCTGGTGGGTGGAAGGCTATTCCCCCGATTGCGGCTGGAGCATCCCCACGGATGACAGTTATGACAACAACGATGACCGCGACAGGATTGAGGCGCAGGCGCTTTACAACATAATCGAGAATGATATAATTCCGACGTTCTATGACCGCTCCGAAGGCGATCTGCCGCAGCGCTGGGTCAGAATGATGAAGGAATCCATCAAGATGGGCCTGGGGTCATTCTCCAGCATCCGGATGGTCAGCGAATATTACGAACGGTTCTACGGGCCGGCGCTGAGAAACTATGACGATCTGATGAAGAACGACGCCGAAAAGGCGGCGAAGATGGTTGCCAACAAGCGCCGTTATGACCGTTATCACGACCAGATTTATATTGAAAACCCGGAAACGGACGTTGATCTCAGCGCACTGCATGTCTGCGACAAGTTTAAAGCCACCGCCAAGGTTTACCTGGGCGAATTGAAACCCGACGACGTGGATGTGGAAATCTATTACGGGCCGGTTGACAGCCAGAATCAGATCAAGCGCAGCAATAACGCCCTCATGACTCTGTCCTCGGACCTGGGCAACGGCAATTACCTGTATGAATACGAACTGACCTGCAGCCACTCCGGCCGTTTCGGCCTGACCGCGCGGGTGACTCCGGTCGGCCATGACTGGGACAACAGTATTCCGGGTTTCATCAAGTGGGCTGAATAACAAAATCAGAAATATTTAAGTTTTGGAATAAGAGTAATATTGGCAGCGGGAGCAACAATGAGAATACCATCCAACCCTAAAAATCCGAGAATCCTGATTGTGACGCCGGAGATCACGTATCTGCCGGAGGGAATGGGCAACATGTCCAACATGCTGCAGGCGAAAGCCGGCGGCCTGGCGGACGTTTCCGCTTCACTGGTGGCGGCGCTGTTCAAGCAGGGCGCGGACGTTCATGTCGCCCTGCCGCACTACCGCAGAATGTTCCACATTGACGTGGGCAAGCTGATCAACAGCGAACTGCTGGTGTATAAAAGCCATCTGTCCAATTCCAGGATTCATCTGGCGGAAGACCGGGTATTCTATTACCGCGACACCGTTTACAGTAATTATCACGAAGACAGCCTGAAGTTCGCGCTGGCGTTCCAGCGCGAAATCATCAATAACATCATCCCGAAGGTCGAGCCCGACCTGATTCACTGCAACGACTGGATGACCGGACTGATTCCGGCGGCGGCGCGCCGCATGGGCATTCCCTGCCTGTTTACGGTCCATAACATCCATACGCAGAAAATAACGCTGGACTATATCGAAGACCGCGGCATTGACTCGGCCGATTTCTGGAACAATCTTTATTTCCAGCGCACTCCCCAGAATTATGAGGAGTCCCGTTCGACCAATCCGGTGGACATGCTGACCAGCGGGATTTTCGCATCGCATTTCATCAATACCGTCAGCCCCACCTTCCTTGACGAAATCGTTGAAGGCCGGCATCCGTTCATTCCCGGCAATATTCAATACGAAATCTCCTGCAAGAAAATGTCCGGCTGCGCCAAGGGGATTCTGAACGCCCCGGATGAAACTTTCAATCCCGAAACCGATATGATGATCGAAGCCTGCTACAACGCGGGCAATCATACCGAGAAAAAAGTCGAGAACAAAGTGGCGTTCCAGCGCAAAACCGGACTGCATGTCGATCCCAACGCGCCGCTGTTCCTGTGGCCTTCGCGGCTTGACCCGGTACAGAAAGGCTGCCAGCTACTGACGGACATTCTCTATAAACTGGTTTCCGACTACTGGGGTGAAAAACTCCAGGTGGCGATTGTCGCCAACGGCGCCTATGAAAAGTATTTTCATGAAATCGTCAGGTTCCATAACCTGCATAAACGCGTGGCGGTCTGCTCTTTTGACGAATCGCTTTCGCACCTGGGTTACGCGGCCTCCGACTTCATGCTGATACCTTCGAAATTCGAACCCTGCGGACTGCCGCAGATGATCAGCCCGATCTATGGTTCGCTCTCTGTTGCCATGGACACCGGCGGCCTGCATGACACCGTGGAGCACCTGGACGTGGAGAAAAGTGAAGGCAACGGTTTCGTCTTCAAGACTTATGACGCCAACGGCCTGCGCTGGGCGATTGACCAGGCAATGAATTTCTACCGGATGCCGAAAGCGGTCAAAGCACAGCAGATTTCCAGGATCATGAAAGAATCCAAAGCGCGGTTCAACCATTCCGTAACCGCCCAGGAGTATATCGACATTTACGAAGTGATGCTTGAACGCCAGCTCGTCCACTGATGAGTATACCGTCTATCGAAAAGGAACCGTTTATGTTCAAACACCGGCCGAATGTCACTGCTGAACTGCGGCAGGATTCTTATCTGGCGCCTTACCTTGACCAACTGAACTCGCGCCGTCTCCGGGCTGAAGCCATGGAGCGGAAAATTGCCGGCGAAGGCCGTTCGCTGGGCGATTTCGCGTCCGGTCATGAGTTTTTCGGGCTTCACTTCCGCGACGGCGGCTGGATTTTCCGCGAATGGGCGCCGAATGCGACGGAAATATTTATGGTCGGAGATTTTTCCGACTGGAAAGAGCTGCCGAAATTCAGCTTGAAGAAAAGCGACGGCGCGCAGGGTATCTGGGAAACCAGACTGCCGTCGGACGCCATCCGCCACGGGATGCTTTACCGGTTGAAAATCCATTGGCGCGGCGGTTCCGGTGACCGCCTGCCGGCTTACGCCAGACGGGTGGTACAGGACCACCAGACCCTGATCTTCAATGCCCAGGTCTGGCGGCCGGAGCCTTACCGCTGGAAAAACACCCCGCCGGATTTCAGCGATACGGCACCCCTGATTTACGAAGCCCATATCGGCATGTCCCGCGAGTTTGCCGGCGTTTCCTCGTACCGCCAGTTTCAGGAGGAAGTGCTGCCGCGGATTATCCGGTCCGGCTATAACACCATCCAGATCATGGCCGTGATGGAGCACCCGTACTACGGGTCGTTCGGCTATCATGTTTCCAACTTTTTCGCCGCCTCCTCCCGTTTCGGCACGCCGGAGGAATTCAAGGAACTCGTTGACGCCGCCCACGGCTTCGGCCTGCGGGTGATCATTGACCTGATCCACTCCCACGCCGTGCGCAACGAAGTCGAAGGCCTGGGTCGTTTTGACGGCACTAAATATCAATATTTCCATGCCGGGGACCGGGGCAGCCATTCCGCCTGGGATTCCTACTGTTTCGACTATTCCAAACCGCAGGTGCTCCATTTCCTGCTCTCCAACTGCCGTTTCTGGCTGGACGAATACCATGTGGACGGCTTCCGTTTCGACGGCATCACCAGCATGCTCTACAAACATCACGGCCTGGGCCATGCGTTTACCAGCTATCATGACTATTTCAGCAGCCAGGTCGATGAAGAATCGCTGATTTACCTGACGCTGGCCAATAAAGTGATTCACCAGATCCGCCCGGATGCGATCACCATTGCCGAAGACGTCAGCGGCATGCCGGGGCTGGCCGCCCCGGTTGAACATTGCGGCTGCGGTTTCGACTACCGCCTGGCGATGGGCGTGACCGACTACTGGTTTAAACTGTTCGACATCCCGGATGAAAACTGGAGCATGTCCGGCTTATGGCATGAACTCACCAACCGGCGGCTCGATGAAAAAACTATCAGCTATGTCGAATGTCATGACCAGGCGATTGTCGGCGGCCAGACCGTCATCTTCCGCCTGATCGGCAAAGATATGTATGACGCCATGCACAAGGATTCACGCAGCCTGCCGGTTGACCGCGGCATGGCCATTCACAAAATGGCGCGGCTGGTCACGCTGGCCACCGCCGCCAACGGCTACCTGAACTTCATCGGCAATGAATTCGGCCATCCGGAATGGATTGATTTCCCCCGCGAAGGCAATAACTGGTCTTACCATTACGCCCGGCGGCAATGGTCGCTGGCGGACAACCCGGACCTGCGTTTTCATTTCCTTCAGGCGTTTGACCGCAAAATGATTGAAACCGCGAAAAAATGCGATCTGCTCAATACCGGTTCGCAGAAGCTGCACATCAGCGACGAGCGGAAAATAATGGCGTTTGAACGCGGCGGAATGTTCTTTTTCTTCAACTTCAGTCCGTCTGAGTCATACACCGATTACCCGGTGGAAGTCCTGCCGGGTGAATATGTCCTGGAGCTGGATACCGACTCCCCGGATTTCGGCGGCCACGCCCGCCTCACCCCCGGACAGCATTATTTTACGATCCCCGAACAGCACGGCAGGGAAATCCGCAGCATGCTGAAGCTGTATCTCCCCTCCCGCAGCGCCATCGTCCTCAGAAAAATCTGACTCTCCGACAAAAAAACTTCGCAGGAGATCTGATCCACCGGCGGGCCGGTGGATCTCAGGTTACGACTATCAACTGGCCAGCAAGCCATTATTTTTCTTCAGCGGATCGCCGCCGCTGGTATCCGCACTGCCGGTCAACGGGCCGGCTGCACCGATAATTTGCCGGCTGATGGACTGGTTAAGATTGAAATTCAGGTCATACTCGGTCGCGGCGGTTCCCGCCAGCATCACCTTTACATAATAGATGCCTGCATCCATATTCCCGGCGCCGCTGTCTATTGACTCGGGATTCAGTCCGGGTTGGGTCGAAGACGCCACCTGTTTATGTTTGGAGTCATAGATATAAAGATTGACGTTTGAATCAAATCCGCTCAAGCCGCCGGTTGCGGTTGCGCCGTCCGCCAGCACTTCAAATTTGTAATAATCCTCCTTGTTGCCTGACCCCACCCAGCCGTGAACCGTTCCATCGGAAGTGAGTTCGACGGCGGTGGCAAAGGAGCTGCCGGCGGTTTCTTCCAGAAAATAATTGCTCAGCGTGTAAGGGGTGTTGCTGACGGTACCTTTGCCGCCGTCGGCGGGCGCGACTTTAACGAAATAATCCCCGGCCAGCAACGCCGTGGAGATTGCTTCATCGGCATTTTTTCTGTTAGCGGATGTTTTCAGTACCTTGCCCTTGTTATCCAGCAGCGTCAGGTTGGCATCGCCGCTTAAACCGGTCAGACTCAGATTCAAAGCGCCGGCGCCGGCCAGCGTCAGTTGATAGTAGTCCGCCGGATCGCCGAAACCCACCCAGCCCTGGAGTTCGACAGCAACCTTGTCGGCAAGTCCGCCAATGTAACTCGCCCCGGATGGAACATTGTCGAGTTTATCTTCCGGGTAATAATCAACCATATTGCTCAGCGTGTAATGGGTGTTATTGATGATGCCTTTGCCGCCGTCGGCGGGCGCAACCTTAACGAAATAATCACCGGCCAGCAACGCCGTGGAGATTGCTTCAGAGTCAAATTTCTTGTTAGCGGATGTCTTCAATACCTTGCCTTTGTTATCCAGCAGCGTCAGGTTGGCATCGCCGCTCAAGCCGGTCAGATTCAGGTTCAGCTTTCCATTATTGGCCAGCGTCAGTTGATAGTAGTCCGCCGGATCGCCGAAACCCACCCAGCCGGGTAGTTCGACAACAACCTTGTCGGCGAGTTCCCCGATGACAGCCGCCCCGGATTGAGTGTTGCCGACGGTATCTCCAGGGAAATAGGAACCGGAGACATTGAGCGCATAGTCAGTATTGGCAATGCCTTTACCCTTATCCGCGGAATCAACCGCCGCATACCAGGTACCGGCGGTCAGCAGCACATCGTCAATGCCCGCCGTGCCGTCTTTCTTCATCGTCACGCTCTTGAACTGAGCCAGCTTGCCTTTGCTTAAGCTGTACAGCGTAAGTTTCGCGCTGGCTCCGGCGCCGCCGCCTAAAGCAAAGTCAAATGAACCGGCCTTAGTGGTGGTGAACTGGTAGTAATTGGTCGCGTCACCGAACCCGACCCAGCCGGCATCGGAACCGGAACCGGTATCATCGAGGGCCAGCGCTGCGGCCTTCTGATAGGTGTTGTTGTCGGTGGCGTCCGGAAAATAAATCAAGGTCTTGTTCAGCGTGTAAGGGGTGTTGTTGGCGGCGCTTTTGCCGCTGTCGGCAGGCGCGACTTTAACGTAATAATCGCCGCCATACAGCAACAGATCAGCGATATTTTCATCTGCGTGACCTTTCTTGCTTGACGTTTTCAACTGCTTGCCCTTGCCGTCATACAGCGTCAGGTTCGCATCACCGCTCAACCCGGTCAGGGTCAGGCTCAGCTTTCCGGCGCCGCCCAGCGTCAGTTTATAGTAGTCTGCCGGGTCGCCCAGTCCAACCCAGCCAGTAGTTGACGGAGCGGAAAACAACAGCGCGCCATTGATATTTCCGGGCAGATCGCTGATAAAGCTGGAACCAATGGCCCATGTGCTATAGTTCCCGGCATTGTCCTGAGTGCGGACGCGCCAGTAAAAAGTTCCGTCAGTCAATCCGCCGAGATTTGCGGCGCTGGCGGCAGGCGAAACAGAATACTCCGGGGTGCTGAAGTCAATATGCTTATCAAGCTGGACCTCGTATTGTTTAACGCCGCTGCCGCTATCGGTCGCATCGGCCCAGTCTAAAGCCGCACTGTTTCCTGCCGCGATTTGCGTCAGCGCCGCCGGAACGGCCGGCGCAGTGGCGTCCACCATAAAATTGCTGACAGTGCTCCATTCGCTATAGTTGCCGGCGTTGTCCTGGGTGCGGACGCGCCAGTAATAAGTGCCGTCGGCAAGGCCGGTTGTATCAGCATTGCTGGCAACTGCGGTGCCGGACTTTTCATTGCTGGAAAAGTCGCTGTTGTTGTCCACCTGGAACTCATACTGTTTAACGCCGCTGCCCTCGTCGGTCGCCTCAGCCCAGTCCAGAGCCGCACTGCTTCCGGTAACAATTCCAGTCAAAGCTGCTGGCGTAGTCGGTGCGGTTATGTCCGCGCCGATAATTTCAAAGCAATCCTGCTTAGTGGCAACCACTCCATTCACAGTGACATAAATATCATAAAAACCATCGACTGCATCGTTCCCTGCCTGGACTTGAGCAATTAGAGTATCAGCATTAATCACAGTAACGGATTTGACATCAATGGAATCATTTCTGAAAGATACATCCGTTTGTCCTTCAATAAAAGTGATATTCTTTCCGGTAATAGTTATATCTGCGGTTTGTCCCGAGAGTATTTGTGTTGGCGTGATTAATGTAATTTCCGGGATATCCACAGAACCTGCTGAAATAAATACAGCTCGCTGCATGCTCTGAATACCTTCTCCATCAGTTGTAACACTGACAGTCCGGAAACCAATGTTTGTACAATTGCAAGTTGTGACTTTAGCTTCAATTTCGAAAGCAGAAAGCACGGTTATGGAATTAACGGTAATCCCATCCCCCATGTCAACAACTGATGTGGAGTCCCAAGCAGTATTCACCCCTCTGATTGTAACTGTCTGACTTTTTCCTCTGGAAAGATTGCTGGATTCAACCGACAACAACGTTGGAACTGTGGTTTCCCAGCCAATCTCAACAACATCATCACCTACCGCAATTTCCCCGGTACTGGTCGACACCGTGACATCATAAAAGCCTATGGTGCAATCATTGGCAATCTGAACACTAACCGTCAGAGATGTTGCCGAATGAACATCTATTGACAGAATATTAATATTCTCGCCCGAGAAGGCGACAGAAGTATAACCATCCCGCCAGTTGGTATCACGTCCAGTCAGCGTCAATCCAATAGCAGTCCCCCGGGGAATTTCGTTAGGACCGCACGAAATCACTGTTGGCCCCAGGGAGCTGGCCATTACATTGTAAATGGCTGATTCATAAGCAGCAGTATTGCCTGAGTTGACATCGTCTCTAACTAAGAACACACCACCGGTCATGGATGATAATGTTGAGAACATTTCAACCGCTGAATTCATGTTTCCAATTGGATCATCAGAGACTGATAGCGAATAGTATGCTGCTCCATCGTTATAATCTTCCACAGCCAGGAAGTGAGTACCTGAAACGGTTGGAGTAAATGAGATTGTGTTATTATCCCAGCAGTTGGATAACTCGACTCCTCCCTGATCAAGCAATTTCAAATATGCGGTTTGGTCTTCTTCGGTATCAAATTTTATGCTGTATGTGGTCCCGGCTTCCAATTCAACCTTAAACCAGTCATATACATCCCATGATACATCAACCACCCCCTTCTGAGCAAAACTGTTGACCATTAATTCCGTAGCGGACGCTGAACTGTTTCCATGATCATCAATTGGAGCTTGCACGGGGATGTGAATGTCTACTTGGTCCGGTTCGCCGTATTCTGACCCCGGCTTAGACATTCCTGTTGTATCAGGTGAACCTGTTGTAGTCTTGCTGGTTGTATCAATGCCGCTGCAATCGCCGGAAAGAATCGTGTCTATTCTCACTCCCTTTGACCTGGCTTGTGCGAGAACAGCAGTCATATTGACCCCGGGCTGCGGAGAAGCATCTGTCGCAAACAGAATAATACCATTTTCACCAATATTCTCGACTGCCCGAGCTAATGCGTGATTGCTGTATTCAGGACAATCTCCTCCGCCACTTGCGTAAAGTCCGCTTATACTATCTGACATTGCAGCTAAATCATTTGTTGTGAGCCTTGTTGTTACATCATCTTTAAATGTAATCAACTGCATCATCGGCGGAGTGTCTTCCGGCCCTAACTTATTTTGCACTATTTGAATGTAGCGTTGCAAAGCGGAGCGAACTCCAGAAATCTCTTCTGACATGCTGCCCGTATCATCAATCACGAAAATAATACTAATCGGCTCTTCAGGGTCAACTGAAATTGTCCGGGCCCCGCTCCAGTAAACCGTGTCTGAGGCAGGAGATTTTCCGCCTACAACCCATTTCACATCTTCTCCAGTAGCAAGTATAGTGTTCCAATCAGCTTCTGAAGGCTTATATGAGAAGATATCTCCAACATCCCTGCTTAATATTAATTGCGAGAAGTCATCAGAATAAAACTGAATTGAAAAATCTTCAAGGTCATAAGCATTTCCTGCTCCGGCGCCATCCCAGGCAAACGTCAATGGCCCATCTTCCAGAGTACCCTGCACAGAAGTATTTATGGATTGAAAAGGCGACGGAGCTATATCTGCAAGTTCAAACGCATAGCCTAATTGAAATTTCTCTTCAGTAGTCACACTGGAAGAAAATGTTTTCCAGGCATCGCCAATCGTCTCAGGTAAGTTTAGGTCTAGAATTTGAAACATTTCTTCTTCAGAAAGCACTCCGGAAGTATATACATTCCACAATGCCGTTGACACAGAGAGTTCATTGTCTTCTCCTGACCCGTTTGATAGATTAACATTGTAATGCAATGACTGATCTTCTGTATCATCATAGGTTGTCCCGTTACCCACCAATGGGATTCCCAAAGAAGATATATTAAAATGATCCTGCCCTGCCAAAGCAAAGAAAGTTGCCCAACCTTCTCCCCAGGCAAGCCGGATGCCGGCGTCCGTTCCATATTTGACGGATAGGTTGTCGGAACGTTTATGTTCTCCTCCAGGACTTTTATCTAAATCGTAGGTATTCTGAACATAGTGTCCGTATTCATGTTGAACTACATCCCAGTCCCATCGATCATTCTGTATCAGATGAATCTCTCCTACTATACCTGCCGACGGTGCATAATAAGTTCCATCGCCTCCGAATACAACAGGGATAGTTACCGGAGCAGAACCTGCTAAATAACTAATATACTGCCCACTCATGTTAAGTGCGGAAAGGATACTGAAAGCAGTAAAATTATCGGATGTGTCGCCTAAAGGGGTGTCAATGTTAATACTCAGACTGCCAGCCGATAATTCGCTGAACACGGCCGAATCCATGTAATAGGCGGATGATGAGTTCGGGCCGACTTGGGCTATATCCGATTCGGCATACACCCGGACGTATAGCTCTGCTCCGCCGTAACCGTCGCCTAGACTATCTAGATTAATTGTTTTACTATATGAGCCATCTAGAGCAGTAGTTATTGTAGCAAAAACATCATCAAATATAGCGTCTTTTTCTCGAATCTCTATTTTCGCGCCTGCAATAGGATGAAAGGCTCCGGTGCTGTCTCTCCATTGAGCTATTCCGCCGATGGTAATTGTTTCCCCTGTAATACCAGTTGAAGTCAACATGTACTCCCCTGTATAGCTGCTCGAATATGGAGCCACTTTGACAATATAGTCGCCAGCGCCAAGAGTTCTGGAGATATATGAATAGTAACCATTGTAATCGTCATTTGAGGCAATCAGATTCATGTTGCTGTCGAACAGGGATAGAATGGTGTCTGACAACTGGGGATTGCCGCTTGAAGTTGCGCTTGTTACAAGTTGAATAGTGGACTCAGCCGCAAGGGAAAAACTGTAATAATCTGACTCGCCGCCAGTAATATATCCAATTTCAGGACTTTTTGATGATATAGGAGTATAGCTAACGGCGTAATCATTAATCTCTTTGCCGTCTGCACTAATTGAGTGCTTAACTCCTTGCAAATGGGCAGTTTCATGAGCAATTATTGCAGTTAATTCAGTTATTGAGTTTATTTTTACTGAAAAAACAAAAGCATTATCATTGTGAATTTGATTGCCGACATCAATCGTTTCAGAAAGTCCAAGGAAATTGCCGTATTCAGAGAAAGCGTCTTCCGCATCGCCGATGTATATTGTAGAATACTCAGAGTTCTCTGTGACCTCCGTGGTGAATGAAACCCCAGTCCCTGCAAAAGTGTTGTTTAATTCCGTAATGACTCTATTGATGCGGGCCTGGTCCAGACCGGAATCGGCAACATTAATGCCGTTAACCGTGATATTCAGTGCGGCATTATCGTATGATACGTTATTCTCTCCATTGAAATCGAGGTAAATGACTTGTTCGCCGGAGTAATCGCCGTTCGGGTCAAGTAGTTCCATGCCGTTCAACTGCAAGTTTTTCAAATTCATCGCTATTCCTTCCCCATTTTTTTAAAGTCCGCTATATCCTGTTCATTTTTGTTAAAATTCTTTAAATCTTCTCCTGAATTCTGTCTTCCGTTTCCCTGCTGTTAATATGTCGCTTCTCTGAATCGGTATTTAGAATTACTGTTTTCCTGACTCCTGTTCTACGTTATCTCTTCAAAGATTTTACTGTACAATTCGGGTTTTTCGAAAGTGACGATATGCAGCATTTCGGTGGCTTTGCGGACAACGGCGGGGCGGGTGGATTTATCGCGGTCCACCAGCTTGTCCAGCTTTTTCAGTTCCGCGTCGGAATATAAAATATTCACCGGAACTTTTTTTTTTGAATTAGAGTTCCCCATTTCTAAAACATCACCCCCGTAAAGACAATCCACCCACATAAACGGGCTGTGCCTTTTCAGAAATTCCGCATCAGATTAACGCTACCCCTAAAATATCTACACTAAAAAATAATGCATAAATCACATGGTGCAAATCATTTATTTAACAATTATCAGTTTTTGGCAGATAGTATTACTATCTATTTATATCGTTTTTCTGCATTTTCAGGCATTGCCGCTCATGCCGGTTAAACAGATTTTCACCGCTAGTTTTAGAAAATCGGAAAAAGCAATATTTAAGCTTACTGTCACAGTTTCGGTTGACAAAATTACCATATATGTAGACTTTGATCTAAAAATTAGTATTTTAAAATGGGAGTATGGAGTCAGAATAATGGATATGCAAAATAATGGACGAAAAGATTCCGGATGTCCCGCGGCTGCGGGATGTTTTATTGCAGTGCCGTCCGTATCGGACGGTCCTGCACAGACAGTGTCCAGGATGTACAAAATGTTTGAGAAGACGGATACCAGTTGTGCGGAAGATGTTTCTAAACTCTCGGAGTTGTTTGAGAAAACCGAAAAGCATAATGCTCAACGGCACTCTAAACTCTCGGAGTTGGGTGTCCAAAATGGATTTGGTGTAGTCCCGTCCGTATCGGACGATCCTGCACAGACAGTGTCCAGGATGTCCAGAATGTTTGAGAAGACGAATACCAGTTGTGCGGAAGATGTCTCTAAACTCTCGGAGTTGTTTGAGAAAACCGAAAAACATAATGCTCAACGGCACT
>JBAYIO010000105.1:0-19645 GCA_041665605.1 Victivallaceae bacterium | reverse complement strand
GATAGTATTGATCAACCGGGCGACAAGTTCACTATTGTACTTGACATCCGGCGTCAATTCCCTCTTTGCTGCTGTACGTCTTCTCATAAACAATCCCTTACAATCATTTAGTTATTCAACAATTAAGACTGCCGCCACCTTATTAGATGCCGACAGTCTCAAGCCCGGAAAACCCACTCTTTATTTAGGACGCTTGGCCCCGTATTTCGAACGGCTCTGCCTGCGCTTATCCACGCCGAGGCTGTCGAGTGCGCCGCGGACGATGTGATAACGAACGCCCGGCAGGTCACGTACACGACCGCCTTTGACCAGAACAACTGAGTGTTCCTGCAAATTGTGGCCTTCACCGCCGATATACGCGGTAACTTCCTGACCGTTGGTCAGACGCACTCTGGCGATTTTTCTCAACGCCGAGTTCGGTTTCTTCGGTGTACGGGTCGTTACCTGCAGGCAGACCCCGCGCCGCTGCGGACAGCTGGTAAGCGCACGTGATTTGCTCTTCTTCACTTTTTTGCTGCGTCCAAAACGGACAAGCTGATTAATTGTCGGCATAATCTTACCTGTTTTCTTGTATATTTATATCATTTAACTGTTTGTTTTATACTCGTCAAAGGGCAGTTAAAATACCTTTGATTTGCAACAATGCAAACAATTCTGAGAAAAAAGATCACTTTTTTTTGATCACTCTTCCTCAACTATCTTTTCTTCAACCACATCATCCAGCACATCAGACGAATAATCCGGCATTTCCTCTTCAGAGGCCGGTTTCTCCACCGGAAGCTCCTCTTCGATTTCTTCTCCCAGATAAGTCAGTCTGATACTCTGCATTTTTTCCGTGCCGGTACCGGCGGGAATCAAATGCCCGGTGATTACGTTTTCCTTGAATCCGAGCAGTTTGTCCACCTTGCCCAAAGTGGCGGCATCAGTCAGAATACGGGTGGTATCCTGGAACGACGCGGCGGAGATAAAGCTTTCAGTTTCAAGGGATGCCTTGGTGATACCAAGCAGGACAGGTTCCGCTTCTGCAGGCTTTCCGCCTCTGGCAGCTACGCGTTTGTTTTCCAGAATGAATTCGGATCTGTCGATCTGCTCACCAGTCAGGAAGACTGAACTGCCCTGATCGGTGATTTTAACTTTCTGCATCATCTGCCTGATGATGATCTCAATGTGTTTATCATTGATTTCAACACCCTGAGCTCTGTAAACGAGCTGGATTTCATCAACCAGATAACGCTGGAGTTCATGCGGTCCGCATACTTCCAGAAGGGCGTGCGGGACGACTGAACCTTCTGTAAGCTTCTGGCCCTTCCGGACGACGTCGCCCTTGCTGACGGTCAGATGCTTGTGCGCGGGGATGTTATTATGTTCTTCCGTGATGCCGGTTTCCGGGTCACGGATGAGAAGCTGGCGTTTGCCGCGGGTCATCTTATCAACTTCCACGACCCCGTCAATACGTGCGATTTCCGCGATCTCTTTCGGAATGCGGGCCTCGAACAATTCGGCGATACGCGGCAAGCCCCCTGTAATGTCTTTATTCTTGGCAGACTGGCGCGGTACGCGGGCCAGCACCAATCCGGGCGATATTCTGGCCTTTTCCGTAGTCATCAGGAACGCGCCTGACGGGAGCGGATAGTTCGCCAGAAACTCACCCTTCAAATTCTTGATAACGATCTGCGGGTGCAAGTCCTCGCGATGCTCCATAACAGTGATTTCTTCAGTATTGCCGCGGGAAGTGCGACTGAGCGTCACGCCTTCAACCAGGTCGTGCAGTTCAACCAGACCTTCCTCTTCGGCAATAATCGGAACATGGTACGGATCCCAGTGAATGAACTTTTCATTGCTCTTGACTTTTTCGCCTTCGCCTTTTTCCAGAACGGCGCCGGCTTCAATATCGTAGCGGTCAACTTCGGATTCACGCATGGCATCTGACCAGTAGTCATAATCCTTGTTGAAGAAAGTGCCTATTACCGCGGCTTCGGACTGAGCTTTATCTCTGGCTTTCTTTTCCGCTTCTTTAGCAGCTTTTTCATCATAGATGACAACATAACCGTTTTTATTTACGACAACGGTTTCGCCCTTTTGATTTTTAACTGTACGGACGTTAACCAGTTTGATTATACCGGCGTTACGGGCTGTGATAACCGGCTGTTTATAAGCCGAAGACGCAGTACCGCCGATATGGAACGTTCTCATGGTCAACTGCGTACCCGGTTCCCCGATGGACTGGGCCGCGATAATGCCGAGCGCATCGCCCTTTTCCGCCAGCTTGTCGGTAGCCAGGTTGCGCCCGTAACATTTGATACAGACGCCTCTGGCGCTTTCGCAAGTCAGGGTGGAGCGGATCAACACTTTCTGAATACCGCGCTGATCAATGACCGCCACGTTTTCAGGAGTGAAATCCTCGTTGGCTTTAACTATCAGACGGCCGTCATCAAAAGCGGGGTCTCTGATATCCATAGCGCTGAAGCGGCCGATCAAACGGTTCTTCAGCGGCAGGATGACTTCATCGCCTTCAACAATTGCCTGAACCCAGATACCCTTCACCGTGCCGCAGTCTTCCTCGCGGCAGATAATGTCCTGAGCCACGTCAACCAGCTTACGGGTCATGTAACCGGAGTCCGCGGTTTTAAGCGCGGTATCCGCCAGTCCTTTACGCGCGCCGTGAGTGGAAATAAAGTACTCAAGCACGGAAAGACCTTCACGGAAGTTGGAAATAATCGGACGTTCGATAATGTCGCCGGACGGCTTCGCCATAAGACCGCGCATACCGGCCAACTGCCGGATCTGGTCCTTGCTGCCTCTGGCGCCGGAATCGAGCATCGCATAGACCGGATTGATGTCGCCGGACTTGGATTCCGCTTCCAGACGGGCGAAAAGCTCGTTGGCAACGGTATTACTGGTCTGAGTCCAGATGTCAATAACTTTATTGTGGCGCTCACCTTCGGTAAGCACGCCTTTATTATACTGGTCAACGACTTTGGCAATCTCTTCTCTGGCCTTTTCGATTAACGCGTCTTTCTTTTCAGGAATGACGAGGTCGGAAATAGAGATTGAGAACCCGGCGACAGTAGCATATTCGTAGCCGAGGGCTTTCAGTTCATCGAGCAGTTTAACCGTCTTTTCATGCCCTACAATCTTGTAGGAATCGCTGATCAGTACGCCGAGCTCTTTCTTTTTGGCAACTTTATTGAAGAAGCCGAGAGTAGGATCCCAGAGTTCGTTGAAAATACAACGTCCGGCGGTGGTCAGCAGGAACTTGCTGTCCTTGTCGCCCCACAAAGAACTTTTCTTATAATCCGGGTTCGGAATCCTGACCGCATCATGAATTTTGATGTGACCGGTATGCAGCGAATAGAGCACTTCGAAATAATCTTTATAGAGTTTCGCCAGGCTTTTATTCTGCGGTTCGAATGTCAAATAATATGAACCCAGGGTGATATCCTGCGTCGGCGAAGTGATAGGCTTGCCGTTGGCGGGAGAGAAGATGTTGTTCGGTGCGAGCATCAGCAGTTTGGTTTCCATCTGCGCAATGCTGGACAACGGAACATGCACCGCCATCTGGTCACCGTCAAAGTCCGCGTTATAGGCGGTACAGACCAACGGATGAATACGGATGGCAGAACCTTCAATCAGTACCGGGTCAAACGCCTGGATACTCAAACGGTGCAGCGTAGGCGCACGGTTCAGCATCACCGGGTGTCCCTGGGTGACTTCTTCAAGAATATCCCAGACCACCGGTTCGCCGCGTTCAATCATTTTCTTCGCGCCGCGAACAGTGTGAGCATAACCGCGGCCTTTAAGATGACGGATAATGAACGGTTCAAACAGCACAAGCGCCATTTTCTTCGGCAAACCGCACTGCCACAGTTTCAGTTCAGGACCGACAACGATGACCGAACGGCCGGAGTAGTCAACGCGCTTACCGAGCAGGTTCTGACGGAACCGGCCCTGTTTGCCTTTGAGCATATCGCTGAGTGATTTCAGCGGTCTGTTGCCGGCGCCGGTGACTGCACGGCCGTGACGGCCGTTGTCCATCAGCGCATCAACAGCTTCCTGAAGCATGCGTTTTTCATTGCGGATAATCACTTCCGGAGTTCTGAGCTGCAACAGGTTCTTGAGCCGGTTGTTCCGGTTGATTACGCGACGGTAAAGGTCGTTAAGGTCGGATGTGGCAAATCTGCCGCCTTCTAGCGGAACCAGCGGTCTGAGGTCCGGCGGAATTACCGGCAGCACCTTCAGAATCATCCATTCCGGGCGGGATTTGCTGTTAATGAAGCCTTCGACCAGACGAAGCCGTTTGGCCAGTTTTTTACGAATGGCTTTGTTCTTCGTTGATTCAAGGCTGGCCTCAAGTTCAGTCATCAGCAGCGGCATGTCAATCTTCTCGAGCAGAGAATGAACCGCCGGAGCGCCCATATCCGCCACGAAAGCATCGCCGTAGTCTTCTTTCGCCTGGCGATATTCCAGTTCGTTCATGGTCTGACCGACCTTGAGCGGGGTATCGCCGCAGTCGACAACGACCCAGTCTTCGTAGTAAATAACTCTTTCCAGAGATTTTGCCGTCATATCCAGCATCAATCCGATACGGCTGGGCATGCACTTGAAGAACCAGATGTGAGAAACGGGAACGGCCAGGTCAATATGCCCCATGCGTTCGCGTCTGACCTTGGACTGGGTTACTTCAACGCCGCAGCGGTCGCAGACAATGCCTTTATGCTTTACCCGCTTATATTTACCGCAGTTACATTCCCAGTCTCTGGTCGGACCGAATATTCTTTCACAGAACAGGCCGCCTTTTTCAGGTTTGAAACTGCGATAGTTGATGGTTTCCGGATTCTTAACTTCGCCGAAGCTCCAGGAACGAATCACTTCAGGGGAAGCTACGTTAATCGCAACAGCTCCAAAAGCAGAATTGGAGGACTGTCCCAGCAACTCTCTGTATGCGTATGTATTATCTATCAAAGTTCATCCCTCCAGTTTATTGATTTTCCACAGGCTTCTTAACAGTGCGGATGTCAAGACCGAGGCTCTGCATTTCTTTCAACAGAACATTGAAAGACTCCGGACGTCCGGCTTCAAGAATATTCTGCCCCTTTACGATGGACTCGTAAATTCTCGCTCTGCCGGTGACGTCGTCGCTCTTAACCGTAAGCATTTCCTGCAGGTTATGAGCGGCGCCGTAAGCTTCAAGCGCCCAGACTTCCATTTCCCCGAAACGCTGTCCCCCGTGCTGAGCTTTACCGCCGAGCGGCTGCTGGGTGACCAGAGAGTAGGGTCCGACGGACCTGGCGTGAATCTTATTGGCCACGAGATGGTCAAGTTTCAGCATGTAGATCTGGCCGACCATTACGCGCTGGCCGAATCTATTGCCGTTGCGGCCGTCGCAAAGATCGACTTTGCCGTCAAATTTATAACCATCGTCGTTTGCATTTTTCCTGAAACCCCAATGGTAATCACGGCCTTCTTCCTCGGTAACCTTGGTGTTGGCCTGCGCCATTAATTCAACAATCTTTTCTTCGGGAATACCGTCGAATACCGGAGTGGCAACTTTCATGCCGAGCATTTTGGCCGCCCAGCCCAGATGTGTTTCAAGCACCTGTCCGACGTTCATACGGCTAGGTACGCCAAGCGGATTCAACACAATATCCACCGGATTGCCGTCTTCCAGGAAAGGCATGTCTTCAATCGGAACGATTTTAGCGACAATACCCTTATTCCCGTGCCGGCCGGCCATCTTGTCCCCGACCTGCAGTTTGCGTTTGCAGGCAACGTAGACTTTGACTTTCTTGATGACTCCGGGATCGGTGCCGTCACCGGATTCCAGGGTCTGTATTACTTCATCTTTGAACTGATCATTTTCTTCAAATCTAGGCTCAAAGACTGCAACAATTTCCTTGATGGACTCTTTCAGCGGGCATTCTTCCATGCGCCAGCAATTGTATTTGGTGGCAAGTTTAAGCACGGAACTGCGGGTCACCTTGCGGTTCGAGCTGATCAGAATCGCATTCTTCTTCGATGAACTTTCGTCATAGATCGGATGCGGCAGTTTCTGTCCGAGCATAATGTCGGCCAGGCGGTCAGCCATCTCTTCGACGAGTTCAGTGTAGCGCTGCTTGTAAGTATCTTTAGCGCTCTTCACCTGTCTTCTGAGTTCTGATTTGGTCAGTGACTGACGGTTCGGGTCTTTCGCATACTCGATGCGCACATCCATTACGATCCCGCCCTTGCCGCTGCTGACAATCAGACTTGAGTCCTTGACGTCGGCGGCCTTTTCCCCGAAGATAGCCCTGAGCAGACGTTCTTCAGGAGCAAGTTCAGTTTCGCTCTTCGGCGTGATTTTGCCGACGAGGATATCACCGGGCTTCACTTCCGCGCCAAGACAGACAACGCCGTCCGGGCCCAGATTGCGCAGCGCCTCTTCGCTGACATTCGGAATATCACGGGTGATTTCTTCCGGTCCCAGCTTGGTCTCGCGACTGGTGATTTCGAATTCATCAATATGGATACTGGTGTAGGTGTCTTCCTTCACCAGACGTTCTGACACTACAATCGCGTCCTCAAAGTTGTATCCGCACCAGGGCATGAATGCAACCAGCACGTTTTTGCCGAGGGCAAGTTCGCCCTGAGCAGTAGCCGCGCCGTCGGCAATGACATCGCCGACATTGATCTTCATGCCGTGCTTGACAATCGGACGCTGATTGATGCAGGTGCCCGCGTTGCTGCGCAGGAACTTGTTCAATTTATACCGGATCGCATTCGCCTGATCGGCTGTCTTATTGAAAGGCTTGCCGTCAGCGGTGATCACGATCTCGCCGGAAGAGACTTCAGCCACAATACCGGCCTTTTTGGCAACCACGACCGCTCTGGAGTCTCTGGCGATCCGGCCTTCAAGGTCGGTTCCCACCAGCGGAGATTCCGTAGTCAGGAGCGGCACCGCCTGGCGCTGCATGTTGGAGCCCATCAGCGCGCGGTTCGCATCGTCGTGTTCCAGGAACGGGATGATGCCGGCGGCGGCGCTGACCAGTTGTTTGGGGGAAACGTCCATATACTGGACATCTTCCTGCGGACGTTCTTCCGACTCGCCCATGATTCTGGACATAACCTGCGGCTTAAGGAATTTGCCGTTCTTATCGATCGCCGCATTGGCCTGGGCGATGATGAATTTTTCTTCCTTGTCGGCGGTCAGGAAATCAATCTGGTCGGTTACGACGCCGTCCACCACTTTGCGGTACGGAGTTTCGAGGAAGCCGAATGAATTGATTGTCGCATACAGCGACATGGAAGAGATAAGACCGATATTCGGACCTTCAGGCGTTTCAATCGGGCAGATTCTGCCGTAATGGCTGGAATGAACGTCGCGGACTTCAAATCCTGCACGCTCACGGCTCAACCCGCCTGGTCCCAGCGCGCTGAGACGGCGCTTGTTGGTAAGCTCGCTCAACGGGTTGGTCTGGTCCATAAACTGTGAAAGCTGATTACGCGCAAAGAAGTCCCTGATTACGCCGGCAAAAGCTTTCGGATTGATCAGCTTGCCCGGAGTAATGCTGGTTTCTTCAGCGTTAATCAACGTCATTCTTTCGCGAATAAGGCGTTCAGTCCTCAGCATGCCGACGCGGCAATGATTCTGAAGAAGTTCGCCGACTGTCCTGACACGTCTGCTGCCCAGGTGGTCAATATCATCCGTCGCCCCGCCGGTATTGCGCAGTTTGACCAGATATTTAGTGGCAGCCATCAGATCTTCAGGCATCAGCGTACGATCGGTGAGCGGCAGGTTCAGACCAAGTCTTTCATTGATCTTGAAACGGCCGACCGCGCCGAGGTCGTAGCGGCGGATATCGAAAAACAGTCTCTTGATGAGCTGTTTGGCATTATTTACGTTCGGCGGATCGCCGGGACGCATTCTCCTGTAAATTTCCTTCAGCGCCTCTTCCGCGTTACGGGCCGGATCACGCCTGAGGCAGTTGATGATATAAGTATCGCCGTCGGGAATATATGCCAGATCAACTTTTTTCTTGATATTGGCGTCCTGGAGCTGCTTAATATGGGTCTCGTTGAGCTGAACCAGTTCTTCAAGCACGACAATATCATTCTCGTTGGTGACATCATCAACAACATAATAATTGGATATATCTTTTTTCTTCAAAAGCGAAGCTACGGTATGAGACTCAACGGTGTAGACTCTCGAAAGAATGTCTTTGTTGGACTCAAAACCGACAGCGCGCAGGAATGTCGAAATCAGGAACTTCCGGCGGCGGCGGCGGCGGTCGAGATAGATATAAATGTAATCATTGATATCGAACTGGACTTCCATCCACGAACCGCGGTCGGGAATTATCCTGAAGGAATAAAGCGTCCTTCCGCTGGAATGTCTGCTTTTTTCAAAACAGATGCCGGGGGAACGGTGCAGCTGACTGATGATCACCCTTTCCGCCCCGTTGATGACGAAAGTCCCGCGCTCCGTCATAATCGGAATTTCACCGAGATAGACGCGTTCCGGAATTTCCACACCATTATTTTTCAACAGGAAATCCACGTGAAGCGACGCGCTGTAGGTATTGCCGTCTTTAATGCAATCAACTACAGAGTTCTTCGATTCACCGACTTGATAAGAAACAAATTCCACTACTAATTGTTTGTCGAAGCTTTCAATCGGAAAAATCTCGTTGAAAACTTCCTGGAGACCCTGATTTGCTCTCTGCTCCTGGGGAATTTCCCGCTGGAGAAAAGCGTCGTAAGAATTGATCTGGACGCCGATTAAATCGGGTACGGCCAAAACATCCCTCAATCTACCAAAATTTACGCGATCTGACATAGTTCACCCTTCCAGGTTAGATCCACAAAAGGCGAAATGGAGAAAATCCGGCTAATTCTCTCCGCACAACTTAACTTGAAATAGACTTTTGCGCAACTTACTTATAAAAACGCAAAAGAACGGCAGGAAAATTTATTCAAAATTTCCCGCCGTTTTATCAACGCAGAACTTTTACTTCAGTTCTACGGTAGCACCAGCGCCTTCAAGCTGAACTTTGAGCTTCTGGGCATCTTCCTTGTTCACGCCTTCCTTGACCGGTTTCGGCGCAGCTTCAACGAGGTCCTTGGCATCTTTCAGTCCGAGACCGGTGATGGCTCTGACTTCCTTGATGACGCCGACTTTGTTATCGCCGAAAGCCTTCAGGATTACGGTGAACTCGGTTTGTTCTTCAACTGCGGCAGCCGGAGCGGCGGACGGAGCGGCGGCGGCTGCAACCGGAGCGGCAGCGCTTACGCCCAGACGTTCTTCCAGGGCCTTTACGAGTTTGGAGAGTTCGAGAACAGTGAGATTCTCAACATAGGAGATAAATTCATCCATCTGTTTTGATACTTCGACTTTAGCTTCTTCTGACATAGCGAAATGCCTCCATAGTTATTATTAAATGAGTTAATTAGGCTTTATTATCAAGTTTATCTTTATACGCATTCAGCACATTGAGGATCGAAGCCGCCTTGTTGTTAAGGAGACTGACCAGGTTTCTCGACGGCGCCTGCAGAAGTCCAAGCAACTGAGCATAGATGACTTCTTTCGGCGGCAGAGACGCAATGGCTTTAACATCGGTATCAGAGAGAAGAGCGCCTTCCAGGTAACCGCCCTTCGCTGCCATCTGACTGTGAGTTTTGGCAAACTCCGCAATGATCTTGGCGACGGTTCCGGGATCACCCTTGCCGCTGACCAGAGCAGTGCTTTCCTTCATCTCGTTCTTCGCCAGAACTTCTATTTTAGAAAGTTCGGCGGCTTTTCTGATCAAGGAGTTTTTCAGCACATGACATTCGGCATTGTGCTTGCCAATCAGAGTGCGAAACTCGGAAAAGGCCTTGACCGTCAAACCTTTGTAACTGACGAAGTAGACGTAATCAGCACCGTTCAGCAGCCCCCCGATATAGTTGACTAAATGGACTTTTTCATTTCTCATGATACCAGCCTCACTAGTTCTTTAGTGTCTATTTTGATTCCGGGGCTCATTGTCGATGAAATGGTGCAACTGATAAGGTAAATGCCTTTGGCGCTGGCCGGCCTGGCCTTGTTCACCGCGTCAACGATTACGTCAAAGTTTACTTTCAAATCCGCAGCGGAGAAAGAGACTTTGCCGATCGGAACGTGGATGCAGGCGCCGCGGTCAGCTCTGAATTCGACACGGCCTGCTTTAGCTTCCGCCACGGCAGCGCCGACCTGATCAGTAACGGTTCCGGTCTTCGGATTAGGCATCAGTCCGCGGGGACCGAGGGCTTTACCGAGGGGACGCACCAGTTTCATCGCATCGGGTGTCGCGATCAAACTGTCGAAATCCATGAAACCGCCTTTGATTTTTTCGACAAGGTCTTCATATCCTACGAAATCAGCGCCGGCAGCTTTGGCTTCTTCAGCCTGGGCTCCGCTGGCGACTACCGCAATGCGCACCTTCTTGCCGGTTCCTTTCGGAAGCGGTACGGCGCCGCGGACAGTCTGATCGGATTTCTTGGTGTCGATACCCAGTTTGAAAGCCACTTCAACTGACTCGTCAAACTTTACGTGGGGCATAGCCTTCAGCATCTCCAGCGCGGCTGCAACACCAAACTTGGTCTGGCGGTCGTAGCTTTCTGACTGAGCTTTGTATAATTTACTTCTATGCATCAACCACCTCGATACCCATGCTGCGGGCTGTTCCTTCAATAAGTCGCATAGCTGCTGCCTCATTCCGGGCGTTGAGATCGTTCTTTTTCGTCTGAACGATTTCCTTGATCTGCGCTCTGGTAATTCTACCAACCTTGTCGCCTTTGCCCGGAGTTTTTGATCCGGACGCCAGACCCGCTGCTTTTTTGATCAGCACGGATGCCGGCGGCGATTTGGTGATAAACGTAAAAGAGCGATCCTGATAAACAGTGATCACGACCGGGATGATCAATCCACTCTGTGCTTGAGTGGCAGCATTAAACTGTTTGCAGAAATCCATGATATTGACCCCTGCTTGACCGAGCGCGGGCCCGATCGGCGGCGCCGGGTTAGCGGCTCCTGCAGGAATCTGCAACCGGATTTCTCCTGTAACCTTTTTTGCCATAATGATCTCCATCCGACATCATGTGGTGTGAAATGACAGGTTCTCTCCCACATCGATGCCAAAATTAATATAAAAGTCCCGGCGCGAAAATTATTCGCGGCCGACCTGCCAAAACTCCAATTCCACGGGGGTTGAGCGGCCGAAAATTGAAACCATCAGTTTCAGCTTGCCGCGTTCATTATCAATTTCCTGAATATTGCCCTCAAAGTTCTCGAACGCTCCGTCTTTGATCCGCACGGCTTCGCCGATTTCAAACGCAATCTTGGGCTTAACTTTTTCTTCCTGCACGGTAACCTGATGCAGCATATCGGCGACTTCCGAATCAGACAGCGGAACCGGGTTGTTCCCGCTGCCGCCCACGAAACCGATCACGCCCTGCGTATCCTTGATAAAGTACCAGGCTTTTTCGTCTACCTGTTTGCAGTCAGCCTTGTACAAATCCATTCTTATGAGAATGTAGCCCGGGAAAAACTTGCGGGTGGTCGTCGTCTTTTTCCCCTGACGGACTTCTGAAACTTTCTCTATCGGGATATATACTTCATAAACCGGCATGTCGTCATTTTCGATTGCCAGTTGTCTGAGAATAGATTCCCTGACCTTGTTTTCCTGCCCGGAAAGGGTATGCACGACATACCACTTGCCTTTTTCTCTTGTCTCATCTTGCATAGTATAGAAATTCCTTATAGATGAAAAATCACAAAGTCCCGGTAATGAGCTTAATTATAAAAATACAAACCTGATCTACACCCGCCACGAAACATGAAAGTATGGCAATCGCAATAATGACAAGAATTGTTGATTCAAACAACTCGGCTTTACCCGGCCACGTACATTTATGAAGTTCGGCCATGGTATCAGCAATAAACTGTCTGACTTTGCCCATAAAACTGCTGTTCATATTCCGTTTTCTTTCCTTAAAATATTCCAGGCTTTTAAAACTGGCAGGAGCGGAGAGACTCGAACTCTCGACCTGCGGTTTTGGAGACCGCTGCTCTAGCCAACTGAGCTACACTCCTAATTCAATGACAATATCCGCTGGCTTAACGCGTTTCCTTGTGGAGAGTATGCTTGCGGTCAAACTTGCAGAATTTCTTCTTTTCAAGTCTCTCCGGAGTATTGCGCTTTTCTTTCTTGGACGTGTAGTTGCGGTTCTTGCACTCCGTACATTCCAATGTTATGATCTCACGCGACATAATTCACCTTGCTTATTTAGTGTAATTATCCCGGACAGCCGCTTTTGTCAACTGTCCGGGACAAACATATTACCGTATATATCTTTATATTACGCGATGATTTCAGATACTCTGCCGGAGGCAACAGTACGTCCGCCTTCGCGAATAGCGAAGCGCAAGGTCTTTTCCATGGCGATCGGGGCAATCAACTCAACGGTGATCGTTGTGTTATCGCCAGGCATTACCATTTCCACGCCCGGAGGCAGGGAGACGATGCCGGTAACGTCCGTAGTACGGAAATAGAACTGGGGACGGTAGTTGGTGAAGAACGGAGTATGACGGCCGCCTTCTTCTTTCGACAGAACGTAAATTTCGCCCTTGAACTTGGTGTGCGGAGTGATTGATTTCGGTTTAGCCAGAACCTGGCCGCGCTCGACATCATCCTTCTTCGTTCCGCGGAGCAGGCAGCCGACATTGTCGCCGGCACGGCCTTCATCCAGCAGCTTGCGGAACATTTCGATACCGATAACGGTAGTCTTGGAGTTCTTGTTCAAGCCGATGATTTCAATTTCTTCGTTGATCTTGATGATTCCGCGTTCGACACGGCCGGTTACCACGGTACCGCGGCCTTCGATGGAGAACACGTCTTCAATCGGCATCAGGAAGGGAAGGTCAATTTCACGGACCGGCTGGGGGATGTAATCATCAACCGCATTCATCAGTTCGAGAATGCCTTTGCACCACGGATTTTCCGGATCGCCTTCGGCTTCGGCAGCCTTCATGGCGGAACCTTTGATCACCGGAATTTCGTCGCCGGGATAATCGTATTTGCTCAGCAGTTCGCGGACTTCCATCTCGACAAGTTCGAGCAGTTCCGGATCGTCCAGCGCATCCACTTTGTTCAGGAATACCACCAGCGAGGGAACGCCTACCTGGCGGGCCAGGAGAACGTGTTCGCGGGTCTGCGCCATCGGGCCGTCAGTCGCGGCGATAACAAGGATAGCTCCGTCCATCTGCGCGGCGCCGGTGATCATGTTCTTGACATAGTCGGCATGTCCCGGACAGTCAACGTGCGCATAGTGACGCTTTTCGGTTTCGTATTCGACGTGGGCGGTATTAATGGTAATGCCGCGCTCTTTTTCTTCAGGAGCGTTGTCGATTTCGTCATAGCGTTTCACTTCGCCATGTCCGTATTTCTTCGAAAGGCACATGGTGATTGCCGCGGTGAGCGTCGTCTTGCCGTGGTCAACGTGGCCGATTGTACCGATGTTGACGTGCGGTTTCGTTCTCTCAAACTTTTCTTTAGCCATCCTTATTTCCTCCTGGTATTTGTTTAACCGTTAGAGTTTTACTATTTGTTTCTGACTATATATAATTTTTAACCTGAAAACCACTAAAAATGTGGAGCCCACAAACGGATTTGAACCGTTGACCTCATCCTTACCAAGGATGTGCTCTACCGACTGAGCTATGTGGGCACCGGGATTACAATTCAGTAAAACCTAAGCTCAACTTATTGTACACTCTTCTTCAACACCGATGCTTAATCACTCAGCTAAAATGATAAGTGGTGCTCGAGGGGGGATTTGAACCCCCACGGATCGCTCCTCATGGACCTCAACCATGCGCGTCTGCCAATTCCGCCACCCGAGCCGGCATCCCAAAAGACATAAACAGGCGATTAATCTAATCACTCTGTAAACTTTTGCAAATTAACTTTCAACTTTTTTAATGTTTTTTTAACATCCCGCCCAATATTCGCTTACGGAATTATTACGCACGGATTTATAAAATACTGCCACCCAAGCAAAAAACAAGCCAATTCTAACAAAAATGTCAAGTTTTTGACCGTCTTTTTCAAACATCAGGATTTAACCATGATTTTCAGGCGAAAACAGCCTCGCCGCCACCTTCAAATTAACCGCGGCGGCACGGCGGCACAGAGTTCTCTTTGAGAATTTATCCATTTATGGAGGCCCGGGTAATCACAAAAAAGACAGAGTTTATTGCACTTTTTAACACAATCAAACACAACAAAGTCTGAACATTATTTTAAGTCACTAGACCTGGTAGCGCTAAAAGGCGTTATACTTGATGTTTAAGATTTCCTGCTGCGGCTCGTATACGGCAGTTATTCCCTGCCCGTTAGGAGCCATTTTACTTTTGAACGTATTCCGCGGCTCTTCTTTCAATTTATATTTCTCAACCCATTGTCTCAAGACCGCCGGAGACACCTTATATTTTGCTTTCAGATACGAAAACGCAGGCTCATATTCCAGACATTCGGCGGGTTTCGGCATATGCATATTCTTCAGCCGGTGCACCTTGCTGAGAATAACATTGCCGATGGTTACTTCCAATATAATACCAACCGGAACAGACAATATCAGGGCGGCTGTAATAATCAGCAGATATTTGTTCCGCAACCTGCCCCTGATAAAAAACGAGAGCAGCAGCAAGCCGAAAAAGCTGAACGCATACAGCGCCATAGCGATGGCTATCTGCGTCTGCCCCAATCCCAAGTTAGGGAAATATTCCATATAAAACCCCGCCCGTTTTTATTTGATGCCATTATGCGGTACAGCACTCGTCTCTTCAAAGTCCCAATACATCTTTAACTTCGGATTTCAGCTTTTCCGGAACAAAATCAAGCGCATTGCCGCCCTGCTTAACCGCCGCCTGGCAAATATCCAGATCTTTCAGTTTTTCCGGAACGTATTGAAGCGCCCAGCCGCTCTGTTTAACGGCTGCCAGACACATTTCGCGGTTTCGTAAATTTTCCGGGACGTACTGAAGCTCGTGTCCGTGTTGTTTAACGGCTGCAAGACACATCTCGCGGTCTTTAAATTTCTTTGGAACGAAGTCCAGTGCATATTCGTTTTGCTTAATCGCAACCAGACACATTTCACGATCTTTAAATTGCTCAGGAATGTAGTAAAACGCATAAGTATCACTTTTGAATGCAACCCGACACATCTCACGGTCTTTAAATTTTTCCGGAAAATATTCAAGCGCAGAACCGCTTTGTCTAACCGCCGCCAGGCACATTTCTTTGTCTCGGAATTGCTCCGGAACGTATTGAAGAGCACGTCCATTATTCTCAACTGCCGCAAGATACATTTCACGGTCTCTTAATTTATCCGGAACGTATTGGAGCGCATCGCCAAACTGCTTAATCGCAACCAAACATGTTTCCCGGTCGCGAAATTTTTCTGGAACGCATTCAACAAGCGCACAACGATCCTGCGCAACTACAACAAAGCACATCTCACGGGTTATCAGATTCTCAGGAACGAATTGAAGAGCGTGGCAACTTCGCTTGACCGCGGCCAGGCATATCTCGTTGTTTTTCAGCTTCGCCGGAACGTATTGAAGCGCAAAGGGGCTCTTCTTAATCGCCTCCAGGCACAGCTCT
Organism: Victivallaceae bacterium; assembly: GCA_041665605.1. Lineage (GTDB taxonomy): Bacteria > Verrucomicrobiota > Lentisphaeria > Victivallales > Victivallaceae > CAIPAT01. The sequence goes on along the minus strand of JBAYIO010000105.1, from coordinate 3,989 downwards.
CGATCTTTCAGGTTATCCGGCACATATTTCAGCGCATCGCCGTCATTTTTGACCGCTGCTAAGTATATTTCCTCTGATATATGCTGGAGTGAGCTATTGTATTCCTTAACCGCAGTAAGATACATCTCGCAATCTTTTAAATTCTCAGGAACGCTAAAAAGCGCACCACCGTCATTCCTGACTGCCGCAATACACATTTCACGGTCTCGGAGTTTTTCAGGAACGCTGTTAAGCGCATCACCTTTATTCTTGACTGCCTCAAGACACATCTCGCGATCTTTTAAATTCTCAGGAACGCTAAAAAGCGCAACGCCGTCATTCCTGACTGCCGCCAGACACATCTCGCGATCTTTTAAATTCTCAGGAACGTATTTAAGCGCACCACCGTCATTCCTGACTGCCGCCAGACACATCTCGCGATCTTTTAAATTCTCAGGAACGCTAAAAAGCGCAACGCCGTCCCGCGTAACCACTGTCAGACACATTTCGCGGTCTCTGATTTTCTCAGGAACATCTCCAAGAGAACTTCCATAATTCTTAACTGCCATAAAACATATTTCGCGGTTTCTTAGCTTCTCCGGAACATGTCCAAGCGCCATACCACTCTGCTTTATTGCCGCAAGACATATTTCCCGGTCTTTCAGATTCCTTGGGACTAATCCAAGCACAGCGCCGTCCAGTTCAACTGCTGCAAGACACATTTCACGGGTTATGAATTTCTCCGGAACGTATTCAAGCGCGGAACCTTTATTTTTGACTGCCGCAAGACACATTTCATGATCTTTCAGATTATCCGGAACATATTGAAGCGTTAAAGTGTTACGGATTACTGCGGCCATCCATCTTAACTTCTCCTTCTGATTATCCGGCAAGCGCGCTAGCAGCCTGTCGTCAAACCTGACCCTGGCCAGGCACATCTCGCGGTCCCGGAATTTTTCCGGAACAAATTCAAGCACATTGTTGCCATGCCTGACTGCCGCAAGACACATCTCGCGGTCTCGGATTTTTTTCGGAACGTATTCAAGCATATCTCCATATTGCTGAACGGCCGTTAAGCACATTTCACGATCCTTCATACTTTCCGGCACGCATTGAAGCGCAAGCGCAAGCGGACTGCTCTTGACCGCGTCCATATACATCTCACAATTTTTAAATTTCTCAGGAATATACTCAAGCGCTGAGCCATTGCTTTCAACTGCCGCCAGACACATTTCAATATCTCTAAATTTATCCGGCACGAATTGAAGCGCATAGCCATTACTTTTTACTGCATCTATATACATTTCGCGGTTTTTAAATTTATCCGGAACGTATTGAAGCGCAGAGCCGTTCTGCTTAACTGCGGCCTGGCATATTTCAAGGTCTTTACATTCACCAGGAACGTCGCCAAGCGTAAAGCCGCTATTCTTAACCGCAATCAGACACATTTCGCGGTCTTTAAGTTTTTCCGGAACAAATTTAAGTGAAGATTCATAGCTGTTTTGCTTAATCGCAGTAAGGCACATTTCACGGTCGCGAAACTTTTCAGGCACATATTGAAGCGCATCGCCAAGTTGCTTAATCGCCGTCAAACATATCTCACGGTCGCAAAAAAATTCCGGAACGTGTTTAAGCGCACGACCCGCTCCTTTGACAGCGTCCTGGCATATCTCGCGGTCCTTAAATCTCTCAGGGACATATTTAAGCGCATAGCCGTCACTTTTAACCGCCGCCAGGCACATTTCCCGGTCAATCAGTTTCTCAGGCACCGCTTTAAGCGCGGCAAAGGCATAATCCTTAGTTTTAACCAGCGCCATCCATATTGCGCGGTCATCGGAATAGTTCTGCCGCGATTTATACCAGGCGAAGCCGCCGCCGATAAGCGCAGCTATTAACGCAACAAAAACTACTCTTTGCATAGTGAATTCCCGCATTTCATAAATCGACCTCTCTTCTTCAGGCTCAATGTAAAGTCACCGCCTCAATATAAACTTTTGCCCGCTGAATGCAAACCGGTCATTTAACAGGGATATACAGGACGCACAGGATTTTTGTTATAATTCGTTTCTTGTCCTGCCTGTCCTGTCCATCCCTGTTAAAAAAATATTCAGCATTTTGATGTGAGAAATTTTCGTATGCACATAAAACAGCCCGGTTTTGCGCCGGGCTGTTTATTTCACAATGTTATATCTGCGGGGGGCAGTATTCTTTGACTATTCTGTGTTTCCGGACGGAATGAATCAGGTCAGCCTTTTACCGGTTCAATAGTAACGGTCTTTTTCTCGCCGCCGGGGATTTTCAAATCCCATACCATATGCTCGTTCCACGGTCCCCATAGATTGGCGTCGCTGGTGATCTTTATGAAATCCGCGCCGTTCTGCAGACGGATCTCGGTATCAGACACCTTGCCGGGTTTTGCCGCAGGGTTGATGATGATATAATATACCGGTTTCTTGTCTTTTGCCGCTTCCACCGTACAGACAATTTTGTCATTGAAAAACTCATAAGATATCCTGCCCAGCGCACAAGTGCCGGTAATGACATTCTCTTTGGTTTTGGTCAAATTTTCCAGCACCGGCACCGCATCCTGGCACAAGTAAGAACCGCCCGGGATTTTAGGAGAATCTGAAATGTATTCCTTGCCATTGAAACTGATGCTGCCAAGCGCGCCGTTTTTCCCGGAAGCGGCGCTGTAATTAGCAGCCACGACCTTCCATGCGCCATTGCCCTCCAGTGCCACCATTGGCGGCATATCCGCGGCGTACCCGGTCAACAGCGACAAAACACAGACACCCATGCTCAATAAAGTCTTCATCGTTTTTCCTCCCGAATTTTTCCGGTAATTATTTTCTCATAACGCCTGCACGATAAATATAAAAATAACACGCAAACAAACTTTTTCAAGAAATATGGCTGATTCCCCCTGTTGCCCGCCGGACGCGATCCAATGTCGAAGCGACAGCCACAATAAGGAGTGTTCCACGGTAAAAAAAAGAACATGACTTTGAAAATCTAACATCTTTAATATAAATGATTTACAGCAGTATTGATTGACAAATTTACTATATGTATCGCGTGTTGCGACAGCGTGAAAACGCAAAAAACAATCAAGAAAACAGGAGACAGGGATCATGGCTGAATCAAAGTACGACGAGAGTTTTCCGGAACAGGCAATGGGTTTTGCAGCCGATGGTCTGACCGACGGTCAGATCGCGTCCAGAATGGACATTTCGCGTTCATCGCTCTATAACTATAAACAGCAGCAGCCGGAGTTTGCCGAGGCGATTGAGGCCGGCCGGGAGGCCGTTGACGACCGGGTGGAAAATCGTCTGCTGGAACTGGCGCTGGGTGATTACAGCATCACCATCCATGTGACCGATCATGAAGGCCGGACCCGGACCACCGTCAAAAGCGCGATTCCAAATCTCAAAGCGATCCAGTACTGGCTGGAGCGCAGCGACCGGCGGAAAGGAATTAAGCCTGCCCCGCTTTGCGGGTCCCGCGACTGCGGGATAGACAAGCGAGAAAAGTTGGAAGAGAAGGCCGAACAGCCGAAAACGGAACCGGAACTGGACCCGTCGGAAGTCGCCGGGCTGCAAGCCCTGGCCGAATACATGTCCATGTGCCCAGCCGACGCCGGTGACGGTTTCAGCAAAAAGGAGACCGAGGAATTCGAAGACATGATGCTGGTCACTTTCACCGAAATGGAAAGGCGTAAATACAATACCAAAGCGGCGGCGGAAAACCGTCCGCTGATTCCCGAAACCGCCGCCGCTCCCCGGACGGTAAAGGGCAAATACGCCCCGGACATGATCAGAGCCTGGAAAGACCGGGCGGAATTTTTCGAGTTGGATCTCTGAAAACCAGAAGTCAGGAGTCAGGAGTGAGGAGTCAGAATGGGAACCGGAAAATCAGAAGACAGCTCCAGAGGAGCGGAATATTAATAGCTTAAAACGTCCATATAATAGTTTTCAGCTCCAGCGGAGCGACATATTAATAGCAGGAGTCAG
>JBAYIO010000104.1:0-19796 GCA_041665605.1 Victivallaceae bacterium | reverse complement strand
TTCATGCATATACGCGTCCAGCCTTTGAATTGTGACATCCCGGTTCTGATTTTGTCTGCATCTGGTCTTGACGCCTGCCATATTAGACACCCTTGTTACATGACTCATATCATACCATATGGCATGATATATGGCAATGTGGCAACGTGATTATTTTTAGTAAATCTGAAAACGACGGCAATTCGTCCTTATATTTCCAGAGTCCTCACCGGTTAGCCGGGGCAAATCCCAAGGTGTTCAATCCCTTTCTGCCGGTCTTGGAAAACAACATGTCAATGTAAAGCGTCGCACTCCATCCATAGTCGGAAAAAGTCCGGTGGTAAGGCGAAAGATCTACGTCGTTGATGCCCTTGCGCAGCAGCTGCGGCGGATCGCATTCGCGCCGGTCGTCGTAAAACTCGAAAAACGTGCCGTATTTCAAATGGAATTTCTCAACCTCTGCGCAGGTTCCGGCGCGTGGTTTATCCGCCAAATCTGCATGTCCGCAACGCCCGAAACCCAGCGCGCCCAGATAGTTTATGCTGATCCAGACAGGGCCGCGCCACATGTCCTTGCTGTAGAACTCAGGCTGTCCGCAGCTGATCGATGGGATCGGGAGCGGAGTGCCGAAAGTGGACGGATTTTCAAGGTGGGCGGTGGCGCGGAAACTGCTTGACTTCTCCCATGAATCGATCAAGGCGGTCGCGTTTCAAGTCGGATATTCGAATCCGCTCTATTTCAGTACGGAATTCCGGCGCCTGGTCGGCGAATCGCCGCGCAATTATCGCCAGCGAAAAAATCACTGATCTGTCACAAGAAAAGGATTATGAGGATTCGCGGAGAACCAGTCAGGAAGGGAAAACATGCCTTTTCCTGGAGACAGCTTGATTCCTGATCAGTCTGTCGGCAATATCAATATATGCCCCTGCCGTTCACGCTGGGCGGCCTTAATAAAAAAAGTGTACGAAGTCGATCCTCTCAAGTATCCCAAGCGCGGAGGACAGATGAGGATAATCTCATTTATTGAAAAGAAAGACCAGATAGCCGTGATTGAGAAGATCCTCAGGCACTGCAAGCTGTGGGTGGAGCCTGTGGAGAGAGAGCCGCCCGTGAAAGCAGTTGTAATACCTTTTGAATCGGTACATATCCCAATTGATGAATTTCTTGCAAACTTTTAATCAGAAGTATGGAGAGGTCTGCTCGGATTTCCTTGAATCCAAACGTTTTTAAGGCTTCTTCGGATAATTTTCCCGATACTTGGTTTTTCCTCGCTCATCTGTGCGGATTGAAATGGAAAACCTGTGTCTTTCATCCTTGTTTGCTTGACTTATGCTCCACCTCTGCCTATCTTCCCTATAGTATGAAAATCAAAATTCCTATCCCATCAGTATTTCATAGATCGTCCTGCTTCAGCGTTCGAACGCATTAACCTTATTCTCCGAGTTTTACCGGAATACCGGTTTTTATTGATTGATTGCCTGCATTTACAACCGCAACCGCCATCATTCCGTCGTGTACCGTAACCTTGGGCTGGCGATCCTCAAGGATGCAGTCGATAAAATCCCTGTCTTCTGCAAAGTACGCATCAAGGAAGAGATCCCGCCAACTCGGGACAATCGGCTTTGTCATCCCTTTTTTGTTGCAGGTCACAACGGCGGCTCCATCAAGCGCGCCGACAAAAATTATCCCTTCCGTTCCGAGTATTTCGCATCTTGAATCATAGCCGTAACCGACGCCCTGGGCACCGTTAATTATCCCCTGACAACCGTTTGCAAACTTAGCAGCCAGGGAAACATTGTCATAAAAATCAGGAAATTCCGCTCTGACCGACGATGTTCTGTAATTTCCCCCGATGGCATAAATTTCCGTGAATTCGCTTGAGGTGAACCAGCGGACCGTGTCGATATCATGGCTGTTCACCTCGGCAAGCGGACCATTGCTTTTGGCGATATCACACATCCACGCCTGGGGCTTGCTGGGGCCGTAGGTCAGAGACCTGACCATTACAACATTCCCGATTTCGCCGGCATCGATGCGTTCTTTCGCGGCTATGAATCCGCAGTCGAAGCGACGCATAAAGCCGATTTGAAATTTTACCTTCGCATTATTAACGGCTGCGGCAATATCTTCGCACTCCTTCAGATTCATTGACAGCGGCTTTTCACAAAGAATATGTTTTCCGGCCAGCGCCGAAGCGATGCAGATATCACGATGAAAAACTGTCGGGGAGGATATGACGACCGCGTCGAAATCAGCTTCCTTCAACGCCGTCTCATAATTGCTGAAAACCTTTGCGTCCTCCAACTCCAGTTCCTTGACTGCCGCAGCTATATTTTCTGAGGAAGGATCAATCAGCGCCGTAATCTCGGCTTCCCTGATCCTGAATGCAAAATTTTTAGCATGGATCATTCCGGCGCGACCGCATCCCGCGATGCCCAACTTTATTTTTTTAGTTTTGCTCATTGTACGTCCTGTTTGATTTATATTTTAAGTAATCGGGTAACATTTTATGCTCAGGTCATTGCGACATGGTGTACGACTTTCCGTGTTCGGGAAGAATACACTTGATCTCCGATGTCCATAATATCATCTTTTTCAGTTTCTCCGGCGGAACTGTATTGAATGAGAACATACCCCAATGATGTGCGATCATGAACTGAATACCGGCTTTAATGCACAGAGCAACCGCTTCGCTGTAACTGAAATTTCCAAGTATTCCTTGCGAGGAACGATATTCATCCCTCCCATTTACCGGCAATAGCGCGACATCAATATTCCGCGACCGCAGAATCTCCGCAAGGCCTGGAAACGGAACGCAGTCGCCGGAATGATAAATTTTAATCTTGCCGGACTTAACAATATATCCGAGGTGATGATACTCGCCTGCGCCATTTATCCTCAACGTTTCATGCGCGGCAGGAATCGCTTCAATCTCAAAATTTCCGACTTTTATTTTCTCCCCGGTATTTAGTCCGCGTATTTGTCCTTCCGGAATTCCGATATTCTTCGCCTTGGTGATTTCCGCACGGGGAAGAACCATCCGGCATCCCGGAAGGTTCTTCGCGATTACCGGAATTGTTCCCGGATCCATATGATCGGAATGAGCATGAGTACAGAGAACGGCATCCAGCGCGGAAACGTCCCCTATCTGGCATGGCGCAGGAACCAGCCGTATATGCTTGAATTCCTTATCGCTGTATTTGTGTGCGAGAAAATCGGATAAATAAGGATCGATCAGTATGCGGGTGCCGCCCGAATACACCGCAAAACCCGCCTGTCCGAGCCACCAGAGGACGATTCCTTCCTCATCGATGGTGATTCCGGCAAGAAAATCATTCAACGAAGATTTTCCGATTTTAAGTTTCATAAACATGCTTCAATGTTTTTCCGTAAATGCTATTTCACGTGCTGCAATGCCTGACGGCAGTTTTCTTCGATTCTTTCCCATCTGCCGGTGCTGATATCCTCACGTTTGGCGATCCATGTTCCGCCGACGGCAGCCACTGCCGGCAGCTCCAGATAATCTTTAACGTTTTCAACCGTGACACCGCCGGTCGGCATGAATTTCACTCCCGTATGCGAGTAAGGGCCGGAGAGGCTCTTTAACATTTTTGCACCGCCCGCATCGCCGGCGGGAAAGAACTTCAAGAGACGGCAGCCGATAGAAAGCGCTTTTTCGATTTCTGACGGGGTTATAATTCCGGGGATAAAAGGAAATGACAGTCTCGCTGCTTCAAGCACGATTTCCGGATTAAGCCCTGGCGCCACCCCAAAAATAGCCCCGGCGTCAATTGCCGAATGCAGGTTTTCCAGCGTCAGGATGGTACCGGCACCGATAATTATTTCCGGCCTTTCTTTTTTTATTTTGCGGATTACCGCGGCGGCAGCCGCAGTCCTGAAGGTGATTTCCGCCAGCGGCAGCCCGCCGTTAATCAGCGCATCCGCCAGCGGCAAAGCATGTGCTTCCGAGTCAATCGCGATAACCGGCACTATTCTGAATCCGGCTATTTTTTCAAAGATCACATTGTTGTTTTTCATTCAAATCGCCATTTCATTTTATTACTTATCAGTTCGCCAACGCTTCTATCAAGTTCTCTACAGCAACATTCATGGCTTTGCCCACGCTTTCAGTGGTGAGGCCGCCGATATGCGGCGTCCCAATCACGCAGTGATGCCGGGCAAGCGTTAAATCCTTCGGCGGCTCTGATGTAAAAACATCGGTGGCGTAGCCAGAAAGTCTGCCTGAATTAATCGCTGCCAGGACAGCATCCTCATCAATCAATTCCGCTCGCGCGGTATTGATCAGATACGCGCCATTTTTCATCATTTCAATTTCAGTTTTTCCAATTACCGGTTTTCCGGCAGGCGGACAGTGAAGGCTTACGATATCAGAGGATTCCAGGATTTCGTTAAAAGATGAAACCCGGACTCCGTCAGGCGGGCGGAAAGATGCGGGCAGGCAGGGATCATAAATTGCAATCTTCATGCCGAAAGCCGAGGCAAAACCTGACACCAGCTTTCCGATTTTGCCGAAACCGATAAGTCCAAGCGTCCGGTTTTCAAGTTCGATACCATTCCGGCGTTCCCATTTACCACTTTTAATCGCCGCATCGCTGAACGGAATGGAGCGGACCAGGGAAAGCATCAGCGCCATTGTCAGTTCCGCGACGCCTCTGGCATTCGCCCCGTCCGCCCGGCATACTTTTATGCCAAGTATTTTAGCTGCATCCAAGTCAATATTGTCCACGCCAGTGCCGTTGCGGCTGATGATTTTCACCGAAGACGCCGATGCCAGAACCGCCGCCGGGATATTTTCAACCCCGGCAAGATATCCGACGCAATTCGGCAGAAGCCGTTTAAGCTCATTTTCATCAGGCTGACTCCCTGGCGTGCAAAACATAACCTCGTAACCGGCAACCAGCAGTTTTTCCAGGCTATGGTGACCGTTTTTTGTCACCGACCTTGGAGTGACAAGAATTTTCCCGCTCATTTAAAACTCCTTATTATTCAATGACAATTTTCCCGTTCCGCAGAAACACCCTTTTGGGAAATCCCTGCTTCTCAATATCACCATAGTTATGGCCGGCATCTCCGGGATAGACGCAGAAGGAGACCAGTTCCTCCCTGCCGGTATTAATCGAACGGTGCGCCCAGTAAGGAGGTACGTACACCATCCGGCCCCGTGACATCTGCTGCCAGTCGCACTTCCCGTCGGCAGTCTTCATCATCATAAAACCTTCGCCCTTGAGGCACAAATATATCTCCGCAGTCTCCGGAACAGTATGATAATGCCCCTTGGTCATAAAACACTCATCACCCACAAGCCCCGGCTGGAGAATGCTCATGCAATACATCAGCTCCCCGTATTTTTCCGAAACCGGGGTTTCCTGAACTTCGTAATGTACGGGATTGCCGTTTGCAATCAGTTTTTCAAGCGCGGCGGCATCTTTATAGTGTCCTTTCATGTCGGAGGCTTTCCTCACAAGCTGTCTTGCCGGTTTGACCATGCGCCCGCTTTCAATATCTATTTCAACGGTGAAAGGCTTCATAAGATTTTCGATCGACATTTTGTTTATCCTTATTTTAAGCAGTTTTTATAGTCGGGGCCTCTATGCCTGATTCCAATCCGATTTCTCTCAGGGAATCATAAGTTTTACTCAAGACAGGTACGCCAAGCTTATCTGCAAACTTTTCCGCTTCGTACTCTTTCTGACCGGCAAAATATACCTGTTTTGCGCCTTTTGCCGGAGGACATTCCCTGAGTCTTTTCAGCACGAGGTCCATATCTTTCCGGAAAGCGGCGGGATCCCTGAATGCCGCAATTTTAATCGCCCCGAAAAAATGGCTTACCCGGGCGGATGAAGTTTCCGTATCGCAGATGTCAGTTCCGGTGGGCGCTCCGCATAATACTGCGCAGAGGATGTCCACCATCACCGCCAGCCCGTAGCCTTTATGCCCGCCAAACTCCTCTCCACTTCCCCCCAGTGGAAGAATGCCGCCGCCATGACGGTAAAACATATCCTCAAGGAGGCTTTTCGCGTCGTGAGCAGGCAGTCCAGACTTATCAGCAGCCCACCCGGACGGAAGCGGTTTATCCTCCCGTTCATACACTTCAATCTTGCCTCTGGTCACAACGGTACTTGACATATCAAGCACGAATCCGGTTTCTTCGTCAGCCGGAGCTGCAAAGGCCAGCGGATTGGTTCCAAACATCACCTCGCGTCCAAAAGTCGGAACTCCCAGCGCCGCAGTATTTGTCATGGCTATCCCGAGCATGTCTTTTTCGAGCGCCATCATGGCGTAATATCCGGCAATACCGAAATGGTTTGAATCCCTGACACAGCCGAAGGCGGCACCAGCCTTTCCGGCTTTTTCAATGACTTTCTTCATGGTCTTGACACTGACCGGAGCCCCCATGCCGCCGTTTGCATTTACGACAATCGAGCTTGGAGTTTCAAAGACTGTCTCCATCTTCGCATTCGGCCTCATAAGACCTGTCTGCAGTCCGTTCACATAGCGCCGGAGCCGCCCGATGCCATGGGAAGGAATTCCCCGGATGTCAGCAGCTATGATGACCTCGGCGGCATAGCCGGCATCCTCATTCCACAGCCCGGCGCTCTTAAACACTTCCTGACAGAAGCGCTTAAGGACATCTTTGTCAATGAGCACAAATTTACTTCCCATTGCGTTGTCTCCAATCATTCAGCATTCCTCGATTTTCATTTCCTGGTTTCCGCGGCGATTTCGCTTAGTTTGTCGAATACCGGCCCCTGCGTCGGGATATTGATATGGAAAACTTCCGCAATGACTCTCGTCCAGCCATGCAGGAAATAAATCCAGCCGTCCTCGATCTTCAGGTTCCTTGATTTCTCCTGGGCTTTCGCCTGATCCAGAAAGACAAGCTCGCCGCGGTAGTTGAAATCCCACACCATCCCGTTTTCAGGGAATATAGCGTTATTGGTGAGTGGAGAACCCGGCGCATCCTTGCCAAGACCGGTGGCATTGACCACAAGGGAACCGCTTTTCAGACGTTTTACGACCCGGTCGTTGTCTTCAGCATTAGGGGCATGTATATATTCCAGTTTTATTCCGGGATTAATCTTTTTATGAATGCATTGCATTTCTTCAAGACGCGGTGTGCTGCGGTTGGTCACATATATCCTGGCCGGACGTTCATCTGCCGGGGCGTCTTTCATCAGGTACATCGTCAGGGCCAGCGAGGAGCCGCCTGCTCCAAGAATACACATGTCGGCGCCAGCTTTCTGCCAGTAACCCCTGGGCACAAGCGTCTGCAGTGACAATCCGCTGGTTATCGGATCTTTAGCGTGGCCTGCCAGTTTGCCGTCCTGCTTGGATATGCTGCTGATCTCGCCAAGCATTTTAGCATATGGATCAAGCTCTTCAAACATATCTCTGCATGCTTTCAACAAGTCCAGCTTGTGCGTCGTGACAAGTGCGCCAAGCGACAGCGGATCGTCCTTGATAAATTTGACGATGTCCCTGTAGACTTCCGGATCATCATGCCATTTACAGTCAATGCCTTTGATCCGGCAATCGCCGAGCCGCAGAAATTTCGCCCATTCCGGGAAAACTTTCATGATTGAAGATTTGGCGGTGCTAACTCCGATAAAATACATGGTTGGCTTCAGAGCCGGAACAAGACTGTTCATAGTTTCTCCTTTAACAATGCCAAAGCATTTTCGTATTGTTTGAGCCTTCTCCTGTAGAAGTCTGTAAATTCAGGATTCGGGGTGAATCTTCTGGAAAGTCTTATCCATTTTGCCGCAGCTTTTTCGGGATTTTCAATAAGTCCTGCGCCCCATGCCGCCACGATTGCCGCCCCAAGCGGCGCGCCATGTCCATGCGCAATCCGCCGGACCGGCATGCTGAGGGCGTCAGCCTTGATCTGGTTCCAGGCGCTGCTTTTCTCGCCGCCGCCGGTTACGCGCAGTTCGCCAAGCGCGATGTCAGGATATAAAGACATTATGGCCTTGATGTAAATCATGTATTCAAGTGCCACACTTTCCAGGACGGCTCTGAATAAATGAGCTTGTCCGTGGTTCCAGGAAAGATTCAGCCACGCGCCGCGCATCTCCGGTTGAGCCGGCGAAACGCGCCCCCCCAGATGCGGGATAAAAAGCGGAAGTCCATTATCCGGTTTGATTCCTGCAATCATGCGGTGCATATCTTCAAAGCCAGGAGCTTTGTCTGCGTCGCTGCCTGCGCGGACAATCTGATCGCGGAACCAGTTGAGATTCATTCCCCCGCCATTTATGTAAGCGTAAGAATTCCAAAGGCCTGGCGTCACCGCCTGACCGCAGGCAAGTATTTTGTTGTTCCGGTCGGGCTTGAATTTTCCGGTTGTCACCGCAAACACCGATGCGGTTCCGGCAACATCTACGCAAACTCCTTCGGACACAGCGCCGCACGAGAGGAAACTTGCCGCCGTATCCCCGCAACCGGCCACAATCCGCACGCCAGGACGAAGGCCGCATTTTTTCGCCATTTCCGATGAAAGTTCCCCGACAGTCTCCTCCGGCCTTACAATCCGCGGCAGTACCCTCATATCGAGTCCGAATTTGCGGCAAAGCTCCGTGTCCCAGCAGGATTTGGCATTGTCGGCAAATCCGCTGAAATGCAGATAGGTGCCATCGATGAAAGACTCTGAGGCGTTCAGGGCGCAGAGTCTCATTGCCGCATATCCGCCAGGTTGCACGAAAGAACTAATTTTCCTGAATACTTCAGGCCTCTCCTTCATCCACCATAGAATTTTCGGCCCATGATTGACTGCCGGAGCGCAACCGCTTTTAGCAAGGATTTCCCCGCCCGCTGCCTTGTTCATTTTAGCGATGAAGGGAGTGCAGCGGGTGTCGAGCCATGAATCGTATGGCGTCACGCATCTTCCATTCCCGCCGATTCCGATTATTCCAGCCATCTGTCCGTCGATGCCGATTGCGGCGACATCGGAAGGGGAGCGGCGCGATTTTTTCATGCACTCTGAAACCGCGGCACAGAGATTGGACACTTGGAACTCAGGATCCTCCTCGACGGTTTCAGGCGCTGACTTGATCAGGCGTGATTTTCTGAATGAGAATGCGAGACTTTTGCCATTCATATCAAAAAGTTCCGCTTTCACCCCGCCGGTTCCTATATCAATGCCGATTACAATGTCTTTATTATTTTTCATAATTGAGTCATCGCGTATTATATAATTACACTCCTAATTATCCGCCAACATGGCTACTTTGCCTGAAGTCCCGGCGAAGGCTTTCTTATAGGCATCTTCAATCCGATTAAGCGGGAAAGTGTCGGAAATGATCTTGTTGAGGTTGATTTTTCCGCCGGATACCAGGCGCATGGAACTCATATAGTCACGGACTGAGCCCCCGGTAGTACCGGTGATTGTCAGATTCTTATAATGTACGGCGTTGGCGTCAAATTCGACCGGACCGCATCCTGCCGGCAGACCGCCAAAAACACAGAGTCTTCCGAATGCCGAGAGAAGTCCGGCCGATTGCTCGATAACAGCAGCTACCGGACAGGCCGTAATGATCACATCGGCCAGCCTCCCGCAGTTTGCCGCTTTCAATTCCTCGGCAATGTTTCCAGTTTCGGAATTGAAGGCCGCGTCAGCACCTAATACCAGCGCTTTTCCAATTCGCTCCCGGTTGATATCCGCCACAAAAACGTTTCCCGCCCCGGAACGCAGCGCCAGCATCAGATGCATCAGGCCGATCGGTCCCGCACCGAAAATCAGGACGGTATCACCGAGATTGATCTTGACGGAACGGATTCCGTTCAGTACGCAGGAAAAAGCTTCCAGCGCCGCCGCCTCGACATACGAAATATTCTCCGGAAGCGCAATCACATTGCCATGAACAATGAAATTGGACGGAATCCTGACGTATTCCGCATGGGATCCATCAATGTTTATGCCGAAAGCAGTGCATTCGCTGCAGTAATTGGACATGCCCTGAATACATGCGTCACAACTTCCGCAACCGGAATTCGGAGCAAGCCCTACTCGCTGGCCGACACCGTATCCCTTCACTTGCTTTCCGACCTCCTCGATGTCTCCGGAGAATTCATGCCCGAGAACAATAGTCTGGCCGGCGGTCAGTTTCCGATGACCGTTTTTGGCGATCTTGAGATCCGTTCCGCAGATGCATGTCGCACGGACACGGACCAGCAGTTCGTCATCGCCGCATTCCGGAACAGAAAAATTCCCAAACGTCATTCCTCTGCCTTGACTGTAAATTGCCGATAACATAAATATGCCCTTAGGTTTTATTTTATAGCTTCTTATAGTTTCTATATATTTCGTTTACTTTCTTTTACGGATAAAAATAGTGATAGGTTAAAGATAAATCAAGAGTAATTAAAAAAAACATTTCGTTTTCTTTCGTTTTTGCATTATATTGTCGCAAATCGAAAAGAATAAAAAGGAATGTTGCCATGAGTGAAAATAAAATCGAACTTGATCTTTTCGCCGAGGAACGCAAAATCAAAATTCTTGAACTCCTCAGGCTGAACCAGAAAGTCTCCGTGAATGAGCTTGCCGCTCTTTTCAGAGTATCGCGCCCCACAATTAGAAAATACCTTTGTGCGATGGAACAAAACGGCTTCCTTATCCGGACCCACGGCGGAGCAATACAAAAATCCCAAACGGGGTTTGAACTCAACACCCGGCAGAAAAGCGTTGTGAACCTCGATGAAAAATGCCGCATTGCCCGGGTTGCGCTGAATATGATTGAAAACGGCGACACCATCATGCTTGATACCGGAACCACCACGATGGAACTGGCCAAATTGCTGCACAATAAGAAAAACATCAAAGTGGTGACCAACGACATTGAAATCGCGCGCATACTTGAGGATATCGAGAGTTGCGAAACCATACTCATCGGCGGCATCATAAGAAAAGGATTCCATTGTACCGTCGGACTGCAAGGCATCGATATGTGCTCGCAATTGTCTATAGATAAAGCTTTCATAGCAACTAACAGCTTCTCCTGTGATAAAGGGGCCACCACGCCGGATCTTCTTCAGGCGGAAATAAAGAAAGCCATGCTGTCCATCGCCGGAAAAGTCATCCTGCTATGCGACAGCAGCAAGATCGGCAAAAGTTCATTCGTCCGTTTCGCCTCCGTCGAGCAGGTACATGTTCTGGTCACCGACAATATTGATTGCAATATTATGAAAAAACTTGAGAAAAACGGATTGAAAGTTTTAGTCGCCGAATGAAAATTGCTCCTCCTGCATTTTTCAAATCTTTCTGCCGGCGCTCTGCAACGCCGCCATGCAGATATTATCAAATAGTCAGACATTCCAGATCAAACACTTTGGCAATCATCTCCAGATCGCTCAAATTATGGCCGGTAGTGATGATATAATGATGTGAAGCCAGATCAGCCACCAGCTTCTTCCCGTTCGGAACTTTGATCACGGCGCTGTTAAGGCAGTGGGAATCTTTGAATTGAGCATATGACGGCAGCTCCCCTTCAATCACCGACAGCCGGTCGAAAGGCGGAATCAGTTTGACCATGGTGATATTCCCGGCCGGCAAGCGACCGTCAACGGCGGTTGCATTGTCATTGACAATCGCCAGCACCTTTTTCCGGAGCGTCCACTCGGTGGCAAAACACTGCGGCAGTACCCCGAAATAGCCGCAGTGCGCCGCCAGTATATAGTTTTCCGGATTCGAAGGCACCTTCGGAAAATTCGGAATGTGTTCGTGTTTCAGCGCCGCATTGCCCAGCAGGAACGGGTACAGGTTGGTCATCATGAAAGGAACGTCAATGGTTTTACTGATCAATACTTCAGTCAGCATGGAGACAACATCGGCTTCGCAACCCCATACAATCCGCCGTTCTTCATACAGTAAGTTCCAGGCCAGACAGGGAGTGGTGTCGGAATGCCGGGATTCATTCAGGCAATTAATCCCTGCCGCGATAATCGACGGATCCTGGTCCAGGTCCCGCTTTACCGCCAGATAGGTCTTCATCGCACTGAGCACCGCATGTTCCGAAACATCGCAAACCGGGACTTTGTCTTTTTTGCCCGCCCAGGCCGCTTTTGCTTCGGCGTCCGGAATGGCTATGGCGTCTTCCGACATCTGCTTGAAGCTTTTCCGGATCACCTTGATGCCGTATTTGGACTCGATGGCATCAAGGCATTCCGGCTCCCACCAGTAAAACCGTTTGAATATGGCGTCCTGCTGGCCGTCGTCGGCCGGCTTATCCTGATAAACCAGAAACTTCGACTGTTTCAATTGGCGCTTCAATGCGAAAGCGCGGCAGGCTTTTTTCGTTTTTTCAAGGTTATCGGGCGCAATCACTTTTATACCATTCGTCGTCAGGTAAGTATTGATTTCCCAGTCCCACATCGAGACGGTACCGAATTCGGAAGTGATCACCATCAGCGGTTGCGGCAACTCTTTAATCTGCTCGAACCGGCGGTACGCTTCGCCCAGCATCTGGGGAAAAATCACCCCGTCGCACTCAGGCAGTTTCTTTCCCAGTTCAACCGGCGTCAGAAGTTCCGCTTCCTCCGTCAGCATCGCGCACAGATTCTCCACCTGCGTGACGAATTCAGGATCGGCGGCGCTTTTAAAATAAATCGGTACGAACTTCGCTTTCATATGTCCTCTGTTAATTAATGCTGAAACCTTGCTATTTGATCTCATCCACCCGCACTTTTCGACCACTTGAGGCGGAAAGAATCGCCGCGTCCAGAACCTGCGTCGCCTTCATCCCGTCGTACAGACTGGGCGAAATCGGCGTTCCTTTCTCAAGAGCGGTCAGAAAATCGTATACGGCGTGGGTAAACTCATGTTCATAGCCGATAGCATGACCAGGCGGCCACCATGCCTCGATGTAGGGATGGGTGGCGTTGGTTACGAGAATGGTCCGGAAACCCTGCTCGTCGGCTGGATCTGCCAGATTCAGGTACTGTAGTTCATTCATCCGTTCCATGTTGAACAGCAAACTGCCTTTGCTGCCGTAGATTTCGAAGGTGTTGAAGTTTTTCCGGCCGCTGGCGAAACGGCTGGAATCAAACGATCCCAGAGCGCCGTTTTCAAACTCGACCACCATAAAGGCGGCATCATCCACAGTCACTTTGCCTTTTTCAGCCGTAACAGAACCCGCCTTGAATGTACCCGCGCCTTTGCCGGGTAAAGGTCTTTCCTCAATGAAGGTTTTTAGTATTGCACTGACTGAACCCACTTCCCCGATCAGATAGCGGGCAAGGTCAACGCTATGGGAATTTAAATCATAATGCGGGCCGGCACCCGCAAATTTCTTCTGCAGATGCCAGGTCAGCGGAAAATTCGGGTCGGTAATCCAGTCCTGCAGGTAGGTTCCTCGCCAATGATAAATTCTCCCGATCCTGCCTTCATCAATCAACTGTTTGGCGAAAGCAATGGCCGGCGTCCGGCGATAGTTGTGGTTCAGATAGTGCAGCACGCCGGCTTTTTCCGCCGCCTCGCACATCTCTTTAGCTTCGGCATAATTAAGCGCCAGCGGCTTCTCGCAGAAAATATGCTTCCCGTTTCGGGCGGCGGCGATAACGATATCTTTATGCAGATAAGTCGGGGTACAGATGTCGACAATGTCGATATCTGGGCGTTCGACCACTTTCCGCCAATCATCCGCCGTCTCCTCCCAGCCCCAGTTCCGCGCGAAATCGCCAGTCGCATTCCCGTCCTGGCCGCAGGCCACTTTCAGCACCGGCTTAAGCGCCGGACTAAAAAACTTCGGAGCCGAAATCCAGGCATTGCTGTGCGCTTTGCCCATGAATTTGGTCCCGATAATCGCCACATTTACTGTTTTCAAATTGTCAGTTCCTTTATTTGAAATCCAGGCAGCAAAACAACCGCTCCTGCATCCTTGCCAATTCTACAATAATATTGCATTGCTTTTGTTTAATTTTTTCAGGATAATTTTTCCTGAATTTGCGTCATCACTTTTTTAATTGCCGTTATAATGTCATTTATGTCTTTGCGCTTAAGATTTGAAGCAATGCATATCAACGCAGTTCTGCAAAGCAATGAATCCAAATGCGGACATGTGCCTTTGTCATATGAAACTTTTGCGTTTGCATTCTCTTGCAAATCCCACACACTTTTAGCCGAAAGACCACGCTTTTTAACAAGGCTTGGAATATTATAATATATATGCAGACCCCAATCGTCCATATGTATCGGATACATACCGTTCTTGTCCGACACGATGCCTTCCGCTCTCAGTCTCCCAACAAAATCCAGAGACATTTTTCTGTTGTCAAAAGTTAACAGTAAAAAATTACCGCTATCGCCATCGGGGTCGATTACTTTTGAAGCTGTAATGCCTTTTATTCCATCAATTTTATCTTTAATAAGATTTTTGGCGGTACGCATGTTTTTGCAAATTCTGTCGAGTTTATTTAATTGAACCCGTGCGACTGCTCCGGTCAGTTCGCTCATCCGGCAGCCAACACCCCAGAGCTGGGTTTCTTTATTGTCGAAAACAAGCCGGCCCGCATCGTTTCTCGGGTAGCCCAAATCATGTATCGCAAATGCCCGGTTATATAATTTTGTGTCATTACAGACAATCATGCCGCCTTCGCCGGAAGTTATATTTTTATTAAACTGAAATGAATATATTCCTATATCTCCGAATGCTCCGGCCTTTATTCCAGCTTGAGAAGCTCCGGTGGCCTGGGCGCAGTCTTCTAAAACTTTCAAGTTATGTTTCCTGGCGACTTTTACAAGTTCTTTGATATGCCCGATAACTCCTCCCATGTGAACAATTATTATTGCCTTTGTCCTGGGTGTTATCTTAGCTTCAACTTTAGACGGATCCAGCGAAAAGGTATCATCAGAGTCTACAAGCACCGGAATCGCTCCGGACCTTACTACCGCGCCAACTGTAGCCACCCAGAAATAGCCCGGCAGAATTATTTCATCCCCCGGCCCGACCCCTAATGCGCCAAGCGCCACTTGCAATGCCCCGGTGCCGCTGGATACAGCAATGGCATGCTTGCTGCCGATGTAAGAAGCAAATTCTTTTTCAAGTTTGGACACTTCGTTCTGCAAATCAAACCCGTAATATCTGAAAAGGCTTCGGCTTTTTATAACCCTGCTTACTGCCGCAAGTTCTTTTTCATCTATAAAATGCGCTCCGCACCATTCCTGCGGAAGCGGCTCTATACGAACAGGCTTTCCGCTTTTTATCGCAAGTTTATTCATAATTCCTCCGTTTTATTATTAAATTTATTTCAGATTAAACGCCTTACATGCTTTCTTATACATGTCTTCAACTGTCTCATTAAATATTTTCTCCCCGATTTTTGCACTCGCATTTCTTGGATCCATATTTTCTGAAACGGTATATCCTTTTCCGGGATTTCCAGTAAATCCTCCGGAATCAACGATGCTGTAATCGGCATATTTCAGTTTTATGCTTCCCGGAGGAAGCTTGCCGATATCAGCCAGTGACTCATCATAAAACATCATCAGCGAGGTCTCGTCGATGCCGGCATGCGAACATGAACCGCCTGCCAGAGCTTTATCCGGAAATGTCAGGGCAAAAGCCGTTTTAATGTCGCGATTTTTTCCGTTGAACTCCTTGCAGAGACGGTCCAGCACTTCATTGTGATTTACGCCGCCGTGACCGTTCATAATGAAAATATATTTATACCCGTGCTCAATGCACTGTTCAATATGATCCCTGACAACCAGCGCAAACAACTCCTCAGGGCAGTAAAAACTTTTAAACAAATCCTTTGCCTCCGGAAAATCCATTCCGACAACATACTCATCGTTCTTGAAGCCGAGGCTTTCAAGCATCGCCGGCGGACGTTCCCTTTCCGTACCCATATATAGTGTAGGCAACACTACTCCGCCGGTTCTTTCCGCCACCGCCAAGGCGCATCTCTCTGCATTTATGGGGTCTGTTCCGACTGCAAGATGCAGACCGTGCCATTCAAGAGGCGCAAGCGGCAAATAGATCAGCGGCATTTTTTTCTGTTCAGCGCGCAGTTGATGAGGCAATAAATATTGCACCCTTATTTCCCGTTTTAAAGTTTGTTTATTCATCTAATTCTCCCTGATGATTCTTATTAAGTTTGTCTATTTGTCCGGGAAAATGGTGTTACGCCATTTTCCCAAATGCAGTTTATTGTTTATATATTTATTAGAATAACGCTTTTTTTTAATATTTACTTTGCAAATTCCATTATAGATATTATCATTTTTATGGAAAATGATAAAACGGAAGGACTACCATGAAATCACCGATTGGAATCGTAAAATATGTCGACATTGGCAGTACGAAAGAATTACGGGATTTTTTCGACATTGTACGGAAATTACTTAACATCCAGTTGGGTCTGGCGCCGCTCAGCCTGAAAGAGATTTGGCCGACTGCCCGTCCGCGTCATGAGGATAATCCTGTGTGCCGTGTTATCCAGGAAGCGTCCGGCGGTGCCGCCGCCTGTCTGGCAAGCGATAAAAAACATTGTACGGAAGTCCTTCAAGTCCGCCATGGAATATGTTATATCTGTTATGCGGGGGTGATTGATTTCATTGTGCCCATTGCTATTGGCGGTCGTACTGCCGCAGTCTTGATCGGCGGTCAAGTATTACCGGAGCCGCCAAGTGAAAAAGGGTTTGAGAAGCTGCTTAAAAACTTGAAGGCCATTCCGGTTGACCGGGAAAAATTGCGGGATGCTTATTTCAGGATGCCGTTTCTAACAAAAGAAAAAGCCGAGTCAACATTGAAGCTGATAACTCTTTTTGCCGAGATGCTCAGGGAAAAAGGTATCAGGCTTAAACTTAGGAGCAGAAAAGAACTGCCTGATTTTCTCAAAGCCGGACTGGATTATATGAACCGGTATTTCAGAAACAGTGACCTGTCGCTGGAATCTGTTGCTGAACATGCCGCCGTGTCGGTCTCACATTTCGGTTGGAGTTTCAAAAAACATCTGAATATACTGTTTAATCACTATCTCTTGGACTTGCGCATGAGTGAAGCGGAAAAATTGTTGTCTCAAACCGGTAAGAAAGTTTCTGAAATTGCCATACTGAGTGGTTTTGGAAGCCTGAGTCATTTCAACCGGGTGTTCAAAACACGCTTTCACCGTTCACCCAGGCAATACAGAAACCACTGATTTTCCGATAATAGTTTTAAAATGCTCATTTGCCCTCTGTATTTTTTTGCGCCTCAATCCATAACTGAAATCTTGTCCCGCGATCCATGCCTATCTGAAACTGCGACAAACCATTGCCGGTCGATAAACAGCGTACCCCCGGCGGGTCAAACCAGTTATCATCAGAACGCCCCGACACCGACAGCATTTCTTCAGTAAAATTCTTCAGGCAACAGGGAGAATTCCGAGGATGATGGACTCATGAAAACCATAGAAATCAAGAGAGAGCCATATTCCCTTAGTTTTGGTTTATAAAATTCTATTATTTGCAATAGTTTTTTTATACCATTGGGCGCTAAGCTTGGGAATTCTTTCTCCAGTCTCATAGTTGATGTAGTATAATCCATAACGAGAACGATAACCATAATGCCACTCAAAAACATCTAAGAAACTCCAGACAAAATACCCGGTAATAGGATATCCTTCATCTAGCGCCTGATATAAGCTACTTAGATAGCAGCGTAACTGGTTAATTCTATAAGTATCATACACATTCCCATCTCTATCAACTCGATCATCGGCTAATAATCCATTTTCGGTAATCATTATAGCCTTTGGTGTCCACAATTCGGAAATTAGGCGAATACCCCAATATAATGAAGCAGGTTCAAAATAAGTAGTATCAACAAAAGCGGGGGACTTTTCACCGGGAATTGCCTCAAATAATTTATACCCAGTAGAAGCATTTTTATCTGCCATTACCGCACTTCCGTAATAGATATTTAATCCCAAAAAATCCATGGGAGCACTGATTTTCCTCATTTCGGCATCAGTAAAAATAGGAGCATCCGCCTTTTCCTTCTCCAAGTAACAATCAAGATATTTCCCCTCCATAATCGCGGTCAAAAAGGGGGCATTAATCTCCCGCAATGCTTTTTTGCCGGCCTCAGTGTGTTCGGGGCTGTCAATGATAGGCACTCCTATTATTGGATTTTCCGCTATCGATATTTTTGCGTGTGGAGCATTCGCACGCAATGCTTCTAGGGCAATCCCATGAGCTAGCAGTACATTATGTCTAATTTGATTGCGTCTTTTATTAGATAACTTTAGACCGGGAGCGATCAATCCTAGAGAATAACCGACATCACTGCAGGCAAAAAATTCGTTGATGGTAAAATAATTTTTTACCCTTGCCCCTAGCTCTTGAGCCACTTTAGAGGCATAATCGCCAAAATATTTCACCGTCTCCTTGGACTCCCAACCGCCAAATTCTTCCTGTAAAGTCAACGGCAAATCCCAGTGATACAAGGTCACATAGGGTTCAATATTATTAGCTAACAGCTCATCGCACAATTTCTTGTAATAATCTATCCCTAATCCATTTATTTCTCCTCTACCTGTGGGGAATATGCGTGGCCAGCTCAAAGATAGACGATAGGCTTTTAACCCCATATCTTTCATCAATTGGATATCTTCTTTATAATGGTGGTACTGGTCGCTACTCACATTGGCAGTACGGTCATCCCGGACATTGCCGGCCTGAGCGGCAAATTTATCCCAGATCGACAGCCCTTTGCCATCGGCGAAAGCGGCACCCTCAACTTGGTAGCTAGATGTAGCCGCAGCCCAGATAAAATCTTTTGGGAATATTTTCATTTATTATACTCCATGTTTTTTTTATTTTTTACTTTTCTACTGGCAATTCCATTGTCGTCTGAATACTTCATCATTCTCCTCCAGTCAGAACAATTGGAATCGACTTTATAGAATAAGAACATCTTATTGCGGCTCAAACGCCAGTAAGCGGTTCGTCTGACTTCTCCAGGGACCGGCGTTTGTCAAGTTGAGCCATCGACGGAAGTTGATAAACTCGGTGTGTCCATCACACATGCCCCCGTTCGAGCCGCTCATATGGGCTTTGGGCGCGCCGACATTGTACATGAATCCGGTTGTCGAATCTGAGTCAAGGAGACCGTCACCATCCATGTCTATGTTCCATGGATGGGGCCAGCGGCTGATGTCGCTAGCCGGCGCATACATCATGTATTTATCCTTTTGCACGTCGGTGATAGCCATGTAGTTCGATGGGTTTTTTATGGTTGAAAACCTCAATGGATTGTTCAGTGAAGGTATCGAGCCGCCTAGGGGATTTTTATAACTCGACACGCCGATCCAGACAAAGGGAGCGTCATAAACTCCACCAATGTTCCCTTGGCCGGCCGGGCACTTCAAGAACTTTATGAATTCATTGTTGTTGGGATCGCTGGGACGGACATAAGGCCGGAGCAGGGTTACCCACATATTTCCTGCAGGTGCGTCCACATAGGGAATAAACACATCTTTGTTATCGTCAGCATACATAAGAATGGCCTGTATCACTTGCTTTTCATTGCTCAAGCAGGAAATTTGATGCGCCATTCCCTTGGCCTTTGACAACGCCGGAAGGAGCATGGCTGCGAGAATTGCGATGATCGCGATAACTACCAAGAGCTCGATCAGTGTAAACGCATAACTTCTTCTCATTTTCCTTTCTCCCTTAACCCCGATTATACTGTATTAGTTTAAGATTTTAACATTTTTAAAACTCTGAAATTTACATGTCAACAATGTTTCTAGATCATGCAGAACCTCCGTTGTTTGATTTTCAAGACACTCCATAATCGCTTGTTTGAATTCCGTAAAAGTCT
>JBAYIO010000103.1:0-20531 GCA_041665605.1 Victivallaceae bacterium | reverse complement strand
TTGGTTGAAGTGCGGCATCAGCAACGACATGGCGCGGGCGCATAACGGAACCATGCCGCGCAACGGTATTCCGCATCACGGCATGTTGATCGTAGCGGGGGCCACATATCTGCTGGCGCTCGGGTTGTGGGTGACTCAAGTCATCATCACCGTCAATTTGAATATGGAAACCGGCGCCATTGTCTTCAGCATAGCCAATGCCATTACCAGCTTCATGATTATCGGCATGATCCAGATAATGTGCCGGGTGGAGCGCTGCTACTCCACTACGATTGACGTGGAGCCGATGGCGATTTAACTGTTTAATCACAAAATAATAATACAGATACAAATCAGGCACTTTTTTTAAGATTTTCATAAATGCGGGTATTGACATTTTTTCAACAATGCATTATAATTGTTATAGTGTTATATAACAATTCCAGTATTGGATTGAGAAAATGTTAAAGCAGATAGACAATACGCTTCCGCTGCCGAAGTATTATCAGATCGGCGAGAGCATTAAGGAGAAAATTGCCACCGGCGAGTTCGGCCCCGGAGGAAAACTACCCACCTGCCGGGAATTGTCAGGGTACTTCAATACCACGCTGGTGACGGTTTCGAACGCAATGCGGCAATTGGAAAGTGACGGTTACATCAGCAGAGTTCATGGCAAGGGAATGTTTGTGACCATGCCATCAACCGCAAAGGCTCCCGATGTCATCCGGCAAGTCGGGCTGGTGATGCATACCCGCGGGGATCTTTATCAAAATCTCGCAGAAGCGCTTATGCATGATTTGGAAGAATATAATATTTACACCATACCTCAGTCGCCGGTTTTACCGGAATCCGGTTTTACCCTTGCAGAAAAAGAACAATGCCTGAAAAAATATATCGCCAATGGTTTTGATTCGCTGGTGATGGATGGCAAACGGCATCTTCCGTATAAGTTGTTGTACAAATACCGGGCTAATTTCCGTCAATTGAATTTTCTGATGCACTATGAAAGCGGACTTGATTTTCCGGAGGCCAATATCATCGTGTTTGACTACGCTAAAGCTGGTCGGCTGGCCGCTGAACATCTGCTTAGAGCCGGTCGGAAAAAATTTATCTTCTTCACTTTTGAGCAACTGTCGGAAGCTGAACGCAAGCATAACGGCTGCCGTGACAATAAAGAATGTCATGACATGTCTGCATTGAGCGGGATGAAAGCAGCCTTGCAGGAAGCAGGGCTGCCTGAATCCAGTATAACTGTCATCCGGGATGCGCCGCCGTCGAATAAAGAACTGAATATGATAGACTTTGCTGAAATATTAAAACATGGAGCATGGGGAATTTTTGCTTTGGGCGATTTTCGTGCTGTTCAAATTTACAAGGCGGCGATAAAAGCAGGGTTGGATTTTAAGCAGAATATCAGCATCGTGGGTTGTTACAATACATCCTGGACGGAAGTGCTTAATCCGGCATTGACCTCGATCTCGATTAATGAAACGAAGATAGCCCGTCTGGCTGCCGATTGCATCATTAACCGTAAAAACGGTCAACGGATAGTTGTCGAACCGGAGCTGATCGTCAGAGAAACATGAACTGAATTTTTAATATAAGACGAAAACACAAAACAGAAGTTATCAAACCGCAGTTCAAGTTTCACAACTATTAAATTTCTACAAGTTATAGACATTATTTATACTTAGTAAGGTAAAATGAGCAAAGATTACAGCTTTCAAACGGTTAAAAATAAATAAAGGAAAATTAACTATGAAAAAATTGAAGATTGCGATGTTGGGGGCAGGGTCCGGCTTTGTCATGAGTGTGGCGAAAGAGTTGATTGCTCATGAGATATTCAACGGCTGCGAATTCGTGTTGCAGGATGTCAGCGCGGAACGGCTTCGGGCTGCCGAAGAGACGGTTTCCGGTATTTTTAAATCGAATAAAAATATAAAGGTTTCGCTAAAAGCGACAACCGACCGTAAAAAAGCGCTTGACGGCTGCGATTACGTCATTACCTCGTGCGAAATGAACCGTTACGCCAACTGGGTGAAAGATCTGCGCATTCCGGCAAAGCACGGCGCGCATCAGGTCAAAGGGGAGAACGGCGGTCCCGGCGGCATGATTCACGCCATGCGGAATATCTGCATGTTCAGGGAAATCCTCGCCGATATGGAGAAACTCTGTCCGGATGCCTGGCTGATGAATTTCACCAATCCGATGTCGGTTCTGTGTACCTATTTCAAAAATTACTCGCCAATTAAAGCGCTTGGCTTCTGTCATCAGGTGCATGGTTCGTTCGGCGTCATCGCCGAACAACTGGGAATGCAGCCCGGTGAACTGGAAGTTATTTCCGGCGGCATCAATCATCTGAACTGGCTGTTTGATATCAGGAAAAAAGGAACTCGCGCAAGCTGTATGCAGGAGTTTCTGGACAAAGTAAGAAAATCCAAATACTGGAGAAGTCGTTTTGACTCCGTGCCACAGCAGATGTTCACGCTGGAGACTCTGAATACATTCAATATGTATCCTGTTGGCTATGACGACCACATTATTGAATATCTGCCGTTTTTCTGGGAAGAGGCGGAATGGAAAGAGCATCACTATGAGTCTCTGGCAGATGATTATGAGAAACTGGCGGCAAAGAAAACCCATGCGCTGGAGATGCAGCGGTTATTAGGCAAAGAATATACGAAGCCGCCGTTTCCGGTTGATGCAGATCATCCGTATTACGCGGAAAAACCGTGTCAGGTAATCCTGGCGCTGGAAACCAATACCCCGACCTACTTTGACGCCATCAACATTGTGAACCACGGCGCGATCTCGAACCTGCCGTCTGATGCGATTGTTGATGTTCCCGGCATCGCCGTCGGCGGACAGGTCCGCAGCATTTATGTCGGTGAACTGCCGGCCGGGCCGCAGGAAATCTGCCGCCGCCAGATCACGCTGCATGAAATGATCGCCAAAGCAACGCACGAGGGCGACGACAGTCTGGCGGTGCAGGCGCTGTGTCTCGATCCGTATGTCCGCAGCCTGTCCCAGGCCAGAAATATCTGGGCGGATTTTCGCAAGGAATATAAAGACTATCTGACAACCTTTAAGAAATGAATAGATAAATTGCGATAAGTTGACTATGTAAACATTTGCATCAGGCAACTTTATGCAATGGCCGACTGGATTTATAAGCAGGGAGCCGGATCAGGATTGAGATTTTTGATACTGGTCCGCCTGATTAACTGCCCATGAACTTTAATGCTGTCCGGCTGTTTGCCGGTCTCCACCCATTCCTTGAGCATGAGAACGGCCTTGCCGCCTAGTTCAGCAGCCGGTTCACTGACAGTACTGAGTCCGGCGCCGGCGGCAGACGGCCACGATAAATCATCATAGGAGATTACTGAGATGTCATCCGGTATCCGCAGATTAAGTTTGCCGCATGCTTCGTATAACTTGTCCGCCCGCCAGTCGCGGGCGACAAATAATGCAGCCGGGCGGGGCAGGGTGCCGAGCCACTGAATCATTCCCTCCGTAATACCGTTGCTTTCCCAAAAGAATATATGCTTCGGGTTTAACAGAATGTCCTCTTCAGCCATGGTTCCTTTAAGTCCGGCGAGCATTTCTTTAAAAATAAAGCTGTCTGCCGGTCCGCTGAGCATTCCGATATTGCGGTGACCATGGTTAAGAAGCTCCCGTCCTGCGATGCGCCCGATTTCCCGGAAATCCACTTGAGTACATGGCAGCTTTTCCGCGGCCTCCGAGTTGGCTGTCACCACGGGTATTCCATAGCGCAAGAGCAAATCCAGATTCACCAGCTTAAAATGTTCGACAATGATGATGCCCTGATATTCGCCGCGGGCATAGCGTTCAATCAATGGTTCAGTGGACGAATTTTTATCCGCAAAAGAAAGTGCCATTTCGACCCCGATGGAATCCACCATAGTGGAGATGCCGTCAAGTATCCGCAAGTGCTCGGACGAGTGGTTCAACGTGAAATTTGAATTTTCAATTACCAGAATCCGGCGGAATCTGTGCTTTGCCACAGGGGAAACACGTGCGCCGCGGCCTCGTTCAAGTCGGATATAGCCCATGGAAGTCAATTCCTGAAAAATCGCCAGAAGAGCGCCGCGGCCGATCCCCAGTTCCTGACACAATTTTCGCTCAGCCGGCAAAAAACTGTTCTCAGGCCAGTAGCCACTTTCGATGCGTTCTTTTAAAATTCTTAATGATCTTTTAGTATTCTCATGCATAATTACTCAAATTAACCACGAATGATTGAAAATTCAAATCATTTTTAAAAAACTCTTGACAAATTATGTGGCAAATGGTATAATTATGCCAATGGCATATTTTAATTAAATGAGGATTTTAAGATGAAAATAATTGATGCGCATAACCATCCGGACTGGCATGGTCATGATTTGAACAGATTTCTTGCCAATATGGATCGATATGGAATCGAGAAGACCTGGCTGTTAAACTGGGAATGTGCTGAACACGAATACAATGCAAGTTACAAGCACGTGGTTCCTGCGCCGCTGCTTGGTTCTCCGACCGGCCCCATCCCTTTCAGCAGATGTGTTTCTTATAAAGAGCGGACGCCGGAACGCTTTGTTCTCGGTTACTGTCCTGATCCGCGCGTGTCAGATGCCTGTGCCAGGTTGAAAGCCGCCCATGAGATTTACGGCGCCAAAGTTTGCGGCGAACTCAAATGCCGGATGATGTATGACAGTCCGGATGCGCTGCGCTTATTCCATCTGGCCGGAGAACTGAAAATGCCGGTGACATTTCATCTGCAATATACTTTTCAGAGGAAATATACCGATCCCTGGGATGAATGGTGGGGCGGGACCATTGACACACTGGAACGGGTGCTCCGAGCCTGCCCTGAAACGATTTTTCTGGGACATGCTCCTGGATTCTGGATTCACATTTCCAATGATGAGTTGTGGAAGCAGTCCAATTATCCGCCTCAGGAAGCCAGGGTTATTGAAGGTGGAAAAATATCAGAGTTGATGCGGAAATATCCGAATCTGCACTGCGACATGTCGGCCGGTTCCGGCTGCATGGCTTTACGCAGGGACCCGGAATTTGCGAAAAAGTTTCTTATCGAATTTCAGGACCGCATTCTTTATGCCCGCGACTATTTTGACAACATCCATCAGGAATTTATTAACGGATTGGGATTAACGACAGAAGTGCTTAACAAAATTTATCACGCTAACGCGGAAAAATTAATCGAGGAATAAAAAATGAGTGAAGAACTAGTGATCAATGGCGGAGAAAAAGCAGTATCGGCATTGCCCGGCCGGTTCCATTTCGGAAAAGAGGAAAAGGCGGCAGTCGACGCTCTTTTCGACGAAGCAATAAAAACCGGGAATGCTCCCGGCTACAATGGGCCTCAGGAGGAAGCATTCTGCAAGGAATTCGCCGAATTCATGGGGGCAAAATATGCCGACGGCACTAATGGCGGCACCAACTCGGTATATGTGGCGTTAAAGGCGTTGAATCTGCCGCCTTTTTCAGAGGTGGTTGTCGGTTGCGTAACCGATCCGGGCGGCATGATGCCGATTGTGATCAATAACTGCATTCCGGTGCCTGCCGATACTGTTCCAGGTTCATTCAATACCGGAGCCAAAGAAATTGAAGCATGCATCACTGAACGTACCAGCGCGATTGTAGTCGCCCATATCGGCGGCGAACCTGCCGATATGCCCGCGATTATGAAAGTGGCCGGAAAATACAGGTTGCCGGTAGTTGAAGACTGTGCACAGTCGCACATGGCCAGGATCAACGGTAAAAATGTCGGGACCTTTGGCCGTTACGGCGCTTTCTCCCTGATGTTCGGCAAGCACATGTGCACCGGAGGGCAGGGCGGGGCGGTCATCTGCAATAACGAAGATGATTACTGGAATGAACGCCGCGCGGCCGACCGCGGCAAGCCGTTCAATCTGCCTGCCGGTTCGACCAACTGCATTCCCGCCATCAGTTGCAATATGGATGAATTTCACGCCGCTGTCGGCCGTGTGCAATTGAAAAAACTGGCGGATATCGTTGCGCGGCGCAAAGATGTTGTTTCCAGGCTGAAATCCAAATTTCTCAACAGTTCTAAAGCTGTCACTATCCCGGTCATGAAAGAGGGGTTTGATCATTGCTACTGGTGGTTGCGTCTGAAGTTCAATGCCGCGGCGATGAATTGCACAAAAGACGAGTTCTGTGCCGCGTTGAGCGCTGAAGGTGCAATTATAATTCCGAATTACACCGGCGCCTTGCCGGCAAAAATGGACTGGTATAAAAACCGTGCCCAATGCCATCCATGGAATAATCCGCTCTATAAGGGTGATGCCGGTAAAGAGTATCCTACTCCCAACTGCGATCAGGCAATGAAAGACCATTTTATTCTCTTTCTTTTTGAAAGTTACGGCGAAAAAGAAATTGACATGATTGTAAAAGCTTTTAAAAAAGTGGAAACCTGTTACGCAAAATAGAATGATTTCAGCATGACTTTGAAGCCCTGCAGGCATGGTGCAACGACCGGCCGGCAGGGCTTGTCAGTCTTTTGATTTATCCGATTGGGATGATTGAACAACGCATTCACGACAATTTCTGTCAAATAACTTTCAGTCAACATAGTAAAATGTATTTCACCTTTTTACCCCCCGTATAAAGATTATCGCATGGTCAATATTGGCATTATTGATGGCGATTTTATCCATTGTTTTAACCATTTTACAGGTTATAATAATAAATACAGTGCAATAAAATATCAATTAAAAAAGTTATAAAACAGGAGTTGAAAATCAAATGACAGCAACGACAAATTCGGGGCTTGCTCTTTTGGGCGGTCAGAAAATCAGAGAAGGAAAATCATTTCCGGCTTGGCCTCAGTACGGAAAGAATGAAGAAAATGCGCTATTGACGGTTCTTAATAGCGGCGTGTGGGGATACGGCGGAGTTGAAACTGGAAAATTTGAAAAGGCATTTGCCGAATATCAGCGCTGCAAATACTGCGTAACCATGACAAACGGTTCAGTTACGCTCCGGAATGCGCTGCTGGCCTGCGGTATTGAAGCGGGTTCCGAAGTGATAGTGCCGCCGTACACTTTTCTTGCCACAGCCACCAGTGTCATTGAAGCCAATTGCGTGCCTGTTTTTGCCGATATTGACCCCGACACCTATTGCATCGACCCGAACCAGATTGAAGCTTTAATAACTCCGCTTACCAAAGCGATTATCCCTGTTCATCTCGGCGGCCAGGCGGCTGATATGGATGCAATCATGAAAATCGCCAGAGCACACGGGCTTTATGTCATTGAAGACTGCGCTCATGCTCACGGAGCCGAATACAAAGGACGGCGGGTAGGTTCAATCGGCGACATCGGCAGTTTCTCCTTTCAGTCCAGCAAGAACCTGTGTTCCGGGGAAGGCGGCGCTATTGTTTCAAACAATAAAGAGCTTGCAGACAAATGCTGGAGCATCCAGAACTGCGGCAGAATAAAAGACGGCGCCTGGTACCAGCATGAAAATCTCGGCAGCAATTACCGGCTGTCCCAGTTCCAGGCCGCAATCCTGAATGAGCAACTGAAGAAACTTGATGAAGAAACCGGAAAACGGCAGCGGAATGGCGCATATTTGGATGAGAAACTTTCCCTGATTCCCGGCATCAGGCCGCTGGCGAGAAAAAAAGAATCCACCAGAATGGCGTATCATCTCTATCTTTTCCGTTATGACGCTGAAGTTTTCGGCGGTATTCCGAGAAAAACTTTCCTTGAGGCGTTGGCTGCGGAAGGGATTCCGGTCGCCGAAGGTTACAGTACGCTCATATACCAGCAGCCGTTTATGCTGAAAAAGCAATTTGCATCATTCACCGAATGGAAACATACGAATAAATCGTTAGATTATTCCAGGACAAAATGTCCTGTCGCAGAAAAAGCCGCAGGCGGGGAAGGTTGCTGGATGCATCATAGTGTTCTGCTTGGAACTAAAGAGGATATGGACGACATTGTAAACGCCGTAACTAAAGTCTATGAGAACAGAAAAGAGTTGCATAATTTTAAGAAGCAGGTGTTATCATGAAAATTGGAACCTCTGAAAAACTTATTACGCCCGAACCCGGGATCGAATTGTGCGGCTATCTTTTAAGGGAACAACCGTCAACCGGGAAATATGACGAGCTTTACGCCAGAACGTTGTATCTCGAGAGTATCGGGAATAAAATAGTCTGGATACATTGCGATCTGATTGGTTTCTCAAATGAACTGGCCTGGCATATCCGCAATGCGGTTGCAAAAGTTCTTGCGATTGACGCCGTCAATGTCGTGCTCTCCGCGACGCACACCCATGCCGGCCCGGCAACCGTGTTTCTGCGCAAATGCGGGGACATCAATCCGGCTTATGTTGAATTCCTTGAGAAAACCATCATCGACAGCGTAAAAGATGCTCTGCGGAACATCGAAGAAGTCATCATGCATTTTTCGGAGTCGGTCGTTGAAGGCATATCTGTTGACCGCACAAAATCGCCTGAAAATTCACATGTTGACAACGCCCTGCCGGTACTCGCGTTTAAAAGAGAGGACGGCACGTTTAAAGCAGTATTTACTAATTTTGCAATACATAATGTAGGGCTGTCGGGCGCGAACCGCAAAATATCCTCGGATATCGCGGGTTTCGCCGCCGCCAGGGCAAGTTTCCTTATCAAAGGCAGCCCTGCTGTTTTTCTTACCAACGGGGGATGCGGTAATATCAATCCTGTCCTTGTGGCGGAGGATTATTCAGGCGTCGAAAAGGCGGGAACAGTTCTGGGAGACAGTATCGCCGCGGGAATTTCGCCACTTACTAAATGTTCTGATTGTGCGGTATCAGCTTCATTTGCGGAGCTTGAACTTCCTTTGAATGTAATTTCAAAAGAAGAGCTGGCGAAAATATTAGATAATCACCGTCGTAATTTTGACGCCGGCGAAGACAATTCTTTGACCAGGCGCTTTCGCGAAGCAATTCGTATCTGGAGCGAGGAAACAATAGAAATCATCGAAAACAAAAGGCCGCTCAAGCCGGCAATGGCGTATGCGCATATTTTGAAGATCGGGCCGCTGACATTGGTCGGGATAAATGCCGAAGTTTTCTCAAAAATGGCGGAACAGCTTCGAGCGCTGACCGGGATTAAAAAACTTTATGTTGTCGGGTATGCCGATGGCTGCATCGGTTATCTGGCGCCGGCGGAGAACCACAAAGAAGGCGGATACGCAGTCGGGGAGGCGCATAAGTTTTATGCACATTTCGGGCTAAAATCCGGCAGTTTTGAAATGCTCAGAGATTGTATTGCAAAGAAACTTTTGAATAAGTGATGAAAATCAGAAAATATACAAATAATTTTTACGGAGTTCTTGAAAGATGAAAAAAATCAGGATCGGGCTGATCGGGTGCGGCAGAATTGTAGAGGCTTTGCATGCCCCGGCACTCAGTCAACTTAAAAACAAGGTTGAAATATCCGCATTATTCGATACAAATCCGTTGGCCGCGGAGAAAATAAATGCGGATTTCAAGTTTGATGCGGAAATATGTTCCGCAGTCCCCGCATTGCTGAAAAGCGGAATTAATGCGGTTGTTATCAGCACTCCAAACTTTACGCACTATCCGCTATGCATGCAGGCATTAAATGCGGGTAAGCATGTTCTGATAGAAAAACCGATGGCGGTAAATCTGCGACAGGCGGATGAAATGATCGCGCTGGCAAAAAAGAAACATTTGATGCTGCAAGTCAATCAAACCCTGCGGTTTACTCCGGCATATGTAAAAATCAAGGAACTGATCGACTCCGGCAGAATCGGCAAGCCTCTCCATATTCGCTGTCTCCGCGCTTCAAGCGCTACTCCGGACAAAAGCTGGTCTCCCGGCGCATCCTGGTTTACCAGTAAAAAATCGGCGGGCGGACTGGTGATGGACATTGCCGTTCACATGGCCGATTTCCTCGGCTGGTGCTTCGGCGGCACGGAAAAAGTATTTGCGGTCAACCGTACAGAAATAGCCGGAAACGATGTTCCGGACAATGTTACCGCAATGTTCGATTTTACCAATGGCGCGACCGGAGTGCTGGAATTGAGCTGGACATTTCCCGCCGGGGCGGGGCTGCTTGAAGTTTACGGCAGCAAAGGCATCATCCGGATGGGGTTCAGCGGTGACGGAATAGAGTTGAAACTGGGGGATGGTCAATTTAAGCCGGTGAAGCCTGGCAAAGTTAAAAATTCCCATGCCTGGTTCATTGATTCAATCAATAGCGGAGCATCCGGAAATCCGTCGCCGGCCGAAGCCGGCCGTCATGCCCTGGCATACTGTGTCGCGATCAACCAATCAGCGAAAACCGGCAAGTCAGTTAAACCTGCTCAATAACATACTCAAGTTTTGCAGTTCAGAAATGAGCTGCAAAATTTGATGGCTGATTCTGAATAATATCATTGGCTAAACTGCCGAAATTGTTTTCAGTACCTTTTCTATCCGCGCCAGTGTTTCAATAACGTCTTTTTCTTTGTGGGAAAAGTTGACGTAAGACACATTATAAAGTGACACTCCGTTGAGATAACAGTTTCTGAAGAAAGCATCTGCAAGTTTGCCCGTATTGTCTTCAAAAATGAACAGCGGACAAACTGGAAAGCCTTTCACTTTTGCACTGATATTATATTTTTTAAACAGGTCATTGACTCCTTCCCATAACATTGCGCCTGTATGCCAAAGATGTGCAATCACATTATTTTCTTTATAAAAGGCAATCGTCGCTTTCATTGCCGCGAGCGAAAGTGTTTCACCGCCATAGGTTGAAGAAATACAAATCTCCTTGGCGGAATCAATCAGCGCCGCCTTCCCGGCGTAAACTGAGATCGGCATGCCGTTGGCGCAGCCTTTTGCAAAAACCGCCAGGTCGGGATCGACATTGAAATACTCATGCGCGCCACCAAGCGCCAGGCGGAATCCAGTGACGATCTCATCCATAATCATCAAACTGCCGTATTTTTGCGTAAGATTCCTGATGAACGGTAAAAACTCCGCTCCTTTCTCCATATCCTGATAGCTTGACGCTATCACTACTGCCGCGATATTTGCCCCATCATTGGCGAAAGCTTCTTCCCAGGCTTCATTGGCTCCCCATGGTAAAGAACTATGCAGACAGCTTAACGCTTCCGGAACGCCCTTCAAAGGCTGGCTTGAGGCTATCCCGGCCGGCCTGAATCCGCCTACGCTTAATGCATTAAGCCAGCCATTATAACCACATTGAAGTATTTTATTTCTGCCAGTGGCATTACGCGCTATTTTAATGCATGCGGCAATAGCTTCACCGCCGGTTTTCAGAAATTTTACTTTCTCCGCGCAAGGAATTACCGCCACGATTGCCTCTGCCGCTTCTCCTTCAAGAATATGCGGATGCCCGAAGATGATACCCCTTTCCAGTTGCTCTTTAATTGCGGCATTGATTTCCGGAACGCAATATCCCAGGGTTACTGGTCCCAGTCCATTGCGGTAATCAATATATTCGTTGTCGTCAGCGTCCCAGATGCGGCAGCCGCGGCCTCTGACAATCACTGCCGGTTCGGCATCTTCAAACCGCGCTATTTTTGATGAAGTCGAGCTCCCATTCCCCAGATATTGAAGAGACCTTTTATATTTTTCCCATGATTTTCTAACACGCTCAGCCATAATTTCCTCACTAATTTGTTATTTGAGTTTGAATACTTTTTTTGCGTTGGTTTCAGTAATCAATGTCAAAGTTTTTTTATCAATTTCCGCATATTCCGTTTTCATGGTAGCCGCACGCGTATATAAAAACGGCGTATGCGAACCGAAAAGAATTTTTTCCGCGGGCACGTCCCGCAGTACCCTGGTCATCGTATTCATGGTTTCAACAAAAGAAATATCAACATAAACATTTTCGGTATTCGATGTCAGCGGCACTAATTCGGCAAAATACGGACAAAGGCAAACGACCGGAAGTGACGGGTATTTTCCCGCAAGCTTGACGATATCTGCAACCGGAACCGCCGGGATCTGGCACAATGGATGGTGTGAGCGTTCGTCCTCTACACGCATCTGTATCATCAGAGACATTCCATTTTCAATCAGTTTGTCCGCCAGCGAATAAACCGGATTAGAAAGCAGCGAATAGTTATGATAACCGGGATATATTTTAACTGCTTTCACCTTGCTCGAATCGACAATCCTTTCCCAGTTGGACAAGATCGGATTGACGATAAACACCGGCAGCAGCTCAGGAAAAGATTTCAGGGACACGGCAAGGAGTTGATTGTACACATCAGGGTCCGGATAAAAAATTGCATCAATAGAAGAAACCAGGGCCTGACTTATACCCTCCTGTTTAAGATGTTTGCTGAGTTTGGCCGGAGTCGTCTGCGAAAAACGCAGAAAAGGCCAGTTTCCCAACGCTGTATTAATATCGATCATGATTTTATACCCTATTTATTTCAAGTTAAAAATTTTTACGGCATTAAGTCCGAGTATTTTGGATTTGTCTTTTTTAGATATTTCAGCACCGTATATTCGCCCGATCTGCGCGGAAAAATCTCTGCCGGGGATATCGGAACCATATAGAATCCGGTCAGCGCCCAGCGTTTTTACCGCATACTCAACCATTCCAGCAACCGCCTGGGAACCCGATGAATCCACATACACGTTTTTATGTCCGGAAATGTCAAGAATGCCGCGCATGCCGCAACCGGCAAGGTGCGGCATGATGATTTTGACGTCCGGAAAACGTGAAGCCAAATCCGCTATATCGGCAGGCGTGGATTCCTCATTGTATCTGCCGGTAGACCTGTACAATGAATGCTGAATAACCGCACAGCCCAGTTCTCCGGCTTTCTGCATGACAACATCGAGCTTTTTGCTGCGGCAGTTCAGCGATATTTCAAATTTCAATCCTTTGAAGCCGTTTTTGACAACACAGCGTTCGATCTCTTCTATCATGAAATCAGGTGAATTGGCCGGATTCAGGTAGCAGAACCCGACCAGAAAGTCCGGATGTTTTTTAACAAGCTCAATTGTCAGATCATTTATTTCCTTGATTTGTTCCTCATTCTGGAAATGTCCGTGGCGGAAAACATCACCAAGCAGAAAGAGTTTGCTGATGCCAAATTTCTTCGCCAGCCGGATCACCTCGCAGATGTCTTTCATCTCTTTATATTCGGCAAACGGATAATGAATGTGTGCGTCTATAATCATAATTGAACGACTTCCTGTTTTATCTGTTCCATAATAGAATTATATATTCATATTGGGATTTTGGCAATAATTCAATCGGGCAATATTTTAATTATATAGGGCAATTTAATCTTGATTTAATTTATTTTCGCCTTATACTATAAAATTATAAGGAAACTGTAATAATGGATTTTAAAGACTTTACTTCCAGGTTCGGCAGGGAAATTATTCTTGATCAGGTTAATTTCCTGCCTGCCGCGCCGCTTTTGAGCACTGAATTGCATTCTCATTTTAACATGGTCCATATTGCTTGTGTCAAACTGGGGTGCGGTATATGCAGAGTAAAAGAGAAAATATGGAAACTTACTCCGGGGTCAGTTCATTTTGTAATGCCGGGAGAAATACACCGGTATGTCGCGGATTTAAAAAGACCTTATCAAATTTATTTCCTGCATCTCAAATGGTATGGCTTAATTTCTGATGAATTACCAAGACATCTGGTTATTCCTGCTCATGAGAGGAAAAGCTTTTATAGCAAGTTGAGTGAACTCGCGGAACTTTTCTCTTTGAAATCCGGGATATGGTCTGATTTCAGAAAATACGGGCTTTTTTCCCTGGTTATTGCCGACATCATGAAATTCTCGCAGGAGACGAAAGCTGTTCCATTAAAAGGCTATATTTTAGCTAACAGTCAGGATGTTAAATTAAATTATGTGTTCAAAAGCCTTTATGGTCCGCCTTTTGAATTTCCCGGCATTGACGTATTGTCGGAACATTGTGAAATGAGCAGAAGAAAGTTTACTGCACTATTCAAGCAATTGACAGGAACAACGGTGAAGCAGTATTATATGCGCAACCTTATGGCATATGCTTCAACCATGATGGAAAGTAGAGAATTCAAAATAAAGGATATTGCTGCTCAATGCGGTTATACGAATTCGCAGAATTTAATGAATGCTTATAAAAAGCACTTTTTAAGAAATAAAGAATAGAATTTCTTTAAATATGCGGACACGTTTGATCAATACTTTTCAGGCGCATCCGCAACTATATCAGGAAATTTTGCGCAACAATTTCAAGTTCTGTTCAACCAGGGCATCGTCGATATTATCCGCCAGCAGATAGGCCCCTACAGCTTTTCCCACCCAGCACTCATAACCGCCGCGATGCCGCGCTTCTCTGGTCGGCAGATAGCTCACCGAACCGTTTGAAACGCTGCAGCAAAGCGTATATTGGAACGGACTGCCGTGTCTGATCCGGAGCGAGATGCCCGAAAACATTTCACCCGGCATCGGTACGATTGCCAGCGGGCCGATACAGGTAATGGTCTGGGTGAAATTTCTGCCCTTGAGCAACGGCTGTTTGTGGGCTTCAATGACCGCGCTGTTATGTCTGTATTCACACATCGGAGTTCCCCACTCTTCTTTTCTGGGGTCCCAATTGGCGATTTCCCGTTCGGCGTCCGCCAGCGGCGTTAACGGGGCATAAGGCAGAAAAATATCTTCAGTCAATACTGCGAGTTTAAGATCGCTACGCCATTCATGAATAGACAGTAACGCCCGGATCGCGTCAGTGGCGGCACGGTAGCCGACTTCGCGGACGGCATGAATGCCGTCTCCCGTACCGGCTGAAAGCCCGTCGCCGCTGCGATGGCTGGTGCGGGGACCGACATCACCGATGGCCCCGTTTAGAAATAGTACCGGAGAATTAAACTGTGACTCAATGCGGTCTTTCATTACGCCGCACCAGTCGCGCGACACCTGACGGTTGCAGCCCATTGCGGTGCCGTGCGCACCGTAATGAACCAATATGCCGACATCGCCGGATTCAGCCTTGAAATGTACTACTGTCATTGCCGGATCGAAAAAACCATTGGGATCGGCGCAGAAATTGACGGATCCGCTTTCGGTGGTGCCGCGTCGGTTGACCCCGGTCAGGCTTTCAGTAACGGCAAGCCCTGCTTTAACTTCACACAGGTTGCCCTTTGCCAGCTCGACCGAACGGATTATTTCCGGCAGGACGGAGTCAATATAAGCATTCTCCTGTTCGCCCCATCCCCAGAAGTTAAGCGTGTTCGGCACGGAATGACTGTGGGTCGTGCATACGGAAACATTCTTCTCCGGGATTCCGGTGCGTTGATTGACGCCGCGGCGGATGCGTTCAACGATTGCTTCGTCAATACATATCCAGTCAAGATTGATTACCGCGGCCATTAACCCGTCCTGTTCCAGTACCATCGCGGTTGAATGCAGACGGTCGATAATCTCTTCCACCGGGCGTTCTTTCACCCCGTATCCGCCGAGTCGCACTCCTAATTGCGGGGTTACATCAGTACGCCCGAAACCGGCTTTCAGTATTCTGCTCATGCAGGTTGTCTCCAGTGTTAAATTCTTAAAAGCGCAAAATGTTAAACGTCAGGGATCATCGCCTGGCGTCCATGATGCGGCGCATGTTCTGACCAAGAATTGGAATCAGTATTTTATCGGGTACGTCAAGGGAAAGCAGGCGTCCCAGTTCCCAGTGAATATCATGTGCCATGGCGTCAGTGCCGAAAACAACCTGCCGCGGGTTGACCGCCTGTAAGGTTTTCTCCCAGGAATCATCGCAGCAGAAACTGCCGCACCATTCAAGATAGACATTATGATTTCCCTGTGCAAGAGATTCCGCCTCCCGGCGTCCTTCCACGGAACCGCCGGAATGACCAAGCAGAAAATGTGCATGCGGATATTTTTTAACAACGTCTTTGAGCAGGCAGATATCGTCTTTTCCCCATGTATGGTTGAGTATCGGCAGATGATGCCGGTTGGCATAATCCCACATGGGTTTGAAGCGCGGATCATTTATCTTTACACTCCAATAGCCGCAGAGAGTTTTGAACCCTATAAAAAACTGTCCAGAAAAATATCTGTCAAAATTACGGACAAGCTCATCGGCGTAAAACGGGTTGAACCCCAGATAACCTTTGAATCGGTTAGAATTTGGAAGCAAAACTTTTTCGAGCAGATTATTCCCTTCCACTGCTTCGCTCAGAAGCGCCTGCATCCCGGAGACGAGTACGGTCTGAATACCAAGCGAGTCCATGATTTTTAACGCAGGCTTTATCTGGCTGCGTTCATCCTGGTCCTTCAGAACATAACCTCCGGAAGGGCCGAGATGGAAGTGCGCATCGACAATATCGATGCCGAGGGTCCGGCCGGACAGGCAATGTCCCCACAGTGAATCTGCCGGTTTGACTGACTTGACCGCTGAGGCTTTAGCATTACCTTTAAGTCCGAGCAGACGTTCCAGATTGCCGTGCATGATAAGCTGCCGTTCTTTCTCCGCAATGTCGGCTCCCGCCAGTTGGGCGATTGCCGCTCCGCCATGTGACTTGTAACCAGTTCCGAACAGTAGCCGTTCCGCCCCGAAGTGTTCCACTACCTGTTCAACTGCTCCATATGAATGCAGCCAGGAATTGTCCACCAGGATGTTCTTCCTGCGTCTCATCAGGTCAAACACTACAATGCATTGTCCCCACATAACCTCGGTCAGAATCAGCGGGATTTCGGGGAACATAGAGGTGAATTCAAGTATGTCCTGAATATTGCTCTCGTCATGACGCATGATTATGAAAGGCTTGAGTCCTGCAATTCCGCGGATTACCGGTTCCAGTTGACAAAGGGTGAGTCTTTTAAATACGCTTACAAAGCGGAGGCCGCGGGTCTTCCCAGTGGTCATCTGCCGCTTCAGCGTCTGGATGCCGTTTCGCTCGTATTGCATGAGTCCGGAAACTGTGAGCACCGGGATTATTCGTCCTTTTGCTTTTGGTGTCTGTGCAATTTCATCTATCAGTTTCTGATTGCTTGACAGGGCGTGATTCTGGCGCGACTCGATATTCCAGACCAGAGATTTGCTGATGCCGAGCCGGTCCATGAAGCTTAGACGGTCCCGGATTGCCGGAAATTCGGAGTCTCCCGTGGCGCTCTTGCCGAAGAATGCATTTACATCAATTAAACTTGAACATTCAATCATATTTTTCATAATCACTTTTAACCTGTGTTTGTGGAA
Source organism: Victivallaceae bacterium (assembly GCA_041665605.1). Classification (GTDB taxonomy): domain Bacteria; phylum Verrucomicrobiota; class Lentisphaeria; order Victivallales; family Victivallaceae; genus CAIPAT01. The sequence continues at coordinate 3,320 of JBAYIO010000103.1, read as the reverse complement.
CTGTCTCAAAATAAACTATGTTCTTGCACCGCTCTCCTGAATGTTTTTCGCGCCGCTTGTCCGCTACATACCTGCCGGTATGCGACTCACAAGCTACTCGAAAATCAAATCAGGATATTCGGTAAAAACTCAATAGTTTATTTTGTTCCAGCTCCTTAGGAGCCGTACAAAAATAACCTTTACATCTTCGCGCTTCTCCCGGATGCCTTTGTATTTGCCGGTTCGTTACATACCTGAAGGTATGCTCCTCACCGGCAATTCACAAAATCACATCGGGATATTTCGCGAAACTTGTAAAACTTATTTATTTACAGCTCCTTAATGGTTTTTCTGTTTCTGTTAATAATTTTGCGTGATGCCAAGTACGTGTCCTTCATTTTCTCCGACTGGGAGTAAAAATTCAGGTAAAAATAAAATTTTATAATACAGGCATCATATCTTTTAAAACATTAAATATGCCTTCTGCAAGAATCTCATTGCCATGTTCTGTCAGGTGAACTCCATCATTCATGGTATAAGTCATTCTGCCGTTCAACTGTCCCAGTACAAGCAGTTTCTTATGAAAATCAAAAACCGGGAAACCATTTTCTTTTGCGAATTCTCTGGTTATTTCCCGGTAAGGCTCTGCCGATTTGTCAATTCCGCCAGTCCTGTGATAGTAATCTTTAAATGCAGGGTTTTTCCCGTAAGCATGCAAATCATCCAGCACTGGAGGAAATGTCACAATTATTGTCTTGGTCTTTGCCGGCAAACCATGCTTATACTTATCTAAAAGAGTTCTGAATTCTTCCAGATTAACTATCCGTTCAGGATTGGCCAGGTCTTCGTTGTTGCCGCCGAATTCCAATATGACAAAATCAGGTTTATGAGCAGTCACATCCTTCTCAAAGCGCACCATTGCTTCTCTGGCGGAGTTGCCTCCGATGCCGGAATTAATAACTTTAAAATCATGTTCTTTAAAACTTTCCGAAAGCGTTCTTTTCAGAATATTGAGCCATCTTTTATTTTCATCCGGCATTCCGATGACCGCTTCAGTGATAGAGTCGCCGAAGCCGACGAGTGTGACATTCATCTTGTTCAACCTATTTTGCAATCAGTTTTTTAGCGTAAGCTTTAACGTCATTTTTGTTCAAGGCATAGGGAACGCCAATATTCATCGAACGTGAAAGAATTTCCAGCGTATCTTTGCACATGTCCTGAGTATAAACAATTTTCCGCTGCGTCCAGTTGAAGGGATTCATCTTCGGATGAAACGACCGCTGTTCCAGCAACGGTTCCCAGTTGGTATAGACGTGCCTCCCCGATTCAATCAGCAAGCCGATTTTATGTTTTTCTTTAAATGCCAGCGCTTTTTCAGGGCTGTCAAATATTATCGCCAGGCCGATGGCATTTGCCTCGTCATTATGCGCCGCTACTTTGAATTTATCTGTTCCTGCAAAAATATCAACCATAATCTTCCGCCTTCCCTGCAACTTGGCGAGAATGCCGTCCAGCCGCTTCAACTGTTCGCCCAGAATTGCTCCCAGAATTTCAGATACGCGGAAATTGACGCCCGGGAAAAACGGTTCTTTTACTGAAGAGGCGTAATTGCGGGTGAAAGATCCGGCATCGTGATACATCAACGACCTTTCATAGGTGCGGTCATCATTGGTAACAATCGCGCCGCCTTCGCCGCAGGTGATATTTTTAAACTGGTTGAAACTGTAGGCTCCGGTATGGCCGATTGTTCCCAGCCGCTTTCCTTTATATGAGACTCCGGCCGCCTGGCAGGCATCCTCGCATACCAGCAGTTTATGCTTTCTGGCAATTTTCATGACGGCATCCATATCACAGGCCAGATTGGACATGTGCACCGGAATAATCGCTTTGGTGTATTTAGTTATTTTGCGTTCGATATCCGCCGGATCAATGGTCAGGGTCTCATTGATATCGGCCATAACCGGTACTGCGCCGACTGCCAGCGGGGCCAGTGCGCTGGCGACCCAGGTATATGCCGGAACTATGACTTCATCGCCGGGACCGACGCCCATTGCCGCCAGTGCGCAAATCAAGGCGCTGGTGCCGCTGTTGACTGTCAATGCATGGGAAACGTTGAATTTGGCGCATAGTTCGCGTTCAAACGTCTCCGTAAAACCGCCTTCGCCGCCGCGGTAACGCATAAATTGTTTGCTTCTTAATACTTTAACAACCGCATCTATTTCAACTTTGCCCATTTCGTACATGATTTGACTCCTGTGATTTTAAGTTTAATTATATTATACACTTGACTATTGTCATTCGTCAATTATTATTTAGTGCTAAAACTTAACACTTCTTGCTATAATTGAGGAATTGCCATGAAAAATGCCTATTTCAGTGAAGATGATCTGTCTGTACTTTTGTCATGCTCAAAATGGCATTTAGTGTCTTCCATAGATTCGGAGCTAGCGTCGGTAAAACCAGATAATGAATACCTTGCGTGGCTTACCCAAAACAGCGACATTCATCAGCATCGGGAAGTGATGCTGGTATTGGACGGAACCAGTTATTTTACGCTGGACGGAGTTACTTATCAAAGCCGCCCGGGAACTATATTCCTGATGGATGCGAATGAAAAACATGATTTATATTATCCGCCTTCGGGCAGCAGCATCAGGCATCTGTGGTTCAGGATTGTCAATAAGACCATTTTTACCAGTACGCCCTGCGGCAGGACAACCCGCAAAAGTCAGGGGAATAATGACTTTAACTATACTTTCAGCGGCTACAACCATGCGGGGCTGTCATTTATAAATGCCTGGGATGAATTATTGGCTAATGAACAGCTTGATAAAAAATTCCTGAGCATATCAGTCAAAAATGCCTTTGGCGGACTCGTGCTGGAATTATGCAAGGCCGGCTACAATAAGTCGCTGGGAATGGAGGACAGGCCGACTGAACTGCATCATCAGACCGTGATCAACGCGATTATCGAACATATCCGGGAAACTGGCGGCAGGAATCTTGATATTGGCAGATTAGCCTACATCGCCGGCTACAGCAAATTTCATTTCGCTAAAGTCTTCAAAGACGTTACCGGCAGTTCTGTCCTGGCATTTATCAATTTATGCCGTCAGGAAAAATTCCGCGAACTATCGGCAAAAGGCAGGAATAAGAAACAAATATCTGAAGAACTTGGTTTCTCCAGCCCTGCGGCATTCTCCAGATGGCTCAAGAACACTAGCAGCCTGTCGGACTTTTTTCCAAAGGCCATATAGCATGAAAATTGTGTAGTGATATATTACGATCAAAAAGGATTTGACGATGGGAGCGAAGTTTGTGAATGTGGACCGGGATACGCC
>JBAYIO010000102.1:0-20727 GCA_041665605.1 Victivallaceae bacterium | reverse complement strand
TATCACAGATATAATTAACGTCATGATTTAAGGTTTCAAGCAACTCTTTGTTTTCCTCGAATACCGTCTTGATGTCCTCTATATCATCAAGAGTGAATGGAAAATACTCCATCAAAGAAGGGGTTTCGTCAACGAATATCATTCTGACGCTGGAAGGGATTTTTTCTCCTGCTATTGCCGCACTCCAGTGAGAGTGGGTAGTGACCAGAACATCGGCGGATTCTTCATCCCAGACATTTTTAGACATATATTTGCGATACGCCGTACAATGGTTTTCACACTTGGCGCAGATTGTCCTAGATTTATACCTTTTGAATATCTGATGGCTTACCTTACATTTACGGTCGTCCCTGCCGTGCCATTCTAAGGCATTAACGCCAAGATTACGCAGGGTCTCCGCAATGTAGATAACGCTGCTTATTTTTTCCGTGACTATCCATATACGGTTCTTGGGATTGGCGTGAGCAGAAGCAATAATCATGGCGGCGGTAGTTTTTCCAGCGGCGCACGGAAAGTTGATAATCGCCTGAGACTTGTCCAGAAAGAGTTTCTCAATGATACTCAAGGAAATATCCACTCTGGAATTATTGGTAGGATAAACTATCTGGTCAAAACGCTCTCTGGCTTTTAATAACTGCTCAGTCATCTCGCCAGTATATTCAATCTCAACTACTTCGTTCTTCGGTTCTGGGCGTTTGTCTGCCGTTAATTTCTTTTTTATGCGCCTAATATCTGCCAGACAGCGAGTTTCCGGGTCCATTGCTGCTCCAGTGTAATGGTTAAAGCAAGGAGACTGTTTTAGCTTGGCAAGCAGTTTCCTGTCTGTTACTTTGGGATGTTTGCGGAGAAGCCTCTCAATGAGCTTAAAAACTTCAAGTGAACGGTCTTGACCGTCATTCCTCTTTTTTTTCTTCTGAGTCTTTTTCCTAGCTACTCTTGTAGCAACTTTGAGTGGAGCATGTCTTGAAGCCCATGATTCCAGCCAAGCGAAGTCATATTCCAAGTCAGGGTCGCAAGCAATGATTTCTACATGGCGTGGTTCTGCGCCGTCTTTATAATTTGTGGTATAAGGCAATCTAAAGACATGCCCAATGGCTTGGCAAGAATCAGCCCCGACTAATGACTGGATTCTCTGGGCAGTTCTTTTAAATCTATCTACAACCTTGGAATCAGACGCATTGAGCCTTTCTTTCAAACGATAGTGCATCTGAATACCCCCGCCAGAGCTAATCATCAGAGTGGGAGTTGGTAGTAGTTTTGCCGCCGCCGTTTTTGCCTCATCAAGAGTAGCAAAAGGAGCATGTTTATGGTGAATGCCATAATCAATGTCTATTACCATCTCAATTATTTCCCGAAAGTTATATTCATGAAGACTGCCGCTTCCGCAGTGCGTGGCGTGGCTGATATAATAATTCAATTCCTGTTGATTGTTCAGTTCATTAAGTATTGCCGAAACTTTGCATAAACGAACCTTATAATCCTTTTTAGAATCTTTAGTCGAAAAGCAAACACAATCATCTTCTTTGAATCCCATTATCTTGATAATATTTGAATCGTACATTTGTCCTTCTCCTTTTAGCTGATGGTTATTGTTCTGGTTCCACTTTCTGCATTATCTTTTCAACGTCTTCCGGTTTGAAGCGGTAGCTGTTCTGTCCCAATAGCTTAATACACTGGCACTTGCCAGTTGTAATCCACAGGGATACTGTTCTTGGATGCACGTTCAGGATTTCCGCTACTTGTTTTACGGTCAACAGTTTTTCGGTCGTTTCGTTCATTTCTCGATTCCTTTCTTTTTGATTTATTTTGAGACTATGAGTCCCTTTACACATATGATATTCAGAAAGGAAATGACAAAACACACGACTTTTTTACAAATTTTCTTTAAAATTGTTGATTGAGGCTAATTTTTTTTGAAAAAATTATTGTTGTGCAAGAAGTGTTTTTGAATTAAGGCAAAAAAAATGCTCTCATTTCCACTTGTTTACGGAAATAAGAGCGTGAATAAAATCTGTCTTCTAAAGATTTACTTTTTAGCTAGAACGGCAACCTTTGAGGCTACAATGACAGCCCCAGAGTCAGGATTCAATAGTTCATTGAGCGTCTGTATTTGCTGACTGACTTCTTTTTTGGATAATGGTTTTACGTCCAGCAATTTGAAATAATCAATCTCATAATCTAACTTGAGCAGGGCTTCAAGCAATGGTTTAGGTTCATACCGCTTGCCATATCTGCCATAGGTCATGCTTGCGACGTTATGTCCCACCAGTTCGGCAATCACAGATTCAGGTACGCCATTTTGTTTCAGGTTGTTGGTGAATGTGTGCCGCAATGAGTGGAATACCTTCTTCTTGTCTGTCGTGATTTCAGCATTCTTAAAGCGACTAAACCAACGTTGAAAGGATTGTCCGTATCCGTCCCGTCTGGCAGAAAGGTGAATCCATAATCTTCTGACGTTGTTTTTTTTAAGTCCGATTAAAAACTTAATAAAACCCAAGTGCGCCAAAGCAGGGTGAATCGGAATTTTCCTATAACTGGCTTGGGTTTTAAGGCTTTGGTCGTCATGTTTGACTGATATATCAAGACACGGAATACCTTCATGGATAAAAATATTATCCAAGTAAAGCTGAGCTATTTCATTCTCTCTTGCCCCACTAAAGAGACCAAGCAACGGTATCCAATACTTAAATCTTTTTTCATCCGTTTTTAGCTTGGAGAGGGCAGTGAGCATTTTCTCCAAATCTTCTTTGTTGAAAACATCTCGCTGTTTATCAGGGCGAACGTCTGATTTCAATTGTAAGTCTGCGGCGTAATTATTGTTTGTATGTCCGTTATCCAACGCCCACTTAACGAATGAGGATATTCTGCTCAAATGATTATTAATTGTAATGGTTGACATAGGAACTATGTTTTTAATTTTCAGTATCTGAGCAATAGGCTTCCCTCGATACTTGGGCATCATGGCATGTCTAACGGGAAGCTTCATGAGAACTTCGTTTCTTAGAGAAACAAAGTCATCTCTCGTGAGTGACCTCATCGGTCTGTCTCCGTAAATTTCTTTTAAGATGTCCAGTGTTGCTTTTACTAGAATTTTAGTTTTTATAATCCATCCTCCTGAATGAGATTTATCCTCAAGATATTTTTCTATAATCTCACTGACTGTAGGAAGGAATTGGGGGATTTTTATTTCCGGTAGAGGCTGCAATTCCGTTAAATACTCTTTCTTCAACTCTTTAAATTCTGGAGAATTTTCATAAACTCCATCTTTGAATAGAAGCGTCTTCAATTTGGATTCTGTTATGCGAGCTTTCAGGACTTCTCTGGAAATTTCCCGTATATCTTGTTCTGTAAACTCTGGGAATAGTTCTCTGGCTATACTACGGGCATTATCAAGAGTATCGTGTGCTTGGAAATTGTTTGTTCTAAGGTCTTTTGTGAACATTTTGACATTTTTAGTCCAGAGGCGGACACTGCTGTTAGCCGCTTTTTCTCCGAAATTCTCAAAAGAAGCTAGAAACGCTTCTTGGTCTGCCAGATAAAATTCTATATTTTGTGCAAGAATCTGCCATACCTTGTCTTTGTCAATCATACCTCGCTCCACTTGATGAAATAAATGTTTAATCATTTTGGACAGGAAGATAGAGTGTTTCTCTGCAATTTTCAAATCTTTAGTTTCCAGACTTCTGGTGATTTCTGTTAGTCTAAAGATTTCTTGTAGAGATTTGGGAACTCTGACCCTTAAATAATAAGTTCCCGATGGTCTGCACGAGAGATGCCGTCTTTCGATTTTCATGGCTTTCAGCCCTTTCATTTTGGGGAGCTGAAGCTTGCGTGGGGGGCAGTTGTGTAGCAATTGTGTAACAGGTGCTACACAAATTGTGGTACACTTTGCCATTTCTGTGAAAAATCCACGTCATAAGTTATTGGGAATCAACAAAATGGTGGAGTTTACAGAAAAATGGTGGAGCATAAGGGACTCGAACCCTTGACCTCCACACTGCCAGTGTGGCGCTCTAGCCAACTGAGCTAATGCCCCATTCAGCGATGAAATGGCTACTTTCATCGGCAGGTCAAAAAGATACTTTAATTTTCTGGAAATACAAGCGTAAATATTGCGGTTTTTTCAATTTTCCTGTTATCCGTCAATTTTTTATCGTTCCGGCGACTTTGACGGCGGCGGCGGTCAGTTTTGAGAGCTCGTCGCGGGAAATAATAAATGGGGGCATCAGATAAATAAGTTTGCCGAAAGGCCTGATCCAGACGCCTTCCCAGACGAATTTGGCCTGAATCTCCGCTACTTTGACCGGCTCTCTGGTTTCGATGACGCCGATGGCTCCCAGAACCCGGACATCGGCGACGGCGGGAAGGCTCCTTGCAGGCTCCAGTTGCTCTTTCATCTGTTTTTCAATTGCCAGGACTTTTTCCTGCCAATTGTACTCTTCAAGCAGATCCAGCGAGGCGCAGGCTACAGCACAGGCCAGCGGGTTGGCCATGTAAGTCGGGCCGTGCAGAAATATCCCCGGCATACCGCTGGAAACAGTTTCCGAAACATGGTTTGTGGTAATCGTGGCGGCGAGAGTCATATATCCGCCGGTGAGAGCCTTGCCCACACACATGATATCCGGCGACACTCCGGCATGTTCGCAGGCAAAAAGTTTGCCGGTGCGCCCGAAGCCGGTGGCGATTTCGTCAAAAATCAGCAGAATGTCATATTCCGAACAGATTTCCCGCAGACGTCGCAGATAGTGAGGCGAATAGAACCGCATGCCGCCGGCGCCCTGGACAATGGGTTCGATGATCACGGCGGCGATGGAGCTGTGGTGGCGGTCAATCAGCGTCAGCATATCGTTGATGCAGTTTTCATCCCACGGGTCATTAAATTTGCAGCGAGGAGCTTCCGCGAAGATATTTTCAGGAAGAATGTCATGGAACATCTTGTGCATGCCGTCTACCGGATCGCACAAGCCCATGGTGGCGAAGGTGTCGCCGTGATAGCCTGAGCGGACCGTGAGGAGTTTCGTTTTATTCCTGTAGTTGCGGGCCAGCCAGTACTGAAAGGCCATTTTAACCGCCACTTCGACGCTGACAGACCCGGAGTCGGAATAGAATATGGTTTGCAGCGGTTCCGGAGTCATGCGGATAAGTCGCTCCCCCAGCTTTGCCGCCGGTTCGTGAGTCAGGCCGCCGAACATGACATGCGCCATCTTTTCCAGTTGGCGTTTAATGGCGTCATTGAGTTTAGGGTGGTTGTAACCGTGGGCGGCGGCCCACCAGGAGGAGGTGCCGTCAATCAGTTCCATGCCGTCGGCCAGACGGATTCTCACGCCGTGAGCGGACTCCACCGGATAAACCGGCAGCGGACTGGTCATGGATGAGTAAGGATGCCACAGATGCCTGCGGTCGAACTCAATCAATTTCCGGATGTCCATTTCATTCATTGCCGTCTCCTTTGAAGAGCGTTGAAAAATCAATTATTCCGGCATTATTCAGGCCGGAAATCTCCGGCATGTCAACTATTGATTCCGGATAACCGAAGCGCGTCAGACAGCGCCGCAGCACTTGCCGGGTGTCGGAGGTAATGACCGGGTCGTAGGCGGGAAAAAGGTTATAGACAATGCCGGCCACCGGAATATTCCTGTGCCGCGCCGCCTCCAGTGAAAGGAGCGCATGATTAATGCTGCCGAGCCTGCCGGAGCAGACCAGAATCAGCGGGTATTTTTTCTGCTCAAGATAGTCAATGGTCAGCAAGTCCGCGGTCAGCGGAACGCTGAGTCCGCCCGCGCCTTCGAGTAAAACAACGTCATAGCTTTCCGCCAGCCGGTTGGTTGCCGCGGTAATGAGTTCCGGATCAATCGCCCTGTTTTCCAGATTGGCGGCGAGATGCGGCGAGGCGGGAAACTTGAAAGTGTAACTGCAAGTCAGTCCGTTCAGGTCTTCCGGCAGCAGCGGCAGGCCCATGATTGTCCGGTGAGTTTGAATATCCTCTGAAATTCCGCTGCATCCGGTCTGGACCAGCTTCTGAGTGATGACCTTCCTGCCGGTTGAAATCAGGTACTTCGCCAGCATGCCGGCCGCAACGGATTTTCCCGCCGCGGTGTCTATTCCTGAAATAAAGTATACTGACATACGCAATCCTAGTTTTTTAAGCTCAGCGTTTTACGGCGACTACCAGAATCGGGTGATAAGTCAGAACTACTCCGCCGTTAACACTGTAGCGGTCAATATAGCCGTTAATAAAGCTTTTTAAACCCGATTTTGTCCAAATTTTATTACTGACACCGGTAACGCCGGTTTTACGGAGGTGTTCCAGCACTTCCAGCGGAGCGTTAAAAACCATTGTGCGGGATTGCTCGGCAATGGTTTTGATCTCAAAATCACGGGTCAGCATTCTGCGGAGATCGGCTGTCGAACGATAAACCAGACTGTGGCCGGTGACGGCGGCGATTTCCCGGAGGTTTTCAGGGCCGAACGTGGAAAATGCGAGAATGCCGCCGGAAGGCATGATTCCGGCAAATCCGGCAAATGCCGCTTCGGGGTTGGCCAGCCACTGGAAGGTGGCGTTGGAGATGACCAGGTCCACAGGCCGCGGCAGTTCAGTAATGGTTTCAATATCGCCTGCAATGAATTCACAGTCTGCGATTTCAGCAACGCAGCGGCGGCAGTCCGGAACGAGGTCATTGACTGTCAGTCGCCGGTACTGGAGTTCCCTGGCGATAATCGCGGTCAGCAGGCCGGTGCCGCAGCCGACTTCAAAAATAGCGTCGAAACGGCTGCCTGAGTCAGCTTTCAATGCCGTAATGAGACTGTGGGCGGTTTCCCGCTGGACTACGGCGTTGATCGAATATGAGTCAAGGCTGCCGGCAAAGCGCCGGGAGACTAAGGCTTTGTTAATTCTGTCCAAAATCAATCAGCTCCTTCCAGTAACGCAAACCGGCAAAAGGGTAGTGCGGCGCGGGAATAATTTTGCAGGGGATACCGGCGGCAGTCCAGAATTTTTCCTGCGCCGCCGCCGGGAATATCCGGTCTTCGCTGCCGATGACCGCCCGGTCAAAAAGATTGCGGCAGGGCAGGGCGGACTGCTGCATGAAAATCTGTTGAATGGCTGCCAGTTCCTGCCGCTGACTGTCGGCGTCACGCTCCGGTTCCGTGGCGCAAAATGCGGCGGTTGTTTCCAGGGAAACGCACATCCTGCGGTAAAACTTCTTTCTGGTGACTGCGTTCCATGAGTCAAGCGTTCCCTGGAATATTTCCGGAGCGATACCATTCTCCGCATCAACCGGCTGGAGGGTGCCGTTGATGGCAACGGCGCCTGAGCAATTAATCTGCCTGCCGGACAACGCGCCTGCCGCCGCCCATACGCCCAGCGACCAGGCAGTCAGGTGACATTTTGAATACTCTCTGGTCAAAGCCGTAATATCACAAGGCAGTTCCAGATTGGAATAATCGTAAAACATCAGGACATCAAGCCCGCTTGAATCCAGCCTGGAAAACGGTCTGGCGTCCATGCCCCAGCCGTTGAAGAAGATCAGCAGGTCGGCGGAGCCGGACCAGTTTATCCATTTTGCCATCATAGCAGATCAAGCGCCCCTTTGAGTTCGTTCCAGCTCATGTTCGCGGACAGGGAAAAACGCAGGCGCGAAGTGCCCTGGGGTACCGTCGGGGGACGCACGGGAAATACCAGAAACCCGTTGTTGCGCAGTTTTTCCGCCAGCTCGATGGTTTTCAGGTTATCGCCGATGATCAGCGGAACAATCTGGGAACTGCCGCCGGTCTTGTAGCCTTTTTCCTTGATCGCCGTCCGGAACTTTGCGGCAAGCTCCTGCAACTGCCGCCGCCTGGCGTTCATGGTGACAGCCTGGTTCAGAATGAAGCTGGTCCAGTTGACCGTGACCGGGGGCAGTGCGGTGGTAAAAATCAGCGGACGCATTTTGTTAATCAGGTAATCCCGCACCACCGGCCGCATAATGGCATAAGCGCCGGCTGAACACAAGGCTTTGCCGAAAGTGCCGATGATGATGTCAATTTCATCGATCAGTCCGGCTTCTTCACAGATGCCGCAGCCTTTCTGCCCGAATACTCCGGCGGCGTGAGCTTCGTCGATAATCAGCACCGCGTCATAGCGCCGTTTGATCTCCGTCAGCCGTTTTAAATCGGCGATATCGCCGTCCATGCTGAAAACAGATTCAGAAATGATGAAAATGCGCTTATGGGCGGAGGCTTTTTCCGCAAGGATCTTCTCCAACTGGTCATAGTCCAGATGCCCGTAACGTTTGAATGCGGCCTCGGACAGCCGGATGCCGTCAATAATGCTGGCGTGATTTAACTTATCGGACAGGATCAGATCGCCGGAGCCGGTCAGCGCGGGCAGGATGCCGATATTGGCGTGATAGCCGCTGTTCAACACCAGCGCGGCGCGGCCGTTGTAAAGGCGGCTCAACTGACTTTCCAGCGCGGCGTATCCAGGGTGATTGCCGGTGAGCAGACGGGAGGACGAAGCGGTCATGCTGAATGTCTCCGCGTTTTTGCCGTTGCATAGCGGGGCGAAAAACTCTTCGCGCAAATCCGTTCTGGCAGCCAGTCCCAGATAATCATTGGAGGAAAGATTCAGCAATTCCTTACCTTCAAGAAAAGCTTTACCTGAACGGTAGGAAATGTTTCTCAATTCCCGGAACTGGCCGTGGTCCTGAAGCTGGTCCAGTTCAGCTTTAAGCGATTCGTAAAAGTTCATGGCAGCGCCTCCAGTAGTGAGCGGAATTATCCGGCGGAATTGAATTTGCTGAGTTCAGCGATGAATTTCCTGTCTTCGTCAACGCTTCTGCCGCGGGTCGTCAGGTAGCCGCCGGTCATCAGGCTGTTTGCTCCGGAAAGCATCAGCAGCGCCTGGAAATCCTTCATGACGGTCTCGCGCCCGGCGGCGAATTTTATCTGTCTGGACGGATTTATCAGGCGGAACAGGGCAAACGTCTTGGCCACATCGGCGGCGGCGATTGCCGGGGTATTTTCGAGCGGGGTGCCGGGAATCGGCAGCAGTACATTGAGCGGAATGCCCTCAATATTCAGGTCGCGGATCGCCAGCGCCATGTCAATGCGGTCCTCGAAGTTTTCCCCGAGCCCGATAATGCCGCCGCAGCAGATTTTGACGCCGAATTCCTGTAAATACCTGATGGTCTGAATCTTTTCTTCGATGGTATGGGAATCAGCAATCAGTTCGCCATATCTTCTGGGCGACGTCTGAAGATTCATATTATACCGTCCGGTGTGATGTTCCGACAGTAATTGGGCCGTTTCACGGCTAAGAATGCCGATGGAAACACATAACTGCATGTCAGGGAAGCGGACGCGCATGGCATCCAGCGCCTCCAGAATGCGGTTGAACTCGTCATTGGGCTCCAGATAGCCGTAGCCGCTGGTCACATAACCGAAAGAGCGCACTCCTGAGTCATAGGCCCGCTGAGCAGCTTGCAGGACTTCTTCAGTATTTAACTGCGGGTAGGTCTCGATATTGGTATTATGGTGCGCGGACTGCGCACAGAATTTGCAGTTTTGCGGACATGACCCCGATTTGGCGTTGAGAATGGAACAGCAGTACATGCCGGGGGCATATTTCTCCCGGACCTTGTTGGCCAGGGACAGCAGATCGGGCAGATCGCTGCCGTGTATATTCTCCGCCAGCGCCAGCGCGTCCGGCTTCGACAATTCCGCCCCGTCCAGTACGGAATAAGCTTTTTCAATCAGTGCATGTATTTTCATTACTAAACATTTCCAATGTTTCATTCTTTATATATTATCAGAACAGTTAATATACCATCAAAACCCTGCGAATTAAAGAATGGCAATTAAAAAAACTTTAACATTCCAGTCAACATTCGGTTTTCAAGTCATATAAGACATGGAGCTTATGGGGCCGGGGATATCATATTTTGGACACTGGGTCGTACATTCTGGACACCCGTCCCGCCCATTTTGGACAGCCCCGTCCGGGACGGACGGCACTGCACCAAACCCATTCTGGACAGCCAGCACTCCGACACTTTGGAGTGTCGTTGAGCACAATGCTTTTCCGTTTTACAAACATTCCGGCCAGTCCTCTCTGGGAGTTCCGGGATATTGCCGTCCGGGACGGACGGTACTACACCAAGCCCATTCTGGACAGCCACATACACATTCTGGACAACAACTCAACTCATTTGGACACACTATCCGCATATTTGGGACAACCCTCTCCCATAGGCCCCATAAGACCCATAGGCCCCATAAGACCCATAGGCCTCATTGGTTTTTCCCCTGCGTCAGTTTCCCCACTCCGATACTTTGGAGAGTCGTTGAGCACAATGCCTTTTCGTTTTACAAACATTCCGGACACTCATCCCGTCCATTTTGGACAGCTCCGTCCGGGACGGACGGCACTACACCAAAACCATTCTGGACAGCCAGCATTCCGACACTTTGGAGTGTCGTTGAGCACAACAGTTTCACCACCTCTCTCGCTTTTCTTGCTTTCAACTTTTCTCGCTTCCCCACTCCGACACTTTGGAGTGTCGTTGAGCACAATGCTTTTCATTCTTCATAACCATTTCCGAGTTTTGGAGACCGCTTGAGCATAACTGTTTTAAGATTTTCAAACAACATCGTTGAATGCCGGTTAAGGCTTTCGTTAACTAATTACATATTTGTAATTTCGGAGAATTTAGAGACTCTCTGAGTTAAATAGTAAACATTTGGGACAACTTAATCCGTTTTTTTCAGTGTCTCTGAATCCCCATGGTGAATTTTTTCATAGTTCCCCGTTTTTAATTTTCAATGATCTTTACATATATAGTGATTTTGTCAATTCAAAGTTGTGCAAAGCATTTTGATGTAAATACTTAAACTAATTTTCCAGCTCCGTTAAATTTGGATTTCCCTCAGCAAATTACATGCCTCCAGAGAAAGCGGCGGCGGTGAAGATGATTGAGCGGTGATCAGGCAACGGACCAGGATTGTCTTTCGGTTTTAACTGTCTTTTCGGTGCGTATGGCTTCCGCCGTCATCAGTCCGAGATAAGTGTCCTGACATGCTTCGGCCAGACTGTAGAATGCCGGGCCGCCGTCAATATACGCGGCCATGCCTTCCAGACAGCTTGCGATGGCGATCTCATCGTCGCAGAGCCGCCCCGGCGCGAAGGGGTTTACATAAGCCCATTCGCCGCCGGCGAGGATGCCTTTCAGATAGAACCCTTCAAGGTTGCCGTCCTGTCCGGCCTCCTGTCTGGCGAAATTGCTTTGCAGCGGTGTCTTGAAGTCCGCCAGCCAGCTTATTTTATCGTTGCTGATTTCGCCTTTTCCGCCGCGGATCAGGACTCTGGGCGATCTGATCCAGGCGAAGTATTGGTTGCCGGTGAAGTCATAGACCCCGAGTTTGCCGCCGAAGTCGAGGGTGGCTATGGACTGGCTGGATTCAATGATTTTCTCCTGTTTCGGGGGGCCGCCGCGTCCGGCTCCTTCGACCAGCGGAGATTTGAATGAAATGCCCTTAATTACTGCGTCTTCAAAATTTATTCCCAGGAAGCGTCGGATGAGGCTCATCCCGTGATAATCATGCGCCACCGAGACCTGGGCCTGGGAGACGTCACCAAGCCTGCCCGACTTGATGAGGTTCAGGCGCGCCGCGTGGATCGGCTGGAGCGCATACTGCTCGGCCACTTGAATCCTGGCGGACGCGCCAAGCGTCTGATAGAACGCGTTGAGAGCGTCCGCGGACCTCGCCGGCGGCGTCTCCAGCAGTACCGGAATTTTTCTGGCGGCAAGTTCGATGGACAGGGGAGCCGCCGCATCCGGATGCACGCTGACAAGCTGGAAAGCGGCCTTCGAACTCTTCAACAGTTCATCCATGGTTCTGAACGTCCTGACGCCCCAGGCAGCCTCCAGCGCCGCCCCTTTCGCCGGATCGCGCACCAGCATGCCGTCCACATGAAACCGCTCAGGAAGCGCCCGCGCTATCCTCAGGTAGAATTCCGCCCTCCAGCCGCCGCCGACAATGCCGAATTCAACTGGTTTTTCCATCGCTCAATCTCCCGCGTAAGTTTCTATAAGGCAATGCTATTTTTTAGTGATGGTCAGTTTCACTTTGTATGCGGGAGTTTCGAGGATATACATCGGCTGGCCTGATTTAATAGTTATTGACGAGGCGCTGCCGATATCTGTATATTGGAAGCTTTTTGAATTCTTGCCGGCGTCAACCGCGGCAGGAACTTTGAAGCTGATTTTATAATCAATGGAATAGCTGTCCGCTGAAGTCTTCCTTATATTATCCCCGTTGAATTGAAAGAATGTCTTTGCCGCAATGTCATTTTCCAGCTTTTCCTGGAAGGAATCAGAAACGGCAAGTTTGTCTTTGGACACAATCGCGGAGAGGGTGTCAAGCGTGGCCCCGTTCTTTTCAACGTCTATTTTGACCAGTAAATTCTCGGGTTGAGACTGCTTATCCGGATGCTTGACGTCACTTATGAAGCTGATACAGCCAGGCAACAGGAAAAGACAGACTGCAAAACAACAAAATAAGGTTATGACTTTTTTCATTTGATATTCTCCAATTTCTAATTATTCGATCAATTCAGGAAATAAAATAATATGTGCCGGGTGAAATACAAGCATTGAAACACCTGCGACAGTTTGTAAAAATTATGCCTTTTAGGAGCTGTAAAGATTATTTTTGTACGGCTCCTTACAGCGATTTTCAAGAAAAAACCTTATTAATCATCGCCATTAAATCCGCCTTCTTAATCGGCTTGGCGATGTAATCATCACAACCCGCCTGCATGGCTTTTTCTCTTTCTTCGGGCGTTGCATAAGCGGTTTGGGCAATAACCGGAATATCGGGGAATTGCTGTTTAATTTTTTGCGTGGCTTCGATTCCGTCCATGATCGGCATTTTCAGATCCATTAAAACCAGATTGTATCTGTTTTTTGAAGATAATTCAACGGCTTTCAATCCATTGATGGCGTGGTCGATTCTTTTCACTTTACCTTTTAGCAGAAATTCTAGATACAGATAATTGTCCGGCTCGTCTTCGACAATTAGAACGGTAAAATCCTTCCAATCTCTTTGAGCAGGTTCAGGCAAGACTTGTTCGCTATGCGGTTTATCGGATTTCTCGACAGGGATGGTGAAATAAAAGCGCGAGCCCTGGTCTGGTACCGAGTTTACTCCAATCTTTCCGTCCAGCAGTTCGATCAGCTCTCTGGCAATGTTCAAGCCCAATCCGGTTCCGCCGATTGCGGCGGAGATTACTTTTTCCCCGCGATAGAAAGGCTCAAAAACTCTTTTCTGCTCGCGTTCAGGGATCCCGATGCCGGTATCTTTTACGTAGAATTCAATATTCCCGTCTTGCATATCAAATCCAATCTCCACGCCGCCTTTTAACGTGTATTTCACGGCGTTGGATGCCAGATTGATAAGAATCTGTTTTATTTTATCCGCATCGGACCGGATGACTATGTTCTTATATTGTGCCGGGATGTTTACCGTCAGGTCAAGTTCCTTTTTTAATTCAGGCAGGTTAAACATCTGGTAGACATCTGTAACCAGTCCGGCGGGTTTGAATTCAGTGTTGTTTACGGGCAGTTTTTCGCTTTGCAGCCGCGACAGGAGTATCACATCATCTATCACCATGAGCAATTGCTCTGAACTTTTCTGAATAATGCCGGCAAAATAATTCTTTTCATCAGCTTCCGCATCCTGCATTAAGCCGGAGAAGCCCATAATGGCATTCATCGGAGTTCTCAGTTCATGTGACATGTTGCGCAGAAATGCCGATTTCAGGCGGCTGTTTTCTTCGGCTTTCTCTTTTGCCCTGACCAGTTCTTCCTCGCCCCGTTTTCGTTCCGTGATGTCGGTGTGCGTGCCTGTCATGCGCGACGGTTTACCCGCGGAGTTCCATGCGACGGCTTTGCCTCTTGTCAGTATCCACTTCCATCCTCCGTCCTTTGTCTTCAGCCTTTGTTCGGTGGAAAAAAGCGGTGTGCGCCCTTCAAAATATGCGTTCAAATCAGCTTGCGTCCGTTGTAAATCGTCCGGATAAACTAACTCGTTCCAGGTATTGGCCGGAAGCGTCTCGTTCTGACCATACCCCAGTATTTCCTTGCCGCGCGGACTCAGGTACATTTCGCCGGTTTCCATCTGCACATCCCAGATGCCGTCGTTTGTGCCGTCCAGCGCAAAGCGCAATCTCTCCGTAACTTCCTGAAGGGAGTCCTCCGCCAGCTTGTGTTTTTTTCCGGTTTCAATTGACTCCAGTGCAAAACTGAGATCATTGGCCACTTCATCGAGCAGCTCAATTTCCTCCTGATCAAAGAAACTGGGAAGTGCGGAATACAGGGTAAAAACGCCGATACATTCTCCAAACAGCTTCAGCGGCAGCGCAATCGAAGAACGGTATCCGCGCTTTAAAGCTTCCTCCCGCCATAGCGTCATGCGCGGGTCGGTTTCAATATCTTCACAGAAAAAATATCTGCCAGTCCTGACTGCCGTACCGGTCGGACCGCGTCCTTCCGGAGTATCACATATGGAAATCTTTTTAATTGCAGTGAGATATCCATCTTCAAATCCTGCAAAGGCCGCCGGTTTGACAAACGATGTTTCTCTGTCAATCAACCCTACCCAGGCCATGCGCAATTTACCGAATTCGACCGCGATGCGGCATACTTCTCTAAACAGTTCATCCTTGTTCTTCAAGCGTACAATAGTTTGATTAATCTGACTGATAACCGCATATACGCGATTTGCCTGTAATATCTTCACATCCGCCAGCTTGCGTTCATTGATATCCAGGCAATGGCCTATATATCCAATGAATTCTCCATTACTGTTATATCGCGGGGTGCCGTTATCCTGAATCCAGCGGTATTCACCTCCGGCATGGCGTAAACGGTATTCCATACTGAATTTTTCCCGGCGGTCAAATGCGCCAGCATAAATTTCAAAACATTGCTGCAAGTCATCGGGGTGTACGCCCTCAGTCCAGCCGTCGCCTAACTCCTGCTCAAGCGTCCTGCCCGTGAAATTAAGCCATGGCAGGTTGAAATAACTGCATTTCTTATCAACGCCTGATGTCCAGATGAGAGCCTGTCCGGAATCGGCCAGTGTGCGAAAATGTGTTTCACTTTCCCGCAGCGCCTCCTCCGCCTGTTTGCGTTTTATAACCCCGGCCAGCGTGTTGGCGATTGCCGTCAGGAAATCTTCGTCTTCCTTATTATTTTCATAGCCATCCCTTACATAAACATTTATTACGCCAAGCACCTGTTCCGCCGACATAATAGGAACGCAATAATGTCCGTGGGGCGTCATCCCTTCAAAATGCACATCGTGCTGTTCATTAATGCCGGAGGCGAAAACAATTCTTTTTGTTGACGCGGCTCTTCCGCAGAGGCATTTGCCGAATGGAACTTCTGAACATGTTTTTTGCAATACCGCGGGGAGTGCCCGCTGCACCATCATCACAAGGGAGCCGGGAGTATCTCCGGCAAGGAATATAGCTCCTTTTTTCTCAAAGGAAAAACTGTTAAGATCGAACAGTAAATCAAGCGTATGAAGCAGGAGTTCGTCCAGTGTTATATTTTCCAGCGACAACGCGAGGATCAGGTTGAGGGTTTTCTGGGTATCATAGTTTCTTTTAAGTTTCTCCTCCGCCTGCTTGCGTTCGGTAATGTTAATATATGTTCCAAGTACGCCGCTGATTTTTCCGTCATAATCCAGCAGGGGGATTTTATTTGTCAGCAGCGAGATGTTCCCGTCAGGGGTCGTCATTGGTTCTTCAATGAGAAGCTTGGGCAGGCCGCTTTCGATGACCTGCCGGTCGTCGTTACGATACAATTCCGCATGATCCCGCCATTTCATCTGGTAATCGTCTTTCCCGATGATGTCCTTCGGATCGGCAAATCCGGCATCGTGAGCGAATATCGCGTTGCACCCCAGATAAACGAGATTGCTGTCCTTCCAGAATACACTTACCGGGATCGCGTTGATAATTCCTTCGATGATTTGCTTTGAAGCGCGCAGCGCCTCCTCCGACCGCTTGCGGACGGTGATGTCGCGGAAATACCAGACCCGTCCGTAGTACCGGTCATCGGGTCCGAACATCGGCGATGAATAGCGGTCGAGGATTCTTCCATCCTTGAGAGTCAGCTCTTCATGGCTGGTCTCATGCCTGTTTTCATACAGGTACTGTATGCGCCGCAGAAATTGCTGAGGATCTGTCACCTGTTCCGTCACGAACCGTAAAACGGGCTCATCG
The DNA here is from genome assembly GCA_041665605.1 of Victivallaceae bacterium. Lineage (GTDB taxonomy): Bacteria > Verrucomicrobiota > Lentisphaeria > Victivallales > Victivallaceae > CAIPAT01. The sequence continues at coordinate 4,457 of JBAYIO010000102.1, read as the reverse complement.
GATTTATTTTCGATCAACTCCCGCGGGATGCTCATTATTTCAATAAACCGGCGGTTATACGATATGATCGTATTGTTTTCGCTCACCACCAGGATGCCGTCGAGCGATGTCTCCTGCTGGGTGGAGAGGAGAATATTTCTGAATGCGAGTTCCTGTTCCGCCTGTTTGCGTTCGGTGATATCCAGCACGAGCGCAAGAAGCAAGTCCCGCCCGTCCACTTTTATCAATTCACCGTTAATCAGGCAGTGGTGCATTTTTTTATCATTGGAATAGACCGCAATATCAAGATCATATATTTTCCCATTCTGTTTCAGTTCTCCGATCAACCGCATCCGGTCATCCGGCGTCAGCACACCCAGATCGGTGATTTTCTTTCCTATAACTTCCGTTCTGGCGTAGCCGGTCAAAACAGAAAATTGCTCATTGACTTCAAACATAGTTCCATCTTCGATGGAAATTAACGCCAGCATTAACGGGGCGTTCTGGAATGCTTTTGAAAATTTTTCTTCGCTTATGCGCAAGTTCTCTGTTGCGGCATCAAGCGCTTTGCCGATCTTTCTTGAAATTGCTGGAACAATAACCCCAACTGCAATTACAAAAATCAATGTTACTAATGATATTCCAATTGCTGGGTGAATATTAATCAGCGGAAGAATCCGGACAATTATTAAACTTTCAATAACGGTTAAAGTGATGGTGATCGGAAGAAATATTCTTAATAATTTCGCGCTGGTTGAGTCGCTCATTATTTTCTTAATGAGAAAGATATTTTTATCGGAGGCGGATAAAAAGCCTGATGATGCAAGCAGGAATGAGAAAGCAGTTAAAGATGCCGGAGGAATCATGCTGCCGGTATAAAAGAATGGAGCGTTGAATCCGTAAGCAAGCAGAATCAATAAGCTGAAAGCCAGAATAACCAGCGTGAAGATAAAACCAAGATTCTTAAATAATTCCCGGCTGCTTTGCAGAAATAACATTGCAAAACCGCTGAGCAGAAATAACCCGGCGGTAACTATTGACATATGCGCAAGCTGAAAACTGAATATGTGGTCCGGAAGTTTGATAAAAAAATGTTCCCATTCCGGGCAGTAGCCCAACAGCCTCAGCAGGAATAAAAGTACAGACAGGCCAATAACGATTATTACTGCCGGAAGCGTGAGGTTCCGGCTTGTCTGCAATGCCCGATATCGGATGTATAACCACAAACCCAAATTTAAAATGATAAATGTGAAAGCGGTACTGGGCGCCATCGGAACTTCATCATCAGTGACTCTGGTGAGAAACATCCATTTGTTTAGCCAGCCGGCGAAAACTACCAGGCTGATAATAATTCCCGATGCGGCAAAAAATCCAGTAACCCGTGCGGATATTATTGCAGGTATAATTTTAGTTTTATTCATAGCCGGCTTATCCTGTTTGTATCAATATAGTCTTGGGCTTGACCGAATACAAATTTGTCATATATCTTAATCAACGGGGAATCCGGCGTGGAATGCAAGAAAGAACCTCATCAGTGTAATCCTTGCCGCAATGCGTTAAGGAGTGCATGGAGCACCGGGGAAATAAAAAACGGCTTCAAATCCGTAGATATGAAGCCGTTGTTATCTGCTGAAAGTTAGGAGCCGTACAAAAATAACCTTTACATCTTCGCGCTTCTCCCGGATGCCTTTGTGTTTGCCGGTTCGTTACATACCTGAAGGTATGCTCCTCTCCGGCAATTCACAAAATCACCTCGGGATATTTCGCGAAACTTGTAAAGTTTATTTATTTACAGCTCCTTAGCTGAGACTATTTTTTAAACGGGGGAGTTTCTTTGGTCAGCCCGAGTTTGCCTCTCAGCCATTCAATCTGGTAATCGCCGAACCGTTTTGACTGGTTATGGGCCATGTCCGGTTCATTAAAGATCATTTTGGGCGACTGGATGGTGTTGTAGGCGGCATAAACCGAGCTTGGCGAACAGGTGGTGTCGATAAAGCCGACCGAGACGATTATCGGACAGGTGATGTTGCGGGCAAAATTGACGGCATCAAAATATCCGGACATTTTCAATTTATCCGGATCGTTATTGGTAACTACCCTTGGCCAGCCCGGACTTCTGTCCAGCTTATAACCGGCATGGTCGCACAATGCCGGGACATTGGCCGAGGCCGCTTTGATATTTTTATTCAGACCGGACATGATCAGGGTGAATGCTCCGCCCTGGCTGCTGCCAAACATCGCAAAATGCTCTTTATCCACATCGGGGCGTTCCGCCAGCCAGTTAATCGCGCGGTTAATGCCGAGAATTGATTTCTTGAAATAGTATTTGTCCCTGTCCGGCGCTCCTTGATAACAATAGGTCAGCGGTTTATTCAGTTCTTCGTATATCTTCCTGATTTCCGCGTCGCTGGTCGGCGGATTGTATTGATGAACATTCATAAGCAGCACGATTACGCCGCTTCTGACCCAGCCGGTGTCCGGGGAGCAATGGCCGGGACCGGCGCCGGGAACGTTGACAATCGCCGGGAACGGCCCTTTTTTGTCTTTCGGCACTGACAGGAAGCCGTATATCCGGGTATTGTCAATGTTGGCAAAACTGATTTTGAAACAATCAAACTGGGGGGTGGAAAATTTCGGAAGCGGTTCCAGTTTCACATCCGGGGGGATTTTATTCAGTTCCTGGATTCCGTCGTCCCAGAATTTTGTGAAGTCTTCCGGCAGATTGGCCGCCGCTTGAATTTTCTCCGGATCAAAACCGGCGCCGGCATAGCCTCTGTCTTTGTCCAGTACCACCGCGCATTGCAGAAAACCGGGCACGGTCATGGTGCCTTCAACTTTGAACGGATTATTTTTGGCGAGATCAATTTCCTGCGTGGAGATGGTTTTCATGCCGTCATTGCTGAGTCTTACAGTCGCTTTGCCGGCGGTCAACGGTTTATCAGCTTTAGTAACAGTACCCTGGAATATTACTTTTTCGCCGCATTTATACAGTGCGTCCCGGTGATCGGTTGCAACCTGTATTTTTACAGGATCAACTTTGACCGGGTCGGCGGCAAGCGCGCTGAATTGGCAAAACGTGCTCAATGCTGCGGCAGCGGTGGACAACATAAAACTTGTACGGCTCATGATATTCCTTTCCTTTCCTGGATTTAACGGAAACAATTAATTTGTTTCATTATATAATTTTGAGTAGATTTCAAGTGTCTGCTCCGCGCAGCGTCTCCAACTGAACTTCATCAGGATACTTTCCGGAGATTTATAGTTAAAGGAGTTTTTTAATTCTCCGAAGAAGAAATCAATCATGGCCATGCTCCAGTCATTGACATCATCCGGGTTCAGGAAAACCGGATAATCATCGCCTATTTCGCGGAGGACGGGAATATCGGAGCATAGCACCGGCAGATCATACCGGACCGCCTCCAGCAGCGGAATGCCGAACCCTTCGTAGGTGGTTGGAAATACAAACAGGGCGGCATGCCGGTAATGTCTTTCAAGTTCATCCGCGGAAACATAATCCAGATGCCGGACTTTGTCACTTAGCTTCCATGTTTTTATATAAGAATCAAGCCTGGCCCCGTCGCCGCGGTCCGGCCCGATAAATGTGAGACGAGGCATTGCCGGCTGTATTGCCAGCGCCTGCCGGTAAGCCGCCAGCAGCATCAACTGGTTCTTTCTGGGCTCTATAGCTCCGACACAGATGATCCCGTCGCGCATTTCCGGCAGCAGTTCGCTTGTCACAGGTCCGCTGTTTGCCGGGGCCAGCAGCGTTACGGCAATTTTATCTGCCGGTACTGCCAGATACTTCCGCAGCTCGGATGCGGTAAACTCCGAGATGCAAATAAAGGCATTGGAGTTTTTTATCGTCCACCGGAGCAGAAATTTAAAAAAGAACATTTGCAGAAAACTGCATCCTTCCGGATGCAGGAGCGGATAAATATCGCAAATCGTGCTTACCGCCGGAATGCTGATTCGCGGCGGCATGCCGGTGGTGCAGGTCGCGTGGAAAATATCCGCATGCTGCCGTTCCAGCTCCCGGTTCAGCCGGAACATTATGCCCAGCGACTGCTTGGCATAAAAATAGGAAACCGGTTTGAAACCCGGCCCGAAATCTGGTCCGGTCCATTTCGGGGTGCTGTGAAACAGCAGAAATTCGTGACCGGTCTTCATTGCCGCAAAGTTATGCAGCAGATTAATCACATACTGTCCGAATCCGGTGGCTTTCCCCTGGGCCAATGTCGCTTCAATCGCAATTCTCATTTTCTGCTCTGGGTGATTCTAAATTTCAATGCAGTCTTCTCTGACCGTTTTTCATCAAATTGAATTCAGGAGAACTTAGGAGCCGTACAAAAATAACTTTTACATCTTCGCGATTCTCCCGGATGCCTTTGGGTTTGCCGGTTCGTTACATACCTTCAGGTATGCGCCTCTCCGGCAATTCCCAAAATCACCTCGGGATATTTCGCGAAACTTGTAAAGTT
>JBAYIO010000101.1:0-20813 GCA_041665605.1 Victivallaceae bacterium | reverse complement strand
GTGAATGGTGAATGGTGAATGGTGAATGGTGAATGGTGAATGGTGAATGGTGAATGGTGAATGGTGAATGGTGAATGGTGAATGGTGAATGGTGAATGGTGAATGGTGAATGGTGAATGGTGACAGCGGTTTTATCAATAAAGAAGCTCTCAAATTTTCAAAATAGATAATAAAAAAAGTTTTCTCTGTGCCTCTGTGCCTCTGTGCCTCTGTGGTTAAGTTTCAATTTTCAATTTCAATTATTTCTTCTTAGGAGCTGTTTGACTTTTTAGAGATTCGGGCTAATGTAAAATTGTATTTTGAATTAGCCCGGAGGCGCTATGTTTATAAGACGTAATCTTGAATCATCATTTAAAGCGGCCAATGCCTCTTTCTCCATCCTGCTGCTTACTGGAGCGCGTCAAGTAGGGAAAACGACATTTCTACGTCATATTGCAGAAGCGGACCGTAAGTTTGTATCTTTGGACAACCTTGATTACCGTCAGATGGCAAAGAATGATCCCCGGCTTTTTTTGAGCAATTTTCCGCCGCCGGTAATTATTGATGAAATACAGTATGCTCCTGAACTGCTGCCTTATATAAAACTGCTGGTTGATGAATCCAGATTTAAAGATTCTCCGGACTGCAATGGAATGTTCTGGCTGACCGGCTCGCAGCAGTTTCAGATGATGAAAGGCGTTACAGAGTCGCTTGCCGGACGGGTTGCCATCTTCAATCTGCTGGGATTATCCAACCGTGAACTGGCGGACCAAACCAACCGGCCGTTCCTGCCGGAGACTTTTTCAAACAGCGGAATGACTATGGTTGAAGCCCCTGAATTTTTCCGGCGTATTTGGCGCGGTTCGTTTCCCGGCATCATAACCCGGGCCGAGTCGGATTGGCAGATATTTTATGACTCGTATGTTCAAACCTATGTCGAGCGGGATGTCCGGGACCTGACTCAGGTTGGCGACCTCGGCCGTTTCTTTAATTTTCTGAAGGCGGCGGCGGCGCGGACCGGTCAGTTGCTTAATTACTCCAGTCTGGCGCGGGATGCGGATATTTCGCAACCCACGGCTAAAAGCTGGATGAGTATTCTGATTACTTCCGGCCTGGTTTATCTGCTGTATCCTTATTATAAAAATCTGAACAAACGTATGGTCAGTACGGCGAAGTTATATTTTCTGGACACCGGCCTGGCGGCATATCTGACCAGTTGGAATAACTCGCAAGTGCTTAGTGACGGCGCCATGAGCGGCGCTTTTTTTGAGACCTGGTGTATTGCCGAGCTTCTAAAAAGCTATCTGCATTCCGGTCGTCAGGCCCCGTTTTTTTATTACCGCGACAAGGCGATGCAGGAAATCGATCTCCTGATTGAGTCTGACGGCGTATTGCATCCGGTTGAGTTTAAGAAATCCTCAACCCTGAAAAAAAGCGACATCGCGACTTTCGGCACATTGGAGAAATTCAAGATGCCGATTGGCCGCGGCGCACTGATAAGCCTGAGCCCGGAAACGATTATGATAACTGAAAAATGCCATGCGGTTCCCGCTCCGTTGTTGTAATTGATGTATCGCCGCAAGGATGAAAATCCTCTTTTATGAAACTTAAAACTTGTTAATCATCTATATTTAATTATATTAGCACATAATTAACCAGTTGCGGTGTTTATGAATATAAAGTTTCGTTGCAAAGGCTGCGGCAGCAAGTGCCTGTCGGACGAGGCCCTGTCCGGCGAGAGCTTCAGGTGTGAGATCTGCGGCGCCCACATGCGTGTGCCGAAACAATCGGCTGATCTGGACACGGCGGTGGCAGATGAGACCGCGCCGGAAATTCTGGATAAAGCCCCCCGCGAATTGTCAACCGACAGTACCGCCACCGTAAAAGTTCATTCCACCACCAAGGCCACCAAAAGAAGCGACGACATTGAGTTTGCCTGCAAGATCTGCGGTCATAAGTACCGTCTGGCAAAGGAATATGGCGGGCATGAAGCGGAGTGCGCGAAATGCAGGCGGATCCTGATCATTCCGAAATATTCAGATCATGCGTCGGAAGATGTTCAATCCGGGAAAATTGTTTTCTGGTGCAAAGCCTGCGGCCAGAAATACCGGCTTCCTCAAAACTACGCGCACAGCAGCGCCCATTGTTCCAGATGCAAGACGGATTTTGTCGTTCCGGCCGTTTCGGAGACCGAGCCGCCGGAGTCGTTCCGGGAGTCGCCGACGGAGGAGGAGAAAGATCAGTTGCACCGTACCGGCGCGGCAGGGCCGACGGCGCCGCCGGAGCACACCACCTGGCTGCCGTCACGTAAGCCCCGGCATCATGAAGAAGCAGTTCAGGAAACAAAGCATACTCTGAACAGGACGCGGGCGCAGATAGTCCAGGAAGCGTTCACTTCAAAGGGTTTGCAGACACAGACCTCGGTGGAGGTCACCGGCAACCCTGTTTCGATGGTCAGGTATGTGCTTGCTTCGCCTGACCGCAATATGGTGACGTCCTCGTTTTCCGCCTTGATCGACTGGATCAGGCTGTTCCCCGGTTTTAAGCCTTTTCCGCGGAAGTTCATCGGGACTCTGATCATTCTGCTCTGCATTGCCGCCGCGGCGGCGGTTGCGGTTAAACTGCTTGTCAAGGAGAATAAAGCGGAGACCAGGCTGGTCAATACCATGTGTCTGGACTGCAAATTCATCGAAACAAGAACGCTGAGCAATATCAACGCGGTACATTGTTCCAAGTGCAGAGGCCAGCTCGGCTATCCCTGGAAGTGCTACAAATGCGGCAAAGTCTTTGTCCGCGAAATCGGCAAACCCAACGAAAATGTTCTGCAACTGGAGAAGCTTCATCCTCCTGACTGCCCGATCTGCAATTCCAGTGACGTAAAATACCTTCAGCCGTAAATTCCGTCTGCGGACAGGCGATAAAAAAAAGCATAATTTTTTATAAAAAGTGTTGACAGAATAAAAAACCGGAGTTATGTTAGTTATTATTAACTAACATGGAATTGACAGATGAAGTTAAAAGGCAGGCAACAGGAAATCATCGATGCTTCGATCGGGCTGATCGCGGATTCCGGCATCCAGCACCTGACGATCAAAAATATCGCGGGAAAACTGGGTATCACCGAACCGGCGATCTACCGCCATTTCGAGAGCAAATTCGATATTCTTTATGCCCTGCTGGATTCCTTTGAAGAAATGTCCTCCGACATCCTGCAAAGGACTGCCGTCAAGCAGTTGCCGCCGCCGGCCAAACTCGAAGCATTCATCTTCGACCGTTTTGCCAGGATGAGCGCCAATCCGAAACTGGCCAAAGTCATGTTCGCGGAAGAACTGTTTCAGGACGATGAGCGTCTGGCCGGAAAAGTGATGAAGATCATGCATGAGCATAAGGACATCATCCAGTCGATCATCGACGAAGGGCGGGTTGACGGCAGCATCCGTACCGACATCGACAGCCTTACGCTGTTCCGGATCATCTTCGGCCCGGTGCGTCTGCTGATTAAACAGTGGACGCTGAGCGGGTTCCGTTTCGATCTGGAGGAGGAAGGCCGCAAACTCTGGGATGCGGAGTTAAAGATGTTGCAGGGGAAAAATAATTAACGCAGCAATAAACTAACGGATTTTTCGTAATAATAAGGTTAGTTATTGATAACTAACACAACAAAAAAATGGAGGGAGATCGAGCGGAAAACAAGTAAGTTCTGGTTCATAATTTGCATTTTGGCACAAACAAGTTTAAAGTTTAACAACAACAAAGAAGAAGAGGTATTATCATGAGTATGTTCTGCTATCAATGTCAGGAAACCCTTAGGAATTCAGGTTGCACAATGGCCGGCATGTGCGGGAAAAAAGCGGATACCGCGAATATGATGGATCTGCTGATGTACACCTTAAAAGGCATTGCGCTGGTCGTTGAAGCGTCCGGGCAGCCGGTGGAAAAATCAGTCGGGCAGTTCCTCACCCAGGCGATGTTTTCAACCATAACCAATGCCAATTTCGATACCGACCGTATCGCCACGCTGATTTTGCAGGCGCAGCATATCAGAGATGGTCTCAAGGAGAAATATCAGGACAGTCTCCACTCCAATCCGCATGATTCGGTGGTTTGGAGCGGCAATACGCTGGCGGAACTGGAAGCCAAGAATGCGAAAGTCGGGGTATTGAGCACGGAAAATGAAGACGTCCGTTCATTGCGCGAACTGCTGATTTACGGTCTGAAAGGCATTTCCGCCTATGCCGATCATGCGGCGGTACTCGACAAGGAAGACGACCGCATTTATCAGTTCCTGGTGAAAGGTCTGGCGTCAACCACCAAAAATCTGTCAGTGGATGAGATGGTCGCATTGGTAATGGAAGCCGGAAATTCCGCCGTGCTGACCATGGCGACGCTGGACGCCGCCAATACCGGAGCCTACGGCAATCCGGAAATCACTAAAGTAAAAACCGGCGTCCGCGGCAATCCCGGCATCCTGATTTCCGGTCATGACCTGCGCGACATGGAAGACCTGCTGAAGCAGACCGAAGGCACCGGCGTGGACGTTTACACCCACAGCGAAATGCTGCCGGCCAATTATTATCCGAAGCTCAAGAAGTTCAGTCATCTCGCCGGCAATTACGGCAGTTCATGGTGGCACCAGAATGAGGATTTCACCACTTTCAACGGCCCCGTCCTGATGACAACCAACTGCATAATTCCGGTGAAGGATTCCTATAAAAACCGGATTTTCACCACCGGCATGGCCGGCTATCCCGGAGTCAAGCACCTGTCGGAACGCAAACCGGGCCAGATGAAAGATTTCTCCGAAGTCATCGCTCTGGCGAAAACCTGTCAGCCTCCGGTGGAGATTGAAAACGGCGAGATCATCGGCGGCTTTGCCCACAATCAGGTGCTGGCGCTGGCGGATAAAGTCGTGGCCGCGGTCAAATCCGGCGCAATCAAACGCTTCATCGTCATGGCCGGCTGCGACGGCAGACATAAAGACCGCAGCTATTTCACCGACGTCGCGGCCAAACTGCCGAAAGACGCCGTGATCCTGACTGCCGGCTGCGCCAAATACCGCTACAACAAGCTGAACCTGGGCGACATCGGCGGAATTCCGCGCGTGCTGGACGCCGGGCAGTGCAACGACAGTTATTCGCTGGCGGTAATCGCGCTCAAGCTGAAGGAAGTATTCGGTCTGAACGACATCAATGAACTGCCGATTTCGTTCGACGTCGCCTGGTATGAACAGAAAGCCGTGGCGGTGCTGCTGGCGCTGCTGGCGCTGGGCGTCAAAGGCATCCGCCTTGGTCCGACCCTCCCGGCGTTCCTGTCGCCGAACGTCGCCAAAGTGCTGGTGGAAAAGTTTGACATCAAGCTTATCTCCGACGCTGACAGCGATGTCGCCGCGATGATGGCCGGCAAATAAGTTATTAATATCCTGCAAATTCCGCGGTCACGGCGACCCGGGATTTGCAGGAATCATTTTACCGATGGGAAAAGAATATACAATTGCCGAGTTCAACCGGATACTTGACGGTTTGGCTCACAAGTATCGTTTGATCGGCCCGGTCCGGCGTGAAGGGCAGGGGGCGTTCTCGGATACAGATGCAGTCGGTTATGGCGAGTTCGCCTCGGCAGAGCAGTTGATTCTTCACGAAAAAAGCTGTTTCAGCCCGAAGGAGTTCATCTTCCCGATCCGCGAGACGTTATTCCGCTTTAACGGTGCGCGGACAGAAGTTCCCGAAGACGATAACCGGGATATGATTCTTTTCCTGCGGCCATGCGATATCAACGGGATTAAGCGGCTTGACGCCATTTTTATAAATAATGGCGGCGAGACAGATTTTTACTATCAGCGCCTGAGAAAGAAAGTCCGTTTTTTCATGATCGAATGCCGTGAAGGCTTTGACAGTTGTTTTTGCGTTTCAATGAACAGCAGCCGCACGGAAGATTATTCCTGCGCCTTGCGTTTTTCAGATGACACGGTGTCGGCGGAGGTTTGCGGCCGGGAGTTCGCAGATGCATTCTCCGGCGGCGCGGAAGTTCCGTTCACGCCTGAATTCGTTCAGGAGAACCGGGTCAGAGTCAATGTGCCGCCTCCGGAAAAAATCAATTATCCCGCATTGTTTGAACATCCGCTATGGAAAGAATATACCTCGCGCTGCATTGCATGCGGCCGCTGCAACACCTCATGCGTCACTTGCAGTTGTTTCACCATGCAGGATGTGCAATATGACCGGAACAGAATGCTGGCGGAGCGCCGGAGGGTGTGGGCCGGATGTCACATCAACGGCTTCACCGATATGGCCGGCGGACATAGTTTCCGCAGTAAGAACGGTGACAGGATGAGATTCAAGACTATGCACAAAATAAATGATTTTTACCGCCGTTTCGGATTTCACATGTGTGTCGGCTGCGGCCGGTGTGATGACGTCTGCCCCGAGTATATTTCTTTTGCCGGGTGCATCAACAAGCTGGATCAGATCGTCAGGGAGATGAGCAATGACAAATAATCCCTATATTCCGTTTCCTTCAAAAATAATTTCAGTGGTTCCGCAGACCGCGATTGATTGGACGTTCCGGCTTGAATCCGGCATCACGCCGGTTCCCGGCCAGTTTATGGAACTGTCAATTCCGGGTATTGGCGAAGCTCCGGTTTCGATCAGTGACTTCGGCCCGGGCTGGATGGATATGACCATCCGGAAAGTCGGGCGGCTTACCAATGCCATGTTTGAACTTAAACCGGGCGATATCCTTTATATGCGCGGTCCCTATGGCAACGGATTCAGTATTGAGCATTTTCAAGGTCAGAACCTGCTGATCGTTGCCGGCGGCACCGGTCTGGCGCCGGTCAAAAGCGTAATCTCCCACTTTTGCCGGCATCGCGGCCAGATCCTTGATTTTGATCTTATCCTTGGATTCAAAACTCCGTCAGATATTCTGTTTCATGGAGAGATTGAGGCATGGCGGGAGTTTGCCGGGGTGATCCTGACCGTTGACCGCGGCGGGAATGACTGGCATGGATGCACCGGCGTCGTAACCCGCTACATTGACGATTTCAAATTTCATCCAGGCCTCACCGGCGCGATCGTTGTCGGGCCGCCGCTCATGATGAAGTTCTCCGTGTTGAGTCTGCTTCAGCGCGGTATCCCGGAAGACCGGATTGTTGTTTCTTTCGAGCGCAAGATGAGTTGCGGCATCGGCAAATGCGGACATTGCAAAATAGACAATACTTATATCTGCCTGGAAGGTCCGGTATTTGCATACCCTCAGGCCAAACAACTGCTTGACTGAAAAGGAAGATCATGTCGGTAAACACCAAAGAGATTAAAAAAAACGCCTACCGGGTCGCCAAAACCCGCGGCAAGACCGCATTGCGGATAAGAGTTCCCGGCGGCCATCTGGAAGCTGTTTTCCTGCCGCTGATCAAGGAGATTGCCGATACTTACGGCAATGGAACGATTCATCTCAGCACCAGACAGGGACTGGAACTGCCCGGAATTGATTTTGACAAGATACCGGAAATCAATAAAAAAATCAGACCGCTGGTTGAGGCGTACGGGCTTTGCCCGGAGCATCCGGACGGCGGATATCCCGCCTCCGGTGTGCGCAATATAGCAGCCTGCATAGGGAACCGGGTCTGTCCCTTTGCCAACCATGACACGACGGCGCTGGCGCAGCGGCTGGAACGGGAAATGTTCCCCGGCGATCTTCATTTCAAGATTGCGGTCACCGGCTGTCCCAATGACTGCATCAAGGCTCATATGCAGGACTTCGGCATCATTTGCACAACGGAGCCGCAGTATGATGAAAAGCGCTGCATAAGTTGCAATTCCTGCGTTGAAACCTGCGAACGCCGGGTAACCGGAGCTTTAAGCCAGGAAGATTTTACAATAAAACGTTCGCATGAACTTTGCATCGGCTGCGGCGAATGTATTCTCAAATGTCCGACCGGAGCGTTGACTCGCGGCAAAGAGCATTATTTCAGTCTGGTCATCATGGGGCGCACCGGCAAAAAGAATCCGCGGCTGGCGCAGGCGTTTCTGGAATGGGCCGACGAAGAAACTGTGGTGCAAGTGATAAAAAACACCGTCCGTTTTGTGGAGGAACATATTGACCGGTCTCTGCCGAAAGAGCATATCGGCTATATCGTGGACCGTACCGGCTACCCGGCTTTCCGTGACGCGGTACTGGAAGGAATAAAACTGCACCCGAAAACCCGAATCGCGGAATTTATCGCTTTCGACGGAACTCCGTACCGTCGCGATATTCATTTTAAAACAGCCTCCGGTTAAAATGCAACCGGCACAGGAGAGACAGTATGAGCATTAACTACGATATTGCCGACCTGATAAGCAATATGATTGAACTGGAAACGTGCGGCGCTGAATTTTATTCCTCGCTGGCGGAGAAGTATTCAAACCCCATCATAAAACAGCTTTTTGCCAGGCTGGCGGAACAGGAAAATGGGCATCGCATCCTGTACGAGCGCCTGCTGGAAAAGACAGCGCCGGAGACCGGCGAAATCGATGACGAATACCAGTATTATCTGCGGGAGATCATTGACCGGAAATTTGATCTTGATGTCCGGCATGCCCTGACTTGCGTCAATCCTCAGGAAGTCCTGGACATGGCAGTCAGGCTGGAGAACGATTCCATCAAATTCGTCAATGCGTTCGGAGTTTTAACCGGAACAGCTTACAGGGAACTGGTTGAACAAATAAAAAACCAGGAGCAAGGCCATTTGGCAATGCTTCTGGAAATAAAAAGCAAAATCTGAATCCGCTTAGGGAATCAAAGATGAATTGGTATTTTCAAAGAATGCGCGGCGGCGACAAATGCCCTCCGCGCAAACCGTTAAGCAAAATAGGATGGTCGTGGCTGGGCGCTTTTGCCGGGATTTACGCCATATCGTTTCTGAATAAATTGTTGAACTTGAACGGCGATGACAGTTTGTTTCTGATCGGCTCGTTCGGCGCGTCAGCAGTATTGATTTACGGAGCGCCAATGGCCGAATTCTCTCAGCCGCGCAACCTGGTTGCCGGTCACATTGTATCGGCGGTTATTGGCGTGGCGGTCTGCAAACTTCTGCCTGATAACGTGCCGCTGGCCGGAGCGCTGGCGGTGTCTGTCGCGATTGCGGCAATGCACCTGACCCGGTCACTTCATCCGCCGGGCGGGGCAACCGCATTGATCGCGGTCATCGGCGGTTCGAAAATTCACGGTCTGGGGTACTGGTACTTGCTGTCGCCGGTGTTGACAGGAGTTTTTATAATGCTGGCAGTCGCTGTCCTGGTGAATAATTTATCGGCAAACCCGAAACGGCACTATCCCAGATACTGGATATGAGCCCCCGGATATTTTATTGTCACAGCCTTGACATTCCGCATATTTGCAATAGTTTCTAAGATCGTCCCGCTCCCGGGGATGCCGATATATAATAAGGAGAAGATCAATGAAAGAATCGCAGAAAGTACAGACGATTAATGCATCGGACAAAACTATTGGTGAAATCGTTGCCGATGATTACCGGACCGCCAGGGTCTTTGAAAGATACGGAATAGATTTTTGCTGCGGCGGCAAGGTTGCCCTTGCCGCGGCCTGCACGGCAAAGAACGTTGATCCTGCGGCGATATTGAATGAACTCGACGCGGCGAAGCGTGAAACGGCCGGGCAAACTCAGAATTATGCCTCGTGGGAACTGCCGTTCCTGGCCGACTACATTGTCAATGTCCACCATGCCTACATCAAAGAGAATGCAGAACAGACTGCCGCCTATGCCCGCAAGATCGCTGCTGTCCATGGAGCTCACCATCCGGAGCTTATCGAAATTGCCGCCATCTTTGACAAGGTTGCCGTCGATATGGCGGCACATTTGCGGGAGGAGGAGGAAGTTTTTTTCCCGGCCGTCAGGCGGGCATATGCGGAAACAAAGGCAGGCTCTGCCGCAGACGCGAAAGACATCGGAACGATCAGGGAATTACTCGTCAAGCTCCTTCATGAGCACGAGGAGGTTGGAAATGCGATCCATGCAATCCGCCATCTCGCAAAGGACTATGCAATACCGGACGATGTCTGCAACACCTTTGTGGTCGCCTACCGGAAACTCAAGGAATTCGAGGACGACCTCCATACGCATGTGCATCTTGAAAATAACATCCTTTTCCCGAAAGCAGAGCAATTACATGCGCAAGGCGGCTTGGCGGCCGGCATTAAGAAATGCGATTCCCGCAAAGTGGTAATTGTCGGCGCTGGTGATGTGGGGGCATCTTTTGCCTATGCGCTTCTTCAGAGCGGCACGGCGGAAAGTATTGTGCTGGTTGATGCGCGGCATGAACAAGCCAAAGGCCAGGCGCTTGATCTGGCGCACGGTCTTCCTTTTGTTCCTGCCGCGGTTGTCCGCGCCGGTTCGCCGGATGATTATGCCGATGCCGCGGTCATCGTGATAACCGCAGGTGCAAAGCAGAAGCCGGGCGAGTCCAGACTTGATCTCCTGCGAAAAAACGCCGGCATTTTGAAGCAGATTGTAGATGAAATTGCGGCCCGCGAATCTCAGGCGGTTATCGTTGTGGCTTCGAATCCGGTAGATCTGCTCACGTATTTCGCGTTAAAACAAACAGGCTGGACTCGAAATCGAATCATTGGCTCCGGCACTGTGCTGGACAGCGCCAGATTCAGACATTTGCTCAGCATGCATTGCGGCGTGGATGTGAAGAATGTACATGCGTACATTCTCGGCGAGCACGGCGACAGCGAGGTTCCAGCCTGGTCAATGACTCATCTTGCCGGGATGTCGATGGAGGACTATTGCCCGGCGTGTCGTAAATGCTCAGACTGGATGCGGGAACGGGACATGATTGTTGCCGAGGTGCGGGATTCCGCTTATAATATCATCGAGGCTAAAGGTTCCACCTGTTATGCGATCGGGCTGGCATTGGTGCGTATCGTTGGCGCTATTCTTCGCAACGAACACAGTGTACTGACCGTCTCGACATTGCTGGACGGGGAATACGGACTGAATGATGTATGCCTCAGCGTGCCTTGCATAGTTTCTCAATCAGGAGTTGAAAGAATCATAGAGGGGAAACTGGCGAACGAAGAGATGCTGGCGCTTCGCGCGTCGGCATTCGTAATTAAAGAAAGGCTGAGCGAACTTACTCGCAGCGATGATGGCCGGCAAATAAATTCCTGAAATCATCCCTGCAAATCTGTATGAGATTTGCAGGGAATCTGTTATTTTTTCAAGGCGGCGGCGAGTCCGCGGATGAGCTCCAGGCTCTGATTGATGCCGATCTCCGGGCTTTTCGCGTCATTCATGATTTTTACGAGTGCGCTGCCGACCACGATTCCATCGGCGCAGGCGGCGGTTCTGGCCGCCATTTCCGGGCTGGAAATGCCGAATCCGGCAACGACCGGGACCGGACTGAATTTTCTCAGTTCATTCAACCGTTCCTCCAGATTCACCGAAAGCTGTTTTCTGGCTCCGGTAACCCCCGCGACAGTGATATAATAGACGAACCCTTTCGCGTCCTTGACAATCTCTCTGGCCCTGGCTTCCGGCGTGGTCGGCGCGACCAGCGGAATCAGGCACAATCCATATTTCTCCAGGTGCGGGATGATTTCGGAGGATTCCTCAAACGGCACGTCAACCGTCAGCCAGGCGTCAATTCCCGCCGCTTTGCAGTCGGCGGCGGCTTTTTCCACGCCGTAAGACAGAATCACATTATAATATGAGAACAGCACCATCGGAATCGCGGAAACTTTGCGGATGCGCGCCGCCATGGCGATGACGTCAACCAGAGTGGTTCCGGACTTCAGCGCCCGCATACTCGCCTCCTGGATCACCGGGCCGTCGGCCATCGGGTCGGAAAACGGCACGCCGAGCTCCACGATGTCGGCTCCGGCTTCCGCCGCCTGGACAATCAGTTTTTCCGTGGTTGCAATATCGGGATTTCCCGCTGAAACGAATATTACCAGCGCCTTCCGGTTTTCATCGGCGCACTTTTTAAAAGTCTGAGCAATGCGGTTCATTTACTTTACCTCTTTCGCCATTTGTTGTTTGTACTCCAGAACACTCTGCATGTCTTTGTCGCCGCGGCCTGACAGATTGACGATGATAATCTTATCTCTGGACATCGACGGCGCCCGCCTGAGCGCCTCCGCGATTGCGTGCGATGACTCCAGCGCGGGGATGATGCCTTCCAGGCGCGACAGCAGGTCAAAGGCCTCAATCGCCTCTTTGTCATCGATTACAGTATATTCGGCCCGGCCGGTGTCATACAAATATGAATGTTCCGGCCCGACTCCGGGATAATCCAGCCCGGCGGAAACCGAGTGTGTCGGATTGATCTGTCCGTGCTTGTCCTGAAGCAGATAGCTTTTGCTGCCGTGCAGCACGCCGACCCTGCCGGCGTTGATGCTGGCGGCATGATAAGCGGTGTCAATGCCCTGGCCGCCGGCTTCCACCCCGATCAGTTTCACGTCTTTGTCGCTGATGAATCCGGCGAAGATTCCCATGGCGTTGCTGCCGCCGCCCACACAGGCGATAACCTCATCCGGCAGCCTGCCGGTTTTTTCCAGTATCTGCTCTCTGGCTTCTTTGCCGATGACCGACTGAAAATCCCGGACCATTGCGGGGTAGGGGTGGGGGCCGGCAACGGTGCCGATAACGTAAAAGGTATCTTCAACCGTGGATATCCAGTTGCGCAAAGCCTCATTCATCGCATCTTTCAGCGTTGCCGAACCGGAATCCACCGGAGTGACTTTCGCGCCGAGCGTCAGCATGCGCTGGACGTTCGGGGCCTGCCGCCGGATGTCTTCGCTGCCCATGAAGACTTCACACTCAAACCCGAACAGCGCCGCGACGGTGGCGGTCGCCACGCCGTGCATTCCCGCGCCGGTTTCGGCGATCAGCCGTCTTTTGCCCATGAACTTGGCCAGCAGCGCCTGTCCGAGGGTGTTGTTGACTTTATGCGCGCCGGTGTGGTTCAGGTCTTCACGCTTCAAATAGATCGCCGCGCCGCCGCAGTGCTCTGTAAGTCTTTTAGCATGATACAGCGGTGAAGCCCGTCCGATGTAGTCGGTCAGATATTCATTAAATTCCCGCTGGAATTCCGGATCGCTTTTGCACTTGATATAAGCGGCTTCCAGTTCGGTCAGGGCCGGCATCAGCGTTTCCGCCACATACTGCCCGCCGTATATTCCGTAATGTCCTTTTTGATTCATTTTTCAGATTCCTATTTTTTTATGCTTTTAAGCTTTGCTGCCAGTTCAAGTATTTTCCCGTGATCTTTGATCCCTCCGGACGACTCGACTCCGCTGCATACATCCACGGCGAACGGCTTCACCGCTTTTACCGCTTCCACCACATTTTCCGGATTGATGCCGCCCGCCAGAATGAGTTTAAGCTGTTTAGCGGCTTCCGCCGCCTGCCGCCAGTCGCATTTTTTACCGGTCCCGCCGCGCTGCACCGGGCCGATGGAGTCGGCCAGAATGGCCGCCGCCGGAAATGCCGCCGCGTGTTTTATGTCATCCGCTGTATTCAAGGCCATTGCCTTCCACACTCTTTCACTGCCGATCTCCAGCGCGTCCGCTGCGGATTCTTCGCCGTGAAGCTGGGCGATATCGAAACCGCAGAACTCCATGAGTTCGATTATCTGATTGGGCGGCGAGTTCACAAACACCCCGACTTTCCTGATTTTGCGCGGTATCTTTTTAATCAGTTCTCTGGCCTTGGCCGGACTGACGAAACGCGGCGACATCGGATACAGGATAAAACCGAGAAAGTCGGCTCCGGCATCAATTGCCGCCTGGATGTCCGCCGCATTGGTTAATCCGCAAATTTTCAGTTTCACGCTCATATTTGTCATCCCTCAAGCATCTTTTTCAGTTCAGCGCCGGGCGATGCGGCGCGCATCAAAGTTTCGCCGATTAAAAACGCATCCGCGCCGTGTCCGCTCAGCCGGATGATGTCATGGTGATTTCTGATGCCGCTTTCGGCGACCTTGATCCTGTCCGCCGGGATGGCCGCCAGCAGTTCCTCCGTGGCGCCGAGATCGGTTTGGAATGTTTTCAGATCACGGCAGTTGATGCCGATGATTTTTGCTCCGCAGCGCACTGTGCGATCGAGTTCCTCCCGGTTGTGGATCTCCGCCAGGACATGCAGCCCTGCATTTTGGGCTGTTTGATAAAGGCTGTTGAAAGTCTTCTCGTCGAGCATGGCGGCAATCAGCAGCACCGCATCCGCGCCGAGTATTCTGGCCTCGTAAATCTGATAAGGATCGAAAATGAAATCCTTGCGCAATACAGGTATTTTTACCATATTGGCGACTTTTCTGAGATAGGTCGGGGAGCCGAGAAAGAAAAATTCTTCAGTGAGGACGGACAATGCCGCCGCGCCGTTTTTCTCCAGTTCCATGCAGAGCACTTCCGGCACGAAATCCTCCCGGATCAAGCCTTTTGACGGTGACGCCTTTTTCAGTTCGGCGATGATGTTGAAACGGTCTTTGCGGCTTATTGCCGCGGCAAAATCTTTGGCCGGGGAGATCGCCATGGACTGCTCGACAAGCAGTTTCTCCGGTATGATTTTTTTACGCAATTCAAGCGCTTCGCGATTTCTGCTGATTATTTTATCAAGAATATTCATTTTCTGCTTGCCCCTATCATGATTTCAAGTTTTTCCAGCGCCGCGCCGGAATCGATGGATTTTTCCGCGAGTTTCAGCCCGTCTTCCATAGTGTCGGCTTTACAGCCGGCAATAATGGCGGCGGCGGCATTGAGCAGAGTTACCGCCCGGGGTCCGCCGGACAGCCTGCTGGAAAGGATGTCAAGCATTATTTTAGCATTCTGCTCCGGCCCGCCGCCCTTGAGCGATTCGGCGCTGAACGTTTCGCCGATAAGCATGTCCGGGAACAGTTCATAGGTTTTAATTACGCCGTTGCGCAATTCGGTTACGCGGGTTGAATCCGTGCAGGTGATTTCATCCAGGCCGTCCATGCCGTGCACCACCATGGCGCGCTTCACGCCGAGCATCTGGAGAACATGGGCGAACATCTCGGTCAGCACCGGCGAATATACGCCAAGTATCTGACCGGTGGCCCCGGCCGGATTGGTCAGCGGCCCGAGCATGTTGAATATCGTCCTGACCCCGAGTTCCCTGCGGATCGGAACGACATAGTGCATGGCCGGATGGACTTTCGGCGCAAACAGGAAACCGATGCCGTTTTCCTGGATGCACTGTTCCATCACCGCCGGTTCCACATCCAGATTGAAGCCGGCTGCGGCCAGAACATCCGCCGAGCCGCATTTGCTGGAAACGCTGCGGTTGCCGTGCTTGGCAATGGTGACCCCGGCCCCGGCCGCGACAAAGGCGGCGGCGGTCGAGATGTTGAACGTATTCGCCTTATCCCCGCCGGTTCCGCAGGTGTCTACCACATTCTCCGTCCCGGCGTTGATGAATGAGGCGTGTTTCCGCATGGACATGGCCGCGCCGGTGACTTCATCAATGGTCTCGCCTTTCATGCGCAGAGCAATGAGGAATCCGGCGGTTTGCGCCGGTGTGGAGGCTCCGGACATCATCGCGTTCATGACTTCGCTCATTTCCTGGATGGTCAGGTTTTGCCGGGCCAGCAGTTTTTCAAGCATTCCGCTAATCATGCTCAGTTTCCTTTTGCGTTCTTTACTTCTTCAATGAAATTCGCCAGTTGCCGTTTGCCGGTCGGGGTCAGAATTGATTCCGGATGATACTGAATGCCTTCGATCAGATGCTGCCTGTGCCTGACGCCCATGATTTCGCCGTCATGGGTTCTGGCGGTGATTTCGAGGCAGGCTGGAATCGTCGCTTCCTCGATTGCCAGCGAATGATATCTCACTGCTTTCAGCGGCGAAGAAAGCCCCTGGTAAAGGCCCCTGCCGTCGTGGACCACTTCCGAAACTTTGCCGTGCATGATGGCTTTGGCATGGATAATGTTGCCGCCGAAAGCTTCGCCGATGGCCTGATGGCCCAGGCAGATGCCGAGCAGCGGGATTTTCCCGGTGCAGGCTTTAATCAGCGGAATGATGATGCCGGCATCGGACGGGCGGCCGGGGCCGGGCGAAATCACAATGAATTCAGGCTTCATGGCGATTGCTTCATCAACGGTTATTTCATCATTTCTGCGGACCGCGACATCCTGTTCAAGCATATAAAAATACTGCACCAGATTGTAAGTGAACGAATCGTAATTGTCAATCATTAATATCATTTTTCAGCTCCTTGTCACATTTCCAGGTTGGCGGCTGCCAGCGCGATCGCCTTGAACATGCCGCGGGCTTTATGCCGGGTTTCCATATATTCGGTTTCCGGGTCGGAATCATAGACGATGCCGGCCCCCGCCTGTACGGAAACCTTATCACCGTCAATTTCCAGCGTGCGGATGGTGATGCAGGTGTCCATATTGCCGTTAAAGCCGAAATAACCTACGGCGCCGCCGTAAATTTCCCGCGAGTCCGGTTCCAGTTCGTTGATGATTTCCAGCGCACGGATTTTCGGCGCGCCGCTGAGCGTGCCGGCCGGAAAGGTGGCTTTTATCAGATCGAACGCGTCTTTGCCGTCGCGCACCTGGGCTTCGATATTCGAAACCAGATGCATGACATGGGAGTAACGCTCCACGGTCATGAAGTCCCGGACCTGGACGCTGGCCGGAGCGGCGACGCGGCCGAGATCGTTTCTGCCGAGGTCAACCAGCATCAGATGCTCCGCGCGTTCCTTGACGTCCTTCAGCAGTTCGTCCGCCAGTTCGTGATCCTGCTGTTCAGTTTTGCCCCGCGGCCGGGTTCCCGCAATCGGGCGGAGTTCGGCGGTGCGGTTGTTCAGCCGCACCATGACTTCCGGTGATGATCCCACCAGGATTTGATTATCATCGAATTTCAGGAAGAACGTATACGGCGATGGGTTGATCAGGCGCAGCGCACGGTATAACTGGATCGGTTTTACCGTGAGTCTGGTCGAGAAGCGCTGGGAGAGCACGACTTGAATGACATCGCCGTCTTCAATATACTTTTTGGCTTTCCGCACCATATCGCAATAGTCTTCCTTAGTCATGTTCGAGCTCATTGAGCTTTCATCAAACGCCGCCGGTTCCGCCTGAGTCAGTACAGGAGCCGGTGAACGCAGCACTTTCTCAATCTCCGCGATTCTGGCGCAGGCGGTATCGTAGGCTTCCTTCGGGTTCGGATGCTCATCCAGTCTGGCGCAGGCCACGATTTTGATGGTGTGTCGGACATTGTCGAAAATAATTACCTGGTCGGTCAGAATGAAATGCGACGTCGGCTGTTTCAACGCCTTCTTGGGGGCGGGGAGCCTTTCAAACTCATTCACCGTGTGATGTCCGATATAGCCGATGGCCCCGGCGTAGAAACGCGGCAGCCCAGGCATTTCCACCGGTTTGTACTGCGCAATGATTTTTCGCAAGGCCATCAGCGGGCCTTCGGGCGATTCCACGACTTCGTCATGGCCGTTTTTGCGGAGTATTGCTTTGCCGTCCTGGACTTTGAACAGCGCAAAGGGGTTTACGCCGAGAAACGAATACCGGCCCCAGCGTTCGCCGCCCTCAACGCTTTCCAGCAGGAAAACGTGTTTGTTTTCGGCAAAGCGGTTCAATACAGAGACAGGCGTGTCCATGTCGGCCAGATATTCCCGGTAGACCGGGACGATATTGCCCTGTGAACAGTAACTTTTAAATTCCTCAAAATCCGGCTTATACATTTTCTTGTCCTTCTATTATTCTATGTTTTTACGTTGTAAATCCAGGAGTCAGAAGTCAGAAGTCAGGAGTCAGAATGAAAAACATAAATTCAAAATTCAGAATTGAAGAATAATTATCAAATACTAAAATTTCATTACTGTCTGTTTTCATCTCGACCGTCTCCTGATTTCCGACTGTTTCTTCTTCTTTTCAATGTTAAAAAAAAACTGCGGATTGAATAAATGTTCAATCCGCAGTTGTAATTCATTAATCAGAGCACAACAGAAGCTACGGATTGAACCGCGTATTCCACCACCAACCAAAAAAGTTGTATGAGCTTCTGTTATTCATAATCGTATCCGGCTTCCAAAAATAATTTTAAGTAACTGTTATTAAAAAAGCGTCTCTTTCAATAAAAGTCAAGAGCGGAAGTAAAAAAAACAACTTTTTTGATTTTAAACTGATTATTCAGGCGATGTAATGATAACTGTCACAACCGGACAATTTCCAGCCGGGGTTGCTATAATATGTTGATTCATTCTTTTAACGGGCTAAATTAGAAATCATTTACATAATTGGTTTATGCTGTGATATTACAAAAAATGGAATTGAAGTGGTGAAATGATTATTCCAGGCATGCTGTCGCTCTCCCAGCAGGAGGCAGGCAGACGGAATTATAATAAGTTCAACTTTGTCAATGGTCTTTCGTATATCTGTTTAGGCGAGACCATTATTATCCTGTTTGCGATCAGGCTGGGCTGTCCCGACTACTGTATCGCGATTCTGGGTTCCATGCTGTTCTTCAGCAATTTCTGCATGCCGCTGGGCAAGCTGATGATGGCGCGGTATGGCGCTGTCAAGACAATTTCGCTATGCTGGCTGCTGCGCAACCTTTCGATCCTGGTGGTGGCGGCGGCGCCGCTGTTCACCTGGCTGGGCATGCCGCTGGGCGCCACTCTGACCATCATTACCGGGGTGTTCGCTTTTTACGCCTGCCGCTCGATCGGGATTATCGGCATGCAGCCGGTGATGGGCGAAATCACCACTGCGGAAAACCGCGGCAAATTTACCTCGCGGAGCAGCGGTTTTTTCTATATGGCCAACCTGATCATGCTCGTGGTGATCATGGCGGTAATGAGCTGGAGCCGGGATATCTGGGTTTTCATCGCCTCGATCGTGACCGGCGCCGTTCTAGGCTTCATCTCGACCTGGTTTGTCAGCCGGATCGACGAAACCGAAGCAATCCGCATTTCCGCCAGCAAACCGGTTCTCGCTGACATGCTGCTGACTCTGCGCAATTCCATGCGTCTGCGCATGCTGGGCGCCAGTTGCGTTATCAGTTCGGCTATCGCCCTGACCGTGCCGATTTCCATGCTGGCGCTGAAAAGAGGCTACGGCATTGATGACAGCCATGCGCTGTTTTTTGCTCTGGCCCAACTGTTCGGTGCGGTCGCCACCTCGTATCTGATCTCCCTGCTGGCGGAGGAAACCGGGCCGCGGCCGCTGGCGATTCTGTTTTACGTTCTGATGATTGTTTTGTGCCTGCTCTGGGTGATCGGGCCGGACACCTTCAAATGGTATTATATGGTGTGGCTGTTCATTTTGTCGGGCGCGGCGGTCATTGGCACCGGAGTGTCGATGACCCATTATTACCTGACCGCCATTCCCAAAAAGGAAATGGTGGCGACATCCCTGACTATGTACATTATTTCCGGAGTGACGGCCGGACTGGTCGGTTCCTTTGTCGGCGGCGGTATTCTCAAATATCTCAATACTCTCGGACTGGCTCCGGTCGAGATGTTCAAACTGTATTTCATGATCGTCATGTTGCTGCTGCTGCCTGGACTGATTTTTGTCTCCAGGCTGAAGCCGCTGGCTGACTGGAACGTCAGCGAAGTGCTCGGCCTGGCATTCGCGCCCAAAGACATCATCACGCTGTTCAACCTCTACAGCATCAAGCAGGTAGCCAATCCCCGCGAGGAAAGGGAGGACATCGACCGGCTGCTCGAGATCAAATCCGGACTTTCGGAAAAAGCGTTGCTCTCATACCTTGATTCACCCAAGTTTTCTCTTCGCGGCCGGGCCCTGAACGCCCTCGGCGAAATTCCGTTCGGCGAACGAACCGTCAAAGCCGTTCTCGACGAGCTTGAGGACGGCGAATATACCACCGCCAACATCGCCGCTCAGATTGCCGGGGAAAACGGGATAAAAGAGGCGATTCCGCTGCTCCGGCAGCATTTACATTCCGGCGATGTCTATTTGCAGGCTAAAACCATGCTGGCGCTGGTATTGCTCCGGGACGCCGTTTCCTATCCCGGAATCAAACGGATTTTCCAGGAGACCTCCAACCCGCGACTGATCACTCACGGCGCCGCAGCTCTCACTGAAATCGCTGATGTCGAATCCTTCCGTCTGCTGCTCGACAAAACCGCCGTTCATGACATTCCCAGGAAAGTCCTTTATGAAGTAATTTATTCCATGGTCCATCTGGTCGGGATGGGTGACGCCATCTACCAGTTTCTGAAACTTTACAGCAAGGATCGTTCCAAAGCTTTGCTCCATCTCGCCGAATTATGTCCGCAAAACCATGATGGCGGCGAACGCGCCGAAGCGGATAAAAAACTGATCTTCGAGTCCAACGATGGTTCCATGCCGCGCAAGGAACTGAGTGAAATCTTGATTCAAGCTTACGACCGGATCGACATTCCGCAGGCCCGGCTCATTGCCGACTTTCTCCGCAGCAACCAGGCTGAACTGCTCCCGGTTGAACTGCTCCTTTGCCTGATACCGCTGAAAAACGTAATCCATCTGCGAACCAGTTGACATGTCGATAGCACAGCGCTAAAAGCCCTTAAAATAGAAAATTGGCTGAGAATTTTGCGCTTGGCAACATGATGAGAGTAACAGGAATAACGGGATTGTCAAAGCTGAAGCATTATTCGAAAGACTTGATAATGTTTGTGTCCGCGATATCGACAAAATCTCGGAGTGGTGACGTTTAACCGGTTTTATTCCATTCTGAAAAACCCCGTCCTCTGGGCGGGGTCATAGTTATTAGGCTTTGCCGAAATGGCTACTCACTGCTATTATTAACTCCAGTCGTTCCCGCGACCAGGAGAAAGGAAATAG
>JBAYIO010000100.1:0-21019 GCA_041665605.1 Victivallaceae bacterium | reverse complement strand
AGCAAGAAAAGTTGTGAACGCTGGAAATGCAGAACGAGGGGCCAGAATGTCCGGAATGATTGCAAAACTGAAAAACATTGTGCTCAGCGATACTCCAAAATCTCGGAGTGGTTGTCCAAAACCCATAAGCCCCATAGTACCCATGGGACCCGGATTTCGAAAACCGTTGAGCGGAGCATGTGTCCAAAGTGTCGGAGTCGGCTGTCCAAAATGGCCCATAGGCCCCAAAGGACCACAATTACAAAATTGTTGTGCGGAGCCGGTGTCCAGAATGTGCAGAAAGCTGTCCAGAATGCTGACCGGCAGTATCCGGAATGTGCAGAGGCGGCGTTGATCCACAGCCTGCGGCAGGCCAAGTAGTGACACCTGCTTGAATTATTAAAAATGAGCTGTATGTTTGTTTAAAAGTTGTGCATTTTTTAATGAGCTTAAGATGCAGTTGAAAATAAAACCAGGGAGTATGATATGAGAAAGTATCTGTGTGCCATGTCGGCGATGGTCTGTGTGCTATTAATAACCGGTTGTTCATCGGTTGAAAAGAAAGCAGACAGCAAATGTCCTGAAGGTGACAAGGCGAAACAGGAAGCCGCCGCCGCCGATCTGGCTAAACGCAAAGAACTTGCCGAGAAATTGATACCCACGTTGAAAATCGGTGACAGCGTCACCCGTTATTTTGACCAGATAAAGAAGTCTCAGATGGATGTGCTGTCCCGGCAGTTGAAAGGCAAATCGCAGCAGGATGCTGAGGAAATTAACCGTTCAGCCACTGAATTGATGAACAAGGAAATGAGCTGGAATAATCTGAAGGAATCGTTTGTCAACTTGTACGCCGAAGCTTTTTCCGCGGAAGAACTGGATGCGCTCATTAAATTTTATGATTCTCCGATCGGCAAAAAGCTTGTTGACAAGCAGCCTGAAATTCAACAGAAATCCACGGGTCTGACCTTTAAACTGCGCTCCGAAATTATGATGAAAGTCCACAAAGCGACCAGGGAAATCATTGAAAAGCAGCAGAAAGCGGCCGCCGCGAAAGCTCCGGTAAAAGATCCTACCGTTCAAACCTCGCCGCCGCTGCCGGTTCCGGCGGCTCCCGGAGCCAAAAATGTTATTCCGTTAAAGTAACATCGGGCGGCACATAGTTGCCGCCGTTTTTTTGTATATGAATAATTCACCGACGTAAAGTGCAAAGAACATTATGGAAAACCATCTTGCGATAAAAGATATCATCGGGCGGAAACTGCCGCCGGCGCCATGGGCGGAAGGCGAGAAAATTCCCTGGGATGAGCCGCGGTTCAGCCGCCGCATGCTGCAGGAGCACCTTTCCCAGGATCACGACTGGGCCAGCCGCAGATTTTCCATTATCGACCGGCACGCCAAATGGATTTTTCAGAGTTTGCTGAATAAACAGCCCGGCAGGGTTCTGGATCTGGGCTGCGGCCCCGGTCTTTACACTTTCCGCCTGGCGGCAATTGGCTGTGAATGCAAAGGAATAGATTTTTCGCCGGCGTCGATTGAATATGCCATCGCCCAGTCCGGAACGATGCAGGTTAAGCCGGATTACGTGCTGGATAATATCAAGACCGCTGAATATGGCAGTGATTTTGACCTGGCCATGCTGCTGTTCGGCGAATTCAACGTCTTTTCTCCGGAAGATGCGGCGAAAATTCTCGAAAAGTCTTTCACTGCCCTGAAGCCTGGCGGCATACTGCTGATCGAGCCGTCAACGTTCGAATATGTTAAAACCGTCGGCACAAAGGGCATGTTCTGGAGCGGCGGCGTTTCCGGTCTGTTTTCCGACAGTCCGCATCTGGTATTGAAAGAGACATTCTGGCTGGAGAAGCAGCAAGTGGCGGTTGAGCGCGTATTCATTGTTGATGCCGGAACCGCCGAGGTCACCCGCTGTTCCACCTCGATCAAGGCATACAAGCTGGACGAGCTCAGGGAGATGCTTTTGCAGGCGGGATTTACGGATATCAAAAAATACGATACGCTGGCCGATACCGGACGCGACGCGCTGCCGGGATTTTTCGCGGTTACTGCCAGAAAACCGTAAATATTGCATAACGCGGAGGTTTGGTCTTATGAAGACCTATCTGAGAATTAAAGACGGCAAACTTCTGCCCGATGCCGATGGCGGCGAAGTTATTTTATACGAAAAGCCGATGGCGGACGAACTCATGGAGCTGGAAAAAGTTCATGAAATAGACGAGCATGACTTGCGGTCGGCCACGGATAAAGACGAGATCGGCCGCCTGGAATACCAGGAAAAATGCGTCATCATCATCCTGAAAGTGCCGAAAAATTATTCAGCCGCCGACAATTTGCTGTTCAAAGTCCTTTCGATAGGACTGTTTGTCTTCAAAGACAAGCTCATAATCATAACTGCGGAGCATGTATCGCTGTTCGAATCCAAAATGTCAAACAACATCAAGACAGTTTCCGATGTGCTGATCAAAATTATCCATACGGCAATTGATCATTTCATTTCGCACCTTAAGATAATCAATATGATTTCCGATGAAATCGAAACCAAGCTGAACCAGTCCATGGACAACAAGTATTTCCTGAATATGTTCACTCTGGAGAAGAGCCTCGTCTATTTTCTGAATGCCATCAATGACAATTCAACGGTACTCGACAAGCTGAAAGTCAACGCCGCCAGGATCGGGTTCAGCCAGGATAATATCGAGACGCTGGACGACATCATGATTGACAACAAGCAATGTCAGTCGCTGGCGGATACTTATACCAACATTCTCTCCGGGCTGATGGATGCCCGCGGCTCCGTAGTCGGCAACAATCTGAACGTCATGATGAAGAATTTGAACGCACTGGTCATTGCAATAGCGCTGCCGACGTTCTTCACCGGAGTCGGCGGAATGTCGGAACTGACGGGCATGTGCGAATCCATCGGCGTCAGGCCTTTTTTCGGATATCTGGCATTCTTTGTGTCCATGGTCATTTTCGGCGCCACCGTTTTCATCTTCATACGGAAATTTGATAAAATCTGGCGCTGACTGGCAAATAGCTTGAAGATCAGCAGCCGCGGGAGAGGCGTTCGGCTAAAACTACCGGGAGTCCGGCCTGGCGGATTTTCTCCTGCGTGGCAGCGACATCGTATTCGACTCTGACCGGAATAACCTTCCGGGTGCTGGAATCATAAACTGCCGCGGAGCTGCGCCAGTCAGAATCACGGGGCTGACCGACAGCGCCCGGATTCACCAGATATTTAACCCCGGTTTCGCAAAGTTCCTTCTCTTTCAACATTTCCATGACAATGCCGCCTTTGCGGTAAGTGAACAGCAGCGGGATGTGGATATGGCCGCAGAATGCAATATCGGTTTCCTGCAGATAGAAATGAAAAAGCGCGGTTTTCTGGTCCAGAACATAGGGCCAGTACTCGCCGTCCATCGTTTCCATTGAAGCATGGACAAACTGCAGATTATTCAATTTTACAGTATAGGGCAGTCCCCGCAGCCATTCGATCTGGTCTTTGCGCAGCATGGTTCTGGTCCATAGAATCGATTTGCGCACATATTCCTGGACATCCCACCCTTTACCGTCGGAGATGTCCACCGTGTATGCGTCGTGATTCCCCTTGAGCGACTGTATGTCATGCCTTATGACAAAATCTATGCACTCGGATGGCGAAGGTCCGTAACCGACTACGTCTCCGAGCGAGATAATCTTGTCGCAATCGCATTCAAGCAATCCTTCATAAGAGGCAACCAACGCTTCTATGTTGCTATGTATATCGCTAATTATTCCATATCGCATAACTAATTCACATAATCCTGATCCGGAAATCCATTAATATTAAATACCACACAATTTAGATTATAAGGCTTAATGCTGAAATATTCCAGTATGCAAAAATAATTTTTAAGTCGCCGAGCAGGATTTGTGGAAAAAATCCATTAAATTTTTATACGGCGGATGATTTCTATTCGTTTTCCAGAGACAGCCCGGAGTCATTCTGGATATTTTTGACGATATGGTCATACAATTCCCACCGTTCATCTTCTGAAAGCATCCTGATTTTTCCAAGAATACGTTTCCCGGCGCTGTCGAATCCGCGGCAGAGACAGATGTCATCGTTCTCAGAACCGGCGATGCCCATCAGGGTTTCGTCCAGTACTGCGACAGAAACTCCGAATGCCTGTGCAAATTTAATAATTTTATCCAGTTTGGGATTTTCTTTCCCGCTTTCATAATCAGATATCTGGCCCTGAGGAATTCCAGTTTTTTTCTCAAGTATCTTCTGGGTCCAGTTATTTAATTTGCGCAACTTTTTGATTTTAGCGCCAATTTCTGACATATTAAAATCCCCCCCGCTTTATTAATATCCTCTTTATACTAATTATTATACACATAAAAGATAAAAAAGGCAACTAAATTTCGCAGATTGACTTTTATATAGATAAACCTATATTATATAAACAGTTATATTTTACGGATTATAGAGTATGGGTGAAGGACTTGAGCATTCGATCATAATTTCAATGTCGAATGAGTTAAAAGAAGCAATTAAGAGTGAAGCGGCCAGGCGGCAAACGACTGCGGCTGAACTGATTCTGGCTCAAATGCAATTCTGTCTGCCCCGCAATATTGAAAAGTCTATTTCATCGCTCCGCGATGACATTCCGCAGAAAAAAGCCGTCAGTGACACCGGAAGCATGGCCGGGAATTGAATCCTGGATATCCGCCCTGGTATTATACCAAAATCTGTTTGGGATATTTCAGTTAATCGAAGTTGATTTTTATTTTACGGACACTTAAATTACATAGCCCGGAAAAACCGGGCGATTTACAATAATCATAAACTCCTGATATTCGGTTTGTTTTGGGTAAAGGGCCTGTTATGAAAAAAGAACAAAGAACGAAAGAAATGCCTCCGGCAATGATCCTCTGCGGGGGTATGGGAACACGATTGCGGGATGTAACTGAGCTGCTGCCTAAGCCGATGGTGCCGATCGGTCCGCAGCCAATTGTCTGGCATATCATGAAAACTTATGCCGCATTCGGTGTCACCAGATTTATTCTCTGCCTGGGTTACAAGCGGGAATGTTTCATTGATTATTTTTTGAAATATCATGCTTATGCCGCCGATATCACCGTCTCTCTCGGACAGCACGGTAAAATCGAATACCACAATCATTCGGGAGAGGAGAAGTGGGAAGTTACGCTGGTGAATACCGGGTTGGAAACTATGACCGGCGGGCGCGTCAGCCGCGCCGGCAAGTATCTCCGGGACAGCGACGAAGATTTCTTTCTCACTTACGGTGATGCTGTAGCAAATATAGATATTAAAACCCTGTATAATACCCATTTGAAACATGGCCGTCTGTTGACGCTTACGGCGGTCCATCAGTCCGGACGATTCGGCGAACTGGAAATAGACGGCGATTTGGTGAACAGATTCAATGAGAAACCGCCGAATGAGGGTTATGTCAGCGGTGGTTTTATGGTTTTGAAAAAAAGCTTCATCAATCGTTATATTCCCGAACACGAGGATGTGTTTTTTGAACACACGCCAATGATTAGCGCCACTGCCGACCGTCAGGTGGAAGCTTACAAGCATGAAGGGTTCTGGCAGTGCATGGATACGCCGCGGGAGCATACGCTGCTTAATTCGCTGTGGCAGGCGGGTAAGGCTCCGTGGACGGAGGCATGGTAAATGTTTGGCAATATTTATTCCGGCAAAAGAGTACTTGTGACCGGGCATACCGGATTCAAGGGGTCCTGGCTGGTGTTATGGCTGAAAAAGCTTGGCGCGGAGGTTGCAGGTTATGCCCTGCCGCCGCCGACAACACCCAGTCACTATGATCTGATCTCGCCGGATATAAATTCCATCAACGGCTGCATACTTGACCCTGAAAAAATGGAGCGGGTATTTATTGATTTCTCCCCGGAGATTGTTTTTCACCTGGCGGCGCAGCCGCTGGTCAGACTGTCATATACCCAGCCGAAGGAAACATTTGAAACCAATGTCATCGGCACGGTCAATGTCCTGGACGTCTGCCGCCGTTGCAGTTCTGTGTGTGCAATCGTCAATATTACCAGTGATAAATGTTATGAAAACCGTGAATGGGTGTGGGGATACCGCGAAAATGACGCCATGGGCGGTTATGATCCGTACAGTGCCTCCAAAGGCTGTGCCGAACTGGTTGCCGCCTCCTATCGAAATTCTTTTTTCAATCCTTCTGAATACGGACGTAAACATCATACGCTGCTTGCCAGTTGCCGCGCCGGCAATGTCATCGGCGGCGGAGACTGGGCGGCTGACCGGCTTATTCCGGATATCATGAAAGCGGCCGCCCAGGGTAAAACTGTGGAGATCCGCAATCCTCATGCTGTGCGCCCCTGGCAGCATGTGCTGGAGCCGCTCAGCGGTTATCTGCAACTTGGTCAGAAACTGCTGGAAGGCAAGCCGGAATTTTCCGGCGCCTGGAATTTTGGTCCGGATGATGCGGAAGTAATTGCGGTCAAGGAAGTTGTTGAAAGAATGAAGCTCGCCTGGCCTGACGTAAGTTATTCCGTACCCGGCAGCCCGGAACAGCCGCATGAGGCCGGGGTGCTTAAACTGGACTGTTCCAAGGCTGCGACGTTCCTGAAATGGCATGGAGCCTGGGACAGTGCGACGACTTTTGCCCGTACCGCCAACTGGTACCGTGAGTTTTATGAAAACAGTGCGATTCTGTCTGATGAAGACATTGGACTTTATATTAAAGCCGCGGAAGGGCAGCATCTCGAATGGACAAAGTAGCGCAAGCGGAAAAATTGAAGCAGAATATTCTGGAACAGGTAAAGGAATATTATCATCTGACGCACGCCAATTCCGGACGGGAGTTCATTCCGGGCAAATCAAAAGTCAACTACGGCGGACGGGTTTTTGACGAACGCGAAATGGTCAATCTGGTGGATTCCAGCCTGGAATTCTGGCTCACCTATGGACGCTATTCCCGTGAATTCGAACAGCGCCTGGCGGAGTATCTGGACATCAGGTTTGCATTGCTGGTGAACTCCGGTTCTTCCGCCAATCTGCTGGCTTTTATGGCATTGACTTCGCCGCTTTTGGGCGAACGCAGGATTTGCAGAGGTGATGAAGTTATTACTGTTGCAGTTGGTTTCCCGACAACCGTTGCTCCGGTCATCCAGTACGGCGCGGTCCCGGTTTTTGTCGATGTGGAACCGGATACCGCCAATATTGACGTCGAATGTATGAAAACTGCGCTTTCGCCGGCAACTAAAGCCGTGATATTGGCGCATACGCTTGGCAATCCGTTCAATATCAATGCCGTCAAAGAATTCTGCGGCGAAAACGGTTTGTGGCTGATTGAGGACAATTGCGATGCGCTCGGTTCGCGTTACGACGATGCATTCACAGGCACTTTCGGCGATATCGGCACTTCCAGCTTTTATCCGCCGCATCACATGACGATGGGCGAGGGGGGGGCGGTTTATACCGATGATCCGTTGTTGAATAAAATCATGCTCTCCATGCGTGACTGGGGCCGCGACTGCTGGTGCGAAAGCGGTAAAGACGATACCTGCAAGTGCCGCTTTGCCAGACAATACGGGACGCTGCCTTTCGGTTACGACCATAAATATGTGTACAGTCATTTCGGTTATAATCTGAAAGTTTCGGACATGCAGGCGGCTGTCGGGTGCGCACAGCTTGAGAAAGTTCCTGATTTTGTTGAAAAGCGCAAATACAATTTCCGGAAGCTTTTTGACGGGCTCAAAGCGTTTGATCAGTATTTCATTCTGCCGCACGCATTGCCGGAAAGCGATCCGTCATGGTTCGGATTTCTGATCACGCTGCGAGACGGAATTGGTTTCCGTCGCAACGAAATTGTTGAATATCTCGAAAAAAACAGGATACAAACCCGGAATCTTTTTGCCGGCAACTTGACCCGGCATCCATGTTTTGATACACTAAAGGCAGGAAAGGATTTCCGGATATCCGGAAAGCTGGATAATACGGATAAAATAATGAAGGACAGTTTCTGGATCGGATTGTATCCGGGAATGACCGGTGAAATGCTGGATTACATGATTCTTAAGATCAGCGATTTTCTTAATCATGGAGGGAATAAATAAAGTTGGATCGTTTCCGCAGCAACAATACGGAATCATTGGGAAATACAAATAAGCATAATCAGTCAACTGGTTCAATATATTAAAATCAAAGGATGGAAAAATGTCAGTTAAAAATGTTTTTATCACGGCCGAGATAGGAATAAATCATAACGGGGATATGAACATTACCAAGCGGCTGATTGACGTGGCGGTGCTCGCCGGGTGCAGCGCCGTAAAGTTTCAGAAACGCACGATTGATAAGGTTTATACCCGTGAGTTTCTTGATACCCCCCGCCAAAGCCCCTGGGGAACGACCCAGCGCGCGCAAAAAGAAGGTCTTGAATTCGGTAAAGCGCAGTATGATGAAATAGACAATTATTGTAAAGAGCGCAATATAGACTGGTTTTTCTCCGCCTGGGACGTGGACGCCCAGAAATTTATGCGTCAGTACAATCTGAAATACAATAAAATAGCATCGCCGGTATTGACGAATCTGCCTATTCTTGAAGCCGTCGCCGAAGAAGGCAGATATACTTATATTGCGACCGGCATGAGCACCTGGGAGGAAATTGACGCTGCGGTGGAGATTTTCCGGAAACACAAATGTCCGTTTGAACTGCTGCATTGCGTTTCCATCTATCCGATGGAACCCCATGAGGCCAATCTGCTGCTCATTCCTGAATTGCGCAAACGTTACGGCTGCGACGTCGGTTATTCCAGTCATGAACTGGGTAATACCGCCACACTGGGCGCGGTGGCGCTGGGTGCGGTTTCGGTTGAACGGCATATCACGCTTGACCGGAAGATGTACGGCTCCGATCAAAGTTCATCTGTGGAGCCGGCTGAGCTGATAACCATTGTCAAAGAAATACGCACAATGGAGAGCTGCCTTGGTACCGGAATACGCACGTTTACGGAGCGGGAACTTGCCACTCGGAAAAAAATGCGCGGCTGAGAATCGTGCTGCCGGTCCGCCTTTTTTGCCGTTATAAAGTTACAACACCTTGCGCTTCAGGAAAACAAGAATATTGTAAACCGAAAAGTGTTTAAATAAAACTATATATAGTGTGCCGGATATGATAAAACTTTCAGATTATGTGATGAACTTTTTAGTGTCGAAGGGGGTCAGGCAGACCTTTATGCTGCCTGGCGGCGGCGCCATGCATCTTGACGACTCGCTCGGCAGGAACCCCGACTTGCATTATGTGTGTTTTCTCCACGAGCAGGCGCTGGCAATCGCGGCGGAGGCTTATGGACAGCACACTAATACACCGGGCGTCGGAATTGTCACGTCCGGGCCGGGCGCCACCAATACGGTGACTGGCGTCGCTGCCGCCTATATCGATTCCACTCCTTGTTTATTCATATCCGGCCAGGCGAAACGCGCTGACTTGAAAATTGGCACCGGGGTGCGGCAGATGGGCTCCCAGGAAGTGGATATTGTCTCAATCGTTTCACCAATTACAAAATATGCGGCGATGGTGCTGGAACCTGCTGAAATACGCTATCACCTGGAAAAAGCATGGCATTGCGCCACTACCGGGCGCATGGGGCCGGTATGGCTTGACATTCCCCTCGACGTACAGGCGGCGACGATTGATGAATCCGCGCTTCGCGGCTTTACTCCGGAAGCGGAACCGGTAACAGAGGGCAAAGTGTCTTCCGCGGCAAAACAGATCGTTGATATGTTGAATTCATCAAAGCGTCCGCTTATTCTCGTCGGCAACGGCGTGAAATTATCCGGCGCCCAGTGTGAATTATACAAGTTTGCGGAGAAAAATTCCATTCCGGTATTGCTCACCTGGAAAACAATAGATATGTTCGATTACAGCCATCCGCTTAATTTCGGCAGTCCGGGATTAATGGGAAACCGGGCGGCTAATTTCATTGTTCAGAACAGCGATTTTCTGCTGATTATGGGAAGCCGTCTGGACCCCAGCATCACCGCTTTTAACAGTGCGGACTTCGGACGCAATGCCCGGAAGGTCATGGTGGATATCGATGAATCAGAAATCCGCAAGATAAAAAATATCACCTTGCCGATAGTGGCTGACGTGAAACAGATGCTGTCGGAACTGAATGCGAGACAGAGTGAACTTTCTCCTTCCGGCAACCACGACTGGCTGACGTATTGCGCCGGGCTTAAAGCCAAATATCCGGTAGTGCTTGACGAATACCGCAAATGCACGGACGGAATCAACCTTTATGTATTTACCGATGAACTCTTCAAGCAGCTTACCGCCGAAGATGTGATTGTTCCCGAAAGTTCCGGCGCCGCAGGCGAAGTGACCTATCAGGCAATGCGGGTAAAACTTGGCCAGAAAATCAGGAATGCTGCCGGGCTGGGCTCGATGGGGTTTGGGCTGCCGTATTCAATCGGCGCATGCATCGCCAATGACCGCAGACGGACGATACTGATCAATGGCGACGGCGCTTTTCAGCTTAATATTCAGGAACTGGAAACCATTGTGCGGTTGAAATTGCCGGTAAAGATGTTTATCTGGGACAACAATGGTTATGGCAGCATCATGGCAACCCAGCGCAATCTGTTTGGCGGCTTTTATGTCGGTTCGGACCCGTCCAGCGGACTGACGCTGCCGGATGTGTGCGCCGTGGCGAAAGCCTATGGAATACGGACCGAGACCGTCGAAAGCCAGGACGCGCTGGCAAGTGCGATGACACGGGTGCTTGCAGGAAAAGATCCGGTGCTTTGCCGGATACGTGTTGCACCTTCGCAATTTACCGCTCCGCGTGTACAGGCGGTTAAACTGCCGGACGGCAATATGATGTCCAAGCCGCTTGAAGACATGTGGCCTTATCTGGATGAAGCGGAAGTGAAGAATAATATGAAAGGAGTCTGTCTTTGACGATAAAACTGGTTTTATTAGACATAGATGGCGTATTGACTGACGGCAAAGTCTCGGTGGATTCCAACGGCAACGAATCTAAGACAATTGATTTCAAGGATATTGACGCGGTGTTTGAATTGAAACGCCGCGGATATAAAGTGGGATTGATTACCGGGGAAGCAACCCCGATCACGCTGTTTTTCAATGCGCGTTTCAAGCCGGACTTTTTCTATAACGGATGTAAAGACAAACCGGCGGCCATTGACGAGATTTTGCAAAAAACCGGGTTCATGCTTGAAGAAGTCTGTTACGTCGGCGACGGCAAGTATGATATTCCCGCGATTAAACAGGTCGGCTTGTCAGCCTGTCCGTCAAATGCGATTCCTGAAGTGAAAGAACTGGCGACAGTGCATCTGACGGCGCGCGGCGGCGACGGCTGCGTCTGGGAATTGCTGGAGTGGATTTTAAACAGGGAGAAATAGATAAGATGGAAGACTGCAATAAGTGCAAAAAAGAAATAGAGAATTCCAAAAGGGAAAAACTTAAAAGAGAGAAACCCCTGGTTTTTGAGAAAATACTTAAACTGGAAGAGCGGTTTAAGGCCGGACTTGCCACTCCTGTCGTGGATATTGGCTATAACCTGGCCTGTAACTTTAAATGCAAACATTGTTTTATTTCAAAATTCACCAGAAAAGCGCGCGTACTGACTCCGGCTGATTTGAAAAAGTTCAGTGATGAAGCCCATGAACTGGGGCTATGTCAGCTTGTTCTTTCCGGCGGGGAGCCGCTGATCCTGAAAGACCTGAAAGAAGTCATCGCCGCGTTGCAGCCGGATAAATTTCATTTGTCCATGAGTACGAACGGCTATTTTTTAACGAAGGAAATGGCTGCGAAACTGAAAGGCTGGGGCTTGGACAAAGTTAAAATCAGCATTGACGATTTTGACGAAAAGCTGCATGACAGGAATAGAGATCATGAAGGCGCTTATACCAAGGCAATGGATGCATTGTTCAACGCCCGGGATGCCGGACTTAACGTGGTCATTCAAACCTGCATCTCCCACCAGAACTGCCGCACCGACCGGACGGTGCAAATGGCAAAGTTTGCCCAGGAACACGGATTTGTGGTCGATGTGATGATTGCTCATCCAATTGGTGAATGGGAGGGAAAACATGAAGTGCTGATAGACGAAGAAGACGCGGCCTATCTGCGGGAAGTCAACAAACAATATCCGTCACTGCATCGCGACACGTTTCCGACATATGGTATCAGCCGCGGATGCGGGTGTGTCAATTCCAATTTGCATTTGACACAATGCGGGGAGATTCTTCCGTGCGGCTTCCTTCCAATCTCTTTGGGCAGTATTTTTGAGGAAAGTCTCGGTGACATCTTAAAACGCGGAATGAGCATAAGACATTTCAAGGAGTACAACCCGTTGTGCATTTCAGGCGAAGACCGCAATTTTATCGATAAATATCTAACCAAATGCTATGGCAAACCACTGCCGGTTCCGTGGTATGAGGTGTTCACCGAGGAGGATTTTGTCAAATGAGTAAATTTACGATTATTTCACATGACCGGAAACCGCTCCGCGACATGCTGCCGCTAAAAAAACCGCTGTCGCTTTTTATCGAACCGACGAACTTGTGCAATTTCAGATGTGCGCCTTGCGTACATGGCAGTGAGAACACCCGCAACGATTTAAAACCGTTGCGGCACATGGAAATGAGCTTGTTTAAGAAACTTATTCGCGAATTGCAGGAATGGGAGGGGCCGCGGCTCAAATTGCTGCGTCTGGCCATGCTCGGCGAGCCGTTCGTCAACCCTGAATTTTGCGAGATGGTGCGTATTGCCAAAGCCGCGAATGTCGCCGAGCGGGTGGATACTTTCTCCAATGGTTCGATGATGACGGAGGAAATCTCGGCAAAAATGATTGAATACGGTCTGGATGTCATCCGCTTCTCAATATATGCGGCGGAAAATAAACATCATCATGAAGTTACCAGAACTAATTGCGATGTGGAAAAGATCCGTGACAATATAAAGCGTCTTCGGGAGATGCGCGACGCGCATGGAAAGACTGTTCCCTATATCTTTGTTAAAATGTTTGACACCTACAGCGAGGAAAATGAGACCTTTTTCAATCTGTACCGCGGCATCGCTGATGAGATCGGACTGGAAAAGGTGCATAATGCCACTAATTACAGCGGCAACGACCTGGTCAGCATGTATTATCATGACCGCGATAAGGAGCTTCAGGCCAATCAGGAATATGCGGGAAGCTTAAACAAGGACAGGATTGCCTGTCCGCGGCCATTCATGGCGATGGTGATCAACAACATCGGCGATTGTCTGATGTGTACTCACGATCCGGCCAAAGGCACCAAAATCGGTAATTCCTACGAGAGTACGCTGCAGGAATTGTGGAACGGCAAAAATATGTTCGAGTTCCGGAAAATGCTGCTTGAAAACCGTAAACATGAAAACCGGATTTGCGCTAATTGCGACTGGTTTAAACTGTTTCCGGAAGAGGACAACGTAGACGGTTTTCCGGTGGAGAAGTTGAAGCCATGATCCCATTTACCGCACTGAAATCCACTAAACGGCAGAACCTCATGGAGGTGCTGCCGCTGCCGAAGCCGTTTACGGTTCTTATAGAACCGTCCAGTTGCTGCAATTTCAAGTGCGTTCAGTGTTTTCAAGGCATCAAGGGCGACAATTACTTCACCCGCAACCGGATGAATATGCCGCTGGCGCGGTTCCGGAAAATTATTGAGCAATTACAAGCATGGGAAGGTCCCAGACTTAAAGTACTGAAGCTCAGTCTGTACGGCGAGCCGCTGATCAACCCTGACTTCTGCGAAATGCTGAGAATTGCCAGGGAAGCGGATATTGCCGAAAGGATTGAAACCACGACCAACGCTTCGCTGCTTACCCGCGCCGTTGCGGAAAAACTGGTTGAGTACCGGCTGGATTATGCCAGGGTGTCCATTTATGCCCCTGACCAGAGCAAGCATGAGGAAGTCACCGGTTCTCCAATAGACATCCGCATCATCCACGAGAATCTCCGGATGCTGCGGGAAATCAGGAAGCAGCATGGATCGGAAAAGCCGTTTGTCAGCGCCAAGATGCTGGATATGTACGGGGAAGCCAATGACCGGTTCGTGCAAATGTATCAGGACGTGGCTGATGAAGTGTATATTGACAAGCCGCATAGCTGGATTAAAACCGGCGATACAGATTTCATGAAGAATTATTATCAGGAGGGAATCGGCGTTGCGGCGAATGATTTTAAACAGCACAGCACTAAACGCATTGCCTGCCCCATGGGTTTTACCACCATGGCTGTCCGCAGCAACGGCGATGTTGCTCCATGCTGCGTGGATTTTATCGGCGGAACCAATCTGGATAATATGGAAGAACACACGCTGCGGGAAATCTGGCATTCCGACCGCTGGTTCGAATTCCTGAAAATGCAGTTGCAGGACCGTAAACATGAAAACTATTCATGCGCCCGGTGCGATATCTACCTGAGCGACCATTACACCAGGGACAATATCGACGGGTTTCCGGTGGAAAAATTGCGGCGAAGCAGTAATGAGTGATGTCGATTGAGCAGATTGGTACTGCATGATTTATTTTCAGAATTTTAAAAATATAAAAGACATATAACAGTATAAACAGCAAAATCAATGGAGAACATGCGATGCTTATTGATCATATCAAGGACGTCAGACACGCAGAGGAAGAGATTTTTGATGCAATCAAGGCTTCACCGGCTCCGGTTGTCCTTTGGGGCGCCGGTGAAATTGCGTGGTGTGTCTGGACATATTTACGTCAACACGGAATAGAGCCGGTGTGTTTTTGCGATAACAATCCAGCCAAGCATGGAACGATGCACCTCGGGCTTCCGGTATACAGCTATGATGGCCTTAAAGAAAAGTTTGCCAATAGCGGATATCATATAGTGGTGGCAACTGGAATACAATATAAGGAGCCGATATTTTCACAACTCGCAAATGCTCATGAGAAAAACCCGGTTTGGTATCTATGCGGGTTTGAAGTCTGCGGGGAAAAAATTAACTATCAGTATATTTGTGAATATATTTCCCAGTTTGAAGAAGCGTACTCCTCCCTGGCGGATGATTTTTCAAAGAAAGTATTTATCAATGTTCTTAACGCCAAGCTATCCGGGAATTTCAATCTCTATAAAGAAATCATGTCCACGATGGAGTATTTTGATAAAGATGTGGTCCATTTATCGGAAAAAGAAGTATTCCTGGATGTTGGAGCATTTAAAGGAAACGCAATAGTTGAATTCGCGAGACTGACTGAAGGGAAATATGATGGTATTATTGCTTTTGAGCCGGACAAGAAAACTCTGTCCGTACTCAAGGATACTATTGCAAAAAATAATATACAAAACGTGGAAATACATAATAAAGGCGCTTGGAACAAACATGAAGTCATGTATTTTCACGGCGGACGCGAGGGCGGGTCACGCATATTGGAAAGTTCGGCAAACGCACTTCCGGCGAATTCGATAGAGGTTGATGCTATTGACAACGTTTTAAATGGCCGTCGGGTAACCTATATTTCGATGGATATTGAAGGTGCTGAACACAACGCCATACTTGGAGCAGAGCAGACGATCAAAAACTGGAAACCCAAACTGTCGGTATGTGTCTATCATAAGCGCGAAGATTTATTTGACCTTTTGCTGTTGATCAAATCATTTGTTCCTGAATACAAATTCTATTTGCGGCATTACACAGTCAATCAGACGGAAACGGTTTTGTACGCTGTGTGAAAAGGAAAAGTTATGAATATAAAATGCTTACAGCGTCCATGCCCGGTTTGTCGGAATGCCACAGGAGAGCTGCTGCATACGCAAAAATTTATTTTGCCTGATAATCATATTCTTCCATCACAATATGATGTTGTGGCTTGTGACAATTGCGGATTTGTTTTTGCCGATTCTCCGGCCAGCCAGGACGCGTATGACAAATATTATGCGGAAATGTCAAGATATGACATGAATTACACATGCGCTGATAGTTCATTATATATAGACCGCGCAGCGTGGGTTAATACATTTATCCGCAACAGAACTGATAGTATTATTGATGTTGGTTGCGGGAATGGTCAATTACTGCTGGAACTGAAAAAACTGGGTTTGTCTGACCTTACCGGTCTGGATCCATCTGAAAAATGTGTTTCTGATCTGAAAAATAAAGGTTTTTGCGGAATTGCAAGCAGCATATTTTCCACTTCCGCAAGCAGAAAATATGATGGCGCCGTTCTGTCAGGCGTGCTGGAGCATATTTATGATGTCGGCAAAGTCATGGAGGCCATGAAGCAGTTGTTGAAATGCCGCGGT
Organism: Victivallaceae bacterium; assembly: GCA_041665605.1. GTDB lineage: Bacteria > Verrucomicrobiota > Lentisphaeria > Victivallales > Victivallaceae > CAIPAT01. The sequence goes on along the minus strand of JBAYIO010000100.1, from coordinate 4,708 downwards.
TTATTGTTTGTTTGTGTTCCTGATGCATCGCGATATCAGGATTATGATGCGGTTCCATACGATTATTTTAACATTGAACACATCAATCACTTTGATGAAACATCTTTACTCAACCTTGGGTTGCAACACGGCTTCAGCGTCATCGGCTTGCATAAAACAACAATTACACTTTCCCAAACCACACAACCGATGGTTTTCTGCACATACTGCAATGAAGATAAAGCTCCTGCGAACTGGCGGAATTATTCGGCGAAAATGGTATTGGAGTATATTGCCCATACTCAAAAGGATCAGACGGTCAATCTGATTATCGACAAGCTGGCTGAAAGCGGTGAGGAGATTGTCATTTGGGGGGCCGGCAATTACACCAACCGTCTACTGGCGACATCAAGTCTGGGTAAGTGCAATATCGTCATGCTGGTTGACAAGGACAAACATAAGCAGGGTACTTGTGTGGGCGGCAAGCAGGTATGTTCGCCGGAAGTGTTGCTGAATATGCGGAATATCCCGGCAATTCTTGTTGCCGCCGCTGTTTTTAGTGATGAGATCGTTTCCGAAATAAGGCGGATGGAATTATCAAATAAAGTGATTATTTTAAAATAGTCGTAATTGTTTACATTGAAGGTGTTTTCTGTGAATGGAAAATTAAAAAAAATCAGCATCGTTGCCGGATGTTATAATGAAGAAGGCAATTTGCAGGAATTGTATGACAGGTTGATTAAAGTTTTTCAGCAGTTGCCGCAATATGATTATGAAATCATTGTAGCGGACAATTATTCCACTGACGGCAGCCGGGATATTCTGCGCCGGATTGCAGCGCAGGATAAAAAATTCAAAGTAATTTTTAATTCTAAAAATTTCGGACAGGTACGTTCTCCATACAATGCATTGCTTCAAGCTTCCGGTGATGCCGTAATTGCCATGTGTTCGGATTTGCAGAATCCGCCGGAATTGATTGTCGATTTTATCAAAGAATGGGAAAAAGGGGCCAATGTTGTTTGTGCCGTAAAGCCGCAGAGCAAAGAAAGTCTGGTGATGCTCGTTATCCGGCGCTTTTATTACTGGCTGCTGGCCAAGTTTTCTGAAAGCACACAGATTCGTAATTTTACCGGATTCGGTTTGTATGACCGGAAGTTCATGGATGCGCTGAAGGAATTTCACGATCCGTACCCCTATTTCCGGGGCATGGTTAGTGAAATCGGACTGAAAAGAGTGGAAATGCCTTTTGTCCAGGCGAAGCGTAGACACGGACGGACCAAGAACAATTTCTTTACTTTGTACGATATTGCAATGACCGGATTCGTCAATCATACCAAGCTGCCGCTGCGGCTGGCGGCGTTTTGCGGCTTCTGCCTGGCCGGGCTGAGTCTGCTGATCGCCCTTGGATATTTTATCTATAAGCTGGCGTTCTGGGACACTTTCAATCTGGGACTTGCCCCGCTGATCATCGGACTGTTCTTTTTTTCAGCCGTGCAGTTAATTTTTATCGGTATTATCGGTGAATATATTGGGGCGATTTATACTCATGTCAAAGATAAACCGCTGGTTATCGAAGAGGAAAAACTGAATTTTGACAATCATGAAGGCAGTGAATAGACTTTAATGAAACGCATTATCCAGAAATATCACCAGCATCGCGTCGAAGTCGATAAAGTCGTCCGCTTTCTGATTACCGGCGTCTGGAATACTCTTTTCGGAGTTTTAGTATACATTGTTTTATATGAAGGGCTGAAGCAATGGGTCAATTATCTGGTGCTGGCGGTTCCGGCTAATATTCTGGCGATTACCAATGCCTATATCTGCTATAAATTGTTTGTGTTCAAAACCCGCGGCAATATCGTCCGCGAGTATTTGCGTTTTTATGTGGTGTACGGCGGCGCGATGCTGATGGGGATGGCGCTGATGTTCGGCATGGTATCCGGGCTTGGACTCAATCCGGTGATCTCGCAAATTTTATGTGTCCCGATTTCGTTAATATTCAGTTACTGCAGTCACCGTAATTATTCTTTCCGCAAGGCGAAGGTCGGTGCGGATAACGAAGGAGATTCCGGCAAAAGTTCGCCGGAAGGAGAGAAGGAAGATGAATAAAGACATTCCACGTGAAGATTTAGCTGATATTCTCCGGCGGCTTGCGCCTTTACAGAATAAGCTGTGCGGGAAACGCATTTTTCTCACCGGCGGCACCGGTTTTTTCGGGAAATGGCTGCTGGAGAGTTTCGTGTTAATCAACCGCCAGTACGGGCTTGGCGCAACGCTGACGATACTGTCGCGCAATCCGGAGAAATTCCTGTCCGAGTATCCGAAATTCCGGGAGTTCCGGGAAATATCTTTCATTCAAGGCGATATCCGCAATTTTGCTTTTCCCGCCGGCCATTTTGATTATGTGATCAATGCGGCGACAGAAGCCAGTGCGAAACTGGACCTGGAGCGTCCGGAAGAAATGTATTCAGTGATTCTGGAGGGAACACGGCGGATACTGGATTTCACGGCGACCTCCGGCGCCAGGAAAATGCTCTTTATAAGTTCCGGCGCGGTGTACGGAACCCAGCCGCCGGAATTGGCGGATATTTCCGAAGACTTCATGAACACCCCGGGTTTTGAAGGGCCGGAGTCCGCTTACGGACGGGGCAAACTGCATGCGGAACGGCTCTGTCTGGAATATGCCGCCATGGACCGGTTTTACATCACCATTGCCCGCGGTTTTGCGTTTGCCGGGCCGTATCTGCCGCTGGACACCCATTTTGCCGTTGGTAATTTCATCCGGGACTGCCTTGCCGGACGCCCCGTCATCATTAAGGGCGACGGTACGCCTTTGCGTTCATATATGTACGCCGCCGACCTGGCGGTATGGCTTTGGACGATTCTGGTCAAAGGCTTGAATGACAGAGCCTATAATGTCGGCTCGGAGCAGGCGGTGTCCATTGCCGGGCTGGCTGAGGAGGTCAACCGGTGTTTCGGGAACCGCAGCGAGATTCAAATCCTTCAGCCGCCGGTTGAAGGCGCGCTGCCTGCCCGGTATGTTCCGAATACCGGACGCGCCAGAAAAGAGTTGAACCTGACAATGGATTATGCGCTCAGTCAGACTCTGGAAAGAACCATCCGCTGGCATTTAGAGGCATGAGCATTGCAGGTTAGAAAGACTTTCTGCTGTCCGGGTTGTAATAATCGTAATTCTTTTCGGCGTATTTCACGATGCCTTTGGCGGTAACCGGGTCAAACGGGCCGGGGAGCAGTACCCATTCGGTGTCTTCATCAGTAATAACTTCCGGCGTGAATGACCTGTAATACATGCCGTCGAGCATTATCGCGATATCGGAATGCTGGAAATTCACCACCATGTTCATCCACCGCATCTTGCCGCGGCGGCTCAAATTCAAAGCCAGATCGTAGAAATCCTTCTGGTCCTTCCGCTCAATCATCTTTGCCCGCATCACTTCGCGGCTGGAACAGAAAAAGTTGGAATTGATATACAATTTTTTGCCGTCGAAAGTAGTAATTTCCTTTTCAATGTTCTCCGCTCTGGGATATTCCACCACCTGATGGAATGTCATTGCATATTTGGGTTCATATTTGCCGGTGGATGACGACTCGGAAGACGATGAGTCGGATTTGCTTCTTCCGAGAATGTCATCCCAGGAAAGATTCAGACTTTCACAGCCGGCCGTTGCAAACACGGCAAATATTACAAGCAGTTTCATTATGCGAAGCATTTTATGACCTCATTTAAGTTATGGTTTTCAGACCGCGCCGGGCGATCCGCATTTATTCATATTATAAAGTGATAAGATACTATTTGTGACGTTTAAAGCAAACTTCAAAATACACTAAATGTATTATTTCAGGCAGAAAAAAGGTTATTCAACTTGTCCGGAGTGACTTTGCGGATTAGCTTAAATCATGGAACAGGATTGTGCGGCGGAAACCGTATTTTCCGGACGGGAACTTAAATGCAGGAGGGCGCGGCATGGCGCAGGAAATCGGAGACTGGTCTATAACGGCAGCTTACTGGCTGAATCTCATCGCGATGGTTATATGCATTCTTTACGGGATAATCAACATAAGCCGCAAAGATGAGGATTCATCCGGCAGCGGCAACTGAGCGGGATAATATAAAATATTAATTTTGAAAATGGCGTTTGCATATTCATTTTTGTACAGTATAATATTTTTTTGTTCGTGCTATATGAACCTGACATGTATCAAGCCAAAATAAAAAAGGAGAATTTATAATGGATGTCAATGTCAAAACGGAAATTTATGCGGACGGTATCGGGCAGATTCATTTTGCGGGCGGAATGGTAAGATTCGATTTCGTTACTCTTCAGCCGGACGCCGATGGCAAGGGTGAACCCGTTCCTCTGTGCAAAGAACGCATCATCATGCCGCCGCAGGGCTTTCTGAGCGCTTTCAATTCCATGCAGAATCTTATTGACAAGCTTCTTGAAGCCGGCGTTCTCCAGAAGAACGTGAATGCCGCAGATAATAAGAAGAAGTAAGATTTAAGTAATGAGTTCCCAGGAATACTGACCTGTATTTTTTAGTGCAGGCCAGTATTTTTGTTTTGTCTAAATCAAGTCTTTGTTTCTCCGTAATGGCTCAGTAGAGCGGTGATGATTATAATTCTCAAGAAATACTTTCAATAAAGTTTCATTTTTCTTTAATTTTGTTTTTGACAAAGTCATTTTTTGCACTATATTTCTTGTATTGT
>JBAYIO010000099.1:0-21180 GCA_041665605.1 Victivallaceae bacterium | reverse complement strand
CCGCATGGCGGCTCCCCGGCGCCTTCAGCGCCCGCACCACAATCGAGAACAGCAGAATAAACGTTTTGCCCGAGCGCGAGCCCCCGAACAAGAGCAGATTCCTGACCATTCCCCCGATCAGCTTCAGCGCCGACCGCTGGTCGTCCGTAAATTTAAAGCCTGTCATAAATCCGAATCCTTCTTTATCCACAAAAAAACAAAATGGTAACATTAAAAATATTAACAATCAATTATCTATATATAGTAAAATTGTCAACCGGAACGGTGACAATAAGCTCAAATAATGCGATAAAACAGGATTTTGTATTTTCTGATTGCGGAGCAAAAATACGAAAGCCGGTCGTCTGACCGGCTTTATACTCTTCTATTACATAATCAAGATCCGCCGCCGGGACAAGTTTTTTGCTTGCATTTCGCGGAACATAAAGCATGTAAAAGCGAATCCATTGCGATCAAAAATAAGCGTAAACGCAATGAATCATTGCACGAAAGCACCAAAGCTAAAGTTTGACTTCGATGTTCCAGTTCCTTAACACCATTCAGGTCAGGCCTCCATTGCGCCGGTTCAGTTCACCGAGGTTGGCGCGGGAGAGCGTCCGTGCCACCAGACCAGTTCGGAGCTGTCTTGCGGGGGAACCCAGAAGAACTTCAAATGGCCGTCGAGAAAACAGGCATTGACTTTGTCGCCATGCCAGGAATATCTCGATAAATTTCCTTCGACCGCCGGAGCCTCGGTAAACAGGATCAGCGACGAAAGGCCGGGAACGGCAGTAATTTTGGTGTTGCGCAGATACCAGTTAAACGGATAAGAATTACCCACCTGCTCGAATTTGGTGTTATTCTGCCACGTTGAGGACGGCGCGATATCTTTCGGGCAGCGGAATATGGCCAGTTTATTGTCGACATAGCGATTCAAAGGACGCGGCACATAATGTTCAAACAGGTCGCCCTGCGGGCCGGTATAGGCGTTTCCGCTGTTGCGCCCTCCGTAAACATACATGTCCATGTAGTAAGCGGGGTTGCCGGGGTCGACACCCCAGAAAATCCGGTCCTGCCAGTCGGTCAGATAAAGCGCAAAGGCTTTGTGCATTGACGCCAGATTGTTGGCGCAACTGGAGGTCCTGGCTTTCTCCCTGGCCGACTGCAATGCGGGGAGCAGCATTCCGGCCAGAATGGCGATGATTGAAATCACCACCAGGAGTTCGATAAGTGTAAAGGCGGATGATTTTTTACTCTTTGCAGACATTTTGCTCTCCTGCTATTTTTTGGTTTCTTTCTTTTCCCAGAACCACAGGCTGAAAAATTGCCATTCCGCGGCTTTATCCAGATAAAGATCACGGTCCACGGCGACCTGTATCATAAAATTTCTGATTTTCCCTTCCGCGCTTACTGAAAAGCTGTAGTAAACACTGCTGCATTCAAAACCGGAACGCCCGATCGGAATAAATGCGGATATGCCGCTGAACTTCCACGGCGACAGCTTGCCTTTGGACATGGCGTCATAAAGGCCGGCAATTGTTTTGCCGGATGCCGCTTCGGCGGCGATCCAGCTTTTCCAGTGAAAATAATCGGGCTGCTCTGTCCACCCGGCATAGGCCTGCTTGAAAAATGTTGTCTCTCTGGCGGCAACTTTCTTCAACACATTTTCCGCCACGGCTCTGATCCGCTGTTTTTCGTCATCGTTTAAAACCCGTTTTTCGGACTTGGACGGACGGAAAGAATACAGCCAGTAACCGGCATTAACAACCGAGAAGCGGGATTGGTTGTCAGATTCGACAATCACCTTTTCCAAAACATCTTTTGGCGACTCGCTGAAACTGGAGCCGAATTTCAATTCATAGCGCTTCAGTCCGCTGCCGCCGGCGGGCAATTCTTCGCGGGAGCTGAGGCTGCGTGATCTAACTTTGCCCAGACTATTACGGTCGCGCTTATACAAGTTAAACCAGCCGCCGGGGTCCGTAATATTTTTATTGCAGGCATCAAATTTTCCATGATCGGCATTCTCCAGCCAGTCCACCGCAGAATCTACCGCAAAATCGTTATACCGCTCCGTCATTCTCGGATTCAGCAGTCCATATGCCACCCAGCCGCAAATTGCAACAGTAAAAATCAAGGCAATACCTGTTTTCAGATATGCCTTTTTCCGCAGCCTTTTCACGGCAGCATCCACCGCTTCCTTGCGTAAATCGATTTTCTTCATACAATATCTTTTTATGTATAAGAACCATATACTTTAAATTAAAATAGCTGTAAAACAGATTTTTCCCAGTTAAAATTTATCCGGCGGCAGCTATTCCGCGCCTTTTTTCAGGGTGAATGGACATGCAGATTTATTTTTGCCCGTAATACGCGTTTACTCCGTGCTTGCGGTTATAATGTTTTTCAACCAGCGATTTTTTCAGGCGCGTGGCTTCCGGATTTATCTGTTCAGTCAGAAAGGCCATCCTGCAAAGTTCTTCCAGAATTCTGGCATTATACACTGCCTGCGCCGCGTTTCCGGCCCATGTAAAAGGTCCGTGTCCGGCGACAAGCGTCATTTGTATTTCCTCCGGCCGCAGCCCCCGCTTTTTAAAGCAGTCCACAATTTGCATGCCTGTTTCCGCTTCATAGTCATTCACTATTCTTTCATCCGGCATGAGTTCAGTACATGGAATATCCGCCGGGAGATGGTCAGCATGAGTGGTTCCGTACAATGGAACATCTCTCAAGCTCTGCGCCCATGCCGCGGCATAGGTCGAATGAGTGTGGACAATGCTTCCAGCGGCAGGAAAATTCTGATAAAGAACCAGATGGGTTCTGGAATCGGAAGACGGTTTTAAACCGCCGTCGACAATCTTCCCGTCCATGTCAATTACGACCATGTCCCGCCAGCGCATTTTGCCATATTCCACCCCGGACGGTTTTATGGCATACACTCCGCTGATTCTATCAATGCAACTGACATTGCCGAAAGTATAAATGACCAGACCCTGCCGGGGCAATTCCAGATTTGCCTTAAAACATTCTTTTTTAAGCTCATCATATTTCATTCAGACTTGATCATGCCAGCGCTCTGACATGCTCCTCTCTCTGCCTGAAGCAGGCGGCGGTTTTCATGACCAGCTCGTCCAGTTTCTTCTGATCGGGATTTCCATGCATCGCCGGGTAAGGATCACCGCCGGGGCCCAATGGTTCGGGCGTCACGAAACATTCACCATTATTAAAGCCGGTGATATAAAGCGCCTTTATAATTGCATCCAGATCCATGCTTCCGCCGCCCAGCGCCCCCCGGTTGCTGTCTGCCATGTGCAGATTGACCAGTCGCCTGTCCGCCTCAATTATCGCTTCGGCAATATGAGACTCCTCGGACTGCATGTGATATACATCGCCGTTGATATGCTGAATACCCGGATGGTCAACTGCTTCAATGTACCTGATTGCATCGGCGATTGTATGGACGATGCTCACCTCCGCCGAGCGGATCGGTTCAACCGCCGCTTTGATCTTTCTGCGGGAAAATTCGTCCGCGACTAAACGGACCGTCTCGACACTGCGCTTAAATTCCATATCATCGTATGCAACTGCCCGCCCCACGGCTCCGGGCACGACAAGGATGTACGACGCATTCACTGCCGATGCAAATTCCAGCTCCCGGCGCAGATAATCAACCGCAGTCTGCCGGTGAATGCCGCGATTGCTTGAAAGGTCATTATCCGCCGAAAACATCCCGCAAATTCCGGCGACTTTTATTCCGCAGCCGCCAAGTATTTTCAGGACCTCGTCCGCCTTGTAACCCAAATCCCTGCCATAGTGATTGCCATGAAGTTCAATGTAGCCGATTTCAGCCTTTGCCAGCCTTTTGGCGGTATCGGAGAGTTTTTCCATTCCAAACCCCCAGTTGCTCCAGGAAAGGTTTAATTTTCTTTCCATCCGCCCGATATTTTCTTTTTTAAGCTTCAAAAAAGAATCGTGTATCCGGCTGTTCTTCAATTCAAAATTCTGCATGTCCATAAATATTTCCCTTCCGCTGTTTTGACAACAATAAAACCGCCGTTATCATGTTTTAACCGGTCTAAATCTAGCATCATTATTACAACCGGAAATTGCTATAATGACAATATTCATGTATATTTTGACATGAACATAGACAGGAACTTATATTTCAGCACGCGCGGGTCTTTCACCATCCATGCGCCGCAGCCGGTAGACTGTCCGCTGGGGCAAATAATATTTGCCGGAACCAAATGGAACAGCCAGGCGACCTATGGCCATGCCCCGCCGCCGGACTATCTGCGCCCCACGCCTCATTATCTGCTGGTCTACACGCTGGAAGGCGAGGCAGACTACTTTGATGACACCGGCGTCAGGACAATCCTGCGCAAAGGGATGCTGGTCTGGACCCGGCCCAATGTCAACCAGAGCTACGGACCCCGGCCCGGCAGCCGCTGGAGTGAATTTTTCATGTGGTTCGGCGGGCCGGTCTTCGACACCTGGCAGGCACAAGGCTTTCCCGGCAGTAAAAGCCGGGTCCTGTTTATCGAACCGGTCAAGTACTGGATCGAGCGATTCATTGAAGTGGTTCAGCCGCCGGCCGCCGCCCCCGCGGAAACTTCCTTTGTCCGTCTCTGCCGCCTGCAGCAGATACTGGCCGAAGCAATGCAAATCCAGGAAAACAACAAAGAGAACACTGAATTAATCGCATGGCGGAAGACCGCATGCCGTCTTTTAAGCGAAGGAACCCTGACCAGTCCGGCGCTGGCTGAAGTTGCAAAATGTCTCAACATGTCATATTCGCTTTTCCGCCAGCGGTTTCTTCTGGTAACAGGTAAAACGCCGGGGAAATTCCGGTCTGGAGAGATCATGAGAAAAGCGTCCTCCCGACTGCTTGAATCCAATGATTCCCTGTCCCGGATAGCGGAACATTTCGGTTTTCACGACCAGTTCCATTTCTCCCGGCGCTTCAAGCATGAAATCGGGATGTCCCCTTCCGCTTTCCGCCATCAATTGCAGTCGAAATAATCAGCTCTTTTAACACGCCGTCCCCTAATCGCCGGCGATGAAAAAAGTCTGATGATCATTTGGACTCACCGGCTTTTCCCGCAGGCGTTTTCATCATTAAACAGACGCCGTAAAATACCAGCGCCAGCGCGGCCAGGAATAAGAGGCTGATTTTTTCCTGAAGGAGGATAAGCGACAGCCCATGGTCATCGCCGCGCTGACATAGCCGAACGCGCCGAGTTCACCGGCTTTCAAGTGTTTCAGCGCGGCGAACCAGCACATGTAGGCAATGCCGTTGGCAAACACACCCAGATAGATTACCCCCAGCCATACCCGCAGCGGCAGATCCAGCGACAGATTACTTCCGCTGAGCATAACCACCGGCAGCATCAAAACCGTGCCAAGCAGTATCGAAACGGTACCGCTGACCATGCCGCCGTACTGGTTGGATACTCGCATTCCCCAGACCGTATAGGCGGCCCAGCAGACTCCCGACGCCAGCGCCATTAAATCGCCGATGACCGCGGAAGCGGACATATAGGCATCGCTCCCGCCGCGGCACAGGATTGCGGCGCTGATGCCGGCGAAGCCGAGCAGCATGCCGGCGGTTTTGGATTTGGACATCCCTTCATTCAGCGCAAAATAGGCCATCAGCACGGTAAAGACAGGCGAGGCGTTGGCCAGCAGGCAGCTTCTGGCGGCGGTAGTGTATTTCAAAGAATAGAAGACCAGTGTGCCTTCTCCGACAATCCCGGTCAAGCCGAGGAAAATGAAAATGACCAGATCTTTTTTCAGGCATTCCTTTACGACCGCCATTTTCTTCTGATAAAGCATGATCCCCGTCAGCAGCATCGAGGCAACCAGATAACGGACAAAGGTAAGAAAGACCGGATCTATTTTCGCTTCATCTTCGCCGAAGAGGAAACGTCCGACAATATAGAAACTAGCCCAGAATGAAGTTGCCGCCAGACCAAGCAGCACCCCGGTAAACCGTTTATTTTCTTTCATAAATGCAGCCATCCAGTTATTTGGAGGAAATGATCAGCCAAAACGATTTTCCGCCTGAAGATTTCCTAAATTATTTTTTGTCCCAGCAGCGAGCACAGCAGTTCCACCGCGAATCCGGCAGTCGGGTCATCCGCCGCATCGACCGGCGCCAGTTCCGTAAGATCAGCGGAACAGACCATGCCGGTTCCAGCCAGCGTCTCCATGGCAAGATGCGCCTCCCGGTAATTGACCCCTCCCCTTGACACAAGCAATACGCCGGGCGCCTCCGCCGGGTCGGCGAAATTCATCCCGATGCTGACATGAATCCCGTCCGCGCAATGACTGAGTCCGCGGCAGGCCTGAATTATCACTTCATGCATGCCGAGAACATCAATATCCTCCATGGTGAAGATTCTGATTCCGGATTGCAGCAGCAGTTTGCGTTCGGCGGAGTCCAGATTGCGCAGCCCGATCAGGACGATATTTTCAACCGGCATGGCCGGGGGGATTGAAACCATCCGCAACCCGCAGCGGTCGCAGCAGGCGGCAAGCACCATGCCCTGCAAATTACCGGTAATGGTGGTTTTTTCGTCGTTGAATCCGCCGAACGCCGAGAACATTATCATGCCGGAATTTTTTCTTCGCCGCCGCAGTCCGCCGAGGATTCCGGCAGTGATTGAATGATCGCCGCCCACCGCCAGCGGAAACCGGTTGTCGTCCAGCGCTTTTACGGTGAACTGCGCCAGGCGGTCGTTGACGTCAATCAGCAGCGCGGCTCTTTGTTCCGGAGTCATGGCTGCGTCATACAGTGCCGGCTGGACGATGTTCCCGCAATCTTCCACGTCATGTCCGGAGCCGGCAAGTTTTTCTTTCAGCTTTTTAGCGCATACCGCCCGCGGGGCAAGCTCCGATCCGGCGCGGTTGGCGCCAACGCCCACCGGCAGGCCCGCAATGCGGATTCCGCGGATTGGCGGTTCGGGACAAATGCCGGGGTAATGCTTGCTCACATAACTTGAAGTCATGCAGCCGAGCAATGCGGGATAAGTCAGGTTGAAAGCGATGATATCGCCGGCATCGTATGATCTGTCCGCGTCCTCGACATCGACAATCAGATGATCGCTGCTGCCGCCGAGCACTTTGATCCCCGGTTCGCAGGGCAGCAGTCCTTCCGGAACCGTATCTTCCCGTCCAATCCCCAGCAGCACGCGCCGCCGGATGCGGTTTTCGCCGGGAGACGCCGGAACGCCGCCGAAAGCGTCGAGCCCGGTTATTCCCTCCGGATTCGACGGTTTGACGGCGGACTCGATGACTTCAGCTTTCAGACAAAAAGCATCCTGCTCCGTTCCGGGCAGTAATCCGCCATAGGCAGTTTCTCTTCCGAGCAGAATGCTTTCCCCCAGCCGGACATGGTTTATTTTCGCGGGCATGACACCGTCAATAATCATTTTCAGCGAACTGCTGTTGCCGCCGGAAACCCAGTGCAGTTTTATTTTATATACGGTTTCGATCTCCACGGCAAGCTCCGCCAGCAGTTGCATATTTTCAGGCGAAGGAAGTATTCCGCCGAAACAAGTCAGGTTGGTGCCGATGCCGGCCAGACGGACACCGGGCATCCGCATGATTTCCCCGGCCGCGGAAATAACGTCTCCCGGCATCACGCCTTCGCGGCGGTCGCCGAGGTCGATCATCAGAATAATATCGTGCTTCTTGCGCCGCCCGGCCGCTTCGGCGGACAGCATTTCAATTATTTCCAGTTCCGAATTCAGGCTGATATCGGCGATTTTAACCGTATGAGCGATTTGACTTTTCATCGGAGAGCGCAGGAGCATCAGTCCGGAATTAATCCCGTTATTGCGCAGGCGCGCCAGATTTTCTATTCTGGAATCCGCGATCTGCATCACTCCGCCGGCCAGCATGGCCGAAGCAACGGACGGTGAACCGCAGGTACATTTGACTACTCCGGCAACAGCAATCCCGCGCCTGGCGCATAGCGCAGTCAATGCGCAAGCGTTTCTGCGGATAGCATCCTGATTTATTTCGATTGCCGGGTATTCCATGATTCCAACCTATGCCGGGAACTGACAGTCAAAAATCTTTCAGTTCAATTGATGAAGACTCTTTGACGGCTTTAAGCACCAGCGTCGTCTTCGAACTTTTTATGCCCTTGATCTTCCCCATTTCACTCAGAAGTTCAGCAAGCGCGTCACTGTCCGCCACCCTCACCTTGATCAGGTAACAATAATCTCCGCTCACGCTGTATATTTCCTGGATAAAAGGAAGTTTCGCCAGTTTGTAGCCGATTTCGGTGGCCCCGATGCTTTCAGAGGTGAGAAGTTCAATAAACGCGGTGAGTTTGAGCCCGAATTTCTTATAGTCCAGGCGGGTTTCATAACCGCTGATATAGCCGTTGTTTTCCAGTTTTCTGACGCGTTCCAGCACTGCCGACGGCGCCATGTTCACCATTCTGGCCAGGTCGGCATTGGATATTTTAGCATTTTCACGAATTATATTCAGTATTTTTACATCTATATCATTCATTATTCTATTTTTCCTTTGTTTATAGATAAATTATTCTGATTATTTACAAATTCAACGAATAATATAATTATTTTAAATATTTTTTTGAGAGCCATCGGATTCACTTGAAAGAAATTATTTGCAGTATATCTTAGCTGTCATCGTCCGCAATAATATTAACCAGCCGAAGGAGAAAGGTACTATGAAAAAGTTGTTCACTCTCGCCATGCTGTTAGTTTTCGGGGCCTCCATGCAGGCGGCGGAAGCGACGCCGCAGACTCGCGCAAGGGTCGATATCTCCGGCAAAGATGTCGTACTTAAGGCCGTTTCCGGACCGAAAGGCGGCTCTCTGCAGAACATTACCTGGGGCAAAGAAGATGATCGTAAATTCAGCCTGATCGGAGAGACTGCGCTGCTGCCAGCCGACCAGTGGATCAAAGCCTCTTTCACGTTTATGCCGGAGAATGACGGCAAAGTTACTATCTGCCTCAAGGGCAACTGGACCAAAGACAAGGACAAAAAGAATATTGATGTCCGCTGGGTATACTATGATATGATCACCGTTGAAGGCGGCCTGCTGCAGAACGGCGATTTTGAAGACGCGAAGGACGGCAAACCCGTCGGCTGGAACTGCGACAGGGAGCTCTATATCGTCACCGAAATCAAAGCGTTCTCCGGCAAAGCCATGGTCAAAGCCTGGCACAATCAACAATGCACCCAGACGATTGACGTCAGGAAAGACCAGCCGGTCACTGTTACCGTCAACGCCAAGATGGGTGAATTCGAGCCGGCCAAAGAATAATCAGGAAATCAGCAGAGAACAAAAATGCGGGACTGCCTCCCGCATTTTTTGTTTATATGGGGCTGTTATTTTCCAAAGACGGCGGCGGCTTCCGCCAGATGTTCGCGGATCTTGACTTTCTGAGGACATTTTGCTTCGCAGGCGCCGCAGTTTGTACATGCATATGCGGTTTTGCCTTTGATCCATTCTCCGCCGATCGCGGCGTATTTGTCGCGGGCGGGGAGCTCCATCCGGTACACTTTGTGATAAATCAGCGCTTCCAGGCAGACCGGGATGTTTACTTCAAACGGACATGGCATGCAGTAGCCGCAGCCGGTGCAGTAAATATCGGCCAGCGAACGGCATTTCTCCTGCAATTCCTTTATCCTCGACACTTCCTGCGGACTTAATGCAGCGTTCTGCCCGGCAATCTTTACGTTGCCGTCCACCATCTGCCTGGTGCTCATGCCGGACAAGGCGCAGTTGATGTCCGGATTGCTGAGCACAAAACGCAGCGCCAGTTCCGGTGTGGAAACGCGGCCTTCCAGCGCGTCTTCGAAAATGCTGCCGGCAAACGCCAGGCGGCCGCCGCCGACCGGTCCCATCGCGATGACGCCCAAGCCTTTTTCCGCGGCATATTTGATTGACGGTTCATTGGCGCGGTCAAGCAGATTGTACTGGCAGAGTACGGAGGAGAAAACCCCGGTGTCGATAATCGGCAGCATCTTTTCCGGTTTATCATGGAAAGAAAATGACAGGAACCGGATCAGCCCCTGTTCTTTAGCCTTCATGGCTTCGTCAATCAGGTTGAATTTCAGCACATTGTTCTCAAAATTATCAGCGCTTACCGAATGAAAGTGGTAGAAATCAATATGGTCAACCTGCATTTTTCCGAGCTGTTCCTCCAGTATGCGGCGGAAATCGCCCTGCTCCGTGACTTTCCACACCGGTATTTTGGTCGAAAGATATATCTTGTCGCGCCAGCCGTTCTTCAGCGCCCGCCCGACGGCGATTTCACTCTCGCCGCCGCAGTAGCCGTAGGCTGTATCCACATAATTGATGCCTTGTTCGAAACCATGGCACAGCACATCCACCGATTCATCCATGGCAATGTGAGAAAACCCCTGGTTATCCGGTTTCATCGGCAGCCGCATTGCCCCGAATCCCAGTGTTGAAAGCTCAATTCCGGTATTGCCAAACTTTCGATACTGCATATTGTTCTCCTGAATTTACAATGTAAATAAACTGCGGAGTTCTGTGACTCTGGCGCGGATGTCTCCGGCCTGGGTGATCTCGGTGACCATGGCAATTTTAGTGGCGCCGCAGGCGAGAAGTTCAGGAATATGGCAGGCTTTAATGCCGCCCATCACCGTGAACGGCATACATACCCTGGCGGATACGGTTTTCAGCGTTTCCAGGCCGATTGCGCCGCAGGCGACGGCCTTGGTGCCGGTCGGATAAATCGGGCCGATGTTGATGTAATCAGCACCGGCGGCCTGCGCGGCAAGCGCTTCTTCAAGATTATGCGTGGAGTTGCCGATGATCAGATTAAAGCCGAGTTTTTTTGCCGGAGCCAGCGGCAGATCATCCTGCCCCAGATGGACGCCGTCGGCGTCAACCGCCAGGGCGATATCAAGATGATCGTTCAAGATCAGCAGCATATTGAACTGAGCAGTGATTCTGCGGTATTCCACCGCCAGCCGGTAGACTTCAGCTTTGGTTTTATTCTTTTCCCGCAACTGAACGATTTTTGCTCCGCCCCCGGCGATTTGGCGCAGCACATCTAAAACATCGCGGCCGTTGGTGAACTCGGAGGAAATCACCGGATAGATATCAACATGGGAAAAGGCGTTCATTTTTTCGGCTTTGGTGCGGAACGGGCTGCTGATCAATTTATACCTCTTGTGGTTTGGGCTTGAAATCCGGACAGTCGTCCATTGGATTCACTTCTTTTCTATGCAGGGTGCAACGGCTGAGAAACGGGTGCGCGATAAAGTGCGCGCAGTCGCGGCAGAACTGTTTTTCATCATCATTGACTTTGATTTCCGGTTTTTCTTCGGCTTCCGCGTGCAGCAGCGCGGCGAATCCGGACAGCGCTTTGCCTTTTTCGGCCACGGCGGTCTGCGGTTCAGGAATGTCGGCAATTTTCTCTCCGCAGATGGCGCAGGCAAGCACTTTTCCGACCTTGGTCCAGCCGTCCATCAGGACTTTTTCCTTGAGCGCTGTACTTTGGCCGCAATGCGGGCACTCGGTGAATTCTCCAGCTTTCATCTTAAACTTTCAACTCCGTAAATTCATATCAATACCTTGCGTGCGGGTTTAGCCGGTTATCAATAAATATAGCCCGCAGAGGGAATCATTGCAAACACACAGAGACAATATGTCTCAGTGATTTATGAAAATAAATGCGTCTTTATGTCTCACCTGTTAACTATGAGGATTCCGCTTGAATAATATCGCAAGTATGGTTATAATTATAGCAGTATAGGATTTACTTGCGTTCCAGCTTGTTTGATAATTTGGCATGACTTTTGCTATTACCTTTACCAGATAGTATAAAACCGGAAAACCGGAAAAACAGGAGGTGTAAAATGTTAGCAAGGTTAAATGACAATTGGAGTTTGTTAAATCCATGGCGCACGGTCAACGGGCTTCAGAAGGAATTGCTGGGGCTGTTTGACGATTTCAATGAAAATTTGAATCGTTACCGCGCCGGTTATCCGCAGATGATCATCGAGGATGGCGAAAAGGAATTGACCGTGAAAATGTCGCTGCCGGGTTATGAATCCAAAGACATGGACATTGAAGTGGTCAGCGATTTTCTGACGATCCGCGCCGGCAGAAATATCCCCGAGCTTAAGAAGGATGAAAAATTTCTGCATCGGGAACGCTCATTCGGCAAGATTGAAGAAAGCATCAAGCTTCCGTCGAAAGTCAAAAGCGGGAAGGTAAACGCCAAATATATCAATGGTGTTCTGGTAATCACTCTGCCGAAAGAGGAAGTGGAAAAACCGCACATCGTTAAAATAGGCTGAGAGTTTGCTGAAAATTGATTTAATATGGAGGATTGAAAAATGTCTGATATAGTCAAAAAAGAAAATAAAGTGGAAGTCAGAAAGGCGGAAGTTAAAAGGATGGAACACATCGAATTCGCGCCGCCGTCCGATGTAGTTGAAAATCATACTGGAATCGTGGTGCTGCTGGATGTGCCGGGCGCGACCACGGACAAACTTTCGGTCAATGTTGAAGACCGGATACTGAAGATCGAAGCGGATACGGATCTGATGCAGCACGGCAAGCATGTACGCTATAAAAGATCCTTCCAGATTTCCCATGAGATTGCGCTGGAAAAGATTTCCGCGAAGATCAAGGATGGCGTCTTGAGACTGGAATTGCCAAAGGCTGAATCCGCCAAAGTGCATAAGATAAAAGTTGCAACAGAATAATTAAATTCGGCCAGTGCGGCCTTAACGCGCCCCTGTCCGGCTGCGGACAGGGGTTTTTATTATACCGGAATTGAAAATGATTTATTATGGCAGGACTTATGCTGAATAATTTACATATATTAATATAAAAGAAAGGTAAAAACTATGAACATGGAAAAACTCACAAACCGGTCAAGGGAAGCGCTGATCGCTACCCAGAACACGGCAGTTGAACACGGACATCAGGAAATTCAGGGGATGCATCTGCTGTATGCGCTGCTCACCCAGGACAACGGCCTGGTGCCGTCACTGCTGAAAAAAATGGAGATAAATGTGGCGTCGCTTCAAGTACGGGCGGAAAGCGAACTGGAGGCAATTCCTTCTGTTTCCGGACCGGGTGCGGGACAGGTATATAATTCGCAGGAATTCAGCCGCATCATGATTGCCGCCGCACAGAAAGCCGAAGGCATGAAAGACGAATACGTCAGCGTCGAACATCTGTTCATGGCGCTGCTGGAAGTCTCCGGCAAATGCCAGAAACTGTTGAGTGAATTCAAAATCACGGACGAGAAGCTGCTGAAGGCGCTGCAGCAGGTGCGCGGCAATCAGCGGGTGACCTCCGAAGATCCGGAAGCGACATTTGAGGCTCTGGAGAAATACGGGCGCGACTTGACGCGGCTGGCTTCCCAGGATAAACTTGATCCGGTCATCGGCCGCGATGAAGAAATCCGCCGGGTGATTCAAATTCTGTCCCGCAGGACCAAGAATAATCCGGTGCTTATCGGCGAGCCGGGCGTCGGCAAAACGGCGGTGGTCGAAGGGCTTGCCCGCCGCATTTACCGCGGCGACGTGCCGGAAGGTTTGAAAGACCGCCGGATTATCGCCCTGGACATGGGGGCGCTGATTGCCGGGGCCAAGTATCGCGGCGAGTTTGAGGAACGGCTGAAAGCGGTTTTGAAAGAAGTTACTTCCGCCAACGGCAGCGTTATTCTGTTCATTGACGAACTGCATACCGTGGTCG
Source organism: Victivallaceae bacterium (assembly GCA_041665605.1). Lineage (GTDB taxonomy): Bacteria > Verrucomicrobiota > Lentisphaeria > Victivallales > Victivallaceae > CAIPAT01. Next base: position 7,472 of record JBAYIO010000099.1, on the reverse strand, counting down.
GCGCCGGTGCCGCCGAAGGCGCGATGGATGCCGGAAATCTGTTAAAACCGATGCTGGCGCGCGGCGAACTGCACTGCATCGGTGCGACGACGCTTGACGAATACCGGAAATATATCGAAAAGGATGCCGCACTGGAACGCCGTTTCCAGTCGGTGCTGGTGGACCAGCCGTCGGTTGAAGACACCATTTCGATTCTGCGCGGGCTCAAGGAGCGTTATGAGATACATCACGGGATCAAGTTGAAAGACAGCGCCCTGATCGCGGCGGCAGTGCTTTCCGATAAATATATTGCCGACCGGTTCCTGCCGGACAAGGCAATTGACCTGATTGACGAGGCTGCCGCCAGCCTGCGCGTCGAAATCGACAGTTGTCCGGCGGAGATCGACGAGATCGAACGCCGGGCCATGCAGCTTGAGATTGAGATTGCCGGCTTGAAAAAAGAAAAAGACCAGGCCGCGCTCAAGCGCAAGGAAGGGCTGGAAGCCGAACTGGCCGAATTCAAGAGCCGCGGTTCCGAACTGCGCGCCAGGTGGGACAATGAGAAGAAATCCATTGCCGAACTGCGCACCCTGATGGAGTCGCTGGAACTGTCGAAGCAGAGCCTGAACCGGGCCGAGCGCGAATACAATCTGGAAAAGGCCGCTGAACTGCGCCACGGCACCATTCCGGGAATTGAAAAACAGATCAGCGATACCGAGCAGAAGTTGCGCTCCGGTACCGGTGACCGTTTACTGAAAGAGGAAGTTGACGAAGAGGACATTGCCGAAATCGTCAGCCGCTGGACCCATATCCCGGTAAGCAGACTGATTCAGAGCGAAAAACAGAAACTGCTCAAACTGGGCGACCATCTGCATGAACGCGTCGTCGGCCAGGATGAAGCCGTCATCGCAGTGGCTGACGCCGTGCTGCGCGCCCGTGCCGGCATGAAAGATCCGAACCGCCCGATTGCGTCATTCATTTTCCTGGGCCCGACCGGGGTCGGCAAAACTGAGCTGGCCAGAGCGCTTGCCCAGAACCTGTTCGACGATGAACGCGCCATGGTCCGGATCGATATGTCCGAATACATGGAAAAGCACAGCGTTGCCAGAATGGTCGGCGCGCCTCCCGGATATGTCGGTTATGAGGAAGGCGGCCAGTTGACCGAGGCTGTCCGCAGAAAGCCGTATTCAGTCGTGCTGTTTGACGAGATCGAAAAAGCGCACAGCGATGTCTTCAACATCCTGCTCCAGATTCTGGAAGACGGGATTATCACGGACTCGCACGGGCGGACCGTAAATTTCAAAAATACGATCATCATCATGACCAGCAATATCGGCAGCGATATGATCTTGCAGCATCACGGCAATGCCGATGAGATCAAGGAGCAGCTCATGGAACAGCTACGGCTGCATTTCCGTCCGGAGTTCCTGAACCGCGTGGACGAAACGCTGATTTTCCACGCGCTGGACAAGAAGCATATTCTGGAGATCGTGGATATCCAGATCAGGCGTTTTGCCAGCCGGCTGAAAGAACATGACATCAGGATGGAAATATCGGAAGAAGCCAAGAAATATCTGGCTGAAATCGGTTATGATCCGAACTACGGCGCCCGTCCGCTGAAACGCACGATCGTCAAGGAACTGGAAACACCGGTTTCCAGGATGATGATCGGCGGCGAATTGCCGGACGGCTCCACCCTGAAAGTCGGCAAAACGAAAGCTGGAATTTCGTTCAGCACCAAGTAATAAGATACAAGTTCCGCTCCGTTCCTCCGGGAACGGAGTGTGCTTTATCTATGGTCGGCAATCGGCGGTTCCGGCTTTTTGAATTTAACCAGAACGCGCTGGCCAAGCACCAGCTCTCTTTCGTAAACGGTGATGATGCATTCAACCGTCCGGACATCGCTTTTTTCCGTCGGCTCGTCGAAGGACAGGCGTTTCGGGCCTAGATAAGTTCCCATTTTCAAGACTTTGCCGGCATATGTTTTGGTTTCGTCGGAGTCGGGAACGATATCAACTTTTACGCCCGGCTTGATTTGTTTGATGAACTTTTCCTCAACTTCAGCACGCACGATAAACGGGGCATCGGGCACAAACAGGAAAAGCACGGTAACATTCAGCGTGCTGATGCCGTATCCCGGCCTGGCGTCGCAGCGCAGGATTCTGCCATCTGCCGGTGCCCGGATATTTTTCATTTCCATATCGTATTCCGCCTGCTTTTGCCTGGCGGCGGCCACCATCGCTTCAGCTTCGGCGACTTTGATTTCCGCTTCAAGATGTCCGACCAGGTCATTGGTTTCATCCCACTTCACGCGGGATATGGCTTCCTGCCGGATCAGGTTCTGCGATCTTTTCTGTTCACGTTTAGCGGCTTCCAGCGACACTTTCAGCGGCTCGATTTTTTTGACCGCCAGTTCAGCTTCGGCTTTGCAGCATTCCCAGAGGAGTTTCTCTCTGAGGTCGTCCAGCTTGCACAGGATTTGCCCTTTTTTAACTTTTTCGCCTTCATCCACCAGCAGGTCCTTGAGCACGCCGTCTTTGCTGGCGGATAGCTTGACAATACTGCCGTCCACGTCAATCTTGCCGCGTGCAAACGCCGAATACGGGCTTTCATCACTTAGCATTTTGCTGGTCTTGGTGACGGGCTTGGCAGTATACCATTTATAGGTGAAATATCCGGCTATTCCCATAATTATTAATATAATAATTATGAAAGTCCACATTTTTTTTCTGGCTGATCTTCTCATTCTTTGAAACCTCCGGGTTCGTCTCTGGTTATTATTCCGTCTTCAATTCTGATCACCCTGTCGGCATGAGGCAGCAGCCTCGGGTCGTGCGACACGGCGAAAATAGTCGTTCCATGGACTCTGGCCGCCTTATGCAGCAGGCTGATGACAATCTGTCCGTTTTCCTTGTCCAGCGCGCTGGTCGGTTCGTCGGCAAACAGAAATTCCGGTTTCTTCGCCAGCGCCCTGGCGATGGCGACGCGCTGTTTTTCGCCGCCGGACAACTGCATCGGTTTCAGGTGCATGACTTTGCCCAGCCCGACTTCCCTCAATACGTCCTCCGCGATATTCTCCGCTTCTTTTTCTTTTTTACCGACGTATTTCAGCACAATTAAAATCTGTTCCAGCGCGGTCAATGAAGCAAACAGGTTGAATCCCTGAAAGATAAAGCCGAAATGATCGAGGCGGAATTTTTCAATCGCGCGGGGCGCCAGTTGCCAGATATCAGTGTCATTGATATGGACGGTGCCGCTGTCCGGCTCCAGCAGGCCGCTGATTACCGACAGCAGGGTACTTTTCCCCGAACCGGAGGGGCCCATAATCAGGGTCAGTTTGCCGGGATACAGATCAAAGGTATTGCCTTTCAGCACATTATTGACAATCTTGCCGCTGACGTAGGAACGCTGTATGTCCATGATCCTGATGGATGGAATCTCGCCGTTTTTGTTGTATGGTGTTTCGCTCATCTCAGCAGCTCCGCGGGTTCGGTTTTATACAGCACCATCAGCGACAGCAGGCCGGAGACCAGCGAGACCATGATCAGCGCGATTGTCGAGACAAAAACAAACCATAGCGGAATATTGAACGCCAGCTTGTAATATACAGCGATATAGGAAAAGACAATGGTCAGCACCCAGGCCAGCACCAGCCCGGCGATGCCGACCCAGAACGCCTGTTCCAGCACCACCATGCACAGTGCGCCTTTGGAAACGCCCAGCGCTCTTAATGCGGCATATTCCTTCAGCGACGCCAGGATTGCCGAGCGCAGCGACTGGTTGGTGATGGCAACGCCGATGAACAGCGCGAGGATGGACAGAAAGATAAAAGTCAGACTGTTGGGGGATTCCAGCAACTGCCATTTCTGTGACTGCCAGAATAAATTGTTTTTGCTCCAGGCTTTCAGCTTGCTGTTCTTCCAGGTGGAATTGTTCAGTTCTTCCGCCACCGCATCCGCCATTTGCGGATCACGTATCCTGATCATCAGGAACTGCACCCAGGTCCAGGTCGCCAACTGCTTGAAAGTATATTCGGAAGCAAAAACGAAACCGCCGCGGTCATTTTTGTAGCCGTCGGTAATCCCGACGATCTTGACCCGTTTATTGCTGAGCTCAGTATAATCCCCGATATTCAGATTCAAATTCTTAGAGAAAGACCGGTCTATCACCACCGTCATCGGTTCATCCAGCTTGTCCGCAAACTCCTCCAGAAACTCCGGCGGCATCAGCAGGCATTTCTGCTTGTCGGTATTCACCCCGAACAGCGGAGCCCATATCTGTTCGCCGTCATAGGTCTTGCCATTGCACCAGTAGCGCAGAAACGGACTGACGGACTCTATTTCCGGGTGCATGCGCAGGTAGTATTCATTTTTCAGTTCCACCCCGCCGCTGTTCTCGAAAGACGTCAGATTGAAGGCGGATACCCACAGATCCGCCTGCGAATTATTCAGAATCGCAGTCATGGACAGGGAGAATCCGAGCATCAGTCCGGTCTGGATATAAATCAGCAGCGCGGAGAAGCCAAGCGCGAAAATGGCGGCCAGGTATCTGCGCCATTCATAGATCAGACTTGCACGGGCCAGGGAAATCATATAGTAATCCGGTTTTCACTCATTAATTAACATCTATCTTAAACTGTTTTATGCACAGACTGCAAGTTATTCAGACGCTGCGCATAATCGGGATATTGGCAGACACATTCTATTATGATAAGTATAAAACCATGTTTTGTCAACGCGTTTTAACAATCTTGCATGAAAATAAAGCGGGAAAGAAGCAAAACTTCCTTCCCGCCGCAAAATCATCACCGTTATGCTTTTAAGCGGCCTTCGAGCGCGTCAAGCTGCTCGACCAGGCCCTGAGGCATTCTGTCCGCGAATCTGGCATAGTATTCGCGGATGCCGGGGATGTCCTTGAGCCATTCCTCTCTGTCGACCTTGAGCAGTTCACTCAGGTCTTCATCGGAAATGTTCAGATTGCTGACATCCAGATCGCCTTTGCCGGGCATGTAGCCGATCGGGGTCCTGACGGCGTCAATTTCGCCGGCGACGCGCTGGATGACCCATTTCAGGACACGGCTGTTTTCGCCGAATCCGGGCCACAGCCACTTGCCGCCTGCTGATTTGCGGAACCAGTTGACATAGAATATCTTAGGCAGCTTTGACGCATCCTTCGCCCGGGCGCCGGTCTTGAGCCAGTGCGCGAAATAGTCGGCCATGTTGTATCCGCAGAACGGAAGCATGGCGAACGGATCGCGGCGGAGCGAACCGATGTTGCCGAATGCGGCGGCGGTCATTTCAGAAGCAATGATGGAGCCCATGAACGTGCCGTGCCGCCAGTCGAACGCTTCATGCACCAGCGGAACCACGGAAGCGCGGCGGCCGCCGAACAGGATCGCGGAAATCGGAACGCCGCGGGGATCTTCCCAGGCGGCGTCAATCACCGGACACTGTTTCGCCGGGCTGGTGAAACGGGCATTCGGGTGGGCTGCCGGATTTTCAGAGGCCGGAGTCCATTCATTATTTTTCCAGTCAATGAGTCTGGCCGGCTTTTCGTCAGTCATGCCTTCCCACCAGACGGTCTTTTTGTCAGGGGTGAGCGCGACGTTGGTGAAAATGCTGTTGCCGCGTTCAACGGTCAGCATGGCGTTCGGATTGGATTTCATCGAGGTTCCCGGCGCGACGCCGAAGAAACCGGCTTCCGGATTGATGGCGTACAGGCGGCCGTCTTCGCCGAATTTCATCCAGGCGATATCGTCGCCGACGCATTCGACTTTCCAGCCGGGAAGCGTGGGGATGAGCATGGCCAGGTTGGTTTTGCCGCAGGCGGACGGAAATGCCGCCGCCACATACTGCTTTTTGCCGTTCGGCGGAGTGATGCCCAGGATGAGCATGTGCTCGGCCAGCCAGCCTTCCTCGCGGGCCATGGACGACGCGATGCGGAGGGCAAAGCACTTTTTGCCGAGCAGGGCGTTGCCGCCGTAACCGGAGCCGAACGACCAGATTTCGCGGGTCTTCGGGAAATGGGAGATGTACTTGGTCTCGCTGCACGGCCAGGCGGTATCCTGCTGGCCGGGCTGGAGCGGGGCTCCGACGGAGTGCATGCAGCGCACCCATTCGCCGTTCCCGAGCGTGTCGAGCACCGCTTTGCCCATGCGGGTCATGATGCGCATGTTGATCACCACATATTCGGAATCGGAAAGTTCAACGCCGATATGCGCGATTTTCGAACCGAGCGGGCCCATGCTGAACGGAATCACATACATGGTGCGTCCCTCCATGCAGCCGTCATAAAGCTTGCGCATGGCGACTTTCATTTCAGCGGGTTCCATCCAGTTGTTGGTCGGACCGGCGTCTTCCTTGGTTTCGGAACAGATATAAGTCCGGTCTTCCACGCGGGCCACGTCCGCCGGAACGGAACGGGCATAATAGCTGTTCGGCGGGGTCTCAAGTTTGGTGAAAATGCCGGCCTTGACCAGTTTTTCAGCCAGACAGTTGTATTCCTCTTCAGAACCGTCGCACCAGTGAATTCCCGCCGGTTTGCAGAGCGACGCCCATTCTTCAACCCACTGAATCAGCGCGGCATTGTTTGTGGGTATCGCGTTCAGATGTTTTGCCATTGAAGCCTCCAGTTCCTTTTAATACTTTTTAGAATTTGTTAATCACACCATGGAAGTCTGTTTTCCACTCACGCCTGACCTTTCCGGACGTTTACGGAAACAGCTCGAATATTACTGATAATCCGCTTTCCTGTCGCACAAATTGTACATGAAAATTCATGCTGCAATCAGTATATTCATATAAATATATGACTCTAAATCAGCCAATACAAATTATTCTTTAACTTTCAAAGCACTTTTTTTGATGATTTTTCAAGCCTTTGGACAGCCCCGTCCGGCACGGACGGCACTACAACAAAACCATTTTGGACAGTCCATTCCGATACTTTGGAGTATCGTTGAGCATAACATTTGAGGCATCCACCAGGGATGCCCTTACAACGCCATGCCCTTCCCGCATAGCCCGTATGGAGGCATCCACCAGGGATGTACAACGCCATGCCCTTCCCGCATAGCCCGTATGGAGGCATCCACCAGGGATGCCCTTACAACGCCATGCCCTTCCCGCATTCGCGGGCTTTCCAACTCCGATACTTTGGAGTATCGTTGAGCATAACACTTTCCGGTTTTCCACTTTTCTCGCTTCTCTCGCTTTTCTCGCTTTCCGGTTTTGATATGATTTTCAAACAACATTTTGGACAGTCTATTCCAAGACTTTGGAGTATCGTTGAGCACAACGTCTTTCAATTTTCCTCCATTTTGGACAGCCACGTCCGACACGGACGGCACTACACCAGAACCATTTTGGACAGTCCATTCCAAGATGGTATGTCGAAAGTCAAGCCCCTAAATCCTTATTTTGTTTGAAAAATTATCCTGATATTCAATTTTGTTAACAACCACAGCGCGAATTAGAAGCAAAAGTTTGCGCATG
>JBAYIO010000098.1:0-21493 GCA_041665605.1 Victivallaceae bacterium | reverse complement strand
TAACGTGGTTGGCGAACCATGCGTTACTATAGCACAGGAGGTTTTTCTAAATCACTTGAATCTGAAGATTTTTGGGAACGCACCGGCAGAGCCGGTGGTATTTTTGCCCTGAAGGTGGACAAAGAAACAACCACGCCCATGACAGGACGTGGTTGCATATTTGATTTATGACGAATGCTTAATGCTTCGCGGAACCTTCCGGCTTGTTCGCCGCGCCTTCTTCAATTTTACGCAGATATGCCCGTCTTACTACTCGCACTGGATCGGCAATGCGCCGGTGAATCTTGATGTACCACGGCCTCATTTTTCTGAACTCTTCATCACTTATACTCCCCGGCAATATTCTACGCCAATGCTTCCGCAGATGGTACAGGTCGGAATCTTTGAATATGGCGAAAACAGGATAAGTCAGCAGACTCAGCGGGAACGGGGGCTGCACCCAGGTAATCTGAAAGTCGATAAGATAACAGTTGCCGTCATCGCCAACGATGATATTGTCCGGCTTGTTGGTGTCCAGATAAGCCATGCCGCGCTGGTGCATGGTCTTTAGCAGCTTCTCAAGTTCCGGAAAGAAATCATCGCGCACTTTGGTGCCTTTATTGAGATGGCCGCCGGGCACATACTCGTGCATGAAGCCGGTTTTGCCATAACGCCCGATCCATTTCGGGATATGCCCGGTATCCTGCAATCTCAGATAAATCTTCTCTTCATGCCGCCGCTCCAGAATTGAAAGCAGCCCGTAAGGCAGCAGAAGAAAAGAGCGCGGTCGGAAAATCTTGAGAACTGATATTTCGCCGGCTCCGCTTTCATACATCCCCGTGGCAGCAAAAAAGTCATGTTTGAACGCCTTTACTTTCTTCCATGTCTTACCCGCCACTTCCACCGATTCGGGAAGTTCCTTGTTACCCAGTGCTAAATGGTGTTCGTAAAACCATTGCTTGAATGTCTTTGACATCAGAAGATGTTCCTTTATTTGTTAAAAATCAAAATTATCGTTCTTTTTACAAATCACCCGAATACTTTAGCGAACAATGCCCTAAAGTCAATGTAAATCTACTGCGGGTTGCAGACAAATTGCTCCTAATCAATCAAGTCCAGCCAATCCTGGCATTCTTTGCCGCCGATGAATTTTTTATAGCTGTCTCTCAATAAAGCTACAGCCGCCGGCTCATTTCCGGAAATAATTGATTCGACTATCGCTGTACGGAAATTTATCCATTCAGGGCTGACCGCGGGCGCTTTCACTGAATTTATGTTCAGAATGTCCATTACCGCCCGGGCAGTAATCTGATTCAACAGCGCTTTTTCATCGCCGTTCTGATTGTCCGGATCAACCTTGGTGCAGGAATATTTACCGCCGCACATCAGCGCTGTCGGCAGGAAACCGCTGATCCAGTATGAACGCCGGAACAAAATGACTTTCGAACCGATGGTATTGCCGTTGCCGTCAAGCACCGCCACCACCACCGTTCCCAGACTGCTTGAACGCATCGGGGCCATCGACAAGGTCAGCAGATATCCGGTCATCCACCACGGTGATATCTCTTCCGGACGGATCACTATGACAGATTTGACTTGAATCTTAATCGCGCCGGACGAACTGTTAAATATATTTGGAGCAATGGATCTGCACGAAATTTTAAATGCGTCGGTGTCACTGGTTAAAGTACTTTGATAACTGCGCGCCCGGTCAATTTCAGGCGCTGCATTGCTCCAGAAGCTGCCGAAGTCATTGCCAGGCATGTTTCCGAGCGACCGGGCCAGCATATTAAACTCCAGTGCGCAAAGCGGTTCCGTTTTGTTCATCGGACTCAGCATAAGCGTTTCGGCATTGACTATCTGGTATTGCTTTGTACCGGAGAATGATATCCCGTTCTCTTCGCTGCCGGCAGGGTTGAACGACACGCATGTGCATCCGGCCGCCACAATACAACCGACCACGGCAAACAGTAATTTTAAAGCCAATTTTATATTATGCATGGTAATTTCTCCTTAAAGCTAAAAAATATTAAAAACACGGTAACGAGTAAAATACCCTGCGCGAAAGATTTTGCAATCTCCAATCGCCCGACATCTGCATTAGTCGGAATGCCGGGATCGAACATTGGGGACACATTGGACAACATTAGACAAGTCATTATGATATAGGGATAGCTGTAAAAAAGATTCCGCTTAAAGAGTCCAAGATGCTTGTATTGAGGCTTTATCGCCGCGGAATACTGAAGCGCTGCGAAGACCTGAAATAAAATGGTCAAGGATTTTTTATTTCGATGATTGCGATTTTAAAAAAATGAGTTAGTTTAATGATTTAACAAAGTACGCCAACGATAGCATTAATGTTAATAAACCATAAAAAATGGAGCAAAACTGATGGATTATATTGCACAAATGGAGAATCTGCCGAAGAAACATGAGTTTTTCATCGGGTTCGACAGTGACGGTTGTATTTTCGACACCATGGAAATCAAGCAGAAAGAATGTTTCTGCCCGAATTTCGTTAAGCACTTCGGGATGCAGGCTGCCAGCAAGTATGCGCGTGAAGTATGGGAATTCGTCAATCTCTACAGCAAAACCCGCGGCTGCAATCGTTTCCTGGCGGTTCAGCGCGCCATTGAACTGATCCGCGCACGCAAAGAATTCGCGGCACGGGGCATTGCAGTTCCGGTGCTGACTGAACTTGACGCCTGGATTAAAGAGGAAAGCAAACTTGGCAATCCCGCGCTGAAAGCCAAAGTGGCGGCCACCGGCAGCAAAGAACTCGGCATGATCCTTGACTGGAGTCTCGAAGTCAACGAAGACATCGCCGAAATGGTTCATGGCATTCCTCCTTTCCCCGGCGTGAAGGAAGTACTGGCCAAGGGCTATCCCCAAGCCGACATGATCGTCGTCTCCCAGACCCCCCTGGAAGCGCTGACCAGAGAATGGGAGGAAAACAAAATCGACCATTATCTCGGAATGATCTGCGGACAGGAACACGGCACCAAGACTGAGCATCTGAAATATGTCACCAGCGGCAAATATTCACCCGAAAAAGTATTGATGATCGGGGATGCCCCCGGCGATTTGAAAGCCGCGCAAAAGAATGGCGTATTGTTCTTCCCGATTATTCCGGGCCATGAAGAACTGTATTGGGCGAAACTCAACGAAGAAGGGCTTGACCGCTTCTTCGCGGGCACCTTTGCCGGCCAGTATCAGGACGGTCTGATGGCGGAATTTGACAAATCATTGCCGGAAAATCCGCACTGGAACTAGTTTAATATGGACTTTTGCTCCGGAAAAACCCTTCCGGAGCCTTTTTTTTGTCTGTATTTGATTTTTTTTGAAAAAATATTTTGAATATTGATTTTTAAATCGTAAATTAACTCTGTCGGCATTTTGAGGCGACGTTAAATATAACAGATGGGGTTTCAGAGTAATGTTTAATTATCAGAAGTTATCCAGGTTTTTTAGAAGTGATATCGGTATCGACTTAGGTACTGCAAACTGTCTTGTTTTCGTAAAAGACAAAGGAATAGTTCTACAGGAACCTTCTGTTGTTGCGATTACTGAAAACACTAAGGAAGTGCTCGCAGTCGGCACCGACGCCAAAAAAATGCTTGGCAGAACTCCCGGTAACATTCGCGCCGTCCGGCCGATGAAAGACGGCGTTATCGCTGACTTTGAAATTACTGAGCACATGCTGCGCTATTTCATACAGAAAGCCATGACCCATGTACCGTGGCGGCAGCGCCTCCTTCAGCCGCGAGTGCTGGTCGCGGTACCGTCCGGAATCACTGAAGTGGAAAACCGTGCCGTCAAGGACAGCGCCAAACGCGCCGGCGCCGGCGATGTGGTACTTGTCGAAGAACCGATGGCGGCAGCTATCGGCGTGGGACTTCCGGTCAGCGAGCCGTCCGGCAGCATGATTGTTGATATCGGCGGCGGAACTACTGAAGTCGCGGTTATATCGCTTTCCGGTATCGTCTGGGCAAGAAGCGTCCGCGTCGGCGGCGATGAACTTGATGCTGCGATCTGCCAGCACATGAAACGTGTTTATAACTTGATGATCGGGGAACGCACCTCCGAAAAAATCAAGATGGATATCGGCAGCGCCTACCCGACCAACGATGACGCCAGCATGGAAGTCAAAGGCCGTGACCTGGTTTCCGGACTTCCGAAAACTATCCGCATCACCGCAGGCGAAATCAGAATGGCATTGCAGGAACCGATCACCAGCATCATTGAAGCGGTAAGAACCACGCTAGAACGCTGTCCGCCTGAACTGGCCGCCGACCTGATTGACCGCGGCATTATGCTTGCCGGCGGCGGCGCGCTCCTCACCGGCCTTGACCGCCTGATCGTTGAAGAAACCGGTTTGCCGGTATTTGTCGCCGAAGATCCGCTGAAGGCGGTGGTTAAAGGTACTGGTATTATGCTTCAGGAAATGGATAACATGACCAGAACCATGTCCTGATCTCATTATGAATAATCTGCAATTACATAGCCCGAAATAGTCTTTTCGGGCTGTTTTTTTTATAAATAAGAGGCTGGCAAAATGCTGTTCAATCTGGCGGTTATAACCATTGCCGCATTACTGATGAACCGGATTTTTGAATTTATCAAAATCCCCGGACTGCTGGGCATGATCCTGACCGGAATTATTCTCGGCCCTTACTGCCTGGACTTTATATCGCCGCTGCTGTTGAATATTTCCGCCGAACTGCGCACCGCCGCGCTGATTGTAATCCTGATCCGGGCCGGTCTGGGCATCAATCGCGAAACCCTTAATAAAATCGGCATTCCAGCTTTAAAGATGAGCTGCATCCCTGGTATTTTTGAAGGATTGACTGTAATGCTGGCGGCGCATCTTCTGTTGTCGCTGCCGTGGCTGGAGGCCGGAATGCTGGGCTTTATTATCGCCGCAGTTTCGCCTGCGGTTGTAGTTCCGCAAATGCTTGAGCTAAAAAAACACGGGTTCGGACAAAACCGCGAAGTTCCTACGCTGCTGCTGGCCGGCGCCTCGCTGGACAATATTTTCGCCATCACCATTTTCGGGGTTTTCCTGAGCTTGTTCAGCAACACCGGACAGAGCATTATGAGCATTGCCGTAAAGCTTCCGCTCGGGATAATCGCCGGGCTTGCATTGGGCTTGCTGGCCGGTTATCTGCTATCCGGCTTGTATAAGAAATTTGAAATGCGCGATACCAAAAAGATGATAGTCTTTCTGGTGGCGGCTATTCTGCTGAACAGCCTGGAAAGCTTCAAAAGCATCAGGAATATACTGCCGGTAGCCAGCCTGCTTGGCATCATGGCGATGGGCTTCGTCCTGCTTGAGAGAAATAATGACACTGCCAACCGGCTGGCATCAAAATTCGGCAAAGTATGGGTATTCGCTGAAATCCTGCTGTTCGTATTGATCGGTGCTCAAGTAAACATCAGTGTCGCGCTGAATGCCGGACTCGTCGGCGGCTTGATTATTGTAATCGGACTGGCCGGCAGAAGCATCGGAGTATGGTTGGCGCTCTTCCGCTCAAAACTCAATTCTCATGAAAAGCTGTTCTGCGTACTGGCCTATTTTCCCAAAGCCACCGTTCAGGCGGCAATCGGCGCCATTCCACTGTCATGCGGAGTGAAATCGGGAGAAACAATCCTGGCAATCGCGGTATTCAGCATCATTCTGACCTCACCGCTCGGGGCCGTACTCATCAACCGCACCAGCAGAACTTTGCTGAAAAAACATCCGGCTGAAACTTCCAAATAGTGAAACCGGCTTGCCATGCCTGCTGCTTGACAAGCCTGTGATGGATTAATAGGAATCCCGCTCCAGCGCCCACTTCTGCAGTTGCTTTTCAGTTTCCGGCCATTTTATAGCCTTCACAGTCTCAAAGAATTTCGCGAAATATGCTTTCATGGCCTGCTGGAAAATATCCAGATTCATGATTCTTTCGGCAAAGCGCGTATGTATGTCCATTTCTTCGCCTTCTGGCAGAGAAAGTCCGCTGAATGTGAAATGGTCGGCGTCAAAAGTACCTGCCCATACATCCTCGCCGCGCGCCATGGCAAATTTTGCTTTCTTGAGTTTTTTGCCGACAATCAGCGCCGCTTTGGCCTCAGCGCTGCGCTGCGGGCTGCCGCCTTTCTTGATCGAGGTTTCCGCCGCGCCCTGAGCTTCGGCGGAATAGGCAAAAGTCAGCGGACCTTCGATCATGATATCGAAATCGCCGAACTGTTCAAGCGACACCCGTCCGCCTTCCTTCTCGCTGTAATACCACAGCCAGGTAAGGAAATCGCGGCCGGGGGTCAGCTCGCCGTCCGGACGGTCGGAAAAATTGATGACAGGCAGATCGGCTTCAGTCTTATGAAACATCTCTTCCATCATTTCCCCGATGCCCATTTGACGAGGCTCAATGTTGGTGGTTTTATGGAAAAATGCAATAAAATTGTCAATCTGCGACGTGGAACCGGTTCCCAGATAAAGCATATTCGTGGACAAATCGACCACTACCGGAACCCCGGCCAGCGACGGCGGCATTTTCATCAGATGCTTCTCGATGACATCTTTCTTGATCTCGTGTTTAACACGCGACGGTACCATGATCGCATTATTCGCCTGCATATAAACCAGTTCTTCGCGTTTGCAGATGGCTTTCATGAGAACAGAAGGAATTTTCCGTTCAGCTTTACGCAGATTCAGATAAAGGTGGCCGCCGCAAATTGCGGTTTCTTCGTCGATCTTTGATTCCAGCAGATGCCGTCCGCTGACCCAGCCGATCTGCGGCTCGTCCTTTACCTGATCGAGCATCCCCGCGGTGTCCGCGGCGAAAAGTCCAAGATAATCTTCCGGCAATTTTGAAGCCAGTTTAAAGACCGATACGGCAAAAGTTCCATGTTCAAAAGGCATAATATGTTCAACTCCTGTTATTTTATTTAAAATCTGCTAAATCTATTACCAAAACTGCCGGTTTGCCAGTTATTTTACACTCTTATTGATGAATTATATCCGGATTAATTACGAGGTCGCGGAATTGATCGCCGCGGTCTTTGTAATCCTTGAACATGTCCATGCTGGCGCACGCCGGCGAAAGCAGGACAATATCGCCGTTGACGGAATTCCGGGCAGCGGCTGCAACCGCCTCTTTGAACGTATCAAACAGTTCGCAGGGAAAACTGCCGTTCAGAGTATCAAATATCTTCTGTCTGCATTGTCCGATGACAAATCCCTTCTTTATAAAGTCAGAGACTTCGCGTAATGATGAGAAATCCATGTCTTTATCCAGTCCGCCGAGGATGAGGTTGACATTTCTCCCGCCGGGAACGGAAACTGTTTGCAGTGCTACAATTACCGATGCCGGATTGGTCGCCTTGGAATCATTAATAAAGAGCACCCCGGAATGCTCTGCAATCTGCTCCAGACGATGACGCCCGGGCGCAAATCCGCATACCGCCTGCTTCAGCGCGGGCGAGAACAACGCGTCATGGCCCAGATAAATCCGCACCAGTTCCAGCGCGGCAGCCAGATTCTCCAGGTTATGCGGACCTTTCAACTGCGTTTCCTGCTGACGGACGATCAATTTTCCGTCATACAGCAAATCCCCGCCGCAAACGGTTATTTTATTGCCCGCGCAAACCGGCAGTTTGAATTCCGGAGTTTCGCGCAGGCTCAATCCCGCCACCCGCCGTTCAACCGGCATCCGTTCAAAAATCTTGAATTTGGTGGCGGCATATTCATCCATGCGGTCGTGGTAACGGTTGAGATGGTCGCTGGTGATATTCAGCAGTACTGCGGCAAACGGATTGAATTTAAAACAGCGTTCAAGCTGAAATGAACTCACTTCAATAACCGGCAGCAGCCCTTTACCGGCCCTGCCCTCGAGAATATCCGCGCAGATGTCGCATAAAGGAAATCCGATATTGCCTGCGGGCCGGGCGTCAACGCCAAGCGCCCGCAGCAGATGCACAGTCAGTTCCGTGGTCGTGGTTTTGCCGTTGGTCCCGGTTATTGCCAGCATTGGTCCGGCGAAATGGCGCGCCCCGAATTCCATCTCGCTGATCAGTTCCAGCCCGGAAGCCAGCGCCGCCTGGTAGACCGGAGAACACGGCGGAACTCCGGGACTGACTATCAGCAGATCAAATCCGGCAAAAACAGAGGGAGATGGGTTTTCCCGGGGAAATGCAGCATCTTCGAAGAATGTAATTTTATGACCGGCGGCTTCAGCCAGCCTGGCAGCGGCGAGACCGCTCACGCCGCGCCCGATGATACCTGTTATCATGTTTCGTCAGCCGTATCGGCAATAGTTTTTTTCTGAGCCGGTTTTACTTTCCTGCGATTGGCGTCTTTGAACTTTTTCAGGCTGTAAAGCCTGGCCGGATTAACGTCTTCCGGTTTTAGCAGCAGCATGGAAAATGCCTGTACGACTTTTTCAAATTTCTTATCGGCCTCGGCATTTTTACTGTTGCTGTTATCGTCCAGTCCGTCCAGATCTGATTGCCGGCGGGTCGCCCACATCTCATCGAACTTGTCATGCACTTTAATAAACCAGGCACGGTCGATCCCGGTCGATATTTCCAGTTCCTCCGGATCTTTCAACCAGGAATGCACGGTCATGGCATACGCCATGTAATGCTGCCGGGTCAATTCCGCGCCGCGTTCATCCTTGCCGGTAATGATCATGGTTTCGCATTTCTTTAGATATTCAAAAACGCTGTCCCTGGTCAACTGTATATCATCGCCATTCCTGTTGTTCTCGCCTGAGTTATTTTTGTTCTCGCCGGCATTGCAAAACAAGCAGGCAGACACTCCCCAAAGAACCATTATAATATAAACTAACCGCATCGTATGTTATATCTTTCAATTTTTAAATTTATAAACTATCCCGGGATAAAAATTACCCGTCAATTAAAAATTTCCTTAATAGAAAATCTCTGTTTAATTATACCACAAAAACAAAATAATAAAAACATAAATGGCTACCTTAAGATAAAAAACGTAATGTTTTTATCAATCACCGGGCAGGCATTTACACCAGAACAATCTTCCTGATATTTTTCTTGCCTGCTTTGAGAATGACTGGTCCGGCGGCGAAAACATCAGCGTTGATTTTTAGCTCGAAACTGGCGATGCGCTGATCATTGATATAAGCGCCGCCGCCCTGTATCAGCCGGCGCGACTCGCCGTTGGATTTGCTGAGTCCGGCATCGGTCAGGAGTTTTACAATCCAGATGCCCTCGCCGTCCACTTCCGATTTCGGCAGTTCATAGGCGGGAAGATCGTCAAACCCGGCCCGGCTGTCAGCTTTGATTGCAGCGACAGTGCTGGATGTCTGGAGCTTTCCTTCCGGATCGGCAAAACCGAATTTGCTGCCGGCGGCAAGATAGGCCTTGACTGCTTCAGCTTCGCCATGCGCCAGTCTGGTGGCTTCAAACGCCAGGATTTCCTTGGCCCGGTTGATTGCCGGGGCCTGCAATTGCGCCAGCAGCCTGATTTCGTCAACCGGCAGATTGGTGAAAAAACATAGCAGTTTCTGAACGTCGCCGTCTTCACAGTTGCGCCAGAACTGATAGTAGTCAAAAACTGAAGTGCGGGAAGTGTCAAGCCAAACGTTGGTGCCTCCGGCTGTCTTGCCGAATTTATTGCCCTGGCTGTCAGTAAGCAACGGGAAAGTCATCGCGAAAACTTCGTTCTGCGACATCTTTCTGACCAGTTCGGTGCCGGCGACGATATTGCCCCACTGATCCTGTCCGCCAAACTGCATCTTGCAGTTCAAATCGCGGTTCAACACGTAGAAGTCATAGGCCTGAAGGATGGAGTAGTTGAATTCCAGAAAGGACAGACCGGTTTCCAGGCGCATCTTCACCGAATCCTGCGCCAGCATGCGGTTGACGCTGAACTTGGAGCCGATATCCCGCAGGAAATCAATGTACAGCATATCCTTGAACCAGTCAATATTGTTGACAAAATGCGCATTGCCTTCTGTGACCGAGATAAAATGCGCCAGTTGACTGCGGAGGCATTCCGCATTCGCCGCGATTTCATCCTTGGTCAGTATCGGACGGGTGCTCTGTTTGCCCGACGGATCGCCGATCTGCGCGGTAGCGCCGCCGACCAGCACAATCGGAATGTGCCCGGCTTTTTGCAGCAGACGCATTGCCATGATCGGCAGCAGATGCCCCACATGCAGACTGCTGCCCGTGGGGTCAAAGCCGACATAAAATGCTATGCGTTCGTCATCAAGCTGCTTTTTAATATTGTCAGCGTCGGTTTCCTGATAGACGAAACCGCGTTCCTTCAATTCATTGTAAATGCTCATTTCAAAATCCCTTGTTTATATCCATACAACCTCATACGGCAGAAGTTATAGAGGACTAAAAATATAACAGATATAATGATATTTGCATAACTGAAAATGAAGTTTTTCCAGAAAAACCTGCCAAAGCCTGTACATGCAGAACAATCACATACGCATTTGAGACACACGACTCCGAGCTGTTGCAGACCGGTTGAGCACAACGTGACGTTGTCGTAATGCTGTAATCAATATACTTGCCGGATACTTTTATTTTATGATGTGATATTTTTTAAAATTTTCCTTGAAGATTTATTCGGATAGCTTACATTATCAGGCTTTAAATCATGTTATAAATAATTACAATAACCCAGCGCGCGTTGGACTTGATTATGTTATTGATTCAGGCATAACGAAATTATGATAGAGTTTAAGCGGAATTTTTTTGACAAAACGGCGCTTCAATGGGCTTTGCTCATATCCTATACCTGTGTGATTTTCTTCATCAACATCGGCGGAACCGGCATATATTCAGCGCAGGAGGGCCGCGCTGCGATTGTAGCGCGTAATATGCTGAAAAGCGGCAATTATCTCAATGTTGAAATTGCAGGGGAACCTGAAACAGAAAAACCCATCATGACCTATTGGTTTTATGCTGTTTCCGGAAAAGTTTTCGGAGTTAATGAATTCAGCGTGCGTCTGCCTTCCGTGATTTCCGCAATTATCACGGTTATTCTTACATGCTGGCTTGGCGGCAGAATTTACGGTGCCGGCACCGGACTGCTGGCCGGATACATGCTTGCCACCATGCTTAGTTTTGTCAATCTCGGCAGAATTGCCAGAATTGACATTGTACTATGCGCATTTTATACATTATCAATGCTTTTACTGTATTTAGGATATTTTGAAAAACGAAAACCGGACTGGCGTCTGTATCTGTTTTACATCGTATTGGGGTTAAGTGTACTGGTCAAAGGACCGGTTTCGGCGGTATTGGCCGGACTAACCGTTCTGCTCCTGGCAGTCAAGGAGAGAAACTGGAGAATTATATGGGAACTTAAACCGGTCAGCGGATTATTTATCGGATTACTGATTAACATGCCCTGGTACGTTTATGAAAGCGTCCGGACAAAGGGCGAGTTTGCCTGGGATTTTTTATGGAATCAGAATATAGACCGTTTTCTTGGCATCAATACCACCTATTGCGAAGGCAAACGCAAAACCTTTTTTTATTACTTTCCGAAATTATTCGCAGGCGCATTGCCCTGGTCATTCCTGACGCCATTCTGTCTTTATTCATTTCGCGGAAAATTCATGACGCTGCGCCCGGCTACATGGTTCCTGTTATCATGGACGCTGACAGTGTTCTTTTTTTTCAGCTTGTCTGCAATCAAGCGGGGAGATTACATACTGCCGCTTTATCCGGCGCTGGCGATATTGCTGGGACGTTATCTGATTCTGGTATCTGAAAGACGGCCTAAATTGTCCAGGTACTGGAAGATATGCTGGTACAGTCTGCTGGGGATTACAATTATCACCGCCGGATTATTGCGAACCGGCGTCCTGCGCCAAATCGGACAACTCAGCATAGATCAAAAAATAGCCCATTTCCCCGACCGGGACGGAATGTCCATTATCCAGACAAGTGATTTGTTAAATCAACATTTCATTATTGCCGTAACCTCCGCGGCACTGCTGCTGGGGTTGCTGTATCTGCTGGGAAAATTATGTGAACAGGGCAAAATACTGCCGGCAACCAATATTTTACTTACAGTTTTGCTGGTTCTTTTTGCCTGGTATTATCTCTGGCTTGATCCGGTCACCAGTGAGTTCAAGACAACCAAACCATTCTGCCAAACCGCATTAACCCATCTGCCGGAAAATGCAGTCGTCGGCTATTACGGTTCATGGGTTGACGAAGCGGTATTCTACATCGGGCGGGATTATGTGCGCTGTTCAAAAATTCCCGATTTTTATGATGTGGAAAAGCAAAGCTTTAAATTCAAATTCATTATCGCTACCGCGAGCAGGATAATGCAGTTGCCGGACAATATAAAATCCCGGATGGAGCAATTGGAAAAAACGGTAGACGGTCATCAATATCCGCTGACGCTTTACCGGACTAAAGATCAGCAGTAACCCGGTTACTTCCCCCGGACGCGTGTTTTGCGCGAAGCTGGCCGCAGGCGGCGCTCACTTTCGATCCCTTTTCCATGCGGAGCGTGACTTGAATGTCATAGCGTTCAAGAATGGCTTGAAAGTTGCGGATCACTTTATCGGGCGGGCGGTGAAAATCCGGAGTTGTCTGATTATAGGGAATCAGGTTGACTTTGGCATGCATGCGTTTGGCAATAACTGCGAGCTTTTCAGCGTCGCCGGATTTGTCATTGATGCCGTCAATCAGGGTATATTCAAAAGTGATCATCCGCCCGGTTTTCTCACGGTAATATTCGCAGGCGGCAAGGATTTCCTTAATCGGGTAACGCAGTTTATCGGGGATAAGCGCCGCGCGCGTCGCGTCGTCAGGGGCATGGAGCGAAACAGCCAGATTCACCTGACGCCCGAGATCGGCCAACTGGCGCATGCCGGGCACAAAGCCGCTGGTGGAAACGGTAATCCGGCGCACACCCAGACCGACATATTCCGGATCGCAGAGCAGCCGGACAGCCTTTTCAAGATTGCTGAAATTGAGCAGGCCTTCGCCAATGCCCATGAATACGATGTTATCCGGCAGTCCGCCGATTCTGGCACAGCCGTGAAAAAACTGTTCAAGCATTTCGCCTGCATCCAGATTCCTGACCAGGCCGTCGGCGCCGCTGGCGCAGAAACGGCACTGTACCGGACATCCGACCTGAGTGCTCAGACAGAACGTCATTCTGTCCGGTGCGGGGATAATCACCATCTCCACGGCTTCGCCGTCGTGCAGCCGCAGCAGCAGTTTCACGGTGCCGTCGCCGGCGGCAGCTTCGCTTTCAATGGCGGAGGAGGCACAGATGAAATCTTCACTTAGCGCCTGCCGCAGATCGGGCGGCAGATTGCTCATCAAGTCTGGAGCAATAATTCTCTTCCTGTAGATCCAGCCCAGAATTTGAGCCGCGCGGAAAGCCGGAGCGCCATGCGCGGCAACCCACGTCTTGACCTCATCGGCAGTAAGGGAACAAAGCAGCTTTTTATTCACGGCGCTCATTTTAAAGTTTTTTTCTTCTCAAGCTTGATGCCCTGCCAGAGGCAAATGCGCTTGTCTTTATATGTTTTCTGGTTGGGCAGCAGATTGCGCCAGCGGCGTTCCGGGACTTGCGGAAACTCGGTGCTGATAAGATAGACCACCTTCTGATCCGCGGGAATCTCTTCAACAGAATTCATCGTGACGATTTTGCCGCCCATGTAGAAGCATTCGCCGTAAAGCCCCAGATTCGGCCCGGTATAGACGGTATCTTTTTCCGTAACGCCTTCAGCAGACAGAGCGGCCCGCAGTTCCCATCCCAAATTCTTTCTCGTCTGGTCCTGCGCTTTGTACGGATGAATCAGTGACCAGAAAAAGAACATTACCGCACAGACGATAATCAGAAAGTATGCCCAGAGATAAGGCCGTATTTTAACATGAATCAAGGCGATGCCGACAGCCACCGCCAGCATCCCCCATATCATGCCGATAATGATATATTTGTGATTACTCCGGAAACCAATGCCTTTCTGCATGGAGAAAATACTGTTCCACCAGTCAGCGGGAAGCAGATAAAAAATGATAATCATGCAGCCGACGATAAATACCGGAAATGAAAGCATTTTCATCATCATCAGCAGCTTGTCCCCGTAGCGCCTGACCACCAGCCAGTAGTTGATGCCGGTCATAACCGCCAGCGGCGGAATCAGCAGCATAATATCCCGCGGTTCCGTAAACGGACTGATCCAGAGCAGAAAAAACAGGGATATTACGATAATTCGCAGG
Source organism: Victivallaceae bacterium (assembly GCA_041665605.1). GTDB lineage: Bacteria > Verrucomicrobiota > Lentisphaeria > Victivallales > Victivallaceae > CAIPAT01. The sequence continues at coordinate 7,282 of JBAYIO010000098.1, read as the reverse complement.
AAACGGCTGAAAATCGGAGTTTTATCCAGCGGAAAATATTCAACACAGAACGGAGCCCATGCCAGGATTGTCCACGGCATCAGCCGGATTGCGACATCGAACGGAAAAGTGACCAGATGCTCCAGGTAGGCCGACATGGAATTCGGTTCAAATTCCAGAGATTTGAACGGAAAAGTATTGGCAAACATAATATGCGGCAACGCCCATAGCATAATAAATCCGACCAGCACCGCCAGGCCGATATAAAATCCGGGTTTATTCATTTTGGTCCAGATGGTCAGCGGACGGCGCATGAAAATCATCGGGAAAAAGAAATATATCAGGGCAGACGGCCCGAAAACGTAAAAAGCATTGCCGGCAAAGTAAAGCGACGCCGCCCACGCGCCGCTCCAGTTGCTTCTGCCGACGCCAAGCATGAACCAGGAAAACCATGCGGCGGTCAAGGCCAGCAGCATCAGCGTATGCGGGTATCCTTCAATACCTTTTTCGATAACTACGCTGGTGCTGATCATCATCGCGGCGGCAACCGCCGCCGCCTGGATTCCGCCGGCGCTGCCTGCGGCAAACCAGACCAGAACGGCAATCACCCCCAGCGCGATTATCGAAATCAGACGCAGCGTCATTTCCATGGACAAACCGAATTCGTTATGAACGACAGCCGCAAACCATGGAAAAAGTGGAAACGAGTCCTGAATAACCATGCCATGGGCAAAGGTCATCGGCATGAAATAGTCCATTTCCATTGCCTGCGCCGCAAAATATCCTTCCTGCCAGTAAAGTTCTCTGTCACTCAACTGCCACGGGGAGTAGATAATCAGGAAAGCTGTAACCAGAACCAGCGCCGCCGCAATCCATCCTGGAGCTTTTTCTTCATAACGCGGCATATTTGATCTCTCGTCTCTATATTGTTAACATGAAAATCAACAGCATCATTCTTTAAAATTCAAACCGGCAGAAACCTGTGAAGGCATCCGCCGGAACAAATTAAAACTGGTATGGCAACAGCAGCTATTTAAAATCGTCTTTCCTGAGGTCATAGCAGAAACAACTGGTAATAAAGTCCACGATCTCGACCGGGTGGACGGCAACTCCGAAATCACACAGCCAGCCGAAACGGCCGCCGATGGCCCAGAAATCAATGTCGTTGTCCTTGTACGCATCAGCGCGGAAATTGGCAAGCCTGAAACCTCCGGAATCAACCACGGTTTTGCGGACGTAACCGAAAGTGTCGTCAATGACCACATTATCCGTGGCGAAACAAATCATGCCGAAGCTGGTGCCGTCGCGATAGCCGCCGCCGCACTGCCGGTCAAAGCCCTTGGTAAGGAAATAATTGCAGCCGTGCGATCCGCCAAACTGCAAGTACCGGGTCGCCTGAAACTGCGCAGCCACTTCACCGCCGAACCCGATTTCCATGGAAACAATGTCCGAAGCGTCAAGCAGGCGGTTGGGAATATACAAAACCGCATAACGGCCGACCATTTTCATATTTTCGACAAACTGGTTCGGACGGCTTCTGTCGAAGCCGGAAGTCAAGGCTTGTTGTTCTGTAGTTGAACTCTTGGCTTCGTCGGCACAAAACGCCGCTGAACAGGCCATCATGAAAACTGCACACAGACAGCAAATTTTTCTCATTGCGACTACCCTTCCTTTTTTGCGCTATAAAATGATTAAACTTAAAATTACCCGGAAAATCTACATCAGAACCGCCTTAATATATCCTTGTTAAAAACAACTGCAAGGCTGAACTTCCGCCAGTTTTAATAAAATTCAACCGGGACGAAAGATGTGAAACGGCATTCAGACTGCAACCGTTTTAGAATTTGCGCTTTTAATGAGGACATTTTTTGAAGTTTGCGGTTTTACGGACTATATTATGAATTACTTTTAATATTTATTTCAGAGGTTTTCCCTGCTATGTTATCTGATCGAAATTATATGTCGCCGCAAGACGGCAGTGAACGGGCAGCCGGCGGCGTCAAAGCCGTCTTCGTCCTTATCGCCATCAATGTTTTCGTATTTCTGCTGATCCCCGGCGATTCCTGGCTTTACTCCGAACTCTCCATGTCCACCTTCGGAATAAAAAGTTTAAAGCTATGGCAGTTTGTGACCGCCATGTTTCTGCACTCTAAAGTCAATATCATGCATTTGCTGTTTAACATGTGGGGCCTCTATCTGTTTGGCACTATCGTCGCCCCGGTGCTGGGCGCCAGACGTTTTATAACACTTTATTTTATCAGCGGCGTCTGCGGCAATCTGCTGTGGATGCTGTTTAACTGGGATTCGCCGGCGGTTCTGGTCGGCGCCAGCGGCGCGCTGTTCGGCATCATGCTCGCCACCGCCATGCTTTATCCGGATAAAGAGTTCATCATGATATTTCTGCCGGTTCCCATGAAAACCAAAACGCTGGTGGTGGTCTATGCCGTCATTGAGGTTTTCAGTGAACTTTCCATGCAGGACAATATTGCCCACCTGGCCCATCTGGGCGGTTTCCTGGGCGGCTACGTCTATATCAAGTTTCTCTTCGGCAAAAATGTGCCCTGGGATCTGTTCGGATTTCTCATTCCGGGGAGTAAAAAATCCTTCACCGCGCCGCCAGGCTGGACGCTGCACCGGCAGCCGCCGCCGGAAAAGGGCGGCGATTATGAAGAGCATCTGCGCAATCCGGACCAGAAAGTCACCCAGAGCGAACTTGACCAGATACTGGATAAAATCTCCCATACCGGCATTAACAGCCTCTCTGAAGCGGAAATGGGCATATTGAAAAAAGCCCGCGAACAAATGCGCAAAAACTAATTTGAGTTTGAGGATACTGCATGAAACTGGCAACCGGACTTTTTGATTATCATCTGCCGGAGGAACTGATTGCGCAGTATCCGGCGGCAAACCGCGACGACTCCAGAATGCTGGTGCTGGACCGCCACACCGGCGAATGTGAAATCCGCCGGTTCACCGACATAGTAAACTATCTGAATCCCGGCGATGGAATCGTATTCAACAACACCCGCGTGATGAATGCCCGGATGTACGGGATTAAAAACGGGACCGCCGGTTCCGCCAAAGTTGAAATTATGCTGGTCTCCCCTGCCGACACCGCACGAAAAAAATGGAAAGCGCTGATCAAACCGGGCAAGCGGACGCCACCGGGAACCAGAGTGAAACTGGAACCTTCGGACATAAATCAGGCTCCCGGCGACGACTGGCTTTCGGTTTTAGAACATCTTGACGATGGAACCTTCATGATTGAATTCGATTCCGCCGACATCGACGGCATCCAGCAGCAATATGGCCATATCCCGCTGCCGCCGTATATCCGCCGCAAAGACAGCCCGGCCGACCTGGAACGCTACCAGACCATCTTCGCCAAAGCGCCGGGCGCGGTGGCCGCGCCCACTGCCGGACTGCATTTCACCCCGGAAATCATGGACGCGCTGCGCGCCAAAGGCGTGAAGCAGGCTGAACTGACGCTGCACGTCGGTCCCGGCACCTTCAAACCGGTTTCCGTCGAAGACGTCGCTCAGCATAAAATGCACCATGAAGATTTTCTGCTGCCGGAAACAACCGTTGCAATGATTAATTCCGTGCATGCGTCCGGACATAAAATCCTGGCGGTGGGCACGACCACGGTGCGGGTGCTGGAAAGTTGCATTGACAGCGGCGGAGCATTGCTTCCGCGCGCCGGCAGTACTGACATCTTTCTTTATCCGCCGTATCAGCCGAAAGCCGCGGACATGCTGCTGACTAATTTTCATCTGCCGAAAAGCACCCTGCTGATGCTGGTTTCCACGTTTGCCGACCGTGAAAAAGTCCTCGCCGCCTACGAGCTGGCGAAAAAGGCGAAAATGCGTTTCTACAGCTACGGCGACTGCATGCTGTTAAAATGAAGGCGGAATCCTGATGGCTATGACCAAAGAAGAAAGAGGCTGGATCTGGTATGATATCGCCAACTCGGTTTATTCGCTGATTATTATCACCACGATCATGCCGGTATTTTTCAAAACTTACGCCTCCGCGGGAATCCCGGACGCGACCTCCACCGCCAACTGGGGGATCGCCAACTCCGCCGCCTCGCTGATCATCGCCTTGCTCGCCCCTGCCCTCGGCGCCATGGCCGACCGGCCGGGACGCAAAAAACGGTTTTTCGCATTTTTCCTGTTTATCGGCATCATCTCCACCCTGATGCTGACGCTGATCGGACAGGGCCAGTGGTTTATGGCGCTGGTTATTTTCACCATCAGCGTGGTCGGGTACTCCGGCGCGAATGTATTCTACGATTCATTTCTGATCGATGTCACCACCCATGAAAGAATGGACTGGATTTCATCCGCCGGCTATGCTCTCGGCTACATCGCCAGCGTCCTGCCCATGGTTGTCATCCTGCTCATGTTTCACCTGGGCGGCAAAGACAACAGTCTGACCGTCACCAGACTGGCGTTCATCATTACCGCGGTCTGGTGGGCGGCTTTATCGCTGCCGATGCTTAAAAACGTCAAACAGAAATATCATTCCGGAACTGCTGAACATACTGTCACCGGCTCATTTCTGCAATTGTTCAAGACCTTCCGCGAAATCCGCAAACATCATAACGCGATGATTTTCCTGGGAGCTTATTTCCTGTATATTGACGGAATCGGCACGATTGTGAAGATGGCTGTACCCTACGGTCAGGACCTGGGCCTGACGCCGACCAGCCTGGTGCTGGTCGTCCTCGGCATCCAGATCGTCGCCTGTCCCTGCGCCCTGCTCTACGGACGCCTGGCGGGGAAATATACCGCGCGCAAACTTATCATCGCCGGCATCATCATTTATACGTTTATCACCTTTATCGGCAGCATGATCCCCCTGCTCCAGAGCCGCGACCACCGGCTCATGCTGTTCTGGGCGCTGGCGATGCTGATCGCCACCTCGCAGGGCGGCGTGCAGTCGCTTAGCCGCTCATTCTTCGGCAAACTGATTCCCAAAGAGAATTCCGCCGAGTTTTTCGGCTTTTACAATGTTTTCGGCAAATTCGCCACGGTGGCCGGACCGCTGCTGATGGCAATCATGATTGAACTTACCGGACAATCCTGTTTCGGCTTTCTAAGCATCGGCTTCCTCTTCATCGGCGGCCTCTGGCTGTTCCTGAAAATAAAACCGGAAAAGATTACTGCCGGAACGCCGGCAGTATGACCGGTTTACATTCAACCCCGGCTTCCGGGGCTGACTATTTCCAGTTGCGCTGCCGGGCGGCTTCGTAGAGCAGGATGGTGGCGGCGGTGGCTACATTCAGCGAATCTATTTTGCCCAGCATCGGAATGCGGATATTGATGTCGGCGGCTTTCAGCCACTGCTCGGTCAGGCCGTGCTGTTCGGTGCCGACGACAATGGCAATGCTCTGCGTCATGTCAATATCGGTATATATCTTGTCGGTGTGGGGCGTGGCCGCCAGTGATTTGATGTTATGCTGTTTAAGCCAGGCGACGGTTTCCTCGGTGGTGGCTTCGGCCAGCGGAACACAGAACAGCGCCCCGGTACTGGCGCGAATGACGTTCGGATTATAAATATCGGTGCATTTGTTGCAGATGATCAGGCCGTCAACTCCGGCGGCGTCCGCCGAACGCAGGATCGAACCGAGATTGCCCGGTTTCTCCACCGCTTCCGCCACCAGATACAACCCGCCGGGAACGAATTTCAAATCCGCCAGCGAATGTTTCTTCATCCGGGCAATGGCGATCAGGCCTTCCGGACGGTCCCGGTAAGCCATTTTCTCCAGCACATGCGTGGTCACTTCCGCCACTTTCGCCCCGGCTGCGGACAGTTTTTCCAGCAGCGGGAACTCATTTTCGCCCAGAAACATTTCCGGACAGTAAAAGCATTCCAGAATCTCCATCCCGTATTCCAGTCCCCGGGTCAGTTCGCGATACCCTTCCAGCAGCGTCACTTGTTCCTGTTCCCGGTCACGCCGTTCCCGCAGCTTGCAGACATGTTTGACCGAAGGATTCTGCACACTGGTAATCTTAAGCTCGTTCAACATGACAATATCCTGTAAATGTAGGTTTTAATATTCCGCGCTTAATATAGCTGTATCGGAAGCAAAAACAACATGGCATTGCGTCTTCCGTCTGGCTATGATTTATTATTTAAACATGTTATAAAAAACACTATGAAAAAGTCATTACTTTGCTCGCCGGCAGCAGGTTTGGGCAACGGCTTTATCATCATCCGGAAGCATCCGATTTGCAACTGTTTTTCGCGTTTCCGGTTCGATTTTTTCAGAAGCGGATAATTCATAAAACAGCAAACGCAAGATGTTGTATACTAATGTTTTGCACGTCTGCCGTGCGACTTTCCGTTGACAAATTTACTAATTAGTAAAAGCACATTGCATTTACGCGATAGTGCGAAACTAATAAAAAATTAAGGAGACGGGTATCATGGCTGAATCAAAGTACGACGAAAGTTTTCCGGAACTGGCAATGGGTTTTGCAGCCGATGGTCTGACCGACGGTCAGATTGCGTCCAGAATGGACATCTCGCGTTCATCGCTCTATAACTATAAACAGCAGCATCCGGAGTTTGCCGAGGCGATTGAGGCTGGACGGGACGCCGTTGACGACCGGGTGGAGAACCGTCTGCTGGAACTGGCGCTGGGTGATTACAGCATCACCATCCATGTGACCGACCATGAAGGCAGAACCCGCACCACCGTCAAAAATGCCGTACCCAATCTCAAAGCGATCCAGTACTGGCTGGAGCGCAGCGACAGGCGGAAAGGGATTAAGGCCCCGCCTTGCGGGTCCCGCGACTGCGGGAAAGAAAAGCGAGAAAAGTTGGAAGAGAAGGCGGAACAGCCCAAAGCGGAACCGGAGCTGGACCCGTCGGAGATTGCCGGGCTGCAAGCCCTGGCCGAATACATGGCCATGTGTCCCGCCGACGCCGGTGACGGTTTCAGCAAAAAGGAGACCGAGGAATTCGAAGACATGATGCTGGTCACCTTCACCGAAATGGAAAGGCGGAAATACAATACGAAAGCGGCGACGGAAGGCCTGCCGCTGATTCCCGAAACCGCCGCCGCGCCCCGGACGGTAAAGGGCAAATACGCCCCGGCCATGATCAGGGCCTGGAAAGACCGGGCCGAATTTTTCGAATTGGATCTCTGAAAACCAGAAGACAGAAGCCGGGAGTCAGAATGGGAACCGGAAAATCAGAAGACAGCTCCAGAGGAGCGGAATATTAATAGCTTAAAACGTCCATATAATAGTTTTCAGCTCCAGCGGAGCGACATATTAATAGCAGGAGTCAG
>JBAYIO010000097.1:0-22070 GCA_041665605.1 Victivallaceae bacterium | reverse complement strand
CCCGCGAATGCGGGAGAGAAAAGCAAGAAAAGTTGTGAACGCTGGAAATGCAGAACGAGGGGCCGGAATGTCCGGAATGATTGCAAAACTGAAAAACATTATGCTCAACGACACTCCAAAGTGTCGGAGTGAGGAAGCCCGCGAATGCGGGAGTGAAAAGTGAAAAGTGGAAAGCGAGAAAAGCGAGAAAAGTTATGAAAACATTGTGCTCAATGATACTCCAAAGTGTCGGAATGCCAGTCCGACAGGCACTCTGCTCAACGACACTCCAAAGTGTCGGAGTGGCTGTCCAGAATGGTTGTAAATTTGAAAGACATTATGCTCAAAGGGTCTCTAAAGTCTCCGGAATCACCGGTTGCCATTTGGGGGAAAGCGGACCGCAAGTTTCGCAAATTGCGGCTTCAACAGTTGAAAACTCGGCAATGGAAACTATTATTTGCAGATGACAAGTTAACGATAAACTTAAATTTATAAAGGAATATGCCAATGACATTCATGGAAAAAATCCGTCAGGCCTGGGTAAAGAACAATTCACTGGTCTGCGTCGGCCTCGACCCTGACATAAAAAAACTGCCGGCCTGCCTGAAAGGCGCTAAATATCCGGTTTTTGAGTTCAACAAGGCGCTGATAGACGCCACCGCCGATCTGGTATGCAGCTACAAGCCGCAGTGCGCCTACTACGCCGGGCAGGATGTGGAGGCGGAACTGAAAATGACGATGTCATATCTGCAGGAAACCCATCCGGAGATCCCGGTCATCCTCGATGCCAAACGCGGCGATATCGGGCCGACCGCCGAAATGTACGCGAAAGAGGCATTCGTCATTTTCAATGCCGACGCGGTCACGGTGAATCCCTATATGGGTCTGGACACGCTGAAGCCGTTCATGGACTATGCCGACCGCGGCACGGTCATCCTCTGCCGGACGTCCAATCCGAGTTCCAGGGAACTCCAGGAGCTGCTCTGCAACGGCATGCCGGTTTACGAGCATGTCGCCAAGCTCGCCCAGGAAAAATGGAATTACAACCGGAACATACTGCTGGTGGTCGGGGCGACATTCCCGGAAGAACTCGGCAAAGTCCGCTCCATCTGCCCGGATATCCCGTTTCTGGTGCCCGGCGTCGGAGCCCAGGGCGGCGATGTTCAGAAAGTTGTCGAGAACGGGCTTGCCGCCGACGGCCTGGGCCTGATCATCAATTCATCGCGCGGCATCATTTACGCGGACAGTTCAGCGGAGTTCGCCGCAGGGGCGAGGCAGGCCGCCATCGAGCTGCGCGACCTGATCAATCAGTTCAGGTAAAATTTGCAAAACCGTTTTCAGCGGTTATTGTTACACTGATCAAAGGTGAGTCAGACTCCGGAAAAATGCAAAAACACAAGAGGAGGCAAATATGGCCAGCGTAAAACTCTACAAGAAGACCGGTGACAAAAAAGCCGTCACAATCCAGACCAGTCTCGAAAAGAATTTCGGATTTGTACCGGAAGTTTTTCAAGCCATGGGGCGCAGCGGCGAGTTTCTGGACAGCATGCTGAAGCTGGCGGATGCCGCCGGCAAGAACCTTGATCCCAAAACCAGAGAATTGATTGCGATCGCGGTCAGCGCCGTCAACGGCTGCCAATACTGCATGGAAGCGCACCGGGCAATGGCGCTTAAAGCCGGAGTGAAAGACGAAGAAATCACCGGTGCGCTGGAAGTCGCGGCAATGATGAGCGCGTTCAATAATTTCAACAAAGGCATTGGCCTGAAGTGCGACATTAAAGCTAAAAAGTAACTATTTATAAAGCCGTGCCTGTTTTTGACAAGCACGGCACATCTACGGCAATATGTCAGTAAAGATTCAAATTGAGTGGAAGAACATCGTCTACCGCGGGGTGGAATCCGAAGAACTCGACTATAAGGCGGCACTGGACTGGCGCAAGCTGAACCGCGGCGGCAAGGCTAAATTCGTCCGCCACTGCCTGGCGATGGCCAATACCAAAGGCGGTTATATCGTAGTCGGAGTCGGCGAAGATTCCGCCGGCCAGCCGTCGCTGTTCACCGGGCTTACCGGCGAACAGGCCAAATCATTTGACCCGACGATCGTCGGGAACTTCATCAACAAATACGCCGACCCGGAAATTGATTTTACGATTGAGCGTCCGATCGTTGACGGCAAGCGTTATGCAATACTTGTCATAAGGCGGTTTTCCAATATACCCCATGTGTGCAGTTACGGTTTTGAAAATGAGCTCCAGCAGGGAGTTTTCTACATCCGCACCGCTGACGCCTCCAGCAGGCCGGCCTACCGGGCCAGCGAAATTCACGGCATCATTCAGCGGGCATTGCGCAATCAGCGGGAAATTCTCGGCCGGATGATCCGGGGGGTGCTCTACGAGGAGCGGGTGACGATTGAGCAGAATGCCAAAAGCCATTTCGCCGAAGAGCGGGCTCATTCCAGAACGTTCTTCGACCGCAGAAGCAACCAGACCGGCGACTGTTCCGGCATCAGAATAGATATTATGGTGGCGCCGCCGCAATACATCCCGGAGAAATTCAGTCTTTCCGAACTGAAACGGGCATTTTCCGATGTGATCTCGCTGCAGACCTCAACTACGTTTATTTCCGAGAGCGAGCTGGATGAGAGCTATTTTTCGAACATCTCGCTGCGGTCAATGCCCGAAAGAGGCAAAAAACTGTGGCAGATGTTCCAGTCCGGCATGTTTCATTACATCAGCGTCTGGAGCGGCTCCGGCAAAACCATAAAATATCCCGAGCTGGTGAAGTTTTTTGCCGAGGCGGTAAGTTGTTTCAGCCAGTTGTATTCCGAGCTTGGCTACTACGAGGAGCTGCTGGATATCAGGATTGAAATCGACCATGTCGAGGGAGTGATGCTGACCAATACCCCGGAACCGCTGAAGAAACTTGACCGCGAATCGGACTGTGTCTGCCGGATTCCGCAAATCAAAATCCAGCTCAACCGGACGGCGGCTGACATGGCCAGCGGATACATTGACCACGCGGCCAGGATAATTCTGGAAGTCTGCGAAAGATTCAATCTGCCGGAAGGCAGGCACCGCAAGCTGAATGAGACTATCAAGAAATACCTGGAAAAGCGCCGCTGAGCATGAATTACTTGTTGATGATGCCTTCCAGGAAGTACATCGTGGTCATGCCTTTGCCCTTGACCTCAACCGAACCGCGTTCCGTGAATTTGAAATGTTCGCGGGCCAGTGCATATGTTTCGCTGGAAACATTGATTCTCATGGGTTCGGAATAGTGCTCCATCCTGGCCGCGGTATTGATCGTGTCCCCGAACACATCGTAGATATATTTTTCGATGCCGACAATCCCGCCTACCACTCTGCCGGAATGCACTCCCATGCGCATCTGCCACTTCATCTTATGGTTCTGATTGCGTTTTTCGAGAAAGGCCATGCATTCAAAAGCCGCCTTGAGGACGTTGCAGGCATGTTTCTCATCCGGTTCAGGCATGCCGGAAACGCTTAAATACGCGTCGCCGATGGTCTTGATCCGCTCACAATGGTTATGCTTGAATATCCGGTCAAACCCGGTAAAAACATCACTTAATTCGCAGATGACGTCCGCCGGGTCAATGGTGCTGGTCAATTTGGTGAAATTGACGATGTCGGAGAAAAAGACCGTAACATTGTCAAAACATTCAGGGATGCTTGAGCCTTTTTCCTTCAAGTCATTGGCGACGCGTTCCGGCAGAATGTTCAGCAGCAGGCGGTCGGAACGTTCTTTTTCCTGTTCGACCTGCTCCTTGAGTTCCAGCAGTTGCAGATTGGCTTCCGCCATTTCCAGTTTCTGCCGTTTGAGTTCCTCCTGATGTTCCAGCAGCTTCAAGTTGGCTTCCGCCATTCTGAATTTCTGTTCCTCCTTTTCCTGCATCGGGCGCAGGGTGGAATGCAGGAACTCTTTCTTCTCTTTATCGTATTTCTGCTTTTCGCTTTCCAGCAGCTTATCCGTTCGTCCGCGCATGCATATGATAGTGGCCAGATTGGTGGCGATCAGCATCAGGATAATAATTGCAACAGTTAAATAACTAATCATCATTTCAAGGGTCTTTCAGAGTTTTAGCTTCAATTACAATCCGAATATACAGCTATACTATATTGCGTAAAACAAGTGAATAATAGCGGGGGAAAAGATAAAAATCAATCTTTTTTAGACCGGGTCATGCAGTGTCAATATCAGGTATTCCATGGTATTTCCAAGTTATGCAGTAAATCAGAATGAATAAAAAATAATAAATTGTTGCTTTATATTGTCATCAGGGGTATAGTAAAATTCAATAGCCGGAGACAAATTATATGGATTACGCCAGAGTAGAAAAATTTATTTTAGATATGCTGAAAAAGAAGCTTTCAGATAAATTATACTACCATAATGTCCTCCATACCCGTGAGACTATTAAGGCCGTGGAAGATTTCAGTCGTGCGGAAGGACTGCCCGAAGAGGAAATAACCATTCTCAAAACGGCTGCCCTTTTTCATGACTCTGGCTATTTGCGGATGCCGGTTGACAATGAACGGATTGGTACGGAAATCGCCAGGGAAATTCTGCCGGAATACGATTACACCCCGGAGCAGATTGAAAAAATATGCCGGCTGATACTGGCGACCAGAATGCCCCAGAAGCCTGAGAATCTTGAAGAGCAGATAATCTGCGATGCAGATCTGCAATACCTGGGCACTGAAGAATATGATGAACGGTCAAAGCTGCTGAGAAAGGAAATGAGCCTTTACAACATTGTGTTTACCGATCATGACTGGCATAATTTTCAGATTAACTTTCTGAAAAACCATCACTATTTCACCCAATCCTGCCGTCAATCAAGAGACACGGTCAAAGCCGGATACCTGAAGAAACTGATTGGCAAAAGAGAAGATTCCAGCCGGGAACAATAAATCGAACAAGCAAACTTGTAGGATATATAGAGCTTTAAAATCAATCTAACGAAGGAGTGCAAAAATGGAAAAATTATATGGTAATGTTGAATATGAAATAGTGGCGCACATTGCAGAAGGCGGCATGGGCTCGGTATGCAAAGCTCTGGCAAAAGGGCTGGAGGGATTTGAAAAAGTCGTTGCCATTAAAACTTTATTGAGCTGCTATTCCGATGATCAGAAATTCGTTGACCGCTTTATTGAAGAAGCCAAGCTGGTAGCCAACTTAGTGCATGAAAATATCGTGCAGATCTATCAGTTGAGCCAGTATAACGACCAATACTTTTTCGTGCTCGAATATGTTGACGGCATTTCGCTGTTCGATTTCATGGAATTTCACAACAAGACTCGCACCCCGTTTCCGAGGAATCTTGCAGTATTTGTAGCGGCGCGCGTGGCGCGCGGCCTGGCTTACGCGCATAGCCGCAAGGACTCGCTGGGGCAGCCGATGAATATTGTCCATTGCGACATTTGCCCCCACAATGTATTGATTACATCGGAAGGGCTGCCGAAAATTACCGACTTCGGGATCGCCAGAGCAGCAACCATCTGCAGCGACGATACCATTTCCGGTAAGCTGCCGTTCATGTCGCCGGAACAGGCGAACAAAGGGGAAATTGATTTCCGGTCAGATATTTATTCGCTTGGCATAGTGCTTTTCTATATGCTTTCCGGGCATACTACCAGAAGGCTTGATGTAAAGCTGCGGGAAATCCTGCTGCAGGCGCAGGAGAATTATATCGACTGGGAAAAACTGCCCAGAGGCCTCGACCCGGAATTGCAGAAAATTCTGAGAAAAATGTTGGCGACCAATCCTGAAGACCGTTATCAAAATACTTCTGAACTGGCCAAAGATTTGGAATATTTCATTTATAAAGACGGCTATGGTCCGACGATCGTTACGCTGGCAAATTATCTCAAGGAGCAAATGCCCGGCATTTTCTCTGATCAAATTATTGAGAATGCGGAAGCGGAAGGCGCCGAAAAAACACTTGTTCTGGAGAACATCAGTCACGGCGATAAAACAGTAGTGCTGCCGAATGATTACTTTAAGGTTTCAGGCAAGTAGACAGAAATAACTGCCTTCATAGCAGAATTAAGAATAAATGCGGAGCATAAGATGCGTTTTTTAATGTTTTCTTATGCCTGCATTTATTTGCTTATTCTTTTTTCGAATATTTATTACTGGATAAAGTACAAAGGCAGCCTGGCGATGCTGCTGTATGAACTGCTGTCTGGCGCTTACATGGTTTTCCTGATCTTTGTTTACTTCTCCCCTGATATTAAAGAGCAGATTTCGGTACCGGCTGTTTTGCCGGTAATTGGTGTTATTATGTTCGATTTTTACATGTCGATCTGGGGAGACATACGTAAATTTACTCCGAAGTCACTGCCGGTTGAAGATAAAGAGTTGGAATTTGCCAGAATTCTTTCGGTTATCTTTGCGGCCCCGGCCTACATCGTATGCCTTCTGCTGCTGATAGATTCCTGCACAAAATAAAGACATTATAAAAATCATAATAGCTGAAGTCTGTTTATTGACATAACGTTTCAGTCCTTGTCATTTGCATACAAGTCGGCAAATATTCCCCTATTTGTACTTAGTGTTGATTGATTATTGAGAATAAAGAATTACTTTAAAGTAATTGTAAGTTTTTGCAGGTTTTGTACATATAAAGCTAATCTATGAAGAGTTGTCAGTGAAAAGCCTGTTTCCGGAGTGATAATATGGCGAGAATATTAATTGCAGATGACAGTCTGGTGGTCAGGAAGTCTTATGAAAGCATGCTCACATTTCTGGGGCATGATGTTATTTCCTGCAAAGACGGCAAGGATGCTGTAACCACATTTGAAACTGAATCACCGGAACTGCTGATTCTTGACATTCAGATGCCGGTCATGAACGGTTTTGACGCCTGCCGCGCAATCCGGCGGCTGCCCAATGGCGCTTCGGTTCCGATTATTATTGTGTCGGCCCTGGATGAAGAAGATGATATTATCAAGGGGCTTAACGCCGGTGCAAACGACTATCTGGTAAAACCGGTCAAAGAGGCGCATCTTATCGCCAAACTGAAGACTTCTCTCGGGATTGCCGCATTACACAGGCAGGATTTCGATCTGGCCAAAAAACGCACTGTATTTGCCGGCAAATACCGCATTGAGAAAATGCTGGGCTACGGGGCTCATTCCACTGTGTTCCTGGTCAGCGATCTTGAGGATAATAATCGTAAATTTGCGCTGAAACTGTTGAAAGAGTCTTTCATGGCGGAAGACATGGTAAGATATTTTATTGCCGAAGCCGAAGTAATCCGCAAAATTGATTCTGAATATATTCTTAAAATCTATGATGTCGGCAAGTTTCAGGACAGAATTTATCTGGTGCTTGAATTTGCGGCGGACGGCGATCTGCAGAAAATTCTGAAACACAAGAAACTGACCGAACTGGAGGCTTCACAACTTGGTTATGATATCGTCCGCGGCATTAAAGAGCTTCGCAAGAAAAAAATAGTTCATCTCGATATTAAGCCGGGCAATATTCTTTTCAGCAACGGGCAGTATAAACTTGCCGATTTCGGAATGGTTATTCCGCGAAAATCGGTAACGATGCCGCTGAACGCGGAAATATGGGGAACTGCCGGTTATATTTCACCTGAATACTTGACCTCCGAAAAAGAACTGACCACTAAAAGCGACATATACAGCCTGGGCATAACCTTATATCAGGCGATCACCGGTGACAATCCCTTTGATTCCGAGCGGACTTCAGTCAGCATGTTCCGTCAAGTCAACCTGATTCCGCCGGCACTGCAAAATTATGACAAGAGCGTTTCGGAATATTTTTCCGGCGCAGTTTTTGCCATGCTGGAGAAAGACCCGGCGGAAAGACCGTCGGAAGAGGAGCTGGAGGAAGTTTTTGCCAGTTTAGTTGAATATAACAAATGCCGCGAAGACCAGGTAAATGCCACGAAAAGAGCCGCCAGATCGCCAGAGGCGGTGAGCGCCGCATCCAGTCAACTGTTAGTTGCCGAGCATGAGGACGCGGCTGCCGAACATCCCGGAACTGAACTTGCATTTACTCCGGCGCCGCAGGCAAAGCTCGAGTCTATCGCAAAGCGATTCGAAAAGATGCCGCTCTACAGGCGTCAGGCCAAAAAAATCCTGAAAACATTGAAGCGCAGCGATCCCAGAGTATTGGCTTTATCCGCAGCAATTTTAATCGTTTCCGCTGCCGCGGGCTGGGCCGGGTATCATGTTTTTTCAGACAAAGTTCCAGTAGCTGTCGTACAAGGCCCCATGACTGCCTTAATCTGCAAGAAATGTAATTTTCTTGAAGAGCGCAGAGTCAAAGACATTGCTGAAACAAAATGCGTAAAATGTCAGGGCCCGGTGGCAATGGCGCAAAAATGCGAGAAATGCAAACATGTATTTGCGCTCCCGGAAATAGCTGGAGCAGATAAAATGTCGCCGGAGGAATACAGTGAAGCTGCCAAGAAGGCTTATAAATGTCCTAAGTGCGGCACCGATGAAATTTCAGCGGTTCCGTTAACTAAAGAGCCGGGTGACTTGTAATATAGATATAAACGATGTCATGTAATTAAATATTTTATATGATGACTTTCTAACATAAGTTGGGAGAATCAGAATATGGGGCTGTGTTTTAAGCAAAAATCATATTTCACACTTGTTGAAATGTTCATAGTGATTTCCATAGTGGGAATCCTTATCGGCATGATGCTGCCGGCATTAGCGAAGGCACAGATACGTGCAAAATATGTCCGCTGGCTGGGCTTCAACGCCCAGAACAATCGCGATCCAGACACAGTGATAAATTATAATTTTGAAGCCGTTGACTTTCAGACAAAAGTTGACGGAGTTTATACCCCGACGCTGTATAACGGGGCGCTGGCCTGTAATATTCCAGGCTATGATTCGGCCAGTTACAATGGAATTCTGTCCACTACAGTTGCCAATCCCAGAACTGCCGCGCTGAATTTACCGCAATGGGTGCAGGGCGGCGGCCGCTGGATGTTCTTAAAGAATGCTTTATCGTTTAACGGCGCCAACAGCTATGTGGCCATTCCCGGAACAAAATGTATAAATTTTGACCCGTCCACCCAGGATTTTACGATATTGATGTGGGTTAATTTCAATACAGTGCGCAATGTGCAGTGCCTTTTCGGCAAAAATAACACGCTTACAGGCAACTCGCAATATGATCTGTATTTGAGCACTTCCCTGCGGTCGCGCGTCGGCAATTCGAGTATGACACGGACAATACCGGCAATTCTGCCTTCTGCCTGGTATCATATCGCATTAGTCAACAAGGCTAAAGTCGGAGTCAAAATGTATTTAAACGGAACGCTGATGACAGGCGGCAATAAACCCGCACTTCCGGTTAGTTATATGGCAACTCAGGACCTGGTGATTGGAGCTTCCAGCAATGGCGTTAATGCAAGAGGAGTTCCTCGGTTTTCCAACTGGTTTTCCGGTTTTATGGACGAGTATTTAATGTTCGGCAAAGCATTATCTGATAAAGAGATAATGGGACAGTACAAGATGGGAATGCCTTAATAACAACCTTATTAGGAGAAATGATATGGCTAAGATATTAATTGCCGATGACAGTCTGATTGTCAGAAAGTCGTATGAAAGCATGCTTTCTATGATGGGACATGAAGTAATTTCCTGCAATGATGGAAAAGAGGCGGTAGAATCTTTTCTGGTAAATTCTCCTGAACTGCTGATTCTTGACGTCGATATGCCTGTTATGAACGGCCTGGTCGCTTGCCGCGAGATCAGGAAGCATCCGGCAGGCGCTTCCGTTCCGATTATCATTGTATCGGCGCTTGATGAAGAAAACGACATCCTTGACGGCCTTAATGCCGGGGCAGATGATTATCTGGTAAAACCGGTTAAAGAAGCACACCTTGTTGCAAAACTGAAAACCTCGCTGGATATTTCCTCATTACATAAGCGTGACTTTGAACTGGTTAGAGAACACACCGTTTTTGATGGCAAATACCGGGTTGAGAAAATGCTCGGGTACGGTTCTCATTCCGTGGTATTTCTGGTAAATGATACCAAAAATAGTGACAAAAAGTTTGCTTTGAAGCTTTTCAGAGATACTGTTATTCCTGACGATATGGTGAAAAGCTATATTGAAGAGGCCAAAAAATTCAGCAAAATTGATTCCCCGTATGTTCTGAAAATCTATGATATCGGCAAGTATTACGAGCGTATCTATCTGATACAGGAATATGCGGAAGACGCAGATTTGCTGAAAGTTCTGAAACACAAGAAATTGAACGAACTTGAAGCGGCCCAGATGGGGCTTGATATTATTCGCGGAATCAAAAATCTTCGCGATAACGGACTCGTTCATCTTGATGTGAACCCCGGAAACATTCTTATCGCCGGAGGACAATATAAACTGGGCGATTTCGGAATCGTAGTTTCACGAAAATCGGCAGAAATGCCGCTGAATGCGGAAAACTGGACAACAACCGGCTATATTTCCCCGGAATGCCTGACCATGGAATTTCCAGTCACCTCTAAATGCGATATCTACAGTCTTGGCATTACCATTTACCAGTCTGTCACCGGGGACAACCCTTTTCATTCGGACCGCCCTTCTGTCGGCATTTTCCGCCAGATAAACCTGGTGCCGCCGTCGTTGCGTAATTGCGACCAGAATATTACCGAATATTTTTCAAATGCTGTTCTTGCCATGCTCGAAAAAAATCCCGGACAGCGACCTTCTGAAGAAGAGCTTGAGAGCATTTTCTCAAATTTGATCGAATATAATAGATGCCGTATGCTGCTGTCACAGGTTGATAAGAAAAAAGGCAGTTCCAGAATGGTGGAAGACGACCTTGCGGTTCAGCCCGTACATAAAAAAGATGATTTGATGGAAAGAGATCCTGAACTTCTCCGCGCCAGAATGGTGGTGCTGGATGATGTTTTTGCAAAAACAGTAATCAGCCGTCCGGCAAAGAAAAACTCGATGCAAATGATTGAAATCGGGAATCTGATTGATTCTCTGAAGTCACTGACTCAGATGCAGTTCAAGATAATTGCCCTTTCCGTGCTGCTGCTGGCGGTTTCCGTTGCCGCAGGGGTTGTGGGATATAATATTTTTACCCGCAACGATGTTCCCCAGGCGGTGCTTCAGGGACCGGAAACGGCAGTCATCTGCAAGAAATGCAATTTTACGGAAGAACGCCGGATCAAAGATATCAGCCAGGCTAAATGCACACGCTGCGGCGGCCAGGTGGCTCCGGCAATGAAGTGCCATAAATGCAATCGGGTATTCGCACTTCCGGAGATCAAGAATATTGAAAAAATGACCCCGGAGGAATACAGCAAAGCCTCGGAAGAATCATACAAGTGCCCCAATTGCGGATCTTCTGATTTTGCGGCAGTTCCGATAAGCAAAGATAAAGAATCCCCGTCCGGGCAGTAATGCGTTCCGGTAATTATTGAAGGCGACAAAGGGAAATGGCATATAGTTTTAAGTGGAAAATAACTCCGTCGGTTTTAATTGCCGATGACAGTCTGGTAAACCGGAAGATTATGGAAGGTTTCCTGCGGCAGTGCGGATGTTCTGTCCAGGCTACGGTTGACGGGAAACAGGTGCTACAGCAGTTCACCGACAGTAATTGGGATTTAATCTTAATGGATGTAAATATGCCGGTAATGGACGGACTGGAAGCCGCATCCAGGATTCGCGAGATTGAGAAGCAGCGGAATATTCCGGCCCATATTCCGATTGTTGCTTTGACTGCCGGCATTATGCCGGACGAGCAGCTTAAATGTTATGAAGCAGGCATGGATGAAGTAATCGCCAAACCGCTGTCAATAGAAGCTCTAGGCTCGGTCTTTAAAAATAAACTTTCACATTTGTTCGAATAAATCATTACGGAGGATAAAAAATGAGCGAAGAATATATTCCTGAAAATCTGGTGATCCTGGCAAAAGCAACTGCGCTGGAGAACTTCTGCGACAATGCGGAACTGCTGGATGAAATGCTGCAATATTTTGCAGACGGAATAGCTGAAAAACTGACAACCCTCAAAACGGCAATTGCGGCTAAAGATTATCCCGTATGGATTTCCACCGCTCACCTGATCAAAGGCGAAGCCGCCACACTTTGTCTTGAACGAATCAATGCCATAGCATTAAAACTCGAACAGGCCGGCAAACGCCAGGAGCCTGCCGAAGCCGAAGCAATGCTTGCCGTTATGACAACAGAAATGCAGGCTCTTGCCGACATCCTCCCCAAGAAATAGGGATCAACAACAGCGCGTTATTTCCAGTTTGCCCTGATAAGTGCGGCGGTTGCCTCAAGTGCTTCAGGAACGCATCTGGTGTCACTGATTACCGGCATGAAATTAGTATCCCCTGACCAGCGCGGCACAATGTGCATGTGCAGATGATCGGCGATCCCGGCGCCGGCCGCCGTTCCGAGATTGAATCCGACATTAAACGCATCCGGGAATATGGTTTTCTGAAGCACTTCTTTTGACTTTACGCACAAATCCATAAGTTCATGACGCTCTTCAACGGACAATGCTGAAATATCACCAGTATGGGAATATGGCGCAATCATCAGATGCCCCGAATTGTAAGGATAGCGATTCAGGATGACAAATGAAGTACTGCCGCGAAATATCACCAGGTTTTCTTCAGGCCATGCCGGATTGGACGTTTCTTTGCCGCATAAAAAGCAGCGTTTTTCCTTTTCTCCTGTGATAAATTCGATTCTCCATGGCGCCCACAGCGGTCTGTCATTACTCATTATGCGTGTCCCTTTGCTCTTTCAAAAAACGGTTTATTCAAAAATCAGCTTTTTTTTTCAAAACTGAACCAAAAGTTCTTGCATATTTGCGCTTCCGGTATATATTCTCAGACTTTTGGTTAATTAAACATTAATTACTATTGCTTAATTTAATAACTTTAAATATAACTTTAAAACAAGGTTTAGCAAAAAAATGAAAAAAGATATTCATCCGAAATACGGAAGTACGAAGATCATCTGCGCCTGCGGCGAAGTTTGGGAAACCAAATCCACCCGTAATGACATCAAAGTCGGTATCTGCGCAAAGTGCCACCCGTTCTTTACCGGAAAACAGAAATTTATCGATACCGCGGGCCGGGTTGAAAGATTCCGTCAGCGCTACGGTATCAAGTCTGAACAATAACTTGATCTTTACGCCTGTTAACGCACTCTTCCGCAGTGGCTGTTTAACAGGCGTTTTTTATTTATTCACGAGCTGTTTATGACCCCTCAAGACATCTGCCGCTATATTGAATCCAGCAAACTGCGCTTCAAAGAACTGGAGAGCAAACTGGCTGACCCGGCGATTTATGCCAATCATCTGGAGCTGAAAAAAGTATCCCGGGAGCATCGGCGCCTTAACTGCCTTTTCCAGAGTTATGACCGCTGGTGCGCGGCGCTGAAAGAGCTGGAAGAAAATACCGCGATGATGGCCGAACAGGACGAAGAACTCAAAAGCCTTATCCAGGCAGATATTGATGCACTGAATAATGAAATCTCCTCGCTTGAATCCACTGTCCGTTTTGCGCTTCTTCCGCCGGATCAGAATGACTCCAGGAATATCATTGTTGAACTCCGTCCCGCAGCCGGCGGCGAAGAAGCCGCGCTGTTTACCGGGGAACTTTTCCGGGCGTATTCCAGATATGCCGAACATAAGAACTGGAAAATGGAAATCCTTGATATGACCGCCAGCGAACTGGGCGGACTGAAAAGTGTGGCGTTTTCACTGGCCGGCGAAGACGCCTTTGCCAGGATGAAATACGAAAGCGGCGTGCATCGCGTGCAGCGCATTCCCTCCACAGAATCCGGCGGACGCGTCCATACTTCGACCATTACCGTAGCGGTCATGCCTGAAGCCGAGGAAGTTGAAATCGAGATCAGGGCGGAAGATTTGCGGATTGACGTTTACCGCTCCTCCGGACCCGGCGGACAGTGCGTCAACACCACCGACTCCGCCGTGCGCGTCACCCACTTGCCGACCGGACTTGCCGTAGCCAGCCAGCAGGAAAAATCGCAGCACCGCAATAAAGAAATCGCCATGCGAATCCTGCGCGCAAGACTGCTTGAGCGCCAGCAGCAGGTGGAAGCCGACAAACAGGCGGCAGACAAACGCGCCCAGGTTGGCACCGGCGACCGCAGCGAACGGATCAGAACCTATAATTTCCCGCAGAACCGGGTCACCGACCATCGTTACGGGGTATCTGTTTTCGACCTCCCCACGCTGATGGAAGGCGCACTGGAACCGCTCTTCGAACAAATCATCAAGGTGGACAGCGAACGCCGTCTTGAGGCCTTGAATCAGCAGTTGTAATAACTCACGAACTCAGTTCTGCTTTCCAGCTTTACGTCTTTCAAAATCAGCCTTGACAGCTTCGCGCAGTTTCCCGTCGGTCAAATACATCAGGGCGGTGACGGCAAGCACCCTGGCCGCCAGCATCGCCTGATCAAAAGCAAAAACATTCCCGGCGGCTTTCTCAAACTCCCTGGAATGCAATGAAACCGGATCATGTGTCGCCTTGAAAAAGAAACTCACCCCCGGAATTTCCTGAGTTACATTGGCAAAATCAGTGGAAATTTTGCTGCTGACAGTTTGCGGGTCCATCTTAAACTGGGCAGCCAGTTCCATCACTAAACCATTAAGCGGTCCGTTCGGAATATTGGCATCGTAAGAATGATGGACTTTTGCACATTGGTAATCACATCCGGTCATCAGCGCGGCGCCCTTGACAATATCCTTAAAGCGGGCTTCCATCGCATCGCGGATGGTGTTGTCAACCGCCCGGATGTAGAAGAAAGCGCCGGCTCTTTCGGGAATGATATTCGGCGCAATTCCGCCTTCGGTAATGATTCCGTGAATTCTGGACGTCTCATGAAGCTGCTGCCGCCAGGCATTGATACCGCAGAATAACAGGTTTATCGCGTCAAGCGCGTTGATGCCGGCTTCCGGCTCCGAAGCGGCATGGGCGGCCTTGCCGTTGAAAGTAACGTCATAGCGGGATACCGCCAGATTGCCGGGGTCCGGTCCGGTCAAATGAAACGGATGCGTCATGGCGCATGCGCCGATACCCTCGAACGCATTCTCCGCCAGCATGATTACTTTGCCGCCTTTGGTTTCTTCACCGGGCGTGCCCATTATCACCAGTCTGCCGGGAATGGCTTCCAGTTCCATCACTTCTTTGACCGCCAGCCCGGCCGCAATGGCGGAGGCCGCTATCAGATTGTGTCCGCAGGCATGGCCGAGTTCCGGCAGCGCATCGTATTCGCTTAACAGGCAGAACGCCGGCGAACCTTTGCCGCACTCGGCTTTAAAAGAGGTGGGCAGGGAGCCAGCCGGGCTTTTAATGCTGAAACCGGCATTTCGGAGGAGATCAAGCTGAGCGCCGGCGGCATTGAATTCTTCGAATCCAAGCTCAGGATTGGCATGAATCGCGTCAGAAACCGCTTTAATCAAAGACGCATTTTTATTAATTGAATCAGCCGTACTTTTTTGAAAGTCAATCATTATTTCCTCTCAATCACGTTACGGGATTAAAAGTCAAATCCGGGCTGAATGATTCCGAAATCATTATCGTCATTGTCTTTTTTGCTGTCCGGCTTCTTCGTTGATTTTATCGCCGGCTTAGCTTTGGAACTGGTATCCTTTTTACTGTTTTCAGGCGGAATACTTTCTATTTCCAGGCCCAGGGAAATTTCATCATCCTTGCCGGCTTTGGCTGTTCTGGCCGGAGCTTTTGCTTTAATCTCCGGTTCAACCGCCGGAGCTGCTTTGGCTTTATGTTTCGCTGCTGAAGCCGGAATCTCCACGGCGGGAACAGCTTCAGGTTTAACCTTCTTTAACGGCGTTGACACCAGCGGCGGTTCCGGCTGCGGCACCGGCTTTCTACCTTTTTTTACCGCTTTTGGAACCGGCTCCTCCAGCTCAAATTCTTCTATTTCCACACTTTCAACGGTTGTTTCCACCACTGCTTCGACGGCAGCTTCCTGTTCAACGGCTTCAACTTCCGCCGATTCGTTTTCGTCATCTTCCGGAATCGCTTCCACAATAAAAGCGGCCAGTTCCTCCACCTCAAGATACCGGACATGATTCAGCTTCAGCAACGGCTTGGCGCTGATCAGCAGACCGCGGGCTTTCGGGGTGCGCAGCGGCATTTCCTTCAGGTTTATTTCAGACTTCCTGTTGTCTTTCCGTTTGGAATCCACCGTCATTTCGTATATCGAATCCGGCCGCGGCGTAATCAGTTCCAGGCGGCATCCGGACGGACATATCCGGTACTGCTTGTCCGTAATAAATTTATTGACGACACAGCGTTTGCCGTAACATTTGCCGCTTTTGGTGTCCTTGTAGATCACTCCGAATTCTATTGCCGGATCGTATTTCCTGAAGTCGTAAAGCCGGTCAATAAAAATCTTTTCCGGGATATTGATGATCTTGTAATTGCCGTTGCGCTCGACACAGAGCAGATGGTCGAACTCATTGCAGGTGACGTTGTCTTCGCTCTTGATATTGGTGCCGATGTAGCAGTTCTTGCGGTCCCAGCCGACTTTGATGTTGTTCAGCGCCGCGGCTTTGCGGTCAATTTTGCCGAAAGTCTCGATTCTGGTACGGCGCGGGAACATTGCGCCGTATTTATCCAGCAGGGCCTGAATGTATTTTATGGCATAGGCGTTCAGATGCTTCAAGTTGCGGTGGATTTCTTCAATGTTCTTCAATATCTCGGCAAGTTCTTCCTGATTTTTGCGGATATCGAAAAGCGAAATCCGGCGGATCTGGAGCGCCAGCAGTTTTTCCACATCATCATCGGTGACGTCGCGTTTGAGCATTTTACGGTACGGCAGCAGCCCCTTATGGACTTCCGCGACGACGACTTCGTAGGACTCGCATTTTTCAATGCGCTTGTAAATACGGTTCTCTATGAATAGCTGGGCCAGTGTTTTGGAATGGAACAGTTCCTCCTGCTTGTGCAGATCGATTTCCAGCTCAAGTTTGAGATATTCCAGCAGCTTTTCAGTATTGCGCCGGATTACGGCCGGAACGTTCATCTGCACCGGCTTGTTCTCGCAGATAACCATCATGTTGACGGATACGGATACCGCGCAGTCGGTATAGGTGTACAGCGCCTGCAAGGCTTTTTCCGGATCGTAGCCGCGCATCGGGGTGATTTCAATTTCCACGTTTTCCGCCGTGTAATCATTGATCGCGGCTATCTTGATCTTGCTTTTTTCCGCGGCTTTTTCAATGGAGGCGATCAATTTTTCCGTATTCGTGGTTGCCGGGACTTCCCGGATAATCAGCTTTCTGCCGTCAAAGTCGATTTTGGCCCGCAGCGTGATTTTGCCGTTGCCCTCGTCATATTCGGAGACATCCATCATGCCGCCCTGCTGGAAGTCCGGATAAAGCTCGAATTCTTCGCCTTTCAGTACCGCGATCTGGGCCTGGAGCAGTTCGCAGAAGTTATGCGGCATGATTTTGGTCGCCATCACCACCGCGATCCCTTCGGCGCCGAGCATCAGCAGCGACGGGATTTTTACCGGCAGCACCACCGGTTCCTTATTACGCCCGTCGTAGGAATCAACAAATTCGGTAATATCTTCGTTGAACAGGACTTCGCGCCCCAGGTGGGAAAGCCGGATTTCGATATAACGCGCGGCGGAGGACGGGTCGCCGGTATAAACATTACCGAAATTACCCTGTTTCTCCAGGAAATATTCTTTATTGGCCAGCACCACCAGCGCATCACCGATAGAGGCGTCGCCATGGGGATGAAACTGCATGGTATGGCCGATGACATTCGCCACTTTGTGGAATTTGCCGTCATCCATCCGGTGGAGCGACCACAGAATGCGCCGCTGCACCGGCTTCAGTCCGTCGTCCACGTCCGGAATGGCGCGGTCTTTAATGACATAAGAAGCATATTCGATAAAGTTCGACTCCATCATGGAACGGATGAACTTGTTGCTGCCTTTCTGGGTCTCGCTGGAAGCTTCCTGCTCTCCCTCGGACAATGCCTCAGCTTGCAGCGACGCCACCTCTTCCAGATTCTGTGAAGCATCTTCCGGTTCCGGCACATGCTTCTTCAGTTTTCGTTCTTTTTTGCTGTCTGCCATTTTATATAATCCGTTAAACGAGTTTTTTCATGATTAGTTCGCGGCGTTCCGGGGTCTTCTGATTATCCCCCATGAAGAACTCCAGCATCTCCGGGATATTGCGCATGTGGTCAATCGTGACGCTCAGCAGCCGGATATCATTGCCGATAAAAGCGCCGAATTCGTCCGGCGAAATTTCCCCCAGCCCTTTGAACCGGGTGATCTCCACGCCGCGGCTTAACTCCTGCACCGCCTGATCGCGTTCCTGTTCGCTGTAGCAGTAAATCGTCTTAGTCTTGTTCCGCACCCGGAACAGCGGGGTCTCCAGAATGTACAAATGCCCGGAAAGCACCAGTTGTTCGAAGTAAGTCAGAAAGAACGTTATCAGCAAGTTACGGATGTGCAGGCCGTCCACGTCGGAGTCGGTGGCTATGACTACTTTATTGTAGCGCAGTTCCTCCACGTCCTCTTCAATGTTCAGCGCCTGCATGATATAAAACAGTTCTTCATTGTCGTAAACTTTGTCAATTTTCTGCTTGTGGCAGTTCAGCGGCTTGCCCTTCAGGGAGAAAATGGCCTGGGTGTAAACATCGCGGCAACTGATCATGGAACCGGCGGCGGACTGCCCTTCGGTGATGAAAATCATTGTTTTATCGCCTTTGCCGGCGGAATCGCCCAGGTGATGCTTGCAGTCCTTGAGCTTGGGTATCTTCAGGCTCATTTTCTTCGATTTTTCCTTGGACTGCTTTTTGACCGCCTGAATCTGGCGGCGCACCTGCTCATTGTTCGCGATTTTTTCCAGCAGGATTTCGGCTTCGCTGAGGTGGCGGTGCAGATAGTCAACCACGGCGTCACGGACGGCATTGACGATCCAGCCGCGAATATCGGTATTACCCAGCTTGTTCTTAGTCTGGGACTCGAAAATCGGGTCTTTCAGCTTGATCGCGATGGAGCCGATGATGCCGTCCCGCACATCGGAAGGCTGATAGCCTTTGCCGGAAAATTCATTAACCGCCTTCAGCACCCCTTCGCGGAACGCCGAAAGATGGGTGCCGCCGTCGTTGGTGTACTGGCCGTTTACAAACGAAAAATAGTTTTCCCCGTAGCTGGAAGTGTGGCAGAACGCGAATTCCAGCATCTTGCCTTTGAGCGCAATAATTTCGTACATCTTGTCTTCCCCGATCTCCGCCTCAATCAAGTCTTTCAGGCCGTTCTGGGAATAATAGCGCTTGTCGTTGAGGTAGAGCGAAAGACCGCTGTTCAAATATGCATACATCCACAGCCGTTTTTCGATATACTCCATCTGAAAGGTGTAATTGGGAAACAGCACCGGGTCCGGGATAAAGCTGATCAAGGTGCCGTTCTTTTCATCCGAATGCCCCTTTTTGTCGCCGGTCAACACCCCGGAATTAAAAGTGGCTTCGTGAAATTTGCCTTCGCGCACCGACCGGACGATGAACTCGCTGGACAGCGCATTCACCGCTTTGGTGCCCACCCCGTTGAGCCCGACGGAGAACTGAAAGACGTCGTCATTGTACTTGCCGCCGGTATTCATGACGGAAACGCATTCGACCAGTTTGCCCAGCGGAATGCCGCGCCCGTAATCGCGGACGCTGATGCGGGGGCCGTCGATTTTGACGTCAATGCGCTTGCCGGCGCCCATGATATATTCGTCAATGCTGTTGTCGATGACTTCTTTGATCAGGATATAAATCCCGTCGTCGGGATGAGAACCGTCGCCAAGTCTGCCGACATACATACCAGGACGCAGCCGGATATGCTCCAGCGAACTAAGCGTCTTGATCTTGTCCTCATCGTACTGAACTGTATTTTCGGCACTCATAATATATGATTCTTCATTATTTATATAACATTAACGGTATTGCCGGACAGGGGGGCTTACAGACGTGGTCATGCTCCATCTCCTGTATCCAGGCAAACTATTTCAGGCAAAAGCCTGTTCTTGCCGCAATCAATGATTCCAACTTTCAACAATAGCGCATTCCATCCAAAAAGCAAGAGTTTTTCCCCCTTTTTTTCACCCTGCCTGTTAAGATTTTCTTTAACTGATATTCCCGACTCAGCGGGAAACACCCAATCTCTGACCACGGAGACACAAAGGCACAGAGAAATCCTTTTTATGATTTTGGACAATCCGGACACCTGCCACCCGCATTTTGGACAGCCCCGTCCGAGACGGACGGCACTGCAACAAAACCATTCTGGACAGCCCCTGCCCTCATTTTGGACAGCCACTCCGACACTTTAGACAGATGTCCCCCTCAACAGTTTTCGTAATCCGGGAGTTCCGGGATAGTGCTTTCGCGGGCAGCCGCCCGATTTTGGACAACCACTCCGAGGTTTTAGACACACTCCGAGCATATTCATTTTCATTTTCCATCACTCCCATTCCCGGCAACCACTCCGAGGATTTGGATAGCCGTTGAGCACAATGCTTTTCAGTTTTCATAAACCACTCCGAGGATTTGGATAGCCGTTGAGCATAATGCTTTCATAACTTTTCTTGCTTTCCACTTTTCTCGCTTTTCTCGCTTTTCTCGCTTTTCTCGCTTTCCACTTTTCTCGCTCCTTCCCACTCCGACACTTTGGAGTGCATTTGAGCATAAGCTGCTTTATCCTGCGCCAGCAGAATAACCCGGACAACCGTCCGCATTCCGGAGTGTTTAGAGTCCCGTTGAGCAGAGTACATTTCCGGTTCCATGATTTTGGACAGCTTAGACATTTCATATCACATTTCCAGATTCCCGACTTTTAATTTTTCCCGTTTTTCCGCACTATCAGGACTTTAAAAAAATAAAACTTCAGCAATTGTCTTTACATATATAGGAGATTTGTCAACAGAAACCGTGAATTTAAGTTCAATAAATGCGAAATTTGAGTTTTTTAAAATACGGAAAACACGGAAGGAATCTTTGAATTGCCAGAGATTTCGCGTGTTCCGCGGGTATCGTTTTAACTTTTTTTAAATTTTATCTAATCCTGTATTGCGTTTAACGCAAAAGGTTATATAATATATGATATAGATGTCATAAGCATGCAGAGATAGTTGGTGGCGTGACCGTAAACCACATAACTAAAGGGGAGGCAAATGATCCATGACTTTAAATGTAAATTAACAAAAGAATTATGGGAGCATGGGAAAAGCCGTAAATTTAATCCATTTGCACGGGCGGCAATGAGAAAGTTGTCCATGCTGAATGCCGCAATAGATTTGAATGATCTGCGGATTCCGCCGGGCAACAGGCTGGAATCTTTGACCGGAGACCGTTCAGGTCAACATTCGATCCGGATTAATGACCAGTACAGGATTTGCTTTATCTGGCGAGACAGCGGGGCGGATGCAATTGAAATTGTGGATTATCATTAGGAACGCGTTTAACAATAACGCTGTAATATAAGGGAAGGAGAGTTATTAAAATGAATACTGACGTTAATATTATTCATCCGGGTGAAATTTTAGATGAAGAGTTTTTAAAGCCGATGAGAATCAGCCAGAACCGTCTGGCGATGGAACTTCGCGTTCCGGCCCGGCGCATTAATGAAATTGTGCTGGGCCGCCGCGGCATTAGCGCCGATACCGCCGTGCGGCTGAGCAAGTATTTCGGCAACAGCGCCGAATTCTGGATGAGGTTGCAGGAAGATTATGAACTGCGCCTGGCCAAGCTTGAACTTTCAGAAGAGTTGAACTTGATACGTCATCTTGCCACAGCGTAATAACATTTCAGCTTGAGAGTGCTTGGCTGGACAAAAGGTTTTTGTTTCGAAACGGGTTCAACATTTCAAACTAAAGTATTACAATATTTCAGCAAAAATGGCGTTTAATTATTATAATATAACACAACTGTCCTAACAATTTAAAAATTTCATAGCTTGGAGTATTTTCTTCCCTGAAAGTTGACTTAAAAATCGTTAATCTTAAAAAGTACCCCCTAAAATTGAAAAGATGCTGTCCTAAAATG
>JBAYIO010000096.1:0-22778 GCA_041665605.1 Victivallaceae bacterium | reverse complement strand
TGAAGTCTTCTTCGAATGGTTGGAATATTGTGACACTCCGCAAACCGAAAGGGCGGAGATAACAGGGAATACAAAATAAACCTAAACGCAGAAGACCATATTATGTCTACTCGACCGGAGTGTTGTCCAAAATGGTTTTGGTGCAGTGCCGTCCGTGTCGGACGGCAATATCCCGGAATTCCCAGTCTTCTCAGAACTCCCAGATTACGAAAATCGTTGAGTAAAGCATGTGTCCAAAATGAGGGAGATGATTGTCCAGAATGGCTTTGGTGTAGTGCCGTCCGTCTCGGACGGGATTGTCCAAAATGAGGGAATGGTGTGTCCAAAATGGGCGGGCCGGGTGTCCAGGAAATCAGAAATGCTGAAAACACGCCCGTCCAGTTTGCATACTACCGGGTGAAATATATATTCTCGGACATCAGTTTGCACTTAACTAATTATTTATGGAATTAACGATATGGCTAAAACAGCAGATTCAACGGCGGGCAGGATTTTACGGGCCGCCGAAAAAGGTCTGGAGTTGTGCGGCGCTGACAGCGCCAGTCTGGATGACTATCTGGATTTTTATCTGGAAGATCCGGCGCTCCGGCGTTCGGTATCCAGCGTGCTGTTCACCTATTTCCGCAATAAAGCGCTGATAGACCGCACCATTGACTCCACGGCGGAGCGCGGCGTCAAGCCGCGCTACCGGCGTCTGCTGTCGGTCGTGATTACGCAGGGCTGGTTCCAGACCGGGATTCAGATGGAGTCCGCGGTAAATATTGCCGTCAGCTATGCCGCGGAGAAATACGGAAAAAGTCCGTCCGGATTCATTAATGCGCTGCTCCGGGCGGTGTTTCAAAACGGCATCGAGGCAGTGAGAGCGAAACTTTCCCCGGCGGAAAGGCTGAATCTGCCTTCCGGGGTTTATTCCCGCTGGAGTTCCCGCTGGAGCGAGGATGAAATCACGGCGATTGCAGAACAAATGCGCACCCAGCCATTGATTACTTTCCGCACCTGCGGCGCGTTTTCCCGGGAGGAGCTTGAAAGCGTGTCAGCGGTTCCCGTCGAAGGGCTGCCGTGGCTGGAGCGGTGGCATTTCTATGAGTCCGCCCAGCCCGGCGTGCTGTTCAGGACTGACTGGCTGGAGAAGGGCAGGATTTATATCCAGGACCCGGCGACGGCGTTTGCGCCGTCACTGCCTGAAATCAGCGGCGGCGAACGCATTGTCGATCTGTGCGCCGCCCCCGGCGGAAAAAGCCTGCTGCTGGCGGAACGGCTTGGCGGGAGCGGCGAACTGATCGCCGCCGATAAATCCGAACGCAGGCAGTTGCTGACCGCGGACAATTTTAAAAGGCATGGACTTGACTGTAAAATCGTCACCGCTTCCGCGACCGAGCCGCCGTTTGAGCGGAGCAGTTTTGACATAGTCCTGATCGATGTGCCGTGTTCGAATACCGGGGTGTTCAGGCGCCGTCCGGATGCGTTATGGCGGTTTTCCGGACAGAGTCTGGCGGATGTGGTGAAAGTTCAGAGGGCGATTTTCGACGCGGCCTCAACTCTGGTTAAACCCGGCGGGCAACTGGTCTACAGCACGTGCAGCCTTGAACTTGAAGAGAACGAATTGCAGGTGGCCGCTTTCGCCGCCGGCCATCAGGACTTCAAGCTGAAAACGCAGCAGTTGATCATGCCGTCCGGCAAAAATGACGGCGGGTTTGCCGCGCTGCTGGCGCGGACTTGAACTGCATAAGATGGATTTTTTCATTGAAAGAGGATTTTAAGTAAAACAGTGCTATATTAAAACTCCTAATCCGTTAACCGCTGATATGATTTTTGCGAAATTAAACGCAGGGGGATTTTAAATGCGGTTTCGATGTCAGTTTTGCCTTTCGTTGATTGAAACATTGCAGAAAAGTGGAACGCCGCTTGATTGTCAAAGTTGCGGCAGGAAAGCTTTTGTCCCGAAATCTCCTTTTGAACCGAACTGCGTCATTGATGATTTCGTCATTATTGAAAAAATCGGAAGCGGTTCCATCGGAACAGTTTACAAGGCAGTGCAGCTTTCGCTGGAACGCCAGGTGGCGCTGAAAATCCTGTCACCGGAGCTGACTAATCCCAAAGTTACCGCGGACTTTCTGCGCGAAGCCCGGGCCGCCGCGAAGCTGATCCACGCCAACCTGGTCCAGGCCTTTGCCGTCGGCGAGGAGAACGGCATCTGCTTCATGGCAATGAACTATATAAACGGCGAAAGCCTGAAAGCCAAACTGATGCGCGAAGGCAGGATCTCCGTGGACGAGGCGCTGCATATTATACAGCAGGTTGCGGAGGCGCTTTACTATGCCTGGCAGGAAGCCAGACTGGTCCATCGCGATGTAAAGCCGGACAATATCATGATTACAGCGGAAGGCGTTGTAAAGCTTACTGACCTGGGCCTGGCGATCAATCAGACTGAATGGTCGGAGGACATGGAGATTTCCGGCAGTCCCTCCTATATGAGCCCGGAGCAGTTTGCCGGAGAGAAGCTCGATCTGCGCAGCGATATTTACAGTCTCGGCGTCACCCTTTACCAGATGCTTTCCGGAGATCTGCCGTTCAAGGCGGAAACCTTCCAGGCAGTGGCGCAGCAGCATTTCAACGACACCGCGGTTCCGCTTCACCGGCTCGGCCTGGGTATTTCGCTCAGGGTATCGAATCTGGTAAAAAAGATGATGGAAAAGCTTCCGGATGACCGTTTTAAGGACACGGAAGCGCTGATCAAGGAGATCTGGCACGTCCGCCAGACGACCGCGCCCAATAAATATCTGGTGCCGGACGTGCATACCATTTCCATCGCCCGCCTCGACTATCAGCTTCAGAGCCAGTCGGTGCAAAACCGGGAGAAGGAACAATCCAAAAGCCAGCCCCAGATCAAGATAAACGAGAATGCCAAAAAACTGAAAAACCGCCGGGACTGGCTGTTCTGGAGCATGGTCACCATCTTCCCGATTCCGTTTATTGTTTTGATTGCGGCGGCCATCCTTCATGCTTCAAATAAAGAGCCGGATGAAACCGCTTTCATTGAGGACCGGGTCGGGATGCTGGAGAAAAAGCTTGCCAATCCCAATATGCCCCCGACCGCGCTTGCGGTGGAAGCCACGAGGATCA
This sequence comes from Victivallaceae bacterium, assembly GCA_041665605.1. Lineage (GTDB taxonomy): Bacteria > Verrucomicrobiota > Lentisphaeria > Victivallales > Victivallaceae > CAIPAT01. Next base: position 19,655 of record JBAYIO010000096.1, on the reverse strand, counting down.
TGGCGATCTTTCCGGAGGAACGCACCCAGAAGCAGGACGTTCTTTACTGGAAGCTGAAAAATTATATCACCAACCTGGAATCCACCAAAAAGGCGATTGAGTTTGAAGAAAAAGCCGATTATGTAAAAAGCCTGGAATTCCAGTTGAAAGAGCTGCTTTCCAGCAAAGCCGGAAATGATAACAAGATGTCCGGGGAAATTAAGAAATCCGAATCCAGAATCAAGGTCGCGGAAGGCGCGATTGCCGAAATGACCGGCAAAATTAAAGAGCTGGAAGACAAAATAAAAGAACAGGAAACCCAGAAGCTGAATCTGGCGACAGTGATCTCCAGACAGCAGGCTTCGCAGGAAAAATACTGGAAAGCCGACATCCTGAGCAATTTATACAAGCAGTTCAGAGCGGATGATTATGTCCGGGCTGAAGCATACCTGACGTATAAGCGTTCACTGCACATGAAGGAACATAACGCATGGTTCAATTCATATATAGAATGGATTAAACATCTTCGCGAGCTTGATGAGTATTTCGACACCGGAACTTCCAATGTCGTCGGAAAGAACATTGAAGGCCATAGAATCACCATGGTGAATTACGGCAATATTTATTTTGAGGAAAAAGGCGGCGTTATCAAATCCCGCAACTGGCATGATTTCTCCGCGCAGGGACTTTACGAACTGCTCCAGAAGGCCAAACCCGAACTGGCCGGCAGCCGGAAAGTCTTTGACGCCGATATCGCCTGTCTTAAAGGCAATATCTTCAGCCCGGAGGTAACCGAGGGCAGGCCGTACATCAAGGAATTGTGCCTGGCCGTAATCGACAGCACGGCGGAATCAATCTTTGTCATCGCCGTTTATGATAAACCCCAGGCGGCCGCGGCCGCCGACGCGTTGCTGAATATGTTTAAAAACACCGAATTCATGCCGGTCATCAAGGCCCGGCTTGGAACTCTTATCAATCAAAATTGATTCCGCAATTGCTTTCTTCTGATTTCTGTTATATAATTAAGTGTATTCATGTATTTTCGGAGTAAAGCAAATGTCAGAAAAATTAAACGATCTTCCGCGCGGAACGGAAACAATTCTTATCGTTGACGACCAGGAAACGATCTGGGACTTCCTCATTGAAGCCCTGCAGGAGCTGGGATATTCTGTTCTGCTGGCGGAAAACGGTCTGGATGCCGTCGAGATTTACAAAGCAAATCCGCGGGAAATAGACCTTGTGCTGCTGGACATGATTATGCCGAAACAAGGCGGACATCAGACTTTTTTCAAAATCAAAGCTATCGATCCGAATGCCAAAATCCTGCTTTCCAGCGGATATGTTTCCGAAGAGGAAGTCAAAGACCTGCTCAATCAGGGCGCTTGCGGCTTTATCCCCAAACCGCACCGGCTTGCCAACATGGCCGTGGATATCCGCAAAGTGCTTGACGTCCATAAACAATAAAATCCTGTTTCCCGCGTTCAAAAATCTATTTATCCGGTCTTCCGCCGCAGAGCGGAACACTATGTTTTCGGCAAATAAAGCAAACCCGGAGTTGAAAAACCGCGGGTTTGGAGCAATTTTATGGGTAATGTGGGAAAATATCAATTTTTTTGGAAATCCGATAAAACATAATGGAAATACCGTCATTAATAATTTTGCTTTTTGCAGTTTCTTTCAGCATTTTGATATTTTATTGCTTCTTCCTGAGCAATAAGAATTTCGGGCTTAGAAACCGGATCAAGGACGTAATGCACCAGAAAGCTGAAATCAGCAATTTTCTGAGCCTTTTCTCGCAAAGCCTGAAAGATATTGACGAAGTTGACAATTCCATGAATACGACGGCCAGGTATATCGCCGACCTGATCGAGGCCGAGTCCATCTGCATTTTTGAAGTCTCCGAAGATACTCTCCGCGCGGTCGGTATCTCCGGGGCGTTTCCGTTGATTCATAACGCCAACCAGTATGTGATGACCAAGCCGAAATACATTCTGGATATGCTGCGCCGGGAGAAATTTCATATCGGCGAAGGAATAATCGGGGAAGTCGCGGCGGCGCGGGAATCGCTTATGCTGGAAGACGCCACCGGCGATCCGCGGCTGGCCGAATTCGGCGGTTCCGCTAAAATTTCAACGATGATGATTGTGCCGATGGTCAGAGACGCCATTCTTACCGGGGTTATCTGCGCGGTTAACAACCGCCGCATCGGACCGTTTACGCCGGAACAGTTCAGTCGGCTCCGTTTTATCAGCGCCCAGGTCATCCTGGCCCAGAATCTGGTAAAAGTCTATACCAGTCTGAGCGAGCAGCAGCGGCTGAATCAGGAACTGGAGTTTGCCCGCCAGTTGCAGGCGTCGCTGCTGCCGGAATCGTTTCCGCCGTGGGACCAGTTTGTAGTCCATGCCGTCACCCGCTCGTCGAAAGAAGTCAGCGGGGACTTTTATGACTTCGTCGAGATAGATGAAAACCGGCTGCTGATTGTCGTCGCCGACGCCTGCGGCAAAGGCATTCCGGCATGTATGCTGATGGCGATGACCAGAAGCTTTATCCGTTCAATCGCGCCCAGATTCAGCTCCGTGGAAGACTTGCTGGATGAACTGAACACCAACCTTTTTCGCGATACCGATGAGGAGCGTTTTGTCACCCTGGCATGCTGCCTGGTGGATAAGAAAAACGACCTGATTGAATACGCACGGGCCGGCCATACCGAACTTATCACATTTGTGCGCGGCCATATCAGAAAGATTTACCCTGACGGCTCCGCGCTGGGGATTCTGCCGTCTGAAATGGCGAAGTTCGACTCCATCTGCTTTGAATGCGGCCAGGATATGACGCTGCTGCTGTTCACCGACGGCATCACCGAGGCAATCAGCAGCGAAGGCGAGGAATTCGGGCTTGAACGGCTCCAGGAAGGATTCAAGACATCGTTGTTGAACGGCGATTCGCTGGAGGAAACCATCAACAAGATACTGACGGCGGTAGACGATTTCGCCGCCGATCCTTCAAATCATATTGACGACCAGACGATGGTTATCATCCAGCACGTTTAAGCCGGATTTAATTACGCTTTCTCGATCGCCGCTTTCCTGCCCTGAATCCGTTTCAGACGCTTCACGTCGAATTTGGCTGACCGGTCGAAAAAGAAAATGCCGTTCTGTTCCTGAAACACATCGGTCAATTGAGTATAGCAATAGCCGAACATCAGCGGATTATCCAGCAGAACGCTGCACAAACCCTCAAATCTGGCGTAAAACTCCTCCAGCGATTTCGGGGTGTCGCCATATCCCCAGGACGCCTGGCTGTCGGAGAACGCCGGATTCCACTTGATTCCGCCGAATTCGCTGTTGAAAAACGGCTGCCCGCGATATGGAATGTTTATGCCGGGATTATTCTGAAACGGGCTGCCTTCGGCCAGCCCGGCATGGTTTTCCGCCTGCTTCTTCGGGTCCTGGCTGTAGTCGTGACAGTCATAAATATCCGCTTCCGGAACCCGGTGCGCATAGCCGGAAGTATCCAGCACCGGACGCGTCCGGTCCATGGCTTTGGTCGCCAGGAACAGGCCCCGCGTAATGTCGTCCAGCGACACGATCCGGTCCTCTATCGGCATCCTGCCGGTCTCGTTCAACGGGCACCAGCCGATAATGGACGGATGGGAATAATCGCGTTCCAGCACCTCCAGCCATTGGGTGATAATCGCGGCCCCCGGCTGGTAAATCAGCGGATCGGGGTAGGAATTCACTTTGGTGATCCATTTTTCAATGCCCCAGTCGCCGAATTCCCCCCAGACCAGATAGCCCAGCCGGTCGGCATGGTACAGGAAGCGTTCTTCAAAGACTTTCTGATGCAGCCGGGCGCCGTTGAACCCGGCCTGCATGGACAACTCAATATCCCGGATCAGCGCGGCTTCATCCGGCGCGGTCAGAATTCCGTCCTGATAATGGCCCTGATCCAGCACCAGCCGCTGGAAAACCGGCTTGCCGTTGATCTTGACTTTTTTGCCTTCAATGGTTATGCCGCGAAGCCCGGCGTAGCTGGCGGCGCGGTCAATGATCCGCCCGGACGCATCCAGCAGTTGCAGTTCAATATCATAGAGAAACGCCTTGCCCGGCTCCCACAGTTTCAGCCGGGACTCCGGAACCTGTAGTTCCAGCGACGGAACAAAGTCATGGCTGGCGGGAACTTCATCGCGGGAAACCTCCCCTTTGCCGTCCTTCAGTATCGCGACGATTTTATAGCCGGTCGCGTTGCTGGAAACCGGCTGTTCGACCCGGAAACATTTCCCGGCGACATCCGGCGTGATGCGGGGGCGGCGCAGATGCACCTCCGGAACAGGTTCCAGCCACACCGTCTGCCAGATCCCGGTGGTCCTGGTATAAAAGCAGCTATAGCTCTCGTAAAGATCGGACTGCTTGCCGGACGGCTTCATCCAGCCTTTCAAATCACGGCATCTTACCACAATCGCAAGCTTGTTTCCGGGGCCGGCCGCACTGCCGAGGTCAAAGGTGAAAGGTGAAAAGCCGCCGCGATGCCGCCCCGCCTCTTTGCCGTTGACCCATACTGTCGTGTCAAAATCCGCCGCCTGGAAGTGCAGCAGTATTTTACTTTTTCCCCAGGCTTTCGGAATCCTGATTTCCCGGCGGTACCAGACCGCATTCATGAAATCGGTATTGCCGATTCCGGACAGTACGGATTCCGGGCAGAATGGAACCGTGATGCGGTGGCTGAGTTCACGCTCTTTCAGTCCGCGCTCCATGCCGGAGTCGCCGGAATCAAGCTCAAACTGCCATTCGCCGTTCAGGCAAAGCCATTCCTTGCGGACAAATTGCGGACGCGGATATTCACTTCTCGGTATTGACATGATTTTATTCCTCGATAAATATTTTTCACCTGTTGCTTCTGCTGCTTAATTTAAATATATTATCATTATGCCGGTTTATGAATACACAAAATTCGCAAAATGATAAGGAATATTATCATGCATGAAGATATTTACACTTTGCCGGAGCCTTCCGTCTGGCTGCCGTTTAAAGTGTTCATGTGCGGGATATCCTACTGCGACGGCACTTACCGCATCCGCCGGACCGGTACGCCGATGTTTGTTTTTGAATATGTCCGGAAAGGCAAAGGCTGTCTGCGGGTCGGCAGCGATGTTTATGCGCCTGAAGCCGGCGACGTGTATATTGTTCCCGCCGGGTCTGACCATGAATACAGTTCCAGCGCGGAGGCCCCCTGGGAAAAACTGTGGTTCAACGTTTCCGGCGAACTGGTCTATGCGCTGCTCTCCGCCTACAAGCTGAACGGCATTTATCTGATCAAAAACTGTCCGCTGGAAAAACTTTTCCTGGAAGGCCTGGCTGTCGCCAGAAATAAGAATGAAAACAGCCATTTTGAAATCGCCGGAATTCTGCATAAAATCATCGCCGGGATTGCCGGAACGCTGGCCGGGCATCCGGGAACCGGCAAATCCGCCGCCGGGCTGGCCTTAAAAAAATATCTCGATGCCAGGATTGACCGGAATGTCGCATTGCACGAACTTTGCCGTCTGATCGGCAAGTCCCCGGCGCAGATGCTGCGGATTTTCCGCAAAGACTGGGGCGGCACTCCCTGCAACTATCTGCTGGAGCAGAAAATGAAGCTGGCTGCGCAATACCTGGAAAACACCTTCAAGCCGGTAAAGGAAATCGCCGCCGAGCTGGGCTTTGAAAACGAATATTATTTCTCCGCCATCTTCAAGCAAAAAACCGGACTCGCCCCCCGCAACTACCGCAATAAAGTCCGCGAAAAAGAGTGATCGTGAAACCGCGCATTCTGAACCGGTCTCTTTGTCAGGCTTGCCTGACTTTGGAGTGCGGCGATCCTGCGCCGCTTTGGTTCTCTTCGGCCCGGCCGGCTTTATGAATTAACAAGAATACACAGGATACGAGATAGAGCACAACCGGAAAATCCTGTCGCCGGAAACTATGTCCTGATCGGCACCGCCGTGTGTGAAATTTTACTGGAACGTGCGGCGTTGCCGTTTCGAGTCACACGGGATCTGGACATTGTGCTTTGTGTAGAAGCGCGTCTGTCCTCTGGCATGACTGCTCAACCGGCTTTATGATTTAACAGGGCTTGCCCGCCGGAGGCGTGGATGCACAGAATATGCAGCAGGATAAGACAGAAAACTCAAGTCAATAAACTTGCCTCAAAAAATTACTTTAAGCATGATTCTTGCTCGCTTTCTTTGCAACTTTATGCAAAAATTATTCTTTCCTGGGAGTCAGCTCCTGCACGGAAGAGATATTTCCCATGGAAACGGTTTTGCTTCCTTGCTCTTCTCATACGCTTGAATTGCGCCCTTATCATGAAATCTGTTCCTGAATGCTGCTGGCGTTATCCCGTTTAATTTTTTAAACACACGAATAAAATGCGTAGAGGATTTGAAGCCGCACAAGTTAGCAATTTCAGAAACGGCAAGGGGAGTTTTGTTCAGAAGTTCAATCGCGTGTTCAATTCTAATTTGATTCAACGCATTGCTGAAATCTGTGTTTGAGTGCATTTTAAATAATTTAGAAATATGGGACGGAGAAATTCCCAGTTCTTTTGCCATTTTTGCCCGGTCTATTTTTAGATACATATTATTTCTGATATAATTAATTATTGAATGGAAAGTACTGAAGGACTTGCCTTTTTTGATCGGAATGTCATTATTGATTTCATTCAATGAAATATGAATCAGCGCTTCGACTAGTTTTTTTCTGGCAAATGCAAAATCATTGCTGTCGCTGAATTCACAAAGCGCCTGTATGATATGTTTTCCGCCGGTACTCACAGGTTTTGAAGTGTGATACCATTGATATTTCGATGTGTCCCCAGTTTCATCTGTAATAAGATATCTAATCAAGTCATACCAGAATATCACGCTGATTGTTCTGTGTGGCGGCGTAAACTCATTAAACAGGAGTCCGCCATTGGCCATTGTGATTAATATATCGCCCTCGCCAAGCAATCCTTCTTTTAATCCTCCCGAGTAGTATTTGAATTTATAAGAGCCGGAAACGCCAATTATCAATCTGAAGTACGGATGAGTATACTGCTGCAGGTTGCTGTTAAAAGGCGGCAGCGTGGATACATAGAGTTTACCGTCAAGAGCTTGCCCGGCAAACTTCAGGAGAATATCTGATACGATATTCTTGTCTTTAATTTCCAAATCCATTAAAATGATACATCCAGTTGATTTATGATATATACAGGCTCTTTACAAAGCCTGTATTAGTAAGTATAATATAGTCAAGTAATAATTTCAAAGGAGTTTGTCATGAAAAACAAAAACAAAAACAAATCAATATCACTCAAGCCAATTGTTTCGACAGAACGATGCAAAATAAAAACTCAGCGGAAGCAAAATTTCACACTCATTGAACTCCTCGTGGTGATCGCCATCATCGCAATTTTAGCTTCAATGCTGCTTCCTGCATTGAACAAAGCGCGGGAAAAAGCTCGCGGCACACAGTGTGCCAACAACCTGAAACAGTGTGGCAGTGGATTGTTATTCTATGCCGAAGACTACAACCAGTATCTTCCTGCACCTAACGGCGGCTTGACCACCATCCCGAATTGGGCAAAATGGCAGGACATGATTTTCAAATATATCTATCCTATGCAAAAAGTATTGCCGAGTAACAATTTTTATCTAGATGGCAGTGTTCCAAAGGGAGTCTTCCGCTGTCCGTCCCAAACTAACCTTACTTCTTCCGGCATTTTTATGCATTATGGAATTAACTATTTTATGTCTACCGACTCATGGGGGTGCAAGCGCTCTTTGAAAATGGTGCAAAAACCAACTCTCAGGCTATTGGTAAGCGATTGCATTCGCGCAAGCAGCGGTGATCCTTATATATCAAATGGATACGACCAATTCGGATTCCGCCATACCGGCGCCGCCAATAATGTTTTTGTTGATGGCCATGTCGAACAGCGCAAGCCCGTCAATATTAGTCTCGACGGTAATGATTATTACTGGGGGCAATTCACCAGCAAATGATTATGTCCGGCTGCAAGTCATTATTTTAAATCAATCACCCAATAAATGAGCATGATTATGCGTAAAAGTCTTCTATGTTATCTACTGGTGACCGTAACTGTAACGACACTGGCTGCCGGATCTAATCTGATTCAGGAAGGAGACTTCGAAACCCTTCGGCCGGACAAGATGCCTAACGGTCCGACCTGGGCTTGGCGCAACAACGGCAGCAAACAATTGCAAATAGAATTGTCTTCTACAGAGAAACATTCCGGCAACAGTTCGCTTCATTTGACTGATGCAGACTGCGGCAACAGCAACGACGGCCTGATATGGATGATGGCTGGCAACGAACTGCCGCGCTGGGGGGGAAAGATGCTGCGATTGAGTTGTCAGATCAAGCAGGTAAGAGCCTCCTGCGCCAAGTCAGTTGGCATAGGTTACTGGATCAAACGGAAAGATGGCAAGTCCGATAGCGGTTTTGCCGGACCGGAAAGTACAGGGGAAACTGTCTGGACGGAATACAATCTTCCGATTACCGTTCCGGCCGATGCCGAACTTCTCTTTGTTTTTTTACATTGTGCTAACGGCTGGGGCAATGACGCGGAGGCTTTTTTCGACGATCTGACACTGATCCCCATGGAAACAACGGCGACTACTGTAACGAATGGCAGTCCATCCCCATTGATAACTTCTATTGTTAACGAGAAGGCATTTTATTTTTTTCACGACAGAATTCTTCCTTTGTGGGAGAAGCGCAATTGGGGCGGACTCTATCTGGAGCAGCAAGATTCCAGCGGGCAGAATAACGCAAAATTAAAGTGCGCGACGGTTAAAGGGTCTCAACCCTATGCCGGAGTCGGCCTGTTTTGTCCTTTTGCCAACCGGATGGCTGACTTATCTGCCGCCGCGCCTGTCGCAACATTTTTTTTCATGGTCAAACCTTTTTTCCCCATGCAGATTCAAATAGCGGATAAGACGGTTCCGGTTACCGACGAAATGAAGATATCCGGAGATAATGGCTGGACAATGATAAAAATACCACTGACTGCTTTCTATGGCAATCTTAAGTTCGGAGTGGTCGATGCCGTCAATTTTCAATTTATAGTTCCTCTTCCGGCGGGCAGTAGCGTACTATTCGACGAAATCGGTATTACCGGATTGGCGGGTCAGGTCGATTTGAACGCCGTTGATCCCGTTGTTCGCGACCGTGCCGAGCGGCTGTGCCAAGGACTAGACCGCGTTTGGACGACCGATCAGTACCAGCGGCCTGAGATACGTAACGGAACTTTTTATCTCCATGGCAAACCGGTATTCATGCTGGGCCCTTGGGTTGACGATATTTCGCTAACAGCCGATTTCGGCCCAGGCTCCACGCGCGAATGTATGCGTGGAACAATTTACGACCAGATGTTTGGTTCATCTGTAGCTGCTGAACTCGGCATGAATTCTCTACAGCTTTCCGCTGCCGCCCGCTACCCTTATCTCCGCAAACTGAATTTTCCATGGGGAAAACGCCAGTTGGAAGATGCTGAAGCTCTGGCGCAAATGTTCCGAGGGTTGAACGGAATGCCGTTCATCCAGGACTACGCCTGGATCAACGGTATCGCCGGAATGCTGAAGGCGGAAAATCCCGCCAGCGATGAACTCATGCAGAAGAACCCCGGCTGGCACGAATTCATCCCCCTATGTCCCGAACATCCGCGGGCAATTGAAATTTATTCAGCTTACTTCCGTACCGGTGCCGCGTTCGCCCTGGCTAACGGGGCCAACCCGTTTATTTACGAAATATTCAACGAATCCAGTTACCGCTGTTCCTGCAAGTTCAACCGGGAAAATTTTGCGCGGCAAATGGAGGAGAAATTCAAGGACATTAACACTGCCAACCGGCAGTGGAAGACCACATTTAATTCATTTGCAGAACTCGCCAGGCTGCCCAATTTCGAAACGTATTCGGCGATATGGGCTGAGTGGTGTAAGTTTCTGGCTCAACGCTATGCAGCCATTCTCCGCGATTTCGGACGTGAAATCAGAAAAGTCGATCAACGTCCTAATGTCTATTTGACGGAACAACTGTGGGTTTCGTCAATTCTTGGCTCTAACGGCGCGGGAATGGATTACCGGTTGATCGCAAAAGAACTGGATGTACTGACAACCGAAGGTGGCTGGCATTTTGGACGGGCAAAATCTGGAACAAGTAATCCGATGGAAGAGGCGATGATGTCTTGCGGCTACTCATTTGTAGCCGACTTCTTCGCCTCCTTGAGTCATGGCAGTAAACCCGTGAACAACGACGAACATTACTGCACCCGCTCCCTCTTCGGCAAACGTGTTCCCAGCAAAAAGGAAGATCTCTTGACTGCAATGTGGTCGGAAGTGTTTCACGGCCTGTCTGGCAGTTTCCCCTACGCGTGGTGCAAAAGAGTATGGGAATGGAAAGATTTTGCGGAGGCTAAAGCTATGGTTTACAACGGTGGTTACAAGGCTTCGCATATGCTAAATCCTTACTCATGGCCGCGCCAGGAACTGGACGGTTTCAAGCAATTCTCCGAAGAAGTAAACCTGCTTGCGGAAATCGTTCTGCCGCAACCGCGCCGTGTTCCCGCGAAAGTGGCGCTGGTCTACTCCTACCCGTCATTACGGATGAGCGCGATCAACCATGAAAATGTTGAAAAACAATTACTTAACTGTTATTTTGCTCTGTTGTATTCGCAATATCCGCCGGAGATCGTTTTTGCGGAAGAAATGACCGCTGACAACCTGCGCCGATTTGATGCCGTCGTCCTGCCTGCGATTCGCAATGCTGACCGGACGACTATTGCCGCGTTGCATGACTATGCTAAAGCCGGAGGCCTTGTGGTTTGTGCCGGCAATGCGTTGACAGAAAACGAATACGCCCAGCCGATCGACGCCTCCACCTTGCTTGGGCTGCGGCGCGACAAAGACAAAGTGCTGGCAAATGCGGCAAATGCCTCCGGCCAGGGATGGCATCACATACTCGGCAATGGACATGTTTATTATCTTGAAAAATCGTTCGATAACCCGGAAACAGCGGGTGCCATTCCAGAAATCCTGAAAACCCATCAGATCGGACGCTATTTCGTGTTACAGCCGCTGGATGGTAAACCGCTGGTTCAGGCGGAACTCCAGTTAATTGACCGGGGAGGCGTCAAATTGTTGTTGCTGATCAACTGGGAAGATCGCGGTAGTCGGCTGGTCCGATTGCAATATGCCGGAAAGGAACAGCTACCGGCGATGTATCTGTCGTCACCGGTAAAACGCGAATTGTATCTCAGCGGACGCGACAAACAGTGGACCGAAAAATCATTGCGAAATGGCGTAACCGTGCTACTGCCGCCGCAGACCCGTGTTCTGTTGCTGTTCAGTACAGTCAGTCCCGCAGATACCGACCAACCGGTCGATACCGAACAAGTGAATGGACAATTCAAGGCGGCGCTAGCGGCAGAAACCGGGGAACTGGTCGCCGTTAACCGTCAGGAAGCTGAATTGACCGTGGAAGATGCAAAAGCCCGGAATTTCTCCGGCGTTAAAACTGCATCCTGCGTCCCTCTTGACCTGGGGCGTCAAGCCAATGCCAGCTTCAGCGATGAACTGCCCGGAGACAAGCGCGGCGGCTGGTTTGATCAAGGGGTAAACGATTACCGGCAGATGCCACTCGGCCTGGTCAGGCTGGCAGGCGATATCCCGTTCAAAATCATCGATCCAGCAACTAATAATGATCATAGCGCGATTGTCCTGCGCGGCATCGAACGTCCGTATTTCGCCAAGAGCGTCAACGGCATTGAGGTAGGTATGAAAGTGACACATCTCTATGTGTTACATACTGCAGGCTGGGAGCAGAAACCGGGTGAACCGTGTTACTATTTGAAGGTCAATTATGCCGATGACACCATGGCTATGGTTCCAGTGCCATTCGAAGAAGCAATCAGCGGCTGGTGGAACCCGAAACCGATACCAGACGCGAAAATCGCCCACGAATCTGCAAATTCGGTTTGTCAGCAAATCGGACTGTATTGCTGGCGATGGACAAATCCCCATCCTGATAAGATGATCAAAACGTTAGACTTTGAATCAGGCAAGGACAATGCCGTTCCGGCCATCGTCGCTATCACAGCAGAAAAGTGATTTTTTCGACCGCCGCATACGTAAAAGTTCGCCCGTCATACCTTGTGTGCTTGCATCGAGGATAGGGATAACGAAAGCAAAATTTTATTAAGAATCGACAAATTACAACCAATATTTTGGGAGAACAAAAGTGCATTTTCAAGTAAAACGGGTGAGTAAGATTTTCTGTAATGGACTTCATAATGGGTTTCCCGGATTCTGCAAATTCGGGGATTCATATTATATTGCGTTCAGGACAGGAGACAATCATATGAGCTATAATGGCAGAATTACGCTGATTCGCTCAGAAAACCTGAAAGCCTGGGAAATTGCCGCAGAAATCAAACTTGAATCGGCGGATTTGCGAGATCCAAGACTTATCGTATTTGATGGACAATTATTAATGTATTGCGGAGCGAGGAAGCATAATATCTCCCCGCAATCTGTATTATTTATTTCTAAAGACGGCAGTAATTTTCATCAGGAGAATATCAATGGACTCGAAGGTTACTGGTTATGGTGCATAAAAAAGCGTGATGGGGTTTTATATGGCTCAGGATACAGAATGTCTGACGGAGAATATCAAGTAAGATTATATACCAGTTCCAATGGTATTCTCTGGCAAAAGCAGCTTGATTTGCCCGCTGGCAACGAAACATCGTTGGATTTTTCTGATGATGGGACATTATATGCTTTAATTCGTGATGATTGTCACGGTTCATGTCCTAAAATCGCCATAATCGACTCGCCGTATACCGCGATCCGTTCATGGGAAACACTGCCTGTCAGACTTCAAGGCCCAATGATTAAAAGGATGAATAACGGTTGTGTTATTATCGGCAGGCGCTGGGATTCTCCCGGTCGGTTTAATGTAAGAACCGATGTTTTATGGCTGGAGGATGAGCATGAAATCAAGTTTATCAGAACTCTGCCCAGTGGCGGTGACTGTTCTTATGCCGCATGGGTCGATATCGATGACCATTCTGCTGTTATTGCTTATTATTCCGCACATGAACATAAAATAGACGGAATAAATGAAAATAATATAATCAACGATCCTGCGGCGGCAGAGCATTCTACTCCGGCGGATATTTATCTTGCCGAAGTTTATCACTAAACTATTACGATTGTCATGATACTGGATAAATATGTATAAAACCAGTATCAAAAATAATAGAATGACAAACGCATGGAGTTGCCAAGTGCATTCTCCAAATATTTAATATGACGAATAAAGGAGATAATAGGTATAAACGTATTTGTATCGCCCTGGGATTAATTCAGCGGTTCAAGTGATCAAGGCATTAATTGTGCACTGCTGCTTTCAACTCAACCAGAAACTGCATTTGCAGAAAATAAGAATTTTGGCGTCATCGGAGTACAAAACTTTAGCTTTTGTGTTTTCGTGTAATAATTCATTGATTTATCGCCGGTTTTTTAATCGATACTCCCTTTAACCAGTCCGGCTTGCTTACTGCAACCGCCTCGCTTTAACATGCTTTATATTATCTATCCGGCTATTTTTCAGTTTGCTGTTTTGAGGGTGGAATTAAAAGAGCAAAAATAGACGTAAAATCAATCAATTATCGCATGAAAACACCCAAGCTAAAATGAATTGAACCCGATTGAATATACTGTCATCTGCTGCCGGTCCGGGGATATTCGAAGCATAGCGGATAGAGCGGTTCGGCGTCCTCGATGATTTCCGGGAATCGGCCTACTTTATCCAGAAAGAAATTATCGCAGCAGTCGTCGTTGGTTCTGGAAACCTCGCCAATCATCACGGTCCCGCCGTCACCGCAAAAGGTATGGTAAACATACGGCTCAAGCGTGATGCTTTCTCCAGGTTTAAGCCGGAGCTGCTCGCGCGGTTTCACCGTTCTGGTCACGCCGTCGCACTGGATGCGGACATCCGTGAGCAGCGGTGTGCCGGAGCGCGGATCGGCCATACGCAAACACATGACCAGGTCCGCTCCGCCGCGATTGATAATGTCCTCGGTTTTGCAGACATGATAATGCTCCAGAGTGTACTGCTCATGCTTGGCGATCATAATCTTCTCGCAGTAATTTTTTGAAGCGTCCGGATTTGATTCTCCGTTGCGCAAAGTAAACAGCAGCAGGCCATACTTATTGAATTCGCCTATCCCGAAGTCCGTGATATCCCAGCCCAGCCGTTTTGTCCTGATTTCGTCATATTCGCCGCCTTTGCTCTTCCATTCTTCCATGCTCCAGAAAGCCCATGGCGGCAGATGAAACTGACATTTATTAAAAAAGCTTACCGCATCAGACAATATCCGGTTAATCTCCGAACGCTTCATATATTATATCCCCGGTTTTTTATAATTGTAATGGTTTTACACTTCATTAAACTACAGCGTCATCTTTTAAATTTCTCTACTGCAAGTAGATTTTGCTAAAAAGTCTTTTTTCATCCGCGCCCGGCAATATCCGGACATCGCAAGCTATCAGAAAAGAATCCAGGATTTCCGCTTTCGGGTAATTTTTAGAAGAAAAGTTGGTGCCGAAGGTGGGAACACCTACCAATTGACGACAATCTAAGCTCAAAGCCATCTCCAATGATAGCTTTTTTTATTAAAAAACACGTTAAAAACACCTTCGTGTGTACTAGCTGTGTACAAGTACTCAATAGCATAACTTAAAGAACTGCTTTTTCAAGAAGCATTTTTGCCAACTATACTAATCGGTAAAAACATTCTCTCCAAATGGGTTAAAAACCCGCTTTTTTTCTAAAATCACGTCTTTTTATAAAAACCTGCCTCAAGACAGATGTTTTTGCACTTTTTACCAATAGCAAATATTAAAATTATGTTATGATAAATTTAATTTTATTGTCAAATATTTAACATAATTATGTTTATAATTAAGTATTTATATAATTTAGCTTTGGATAAAAAAGTAAACAATACTTCTGAGCATACTTTCGTCTCTTGCTAGACTAGCCGATAAGCGATTTTTTGTATTAATCAAATATTATAGTTATAGATGTACACTATTTAACCGCCTCGACTATAGGGCTTTCCACCTTACAGTAAAAATCACTTCTGGAATAACTCTTGGGGAGAATTTACGCTTACTTTGGGCTATGGTGTGTTCAACATTGCTTTCCAGTTCGGCAGAATCATTGCAGTATTGCTTCCACGCAAGGTCAAAACGCATTTGAGCCAACTTGATTGCCCGAACATCACCAGTCTCTTCAATGTCAGTCAACACTTGCTGAAGAGATTTTAGCTTGGTTCTCATGGATTCAAGCCGTTCTTCTTTGCCTGTTGTCAAGCGTTCCTGAATACTGGCAATATGGGCTTCGTATTGCTGTGCAACGGAGTTGCTCTCCTTGCGGATTCTTTCTCTGTCGCTTTTGCCGATAGTATCCAAGCCGTCAGTCTTTTTAGATTTAACAGTCGTAATTCTACAGGGATGCTCCAACAGCATTTTAACTGTATCCTCCGGCATCATGCTTACTTGTCCGTCAGAGATGAAACAGCCGGAGTATACCAGCGTTTCATACTCAAAATGGCATTTGCAACGAAGGATAGTTACCCTCAGCCAGCCTTTTTTGCCCTTTAATGAGCTATCCTTAGCTCTGGACAGGTTAAACCTCAGTTGAATATTTTCGATTCCATCAAGGATGTTTCCCTTACATTCCAGAAGTGCGTCCTTAACAACCGAATGCCCCAGAGTAAGGTGCTCAAAGCCCTTTCTTCTGGTATGGGGATTAAGTGCGTAATTTCCTTCTGGAAGCCTCTTAAAGTTGCGGGCAAAATATGACGTTATCCTGAAGGTCATGCTTTCATCGCTGAACTTGCCGTATTCCCCGTAAACCCTTTTGATAATCTGCCATAGCTTGTTCCTTTGCCGCTCAATTTCCAGTCTAAGCTCTTCAGGATGCCCCTTGAATGTATCTTTAATCCCATCCCAAAGCTTATCTCCCAGATGTTCCGGGGCTGTTTCGTGGTGCTTTGTTTTTAACTTGTCGAGTTCCGCTTCTTGCTTGTCGAATTCTGCCTTTATTTCATCTCTGTTTCTGCATTGGGTAAAGACCTGCCTTACCCACCGTTCAAAGTCTTTTCCATCAACCGGTGACTCAACGATTTTATTGCTCAAGCTGAATATGCCATCAAAGAGTTTGAGCTTATCCTTCAGTAGTTCCAAGAGGCGTTGTTCCGCCTGATTGTCCAGATTCATGAAGTTGACCACGACAACATCGCTTTCTTGTCCGTAACGGTGACATCTGCCGATTCGCTGTTCAATGCGCTGAGGGTTCCACGGCAGGTCATAATTTATGACCAGTGAACAGAATTGCAGATTAAGCCCTTCCGCAGCCGCTTCTGTGGCTATCAGTATCTCGCCGTGGTCTTTAAAATAGTCAATCAGTGCCGTCTTGCGGTCAATGTTGGGGCTGTTATGATAGCGAGGCGTGTTTCGGTATATCTTGAGCCAGTCTCTGTATATTTTCTCCGATTGCGGATTGAGATTAGCCCCGTTAATCTTGACAGTTTTAAACTCTGATTTGCTTTGTATAAGCCTGTCAAGGTGCTGCTGTGTTTGCAGAAATTCCGTAAAGATTACTGCTTTGCGATTACCGCCGTTTTTCTCTACCATCTCCAGTCCTTCTTCAAGGGCATAGAGCAAAGCTTCTGTCCTGTTACTGTCTTTTGCGGAAACCGCCAAATGATACAGCGTTTCCAGTTCGGTGACTTCGTTCCTGATTTCATCCAATTCTTGAGTGGAGAATTTGCGAGAAAGTCTTATTTTAAAAGTTTGGAGACGTTCCAAATCATCCAACTGTTCCTTGGACATTGATTTAACCGGCTTCGGCAATTCTCCCTGTACCGTCAGAGTGTCATTTAAACGTTGTTTCAGGCGTTTCAGGGTCTCTGCAAGGTTTAATGCGGATGAAGCCAGCAACCGGCGCAAAGTCATTTTTACGAGTGCTCTTTGGCTCCCTGCGAGGCAATGAAGATTGTCTCTACATATAAACTTCTCCATAGCTCCGTATAGACGCTTTTCGGAAGGGGTAAGCCTGAAATTTTTGGTTACGGAAATTCGATTGACAAATTTCTTGTCAGAGTCCTTTCGCAAAGTACGAACCATGATTGGGGCTAAGCGCCGCTTGACCTCATTGAAGTCTTCAGTCGTTTTCGGCTTCAGCAATCTCCGCTCCAAAAACTCTTTACTGCCGAAGAGATATTCGTTTATCATAGATGCGAGAGAATACAGTTCCGAAGCTGAATTCTGTAACGGGGTTGCAGTGACCAGTATTTTGGGGATATTGTTCAGAGTCTTCCTGATTGTGCTGGAAATGATGCCCTGCTGGTTACACAGATTATGGGCTTCGTCAATGACCACTAAATCCCAAGGGATTTCAGCGATGTATTTGGCTTTGTTTCTGGCGAAATGATATGAGCAGATAATTATATTGTTACTGAAGAAGGGATTGCCGGGATTCTTGCAACGGAATGCTTTGCCATCTATGGTCTCTGCCGGAAGCTGGAACTTGTCGCTCAGTTCACGACACCATTGTTCAATCAGGCTTGCCGGAGTAATGATGAGAATTTTCCTCTTGGAATGAAGCCATCTTTCGGAAATCACAATTCCTGTCTCTATGGTTTTACCAAGCCCCACCTCATCTGCAAGAATAACCCCGTCATGGTCACGGAGAGCCTTCAAGGCATGGCTTGTAGCTTCAAGCTGGTATGGCAGCATGTCTATCTTGGCATCATACAGGGCAGTAACCAAACCGCTGATATTTTTGTCGCAACTATTCAGCGTGAGTTGATATGCCCAATATTTTAAAAACAAAGGATGTGAATTCATTTTCCTTGACCTGCTTGAACTTTCCACAAAAGAATAATACATTTTATCTCACTTATCAAGCGTGGAGCATAATGGAAAATGAGTAAATGTGAATATAACCTGACGAGGCATCCCATTACCTTGCTTTTCCCTTGCCTTGACAAAGCAAGTCTGGACAAGATAAAACATTCGGTCTTCAAGAATGGAGGGGTGAAGGACGGCTCTATCGTTACGCTGGAAGGCAAAGTCGTTCAGGGCTGGGAGGCATATTCTGCCTGTATTGAATTTAAGCTCCCTTTTGTCGCCAAGGAATTTGATGAATCACCGGTAAAGCTTATAGTTAAGTTGCTGGCAGAGCATAAGACCCAACTGAGCAAGCAAAACAGAGCACTGATTGGAGCATATCTCAAAAGGTTTTACAGGTCACAAGCCAAAGCCAATCAATCCGCCGCAGGGCGAAAAGTCTCATTAATATCACCACTTCGAGCGAGAGATGTTGCCGCTGAAAAAGTTCAGCTTTCGCCCAAAATGATAAGTCAGGCAGAGAAAATAATTGATTCAGGCAGCGAACGGTTAAAGCGTTTAGTTCTGGATGGGTTCATAAGCATATCCTGTGGAGCCGAAATCGCCAGATTTGATGCAAAGAGAATGAAGGAGTTTTTTTACGAGGTTAATCAAGTAGAGTCAAAGTCCTCTACTGAAGCTTCTTCTCATTATGGTGCGCTTGACTCGAAAAAGAAAACTAAACTTGAAGAAGAACTACGCTCCATTGAGAGGATTTACAAAGAGAAGCGTCAGGTTTTCAATGCTGATATGCGCCAACGGCTGACATGCGCCGATTCACCGGAAGAAGAGGCAAAAATAAAGCAGGACATAATTACCGAACGGAAGAACCTGCAACATGCACAGCAAGTAAGAATAGAGCAAGCAAAACAAGCGTATGAAGAAGTAAGGCAAGACAATATCGTCAAATTCCTAACAAGGCAAAAACGGCTGACTAAGATTTATATCACTGAAGTCGTGCATAAATTTCTTTCTCCTCAAACGTACTACTTGGTTTATATGCGATGGGATTATGAGCTGGGGGAAATAAAACTGCGAGCCGTTGCGGAAAAGGTTATTGAGCCATCTCCAGAGGGGGATATTTATACCCTATCCTCCGGTCGGAAGGTGCATAGCGATGACCATATCGCCATCTATAATACCATGAGCAGTGCTGAGCTTCTCTGCCAGCAAATCAATGAGCAGAATTTCTGTAATGAATACAGAGTTCTTCGAGCCAATAGTAGACCCAAGCGACTTTTTGACTTTGTGGGCAAGAAATTCATGGAAAATGTTGAACAATATATCGAAGACAACCAATAAAGAATATTCTCGACCATTTACTGACCGGAGCCGTGTCTTTACCCATAAAGGCGGCTGACAGGAGCTTAAAATTGCTAGAATTTAATATTAAGGTAGTGTATGAATCCCAGATTAATGAAAAATTCAAATTTTTAAGGCTAGAATTTAATCCAAGACAAAAATTTAGATTTAGAAAGCATGTTTCCCGCAATTAACACAGTTATCTGCTTTTGTTCCAAATCCGCAATTGTCACAGAGTTTTGCTCTGATTTTGGCAAAAGGTTTTCCACAATTAACACAGTTATCTGCTTTTGTTCCAAACCCGCAATTATCACATAGCTTTGCTTGTATTTTGGCAAAAGGTTTTCCACAATTAACACAGTTATCTGCT
>JBAYIO010000095.1:0-23060 GCA_041665605.1 Victivallaceae bacterium | reverse complement strand
TGAGTTTGGATTCGCACTCTTCGAGGCTTTCGATACCCCGGTATCGGCAGCCTTTCAGAATACGAACCAATTCTCAAAATCTTCGCAATCTATTGTTAAAATTTCAGCCGTGCAGAGTATAACTGACGGTATTTTTCCAAATAAATAAAAATCAGGACGGAGAAATGGAAAAGGCATTGGCTGGCGCACAATGGATATGGAAAAAACAGGCGGAGGATACTGAACATCAGTATGTCTGCTTTCGCAAAAGATTTTCAGTTGATGACATCGGTCGCGGAAAATTGTATATTTCCGCCGATACTGATTTTGTCGCATTTTTGAACGGGCAGGAGATCGGACGCGGACAGTTCAGCGATTATCCGGAGGAAAAGACTTACAGCGAGTTTCAGGTTGAATCGCTGCTGAAGCCGGGCGAGAATTTGCTTTGCGTGCTGGCATATCACTGCGGCGCGGATTTTTCCACTTACCGCAAAGGCCGGGCCGGAATGATTGCAGTACTGAAAAACAGTACTCTTGAAATCGTTTCGGACGGCAGTTGGAAATGCATTCAATCCACGGCATTCCAGTCCGGCGGCTTGCCGCGAGTTACAAATCAGCTCGGATTTGTCACCATGTCTGACGCACGTCATGATTCAGACTGGACGAATCATGACTTTGATGATTCCGCCTGGCCGGCGGTCGAAGTTCGTACCGGCTTCTGGACAAAATTATCTTTACGGACGGTTCCGCCATTGACAATCGGAACTCGTATTCCGGTACAGGTGGTGATGCAGGGCGTTATTCTGCGCAAACAGGAACTGGAAACTTTTGCCGATACGGTGGCTGATGACCTGATGGGGCATTATCCGGTTTCGCGGGTGTTTGACGGACCTGAATCTGAATATATTTCCCCGCTGATACTTGACGGAACTCCGGATCGCACATTGAGGTTCAGGTTGCCGGAAGCTCCGGCGAACGGCAGTTTTATCGTCGTTGACCTTGGCGCGGAAAATGCCGGATTGCTGGATATTGAACTTACCGCCGCCGCCGGAACCGTAATTGACATTTCGCACGGCGAACATTTGCTGGACGGCAAAGTGCGCAATAAGATCGGCGCGCGCAACTTCACTGACCGCTACATCTGCAAAGACGGCTTGAACCGTTATGTGCTGCCGTTCAGGCGCATCGGCGGCCGCTATATCCAGTTGAACATGACTTGCATGAAGAGTCCGGTACTAATTCACTACGCCGGGCTCCGGCCGCTCAGTCTGCCGCTGCCGCAACGCGGAGATTTTCAGAGCGGCGATACGCTGGCTGACCGCACAAATGACATCGGTATCAGGACGCTGGAACTCTGCATGCACGAACATTACGAGGATTGCCCATGGCGCGAACAGGGGCTTTATGCCTACGATTCCCGGAATCAAATGCTGTACGGATATTATGTCTGGGGCAATTACGATTTTGCCGCCGCCTCAATTGATCTGCTGGGCCGGGGAATCCGTTTGGACGGACTGCTGGAATTGTGCGCTCCGGCCAAAGTTCCCATAACGATTCCGATCTTCAGTTTTGTCTGGGTCTCCGAAATCAATGAACACTGGCTGCACAGCGGCAGCGATGCCGTTTTTCGCAAATTTGATGCGCAGATAGAGTTGATGACAAATAAAATTCTGGAACTGCATAATCCGGATAATGGCTTGTTCCGTCTGAATCAGGACAAGGCAATGTGGAATTTTTACGAATGGGCGCCCGGTTTGTCGGCAATGGGGTCCCGTGAGGATGAATACCACGCACCATATAATTTGTATTTTTACGAAATGCTTTGCTCGTATGCTGAAATGCTGCGGCGCGGCGGGCAGAACGCCAGAGCTGTGAAGTATTCCGCCATTGCGGCGGAACTGAAAGATGCAATCAACCGTAATTTCTGGGATGTACAGCATAATTGCTATGCCACGAAAATGATTGGCGGAAAGCTTCAGGAATATCACGACCATATTCAGTTCCTGGCTTTGTATAATAACATCGTTCCCGCGGAAAAACTGCCCGTTGTGCTGCAGACGGTCTATTCCGGCAAACTGGAAGGGGTGACTTTCAGCGCCATGCTTTATATGCTCTCCGCGCTGATGCCGTTATCGCCGCAAGCACGTGAATATGCCGCGGCTGCGCTGAAACGCAGCTTTGACCCGATGATTCTATCCGGCGCTACCAGTTTGTGGGAAACCGGGAAAGGCGCCGCTGATTTTGACGGAGCGGGCAGTCTCTGTCATGCCTGGAGTAGTCTTCCGGTGTATTACTATTACGCCTGGGTGCTTGGAATACGGCCGCTGGAGCCTGGATTTAAAAAGTTCCTGCTGTCGCCCTGTGCCGGCAGCTTCAATGCGGTAAAAGGATCGGTCGCTACGCCGTCCGGTTTCATCTGTGTGGAGTGGCGGAAATCCGGAAACGGTTTACAGATTACGGCGACCGGCCCGGCAAACCTGACTCCGGTGCTTGCCGTGTTTGAGGAAGTGCCGGTAATCTCCGCCACTTATAATGGTGCAGCCGTTGAAATTTAACTCAAGCATTTTTAATTTGTGCTTGCCGGTGTATCTTATTGTCAGATAAGAGGAGCGTTGACTTGTATGGCGTTAATCAATGTCACAGAGAATATTTACTGTTTCGACCAGGATTGCTGTCGCGTGTATGTCATCAGGAATGGCAGCGAGGCGGTTTTGATTGATTTCGGTTCCGGCGGCGTCCTGGATGAACTGTCCGCGCTGGATATCACTGATATTCGCGCGGTTTATATTACGGTGCCGCAGCGCAACCATTGTCAGGGACTGTCCAGACTGCCGCAGGGTGTGCCAGTATATTATCCAATCGGGACGGAAGAGATTCTCGAACGTTTTGCGTTAAAACCCGGCAATCCGGTGCGGTTCCCGTTCTTCCCGGGCGTTTATGAAATTCCGTCATCCCTGAATAATCCCGGCACGCCGCCGCCGGCGCAGATGCAGTTTGGCGATTATGTTATTTCGCCGTTGCGGATCGGCGGTTTTATGGAGTGCCAGACCGCATATTTCGCGGATTCCGTCAACAAGCGGATATGTTTTTCCGGGGACGCAATTTATGCGCCGGGAAAAATTTACGCAGCCTATAATTTTGAACATATGCACCATACCGGCACCGGACAGTACCGCGGCGCGGAAGCGCTGCGCCTGCTCCGGATGGAGCGCCCGGATATGCTCTGTCCGGCGCACGGGGAAGTCATGCACGGCAATACTTTCGAGTCGCTTACGCTTGCGATGGACCGGCTCAACCGGCTTGCGCAGTTGTACGAAACCAACTGCCCTGAAGTTCCGGCGTCGCAGCGGATACCGTGCACGAAAGGCTGTTTCCAGCAGGTCTCGGAACATATCTGGATGCGACGTAATATTTACGTTGTAATTTCCGTAACCGGGAAAGCGCTGCTGGTTGATTTCTTTGAGCCGGATGATGAGTCTGTCCGCCAGTTCCTGAAGGAGTTTGAAGAATATTTTCCCGGCATCGCCATTGAACGGATACTGATTTCCCATTTTCATTTTGATCACTGGGTTGGAATCAATGAATTGCGCAAATATGCTGATTTCGAAGTAGCATGCGGCAATTATCTGGAACCGGCTCTCGAAAATCCTCCGGCATTCAAGCGTCCGTTCCAGTATTTCCCCGGCATCAAAGTTGATCGAGGCTATGCTGACAATGAAACTTTTAAATGGCATGAATATACCTTCGAGGTATTCGAATTTCCGGGGCAGACAGACCTTCATGCCGGATATTTTGCCGCGATTGACGGCAGAAAAGTATTTTTCAGCGGCGATAATTTCTATCCCGCACAGCAATGGGGCGGTACCGGCGGGTTCAGTTCTTTTAACGGCGGCGATCCGGAGAACGGCTGGCGGCGCTCAATAAAACTGCTGCTGAGACTGGAGCCGGAATGGATACTGGCAAGCCATATGCATCCGTTTATGTTCCGCCGGGCGGATTTCGAAAAGCGGCTTGACTGGACCTACGCGATGGTTGACGCGATGAAAGAAATATCTGCGGATGAGCATTATCAGTTGACGTTCAGCCAGCATATTTTTAAAATCTTTCCATATTCGCAACCGGCGGCGGAAACTTTTTCAGTGGAATTTACTGCAACTAATCCGGCAAAAACGGTTGCTGTACTGGAAGTTACCCCGTCTGTTCCGCCGGGTATTGAGGCGGTAAATAAGTCTGCGGCAATAACTGTTCCGCCGTCCGGTAAAAATTCCGTAATTTTTAATTTCAAGGCGGATAGTGCCGTGATGAAGTCCGGAGCCATGATTACTTTCGATATTATCCGCAACCGCGAATATATCGGACAAAAGACCGAATGTTTCATTTATTGACAGGATAAAATGACTTTCTGGAAAATAAGTCTTATGACGGCAGTTGCGGTAATAATGCTGACCGGAAATGCGGCGCCGGCTGACGGCGCGAAAACCGGTTTTATTTATCATGAGGACATGTTGAAACATGATACCGGGCCGACTCACCCTGAACGCAAAGAACGTTTAACCGCCATTGTCATCCAGTTGCAGGATACCGGTTTATTGACCGGTCTGAAACCGGTCAAAGTCACTCCCGCGCCGCTGAACTGGATTCTGCTGGTGCATTCGCCGGAATATGTGGCGGAAGTTGAAAAGAGCTGCCGGGAAGGAAAAACGTTTCTGCACTCAGGAGATACTGTGATTTCGGCTGATTCGTATGCTGCCGCCCGGCTGGCGGCCGGCGGCGTGCTGTGCGCGATTGACGCGGTTATGGACGGGAATGCAAGGAATGCCTTCTGCGCAGTACGTCCGCCCGGGCATCATGCGTCAAATAATAAGGCGATGGGGTTCTGCATTTTCAATAATGTTGCAATCGGCGCCCGCTACATTCAGGAAAGGCATAAACTGAAGAAGGTGCTGATTGTGGACTTTGATGTTCATCACGGCAACGGGACGCAGGCGATTTTCAATGACGATCCGAATGTGTTTTATTTCTCCATACACCGTTCGCCGTTCTATCCCGGAACCGGCGGCGCGGATGATAAAGGAACAGGGCAGGGGTATGGTTCAAAGGTAAACGTACTTGTTTCGAAAGGCGGCGGCGATAAAGAATACATCAAGGCTTTCGATGAAACATTTAAACCGCTGGCGATTGCGTTTCAGCCTGATTTTATCCTTATTTCCGCAGGGTTTGACGCCCATCAGGACGATCTGCTGGGCGGGATGAAAGTTACTGCGGAAGGCTATGCGGCAATGACCCGCATCGTCAGGGAAATTGCGGAAAAGTGCTGTAATGGCCGGATCGTTTCGGTGCTGGAGGGCGGTTACAGTCTGACGGGGCTGGCTGATTCAGCGGAAAAGCATATTTCTGTCCTGCGGGAATAATTGACTGCGTTCAAAATCACTCTTTATCAAGTCCGAGCATCTCGATAAGGGATGGAGACATTTCATCGAACCAGATATTATAGCCGCTTTCGCTGAGGTGCATAAAATCCGGCATGATCTCTTCACTGATCGAACCGTCCGGCTCAAGCAGTTCCGGTCCGAAATCCAGAAAATGGATATCCTTGCCGTCCGCCATCTTGGCGAGCTGTTCATTGATCTGCCGGATTTTGGCGCGGACTTTGGCCTCCGGGGATTTCGCGCGGGGCAGTATGCCCAGCAGCAGTATTTTACTTTCCGGCAGGCGGTCATTGAGCTCGTTGAGTATCGCCGCAACGCCTTCGCAAACTTCGTCCGCGCTGTACATGTAAAGATTATTGGTTCCGATCATCAGCACAATTATTTTGGGTTTTATTTTGTCTATCTCCCCATTGGACAGACGCCATAATACATGTTCAGTGCGGTCGCCGTTTATGCCCAGATTGAGCGGTTTGTAAACGCTGATATGTTTATTCCAGATTGCCTTGCCGGCTTCCAGCCATCCGGCAGTAATGGAATCTCCCAGAAACAGCACATCAGGATTGGCTGTTGCCGCCTGGCGGATAAATTCCTCGTGTTTTTCCAGAAATGCCGTACTTGGTTTGCCGCCGGGCATCCGTTTTACCTCAGGAACATCGGCTGGAGGCTTTACCAGGTTCAGCGGTTCGCCCGGCTCTGTGCCGGAAGGCAGTATTTTCAGGTTGAAATCCAGATGGAACATATCTTCGGCGTCATTGCCGTCCGGGCCGATTGCCACATAGACCGTGTCGCCCTTTTTAAGTTCGCCCAGGTCCTGCTGGAACAGCGTCGTGGTTTCAGCACTTGAAATATTGTCAGAATATTTAAGCGTGTCATTTACATAAATCTGGAGTTCAATAGTCTCCTTTTCGCCGCCGATCGGCTTCATGATATTGCCGTCAGTGAGCCAGACATTGCCGTTGCTGTCCTTCTGCATGGTATAGGCAATGACCACAAAATGATCGAATTTGTCCGGTGCTGTCGAACTGCCCTGTCCGGGATAGCCGGACAGCATATCCAGCATCAGGCTTTTCGCCGGGGAACCCGCCGGAAATTGCGGAGCCGGAGTATAAGCACCGGATTTGTTCCAGACCAGCGGACGGTAATGTGCGGATTTGCCGATCTCGCCTGACGGATTCCACAGATAACGCCATCCCGTGGACGGGCTTTCCGGCTTGAATGATTGTTTGAACCCGCCAAGTACAATTGCTTCGGGGGCGGGAGTCTCCGTCTTTTTTTCAACAGCCGGAGTTTCCGCGGCCTTTACCTCGGCTGCCGGTTTCGCTGCCGCGCTCTCCACGGCGGCCGGCATCGCTGCTGTATTTTCAGTCTCCTGCGACCAGGCGTTTCCGCCGGAAATCCAGATGCTGCCACAGATTCCGGCCATCAGTATTGCTGTCAAATATCTGACATCGCGCATTTTGTTTTCCCAGTATTGCATTGTTTTATAGTGAGCGGATAATTTAGATAACGGCGCAATGGATTTCAAGGACGATTGCTGATTCTGACATATTTTTAACTCAGAGCGGACTCAGGATTTGTTGTAATTGCGGATAGCGCGGTCGGTTTCAAGTTTATCCTGGCGTTCGCGGAGGGTATCGCGCTTGTCGCCGTGGGTTTTGCCTTTGCAGAGGCCGATCTCGACTTTGACCAGACCGTGTTTCAGGTAGAATTTCAGCGGAATGATGGTATAGCCTTTTTCCTTGACCTGCTGGGCGAGTTTGAGAATTTCTTTGCGGTTCAGCAGCAGTTTGCGGACGCTCATCGGAGCATGGTTGAAAATGCTGCCGTGCGAATACGCTGAAATATTGACGTTGTACACAAACGCCTGGCCCTTTTCGATCTTTACAAAGGCGTCGGCAACAGAAATGGCGCGTTCGCGGCAGCTTTTGACTTCCGTTCCGTGCAGTTTGATTCCAGCTTCCAGCGCTTCGATCACAATATAGTCGTGAAAGGCTTTCTTGTTGGTCAGCAGCACTGGATTGCGGTCATCGTCTTTTCTGGGCATTGCCGGTTCCTGTTAAAGGTTAATCGCCGGTCATAAACCGTTTGGCTTTATTCACGAATTCGTCCCGCAGCGGGTGATTTTTGGAATCAACCAGCTTTGCGGAGAAGTTTTCCAGATCAGTGCGCTGTTCCCGGCTCAGATTTCTCGGCACTTCGATAAAGATGCGGACGTGCATATCGCCGCGGGCGCCGCCGCGCAGGGAAGGGAAGCCTTTGCCTTTAAGCCGCAGCACCGTGCCGTTCTGGGTGCATTCCGGAATTTTCATTTTGGCTTTGCCGGTGACCGTCGGCACTTCAACGATGCCGCCGAGGGTTGCCACGGTAAATGAAACGGGCACATCACAGATGATATCGTTGCCGTCGCGCCGGAAAATGTCGTGAGCGCGGACATGGATGAAAACATACAGATCGCCAACGCTGCCGCCTCTCACGCCGCCTTCGCCTTCGCCGGCGACGCGAAGCCTGGAGCCGGTGTCAACGCCGGGGGGGATATGAATCTGGAGCGTTTTTTCAGTCTGAACACGCCCGGCTCCGCGACATACTTTACACGGGTTCTGGATAATCTGGCCGGCACCCTGACACGAAGGACAGGCCTGCCGGACGCTGAAAAATCCCTGCGACATTGATACCTGGCCGGAACCGCCGCATCTGGTGCAGGTGGAACGGCCGGAGCCGGGTTCGCAGCCGGAGGAGTTGCAATGGTCACAGCCGGAAAGTTTCGGAATCCGGATTTTCTTGTCGGCGCCGTAAACCGCGTCTTCAAAATCAATTTCCAGGTCATAGCGCAAATCGGAACCGTCGCGGGCTCCGTTCGAAGAGCGTCTGTTGCCGCCGCCGCCGAAAAGGTCTTCAAAAATACTGCTGTTGCCGCCACCACCGCCGCCGAAACCGCCGCCGAAGACCTGGCTGAAAATATCGAACGGATCATGGAAGCCGCCGCCTGCGCCACCGGGTCCGGCGGCGCGTCCGGCGCTGGTGAACGCTTCCGGACCGAACTGATCGTATTGTGCGCGCTTGGTCTTGTCGCTCAGGACTTCATAAGCGTGTGAAATTTCCTTGAACTTTTCTTCGGCTTCCTTGTTGCCCGGATTTTTGTCCGGATGAAATTGGATCGCCAGCTTGCGGTATGCTTTCTTGATCTCTTCAGGGGAAGCAGTCCGGCTGACGCCAAGCAGTTCGTAAAAGTCTTTTGTAGTAGCCATATTCTTCAGCCTTCCTGCTTATCTTCGGCTTTCGCCGGGCCGCTGCTGACTACGACTTTGGCGGGGCGGAGCAGCCTTTCGCCAAGTTTGTAACCGCAACTCCATTGTTTGCTGACTTTGCCTTCGGGAACATCATCTGATGCTTCGTGCGCCAGCGCCTCATGCAATTCCGGATTGAATTGCTGGCCGACGGCGTTGACGGTTTCAATGCCGAGTTCATCCATGGCTTTTTTGTATTCGCCCGTAATCATCTTCAAGCCCTGCCGGATGGCATCCAGGTTGTCCGAGGTTTCCGCCGCAGTCATTGCCATGTTCAAATAATCGCAAACCTGCAGGAAGGGCATTGCTGATTCGGCCATCGCCAGGAACCGGGCGGTGGATATATCTTTGGAAACGCGCTTGCGGTAGTTCTGGTACTCCGCCTGCAACCGGAGATAACGGTCATGCGTGTCGGCAAGGTCTTTTTCCAGGCTGGCAATCCGCTGTTCCGGAGCGGTTTCCACCGGCAGATCCCAATTGGCCTCGACAGCTTCAACCGCGGCTTCGGCGCTGCCTGCTTCATTCTTCAGTTCCGCGGCTTCAGTGCCGCCGGTTTCATTCTTCAGTTCCGCGGCTTCAGCATTTGCGGCTTCATCCGGCGTCTTATGTTTTGAATGATTGTTTGTCATTTAGAGCGTCTCCTTAATATTTTTTGTCTCTCATTCCCCCCAGGAATAAACAGCATACAGCCGGGGGAATTTTTTCAAACTATTAAATTAGCCATTAATCCGGAATTTTCAATCCCGCGAGCATATTTTTTCGTATCTGAAAAGCTGAGGGGCAACCGTTTACAGAAGAATATCCCGTCCGCAACCATTGATTGCGGACGGGATATTAAAGTATTCCACAGCATTGAATTCTAAAATTTTTCGACGGAAGCGCCTTCGCCGATGGCACACTTGATCATTTCAGTGTCTTTGCCGGTCTGAAGTTTGAATGCGGTGGCAAGACGCTGACAGTATAAGTCCGCTTCCGCCGCCGCGACCAGATGAATTGAAATCCCGCCGAAGCCGCCGCCGCTGAGACGGGCGCCGATGCAGCCGGGAATTGACCTGGCCTGTTCCACCAGGAAATCCAGCTCCGGACAACTGTTTTCAAAATTCTCTACCGAACTGCGATGCGATTCAAACAGCAGCTTTCCGAATTCCCCGATTTTGCCATGTTCCAGAAACTCCACGCCGCGGAGGACGCGGTCATTTTCGCCGACGATGTGCAGTGCGCGTCGGTATTCCTGACGGGTCAGCAGATGGGCGTTCCTTTCCAGCATGTCGGGGGTGACATCCCGGAGCGCCTTCACCGACTTGACCACCATGCCGATCTTGGTCGCGGCGCTTTCGCAGTCTTGCCTGCGGACATTATATTCAGAGTCCACCAGATTGTGCTTGACCATTGAATTCGCCACCACCAGCACATAACCTTCGTGCAGGCTGACCGTCTTCAGCACTTCCACCGTGCGGAAATCGGAGAGAATCAGCGCATTGTGATGTCCGAAAATAGAACTGAACTGATCGAGCAGCCCGGTGGAAACGCCGAGATAATTATTTTCCACGCCCTGACCGAGCCGCGCCCAGTCGGATTTGGGCAGATCGATGCCGAACGCGGCGCTGAAGGCGAATCCGGCGGAAACTTCCAGCGCGGCGGAACTGCTCATGCCGGCGGAAAGCGGCACGGTGCTCAGAATTGCACCTTCAAAAGCTCCGACTTCGATTCCGCGCCGGCGCAGCCCGACGATCATGCCTTTGACATAGTTGCTCCAGTCCTTAGGTTTGGCCTGGTCAATCTCGTCAAGATTGAATTCCACCCGGCTGCCGTCGCGAAAATCGCAAAGTGTGCATTTTTTGCCGGGAACCGGCGCGATGGCAAATTCTGTGCATTGAGCAACCGCCGCACTGAGCACCAGCCCCTGATTATAGTCCGTGTGATTGCCGAGAATCTCCAGTCTGCCCGGAGCTCTGGAAACCGCAACCGGAGATTTGCCGTAAGTTTTTTTGAACTGCTCAATAATTGTACTCATTTTCATCCGCGCTCCTTTTTTTCTAATCCGATAATTGCTTTTAAGGTATGCCGTTCGGCCGGAGCTATGACTCGCGCATCATTCTCCGCGTTGGTCGTTTCAATGCACAGCATGGTGTGATATTCTTCATCGCCGAAGTCCGGCATGCGTTTGGATTTCTCTATCCACGGATTCCAGACGACGGTGGAATTGCTGCCGCTTTTGGCGATTTTTATCCGGCGGCTGAAGCCCGGGTCATCAATGATGCAGTCTGCCTGAGTATTCAAATAGACGCGGTCTGTTTCTGCGTTGAAAGTGATTATGCCCTTCTGGATTTTAAAGATGTGGTCCA
The DNA here is from genome assembly GCA_041665605.1 of Victivallaceae bacterium. GTDB lineage: Bacteria > Verrucomicrobiota > Lentisphaeria > Victivallales > Victivallaceae > CAIPAT01. Next base: position 12,023 of record JBAYIO010000095.1, on the reverse strand, counting down.
GTGTGTCAAGGTATTTGCAGTTGTCCAGGCCCTCTACAGCCACCGAAGCGATGTCGCTGATGTTTAAATAGGTGTGCAGCGCGGCGGAAAAGCTCATTTTATCTTTGCCGGTGTTGACTATTGCCAGCGCCACCTGCAGCTCTTTGCCGACAAGCACTTCCAGTCTGATCTCAAATGGAAATTCGCGCAAGTTCGCCGGAATATCTCTGTCAGTCAGGCGCAGAATCACCTGCGTTCCATCCGGTCTGGTATCGGTATCCGCGACATGCCAGTCGGTAATCCGGGCAAAGCCGTGTGACGGTTTATTTTTGCCTGAAGGATGTCCGCCGAACCATGGCCAGCACACCGGGATGCCGCCGCGTATCGGCTTGTCCGGCTGGAAATTACTTGAACCGCTCATCCACAATACCGGCTTTTCGCCTTTCGGCGTATAACTCATGACATGGGCGCCGTGCAGCGAGATTTCCGCCGAAGCGTATTTGTTATTGACGCAGACGGAGGTCAAACCGCCCTGGCCTTCTTTGAAAAAGAGTTCCCCCGGTATGCTGTACTGGTCGTTTAATTTGCAGATTGCGTTATCGCAATTCATTTCTTATCCTCCAAGTCTGTAATGTATTATTGTCACGGCTGAAATTTACGGCTAAAGAGTGAAAAATCAACATAACTTTGCGATTTTATCCGTAACTCTTTGCCGTGCGGTTGAAACCGCGGGGCGTCCGCATATATTTAATCAAAGCTGTAAACTTAATTATGCGAGAGTCTGCAAAATGTCCAGAAAACCATTTAGCGCCATCGCCGGCAGGGTATGGGAAGTGAATTTCGAAATTCCGGCCCGGCTGCCGTCGCTGCCTTATCCCGGAGCTGTCGTTGAAGAAATACAGCGGGTGCCGGAATATAACATCCAGTGCAGAACCAGAAAAAACATGACCGGCTGCCAGTTGTCGTGCACTCTGGAAGGCGAAGGCGTTTTCCGCTACAAAAGACAGGAATACCGTCTGACGCCCGGCATGGCGTTTCTTCAGAACCACGATGACGTCAATACCGCCTATTATTATCCGGCAGCCGGGAAACAGCCATGGCGCTTCCTGTGGTTCGCTTTTTTCTCGGAAACGGTCGAGTCCATGGTGCGGGAAATGGTCCGCCGTTACGGCTACATCTACCGACTGCCGCCGGATGGCGGAGTCGTTAAAAAATTGAAAAGTTTTAAGAGTTTTCGCGGCACATTGCAGATTCTTTCTCCGCTGGAAGCGGCCAGAATGGTCATGGACATCCTTACCGGACTGGATAAGCATATCGAAGAAAAATATGTGGTAACGGCCCAGTCCAACCTGATAAGACGCGTCCAGGAATACATTTTTGAAAATATCGGCAATGATATCGGCGTGGACCGGATCGCGCGGAACATCGGGGTTTCGCGCGAACATCTTTCCAGGATTTTTCGTCAGCAGCTCAATGAATCGCCGTCCGGATACCTGATGAAGAGAAAAATGGAACTGGCCTGCAAACTGCTGATCAGCACCAATCTGACCTGCAAGGAGATCGCCGAACGCATCGGCTACGAAAATTCCGTCAGTTTCAACCGCGCCTTCAAAAACCTGGTCAAAATGCCTCCCGGCCAGCTCCGCGAATTAGGCTACGTCCCCGAAATCCGCTGAACAATTATCTGTATTTTTATAAATCTCATCCGAATCCAGTTTCAATTAAAAAATACCGATGAGCTATATGCCGGTTGCGAAATGCGGATTAACGCTGTAAATTATCGGGTTATAAAAATACAATATATTTTAGAAAGCGGCATAGATGTCCTCAAAGTTTAATGAAAATTTTGAACAGTATTTTCTTGAACTGATTATCGGGAAGCGCACGACTCCGAAAGATCAGCTCATGCTGATGCTGCTTTTCGTCATATCGCGATTCTACCGGGCGGTGGTCCAGTTCAGGCTGTGGCTTTACGATAAGCGCATTATCCGGAACCGGGCGATCGGCTGTCTGGTGGTGAGCATCGGCAATCTTAGCTGCGGCGGCACCGGCAAAACCCCGGTCGTGGAAGTTTTCGCCAAAACCCTCAGCCATAAAGGCCGGAAAGTGGCCGTTCTCAGTCGCGGCTATCGCAGTAAACAGCGTTCGCTGTGGGTAAAAATGACCCAGAAGTTCAGTTCCAAGAAAATGGAAGTGCCGCCGAAAGTAGTTTCCGACGGCAAGAATCTGCTGCTGGACTCGGCCTACGCCGGCGACGAGCCTTACATGCTGGCGAACAACCTGACCGACGTGGTGGTGCTGGTGGATAAGGACCGCGTCAAGTCCGGGCTGTACGCGATTGATGAATTCGGAACCGATACGCTGATTCTGGACGACGGCTTTCAGTATATGAGTCTGAAGCCGCATATCAATATCGTGCTGGTGGATTCAACGGACCCTTTCGGCAATCACCATGTGCTGCCGCGCGGCATTCTGCGCGAACCGGTGAAAAACCTCCGCCGCGCCGATTACATTTTCCTGACAAAATCCACCGGCGGCAACCACCTCCGCCACCTGAAAGCATTTATCCGCCGCCATAACCGGCGGGCGGAAATCATTGAATGCTGTCATAAACCCATGTATCTGGAAAAAGTCTATAAGAAAGGCGAACGCGAACCGCTGGAAATGCTCAAGGGCAAAAGGGTTGCGGCGCTGTCCGCAATCGCCGTGCCGGAGAGCTTTGAAGCATTTGTGAGACAGCTCGGCGGCAATATTGTCGAATCGCAGCATTTCGCCGACCACCACCGTTTTACGCAGCAGGAAATCATTGATTTCATCAACCGGGCCAAGAAATCAAAGGCCGAAATGATTATAACCACCGAAAAAGACGCGGTGAGAATGCCGCGGCTGGAGCGTCAGGACATTCCGGTTTATTTCATGCGGGTGGAAATAGACATTATCAGCGGTCAGGAAAGCTTTGACCAGTGCATCTCCCGTATCTGTTTCATGTAAACCGCATAAAAAAAGCCGGTCGTTTATGACCGGCTTTAAGGTAACTTATACTCTGCGAACTCAGACCATGCTGTCCCAGAGTTTCTTATCCTCAAGTTTCTGCTTGACCGCATTGACAAACTGCGCGCCCATGGCGCCGTCGATGACGCGGTGGTCGCAGCTCAGCGTGACTTTCATCATGTTTCTGATTACGATCTGATTGTCCTTGACCACCGGAGTGGGCATCGCGGAGGAAACCGCCAGGATTGCGGATTCGCCGGGATTGATGATCGCGCAGAAATTCTCCACATTCAGCATCCCCATGTTGGAGATGGTGAAAGTGCCGCCTTTCATGTCGTCGGGCGAAATCTTGCCTTTTCTGGCTTTTTCGGAGAAATCGGTGACTTCGGCCTGAATCTCGTCCAGATCTTTCCGGTCGGTGTTTTTGATGACCGGCACGACCAGTCCGTTGTCTATGCTTACGGCCACGCCGACATTGACTTTCGACTTGCGGATGACGCTTTTGCCGTCAGTGGAGGCGTTGACCAGCGGGAATTCCTTGAGCGCCAGCGCGACCGCCTTGACGATAAAGACGCTGACGCTGAGGTTAATGCCTTTTTCCTTGAGCTCGTTGCGCTTGACCGCCAGCTCGGACATGTCAATGCTCACCGTGACATAGAAATGCGGGATGCGCTGCTTGGATTCGGTCAGGCGCTGCGCGATGACCTTGCGCATGGTATTCATTTCCTGCGGCTTTTCCATGACGGCGTCCTTGATGTCGGACAACGTGATCCGGCCGCCTTCGCCGGTGCCTTCCAGCGCCAGCAGTTCCAGTTTTTCCTGCCTGGCCACGTTGAACGCCACCGGGGTGATCTTTTTGTCATTATAGCCGGAGGTCTCCAGATAGGTTTTCACATCCTGCTCGGTGACTCTGCCGGATTCGCCGCCGCTGCCTGAAACTTTGTTCAGGTCGATCAGAAAATCTTCCGCGTATTTTCTGGCGCGGGGCGACGGGTTGGGTTTATGGTCAGCCGGAGAAGGCCCGGAAGAGGACGCGGGTTCGAATCGAACGTCCTCTTGCTGAGCCTTTCCGGATGATTTCGGAACAGATGCCGCGGTTGCCGGGGCAGGGGCGGCGGCCGCCGGAGCAGCGGCTTTCTTTTCCGCCGCCGGAGCCGGCGCTGCCTTGACTTCTTCAACCGCTGGAATGGCTTCACCGGCTTCGCCGATAACGGCGCAGATGCTCATTACCGGGACTTCCCTGCCTGCCGGGATGAAGACTTTAAGCAGCTTGCCTGCGAATTGCGATTCCACTTCCAGCACCGCCTTGTCGGTTTCAACTTCAAAAAGGATATCACCCTTTTTGATGGTGTCGCCTTCTTTGACGCGCCAGTTGGCTATGGTAACAGTCTCTTCGGACTGCCCGAGTTTCGGAATTGGTACTTTTACTGCCATGACTGAAAATCCTTCTTTAAAAGTTTGCCGCTCAAATCAGGGACTTCGCCGCCCGGACCATATCATCAGCGGTCGGCAGGAAGGCTTTTTCCAGCGTATCGGCCTGCGGGGCGATACCGTTCTTCGCGCCGACCTTCAGCACCGGCGAATCCAGATAGTCGAAACAGTTGGACACGATCTGCGAAACAATTTCGCCGGTGTAACTGCCGATATCCACGCACTGGCTGATGGCTACGCAGCGGCCGGTCTTGCGGACTGACGCGAACACGGTTTCCCAGTCGAACGGCACGAGTGTTCTCGGGTCGATGACCTCGACGCTGATGCCTTCCTTTTCCAGCATGTCCGCCGCTTTCATCGCGTCAACCACCGCCGGGCCCCAGGCCACGAAAGTGACATCGCCGCCTTCGCGGAGCACGTTGGCCTGGCCGAACGGGATCAGGTATTCGGATTCAGGCACGACGCCCTTCATATTGTACAGGAGCTGACCTTCGACAAAGATTACCGGATTGTCATCGCGGATCGCGGTCTTGATCAGGCCTTTGGCATCGTAGGGATTGGACGGATACGCCACGTAGGTGCCGGGGATGTGGGCGAACATGGATTCCAGCGACTGCGAGTGCTGGCCGCCGTAGCCTTTGCCGCCGCCGACGCTGCAGCGGATCACCAGCGGAACTTTGGTCGAGGCCCCGGTCATGTAGTGCCACTTGGCCGCCTGATTGGAAATCTGGTCGGACGCCATCAGCGCGAAGTCCATATACATCAGCTCGGCGATCGGACGGTAGCCGGTCATGGCCATGCCGACGGCGGTGCCGCAGATGCAGGCCTCTGAGATCGGAGTGTTGAACACGCGGTCGCGGCCGAAAGCTTCCAGCAGACCCTTGGAGAGTTTGAACGCGCCGCCGTAATCGGCCACGTCTTCCCCGAACAGCACCACGCGTTTGTCGCGCAGCATTTCTTCGATGATGCCTTCCTTGATCGCGTCGCGGTAGTTGATTTTGCCGTCCGCGTCGCGTTTGACCACCGGAACCGGCTTGAAGGTCTCGGCCTTGGCATATCTTTCCGGAACCACTTCACAGGAAGTGTCGGCATACATATATTTGATGACGTCCTTCGGGTCCGGATTGGCGGCGTCGGCGGCGCGGCGGGCGGCGCGGGCGTTGCGGTCGGCAACTTTCTTCTCAACCGCGGCCAGATCCTTGTCGGAGAACACTTTGCCGTCGAGCAGGCGTTTCTTGAAGGAATCAACCGGGTCAACCGCCTTCCAGCGGGCTTCCTCTTCGCGCGTCCGGTATTCGTTTCTCGGATCGGACAGCGAATGTCCGTAGTAGCGGTAGGTGTCGAGTTCGAGCAGCACCGGGCCTTTGCCGCTGGCCAGGATTGCCCTGGCGCGGCTGATCGCGTCGCGGACTGCCAGCACATCCATGCCGTTGACTACTTCAGCGTGCATGTTTTCATTGTCGAAACCGGCGGCGCGGCGGGCCAGGAAGTCAACGCCGTTGACTTCGCCGTCGGCGCGTCCGGTCATGCCGAAATGGTTGTTGACGATACAGTAAATCACCGGCAGGCCGAATTTGGTGCGGGCGATTTTCCCGGTGAACTGGTCCTGGGACGCCCAGTTGAGCGATTCCAGCACCACGCCGTTGGAATAAGCGCCGTCGCCGGCAAAACAGCAGACAACGCGTTTTTTCATTTCTTCGTCAATGCGGCAGGTCATTGCCGCGCCGGTGGCGATCGGGATGCCGCCGCCGACAATCGCATTGGCGCCCAGATGGCCGACGCGGAAGTCGGCAATATGCATGCCGCCGCCGCGCCCTTTGCCGTAGCCGGCTTCTTTGCCGAACAGCTCGGCGATGGTGCGGTAAACATGGTCTTCCATCACGGCTTCGCGCAGTTCTTCGCCTTTAAGATCGGAGTATTCCGGGCAGCGGGCTTTCAGCTCGGCTTCGGTCATCCGTTTGATGGCGTGGAAACCCTTGGCGATGGAATCGCCGTGACCGCGGTGCGTGGAGGTGATCAGATCGCTGATGTTGAGCGTGGAACAGGCTCCGGCGGCGGTGGCTTCCTGGCCGATGGACAGATGGGTCGGGCCGCGATATTCATAGTCGCTGATGATTTCATACGCGCCGGTGCGGCACTTCAGAATCATTTCCTCGAATTCACGGATTACCAGCATGGACTCATAGAGCTCCAGCAGTTCGGCTTTGGTGATGCGTTTCGCGGCCAGTTCTTCCTTCGGCGAAGAATCGTACTGATAGGCCGGAATGCTCTGCAATTTGATGGTCCGCTTCTTGAAATCCGGACCAAGGTCACTGAAATAATTTCCCATTTCCATCTCCTTGATGTTGTAATTTAGTTCTAAAGTTCTAAAATTTTAAAAAGCTATTATTAGACCTTGTTTTTCTCTCAATTCTTCAGTATCTATTCTGTCTTCTGTTTTCCTGCTTTATTCCCTGTTTTCAGGTTTTATTCTGACTCCTGCTATTAATATGTCGCTCCTCTGGAGCTGTATTGATACTATTCTCTTTCGCCTTCTGCCTTCCGTCTTCCTGCTTTATTCTGTCTTTATTCTGTCTTTATTCTGTCTTCCGTTTTCCTGTCCCCATTCTCTTTTGAGACTCTTTTAAAAACTGACAGTTTCTTATTTGATAAAACTGCGGACGCCGCAGTCAAACGCTGACTCCTGAATTCTTGTCTTCCGTCTTCCTGCTTTATTCTGCCTTCCGTTTTCCTGTCCCCATTCTGACTCCTGACTCCTGACTCCTGACTTCTCTGTATTTAGTAAATTACCTGTATATTCTTCTTCCTTAATTCCTTCAGCGCTTTTTCGGGAATGCCCGCATCGGTAATGAGGATGTCAATATCGGAAATCGTGCCGCTGGTCGCAAATGACGGCGAACCGACCTTGCTGCTGTCAACCAGCACAAACACTTTCTCCGCGCGTTCCATGATCAACCCTTTGGTATATGCTTCATTGGCGTCGGTCGTCGAAATGCCGTCATTGATGCTGAAACCGATCGTGCCGAGAAATGCTTTGTTGATGGTGAGGGAATTGATGATCTTCCCGGTCAGCGGACCGACAAAGGTGCGGCTGATGGCGCGGAATTCGCCGCCGATCAGAATCAGTTTATGATCGCTTTCCATCAGCGCCGCCGCCGCCATCATCGAATTGGTGACGATGGTCAGATTCTTTTTGCTGTCCAGCCGTTTGGCCAGGTTGAGCACGGTGCTGCCGCCGTCCAGATAAATGGTGTCGTTGTCTTCAATGAAAGTCAGCGCCGCTTTCGCGATCAGGTCTTTTTCCCGCGCATGAAAGGTGGCTTTTTCGTCGAAGATCGGCTCGGTGCGCGGAAATTTATTCCGGACCGCGCCGCCGTGAACTCTTTTCGCCTTGCCCTGTTCTTCGAGCGATTGCAGATCGCGCCTGACGGTAGCTTCGGAAACCCCGAGCTTTTCGCTCAGTTCAGTAATCGTCCGGACTCCATCCCCCAGCGCCTGAAGTATCAGGCGTTCACGCTCCGGAGAGAGCAATTTCCTTTTGCCGTCAGTCATAGTTTACCTCATTGTTTATTTAATCAATAATAACAGAATATACATGATTTGAAAACATTTGCAATATTTTGAAAGAAAATATCTGAAAATCTTTAAATATTTGCAAATATGAGCAAAAAGTGGTTGGATCAGGAACCTGTTTAACCACAGAGACACAAAGGCACGGAGAAATCATTTTTCTTTAACAATGAAAAAACACTAGACGCTCGAAAAGGAAATTAATGGAAGCGCAATATGCCGGTATCCTGGGAGCGCCGGTCGCCTGACCGGCTTTAATAAGTTTTCACTGAATATCTTTATGTGCTGCAAAAAACAAGAAATACTGTTAACAGGGATTGAACCTTAAAGAGTCAGCAGTACATTGTGGAAGAGAATAACTCAATAGCAAGATTTTCAGCAGGATTATGTATAGTAGAAATTCAGGCACTATGGCTATAAAAAAGAATACCCCGGCTCCTGACACCACCGCAAAGGATGGGAGAAGGATTTCCGAGGTGTACATGTATAATATAATTTATCAAAGTTAAACATGCAAGAACTTTTTCACAACAACATGAACAGTTACTCTTTGCCATAAATTGGATTAGCGTTGATTTATATGATCTGGCGATAGTGCTTGACCGTTTTTCGGATATTTATGATTCCGGGATCATCCCATGTAAAGATAAAATCCGATCTCATTGGCCCAGAACATAGACAGTTCCTTAGCTCCAGCGACGCGACATTTTCCCATGATATGCAAGTATTAAAGACACAAGAAATTAATGGTTGCCAAGCAACGAAAACACCAACGCTAAAATCTGACACCGATTTGCCTTGCATTGCTTTCGCCTACTGGCGCAGTTCTTTCTCATTTTCTTGAACCACTTTTTTTAGTGATAAATGAACAAATCACTATAATAAAACAAAGTTCGATTATCATTATTTTTAATTTGTTAGTTTCTAGATCTTTTATATCTAATGAATTGTTAAAATTATTACCATGAGCGACATCGTGTCGTTTATCATTAAATACATAAATAAATTCTTCCCAAAGTGTTCTAATATTCTTATTTTTTTTCTCTTTAAGATTGTATAGATCATCTGCAAATGTATAAGGGAAATTACCTATTCCTGACAATGTCTTTTGCTTTAACTTTTTTAGGATTTCATATATTTCTTTACTCTCGCTTGAAAATATTATCTCAAAATCGGATTCATGTAAACATGAGTAAATATCATTTATCCCGATATTGATAAGTACGGTTTTTAAAATATGGGAATTAGGATTTTTATTTGTAGGGGAATAAAATGGTTCATAAGATATCTTTGCATCAATTTCATCAAACTTTCTGATTAATAAATCCATTCTTTTATCGTACTGTTTATCTTCACTTTTCAAATTTGAACCAAGATATTTTTTGCAATAAGTTCTTTTTATTGAGGAGGGAAGATCACAGAACCGCATATTTCTATTTAAATCATTAATTAATGATTTGAGACAATCTTTGATGAAGCCTTCAAAATGAGCGACACATAAAACCGTTATTGACCGACATAAAGCATTGTACAAATCGTTATTTTTATTTTTATTTTTATTTGCGTTTGCTGCCGCTTCAATTAGAATGTCGATTTCTTTCCATTTTTGCTCTATGTCATTAACAAATTCATGCAGAAATGTAGCCATTGATTACCCCTGATACTGTTTCAATCCTTTTAACAAGTTTTGAAGTATCATTAACACTGCCTTCAATTGAAGAAAAGTATTCTGTATTTTTAAAAACGTCTTTGAACTTATCAAATGTTAACCCTTCCATTTTTCTATTGTCTTCTATTAACTTACAAAATGGTACAGTAATAGAGTCAAATACTGCAGCATTGAATTTAGACTTCTTATAATAAGTCCCTTTTTCAAATTTATACTTTGCAAAAGGTTCTTCGCCTAATGTTTTATTGATAAGCATTAAAGTTTTAATAAAAATAGGTTCAAATTTGTCAAGACTATTTTTATCTAATGTATTAAAATACTTCATTCTCGCAGTCAAAAAATCTTTAAAGCCACCTTTATATTTTAAATAACCGTTTTCGTAAGTCAATGAAAAAAATCTTAGTATTAGTTCTTGATCTTCCATTTTTTTCACACGAGAACCATCCTTGTTAAGGTTTACCATTTTAACGAAGAGTGCATTCTTTGATAGGTTTTTAATAATATCCTTAAATGGTCCCCTGCAGGTAGCATTCCTTAATTCTTGAGACTCTAATTTTACAGAACCTGAGTTTAATCTTTCAAATATATCGTATTTAACTTCCGAATCTACCATTGAATCTATTCTTAAACATTTAATTGTTCGTTCTTCTAGTCTTCTAATTAAAAAAGGTGGTAAATCCTTATAATAGCTTCCATTCAATTCTCGTAGTGAATCTAATTCAGTAAGTGGGTATTTGTTTTTAAAAAAATTAAATATGGCAGTTAATCTTTGTTGACCATCAATTACAGAATATCTTGCAACATCATCTTCTGCTTCCTCATCAACATCAATATCTTGAGAAATGTAAATTAGCGGAATAGGAATATTTAATATTAGACTTTCAATTAATCTAGATGATGTCTCATCAGTCCACCTGTGATTTCTTTGATAATCAGGATTTAATTTAATAACATTTTTCTCAATTTTCTTTACTAAAGTTTCTAAGTCATACTCAATATTCTGCGTTTTTACAGTTCTTTCTTTGGCTTTTTGTTGTATAATGTCAAGATTATTTTTAAACGTCCTCATACTTATACTCCTTGCATACTGATAAAATTTTTGATTTTCATTATGGTCATAATATTGCCCTGCAGAATTGGAGAATCAAGACAAGAATACCCAAAAATGCAAAATAAGCGTTTACCTTTTGCGCATACGCTCAAGCTGCTTCCCACATGAGTTTTTCACCTTATTTATACGCTATAAAGTGTTAATGACGTGGTATCTTGTAAATAAATAGATGGATGTTGTCGAAAAATATAGAGTTACACTTGATGAAAATCGTTTCCGGCGGACAGGCCAGAGTTGACCGGGCTCCGTTTGGCCTTTATTGCGGCGACTGCCGGAGACGGTGAATATGCCGGTCAGGCGACCACTCCATAGGCGGGCAAGCCATGCCGAAGGACAGTCAACGGTGACGCTTCCAGCTTGGATTTTCCCGCTTCCTGCCGTCAGGAATCTGCCGGAATCCCAAATCGTTGGTTTGAATATCCAATCTTTTTTGTTGTATAACTTATTTGTTGTCTATTTTTAGATGGAAAAACAATGGCAAGTTTCATGTCTTACGGATTGCCACTCTCTTCGTGTCTTTGTGTCTCTGTGCGAGAATGAATTGCACCCTTTGCACTTCTCCAGGTGAAAAACGCGGCAAGAATTCCGGATGAACGATACATCTAAAGGTATTTGCTAATATTTTTTTACAAAAACATCAATCCTAATCTGCTTATAATAAATGATTTAACTGTCATTTGCGTTGACAAATTTACTATATGTAGAGAAACGACGCCGGGACAAAGTTTAAAAATGGAGACCTAAAAATGTCAAAACTGAAATATGATGAAAGTTTTCCGGAGAGGGCAGGGGAATACGCGGCTAAAGGGCTGAACAACAGGGAGATCGCGGCGCAACTGGGCATCTCCAATGACTCGTTTTACGTTTATCTGCGGCAGTTTCCGGAATTCGCCGCCGCCGTCGAGACCGGACGGCTGGCAGTTGCAGACAAGCTGGACGGCAGCCTGCTGGATCTGGCGATGGGCAACTGTTTTGTAACCACCGTCAGACGCGGTGACAGCGGACACGAAACCAGGACCATTCGCCGGCGCGCCCCGGATGTGAATGCCATCATCCGCTGGCTGGAACGGAACACGCAATATGCCGGCGACGGCGATGTCCGGACATCGGAACCGGTAAAAATAAACATTGCGGTAAACTCAAAGTATGATGAAAGTTTTCTGGAAGACGTCGAACGCCATGCCGCCGAAGGCTACACCGATTTGCAGATTGCCTGGCGGCTGGGGATTGCACTTTCATCATTCTATAATTATAAAAAGCAGTTTCCGGATT
>JBAYIO010000094.1:0-23260 GCA_041665605.1 Victivallaceae bacterium | reverse complement strand
CGGTACGAAAAAGAGGATGTCTCATTCCTTGGGCTCGTACAGTTGGCCAGCGCCATTATTGTTTTTAATCGAATTTGTTCAGTATATCCGGTTTAAATGATTTTATTAGTAGATAAGCTCTTAGATACTTTCACTGTGATTTTATTTATAATCGACCATGCTTTGTCACCATAACCATAATAAAGTCCCCTGTCGTTAATAACTATCTGGAAAATCTTGTTTGTATTTTCCGGAGTAAAGAAGAGTTCAACCGTATTGTCCATATGAACCTTGTTATCTCCGAGCTTTCGCTCCGGGTCTGACGCACTTTTATCCATAAGCGGCTCTTCAAGAGTAATGTTCAGAAAAATATCCTTTTTATCAGCATTGATATTGAATTGTCCCTTTACCGGCGGTGTTAGCGACGTTACTACGAAAAGTGGCTTAAGCTGCTGCCAATTGCTATCGGGAACAGAATTCTCTGCGGCAGGAGCTGTTTTAACTTGAACTTGAGGCGGTCTGCCGCTTGGCCTCGCAATATTTCGTTCATGCTGCATAAACTTAAAAATATAATCGCGCAAAAGAGCTACCCGTTCCTTATATATTTTTTCCTGAGACGCGGCAACGCATTTTTCCGCATCCTTCAGCAAGTTGTCAAGAACCAGCATCTCCTTTTCGTCGTAGATATTTTTCCAGGTAAATTTCTGCCAATATTCCCGATTTGTGTGCAAATCTCCCAAGCCGATCAAGACGCCTGGCTTACCTTTTGCGGCAACAGCGTCCAGAATACGCCGCCAATTCAGTTCCAGCCGCGCAAAAAACTTTTTTGCAGGGCCGGCCGCCGGACCATAGAATTTGTTGAAATATTCATCAAGCAGCGTATCAACGTTCAAGGCTGGATCAAATAACAGTCTTGACTGTATATAAATATCCATATTCCTTGTAGTATGTGTCAGCGCATAAATCTCAACAAACATTCCGCTTGAATAGGGTTTGACATCTTGCAAAAAGCGGGAAAATGCATGCGGACAAGTTTCAACCGGCCCCGGCAATACTCTTGCGAAAACCGCATTGCAAAGATATATCCATAGAGGTATTTTCTTCCCGGTTGCGCCGTTCCATTGCCGGAGCAACTCAAGCGATTGGGAGTAAGGGACAGTAAATGATTCCTGGTCCGGGCCGACTATGCAAATACGGACAAGTAAATTCTTCGGAATGGCGGAGTCTTTAGGGAAAATCTGTTTGGGCGGATACACTAGAGTGGTAATATATTTATCAGGATATTTCAATGCTATTTTAGCCGCAATTTTATTGATTGCGGCAAACACCAATTCTCCCGCTCCAAGTTCCCCTCTGCCCGCTGCAAACTTCCGGCAGTCCGGACATTGGCAAAGATATTTTTCATAACAGTCCATCGGATCGATCATGAATTCGGATTTATACGGCTGCCCAATCCATTCTTTCAAAGGCAGTCCGACATCTGACGGCGATTTCCCGCTGAAATAGGCGTCTGCCAGCTTCTGCCAAAGTTCGATGACTGCCGGACTGCTCCAGCAAAGATATTGAAAATTCCGTGTTCCGTCCGGTTGCAGCGCGAAATATTCCGGATGGGTTTTAGAAAATGCTTCTTTAAGCTTAAAAAACTGTTCGGTATGACAGCCGGAGGCGGGCCCCTTGGCGGACAGTCTCAAACGCAAAGCCCATAAAGCAATATCATCAGGCGTTTTGCAGTAAATTGATGCATCAGGCATTTTTGAGAAAGTGCCATACCAAAAATTTCCGAATAGACGTTCTGCAAAATAGGGTTTTTCCAGCAGATTCGACTCTTTTGCAGTTAAACTGGCGCATTTAGGGATAAATTCGCCGATTTCGCCGGGAGCGAAAAAACGAATCCCGCAGAATTTTTCCAAAAACGCGTACACCCCGAACAAAGTGCCTTTATCCTGAGTATAAAATTGCAACTGCATCAGATTAATCCAACTGGTGCTTGCAACATCTTTTCCCGCAATAAACACCGCATCTTTGTCAACCTTGACTAAATACTGTTCCTGTTCGAAATCTTTAATTCCCGTCCGGCGCTGCAACGCATTGGTATTGCCTAAAAAAATGCCGTTTTCTCCTTTATGCTTTGATTCAATAACTACTTGAAAATCCGCGCCCGTAGATTTTTTAAGAAATTTTTTCAGTTCATCGGACGCAAACGTTGTCACATAACAAGCATTATCGGGAATGACAATATCCATACATGCCTTGCCGTTTTCCGCCAGCACAAGCTCTCTGACTTTGTCATTATTCTTTTCATCAGCCGCAAATAAAAAAAACGGCGACATCCACAATGCGAGTAACAATAATATTATTTTTTTCATAGATATCATTCTTTCTTTTTTTAAACTATTTTGTTGGTTCCAGACTTACACTATCCAAGTCACATAATCCCTGGAATTCAAAGCATATTCTAAAAATTAAATCTTTCTCAACCGGCAGATCGATGGAAAGCAATTTCCAGTCTTTTTCCATAATAAATCTATCGATGACTTGTTTTTTGGAGACGTAAGCGCCTGTTTTGTTATAAAAATATAATCGAAAAATAATTGCCGGGGGCTTTCCTTCAAACGGTTCTCCTCTTGCCATAAATGAGCATTTATAACTGTTTTCTCCCGGAAAAGTATCAATATAGAAAATATGTGTTGCTTCTTGAGTTTTCACTCTCAGAAATCTTTTACCATCCGGTGCATCCTTCCCCTCCACAAGTGAAATTACGGCAGGCTTCATCGCGCCATTAATGACCCAGTCCTTGGCCCATTGATCGTTTTCAAACTCGAATTGAAAACCTTTCTGGAGCAAATCATTAAAGTTGTTCAATTTGGCTTCTGCTTCAAAAGAACCATTTTTTATAAGATTTTCGGCGTATGAAGAAGTCGCTGTCAGAAAAATTAATCCGGCAATGTAAAGAACCTTTTTTGAAAATAACATTCTCTTTCCCTTTTAATTAAAGTTAATCTAATTTTTCTTAAATCATTTTCATAATATTATTTTGAAGATTTATTGCCTGGAATCACAATACATCCTTTTTAAAGCCTCTAACGCCTTTTTCGGCTTGCGATCCACAGTTACCACACCATATGGTCCGAATATAGTAAAACTGTGGAATTTTTTCTGGTGATAATAATCAGCCCAAGTCCATAATACACCGCCTGCAACATCTCCGCAGTCGCGTATTGCCTTCCAGACATTCTCCAGATAGGCCGCCTGAAAGTCCTCAGATAAATGCAGGTCGCCGGAAATATTTTTTATCGCCCGGCAGCCGAACTCGGTTACGAGCTTTGGTTTATCCGGGAAATGGACATGCTGTTTTCTCATATGCGCTATTGATGGAATTCTAGCGCACTTGTCCAGTTCATTTTTATGATGACAAATCTCTCCGGACAAACTTCCGTAATACATATTATAGCAAATTAAATCCGCGTCCCCGAAAGCCTGATGTCCTTGAGTATCTGACCTTGCAACAAAAGTCGCCAGCCGTGTTTTATCCAGACGCTTGGTTTCTCTCAAGAGCTTGCGCATGACCTTTATGCCGAGCTCACTGTCGGTTTTGCATTCATTGGCCATACTCCAGATTATTATGGACGGATGATTTTTATCTCTTTTAATCAAGTTGGCCAGTTCTTTTCGGGCCTGATGCAATATGGCCGCGCTCTGATTGCATTTGTTGCCATAGAAATCTATTCCCCACCAGTTCAGCGGCAGTTCCTCCAGCATAAGAAAACCCATTTCATCAAATAAGGAGATAAGCTCTGGAGACTGGGGATAATGTGTACGTACAAGATTTACCCCGGCATTCTTCATTTCCCGCAGTTCCTTAACAAGCATTTTTCTCGGAGGATTGGGACCGAACTTGCCGTACTCATCGTAGCGGTTCACGCCTTTAATAAAAACCGGCTTGCCGTTCAATAGTATCCCGGTTCCTTTGACTTCAATTTTGCGAACGCCGAATCGTTCTGATAATCCATCAACAGTATTTTTACTTTGTTTAAGATTCACTGATAAACGGTACAAACATGGATTATCGGGAGACCAGGGTTGGGCTTTCGGCAAATTAAATACAAATTGTATTTTTTTTGAACTGCGCAAGGGGCATCGTACCTGTTTTTTCCGCAGGGTCAGTGAAGAACTTCCTGAAACAGGTATTTTTACCAGCAAATCAAAGTCTTCAGATTTATTTTTCAGATTTGTAATTTCCACTTCGGCGGTTACAATTGCTCCGGATTTTTCCGGTACAGCATTTATGCAGATATCTGAAATATACAACTTCGGGTAAACTGATAGTTTAACCGGTCCGAGTATGCCGCCATATTGGACCCACTCCACTTGCTGAGTCGCAGGCAGCCATTCCTCTTTCAGCTTGTTATCAACCCGCATTACAATTTTATTGTTTCCGTTTATATTTAAAAAATCGGTAATGTTAAAATTAAACGGTAAATAACCGCCCAGATTTTCACCTAAAAATTTACCGTTAAGCCAAATCTCTGAATAATAATTTACCCGGCCAAACTCAAGCCACACGGTATTATCTTCATCAATATCCGGCGTATTAAATACAGATGCGTACCAGCCAATCCCTTCATAACCCCATAATCCTTCATCATACAAATCCCAGGCCCGGGGTATTGTAACTTCCGCCCAATCGAAACAGTTAAAATCTTCTGAATACCATTTTTCCTCCTTCCCTAAATTATAAGCATCCATCTGAAATTGCCAGTTGGCTGGAATATCAAAGATTTTTCTCTTTGAATAAATATTTTTTTGTCCCATTGTATTTTCGCTTCTATTTTCCATTTGTTGCGTTATGCTTAAATTCCTTGCTTCAGCAGCAGATTTTACCGTACACCACTGAAATGCTTATAGAGAAAATCTTAATATCTATCCCATAAGTTGTTAATATCGCCCACGGTAAGTCCTTTTTGAAATTTACCTGTATAATTCAAAGCATCGTACGCAGGCATCTTTTCTCCGGTAACATGCCCGTCAATCCATAAGACATTACAGGTTCTGTTGGCATGTCTACCACTTAACACACTCACTGTTGCACCCAGGATATCACTTAGCCAGTAACAGCCTGCACTGGCATTATATAGAGTATCAGCCTCAAATACAGTTAAGGAAGGTTTTTTAATTTGTGTTACTTTGGCCGTATCGTATATGCCTGCGGGAGGATATCTATTCGATCCTGTAATGTGTTGGCCATTTGTTCCATAATCCATAGTAGTCCAGCAGTATGATGTTCTTGCCGCCAGGTCCTTTTTAGCGCCATTACACCAGAAAGAGTAGAACGGGTTACTTTCGCCAACACTCGGACATAATGCAAGGTTTACCGGCGCATAGTTCCCGATAGCAAGCAAAACAAACCAAGTCTTTCTCGTCCCTGATGCCAAAACAGGAGTAAAATAGCTATCACTATCCTGAGTATAATTTGCTTCAGCCAATCCGGTTTGTTTCAAATTATTGGCGCAATAGCTACTTCTGGCTTTTTCCCTGGCTTTGTTCAATGCCGGCAGCAACATTGAGGCCAGAATTGCGATGATCGCGATCACGACCAGGAGTTCAATGAGTGTGAATTTTTCAGACATGTTTTTCATCTTTTGAAAACCTCTGTTTTTAGTTTCCGCTTTTTCCATTTTCGCGTTCTCCCTATTTGTTTACTGATTAAAGTTCAAAATACTTTAAAATCTTCTATATTTTTACCCTGAGCTATGCAATGTTAAAAATTGCTGATTAATGAAATTCAATTTCTTAATAGAGATTATACTTGTAATTATCAATTTAGTCAATTATTATAAATTGCTTTAAAGTGATAATAATTGCGGTATTTATGAGTAAATTAAAAAACTTGTCGATTATCAAAGAAAGTTATCGTCAACAGCTTTGCCATCCGGAGAATTGGAAACTGGTCTGTTCTCTTTTCCCCCCGGACATCCATCCTATTGCCAATGCGCCTCATAAACGGTGGCTTGAAATCCATCCCGACAGCCATCCGCAACAGGAAATACTGTTTGCGCTGGCAGGAGACTCACAGAACAGCCTGAACCAGCGAAACTATCCATGTCCGCCTGATACCATTTTTTTATTCGATTCTTATGAAGAACATGATAAAAATTATCCGGCAGACGCCAATAATATCGTTCACTTCTGGCTCTATTTCATTCAGCACCGGATTATTGCACGATTGGTATCAGTGAATAATGGACGTATTGAGCTAAAACGTAAAGATTTGATTCTGGAAAACGGTGCATTATGCGAAGTAATCAGCCAGGAATGGGGCCGCCTGAAACATTCGCCGCTGGACGCAAATTTAAAGCGGAAGAAATTACTGTCGCTGCTGTCGCTGCTTTTTATAGAATTGATCGAAATGGACATGGCCGGCAAGGCAATTGATGCGAATAGTGAAAATCACCAGGAAAAAACCATCCGAGCCATCTGCCAGCATATCATTAACACTTCCGGCAAGGGACTCACCATTGAAAAACTTGCCCGGATCGCCGGTTACAGCAAATTCCATTTCCTGCGAGTATTCAAGAAGCGTACAGGTCAGAGTATTCATGATTATATCAACGTTGCCAGACTGCAAAAGGTAGAGACTATGCTGGCCGGGAATTTTCTATTGAAAGAAATCTCCGAAGAACTGGGCTTTTCATCTCCCACGGCGTTTTCTCATTGGTATCGCCAACAGAAAAATAAATAAAACGTTGAATTCGCATGCTGGCTAGAGCGGGAAAAGAACGCGAACGCACCGCCACAAAGAAGCTTAAATCATTGAAATGATTTTGGGGAAACTGATTGATTCCGTCAACGGCGAATCATGATTGCCGCCGGGAATCTCGAAATACGAGAAGTTTTTTTGTCCCGCCAGCTTATCAGCCAGTGCGCGGGCTTGCTCCACGGGGATCAGTTGATCGGCGCCGCCATGTGCAAAGAATACCGGCATCTTCAGCCGGGCGGCATTGGCCAGTGCGGAATGCCGCCGGTAAAGCTCCGGCTTCTGCTCAGGCGTTCCGCCGTAGGCAATCCGGATCGCCTCACCGATTTCCTGGATTATCGGCATCTGCTGCCGCACGCACCAGTTATAATATGAAGCAAGATCGGTTGCGGCGCCGCGGGCAACCACGCCGCTGACGTCTTCCGGATGCAAAACGGCATAAATCAGGTTGCTGGTTCCACCCATCGAGCCGGAGGCGAAAATGGTCTTTTTCATGCCATATTCGCGGCGCAGCCACTCAATGAGGTCGTGCATATCCGCAACCGCCGCCGGTCCCATCCAGGCATTATCCCGGAGATTAACCGTTAAAATACCCGCGCCGGTTTGACGGAACACCGGAAGCCAAAGCTCCCGGATATCCTGTCTGGCGTATAACTGGTCACCATGCGAACCATGTCCGTGAATAACGACTATCCACAGCTCCGGATTTTCTCCGGGCAATGCCAATGCCCAGTCCGCATGTTCATCGGCATCGCTGATATAATTCAGACGTCCGGTTCCTTCCGGCAAATATTCTCCGGCAGCCTTCTGATAATCAATGATTTTCATATTTTTGAACGCCCGGCAAGTTTTTCGAAGGTTGATCCAAGTCCGGGAATAAGCTGTTTATCCGGTACCGGCATGGACAGATAGCGTCCCAGCTCCCAGGCTTGATCGTGCGCCCCGGTGTCCGACCCGAACACAACGCGGTCATTGCCGACGATCTTCATGGATTGCTCAAACGGGCGCGGCGTGCAGAAACTGCCGCAGAATTCCAGAAAGACGTTGGGATTCTCCAGCGCCAGCGCTTCGGCTTCGAGCCGTCCGCGGGTGCCGCCACCGGAATGTCCGAGCAGGAAATTTGCGCCGGGATACTTTTTGACGATATCCTTGAGCATGACCGGGGAATTATATGAATCGTCCCAGGTGTGCAGCAGGATTGGCAGGCTATGCTTGTCGGCATATTTCCAGACGGCTTCATATCTGCCGTCCGTGACCGGTATCCGCCAGTAGCCGGCCAGAATTTTAAATCCAATGAAGAAACCGCGTTTAAAAAAGCCGTCCAGTTCCGCCGTCAGTTCTTTTTCATACATCGGATTGAACGACAGATAACCGAGGATGCGCTTTGAATATTTCATCAATTGCTTTTCGGCAAAATGATTGCCTTCGACGGCATCGCCGAAAAGCGCGGTTTCGGCGGAAATAACGGTCTTTTCAATCCCCAGACGGTCCATCTGGTCAACCATGATTTCAGCATATTCCGGAAACTCAATATCGCGGATATACCAGCCGCGGTGAGTAGGCCCGGTGTGCCCGTGCGCGTCAATGACTTTTACGCCTTGCAGCGGCAAGCCGCTCCGGCAGGTCTGCCACAGCGGTTTCTGCTTTACAAGTTCCGGTTCCGCCGCCAGTTTCTGTTTGAGCGGTTTAAGTTTGAGCAGGCGTTCGATATTGCCGTGAGCGATCAGCTTGCGCTGTTTATCCGGTATCTGGTAATGCGCCAGCGCCGCGACCGCCGCGCCGTAATGCGACTTATAGCCGATGCCGAACAGGAGCCGTTCAGCGCCGAATTCATCAATTATCAGATTGGCGGTATCGCGCATGTGAAGCCAGGAGATGTCAACATGAATATTTTTCTGCCGCCACATGGCATCGATCAGACTACCGAATCCGCCCCACATTTTCTGGGCAAAGACAAAAGACATTTTCGGGAATTTTCCCGCCAGGGCGGTGAAATCGCGGATATCGTTATCCGACCCCGCTCTGCAATCCCACACCACCACCGGCTCATATTTCGCCAGTTCGGCAAAAATCCGCTCCAACTGGAGTACCGGGAATCTGGACACCTCCGGAAAAATACGAATGGCCCGGACTCTGCCGGAACTGAAATTCTCTTTCAAGAAGTCCAGTACGCCTTTCTCGTAATAGCAGGAAGGCGAAACGGCAAAGGCTGGAATCAGCCGTTCGGCACAGCCGGATTCGGCAATTTCCCTGAGCAGGCGGCGATTGCCCCATGTCGGGTTCAAGTCCCTGGCTTCCACATGGGTCACCAGCGACCGGTCAATCCCCAGATAATCCAAATGCCTGACAAAAGAAACGGCGTCCGGGAACTCCGCTTCTTCATAAGCGCCGCGCCCGATCAAACCGTTAACGTTAAACAGCGATGTCGTATCCATTTTTTCTCCCGTTAATACTGTAAATAAACTTATCCCGGCAAATTATTTTTTGCAATTCCCGGACAGATATTCCAGAGTTTTTACCAGCGTTTCCGGGCACGGCAGCAGCGGCATGTATTCCAGGCCGAAACAGCCCTGATATCCCGCTTTTTCGATTTTCTCCAGCAGGAACGGATAATTAGTTTCGCCGTTGAACAGTTCATGCCGTCCGGGAATCCCGGCGGAATGAAAGTGGCCGATCCATTCAATATTCTGCTCAATGAATACCGCCAGATTGCCGGTCATAATGCCCATGTGATAGATGTCATAGAGCACTTTGACATTATTCAGTCCAACTTCCTTAACGATTGCAACTCCGTCCTGAGGGCTGTCAAGAAAATAGCCGGGATGGTCAACCTCGGTATTCAACATTTCCAGGTTAAGCCGGAATCCTTTCTTCGCCATCAATTCACCGGCTTCACGCAGCGCAGAAATCAGAGCGGTGCGCTGCTCCTGGTAATTTCTACCGCCAACAGACTGTCCGGCGGTGACAATGCCCTGTCTGCATCCGGCGGCAAGCGCGTTATCGGAGTAACGGTCCATCTGTTCGATAAAACGCTGGAGGTTTTCCCTGCGGATCGGAGCCACGTCGTCTTTGGTCGCGAAGTTCATTACGACACTGACCAGTTCCACTCCGCAGTCCTTTCCGGCAGTTGCCAGCGACTGAAGCTGTGCGGCATCGCCGCCGCCCCAGGTTTCAATGTAATGATAGCCGCATTCCGCGATTTTTTCCACCCGCTGCTCCCACGAAAAATCCTTGAAAAACAAATCGACAAGCGCATCAATTTTGACCATTTTCCATTCCTCTATTTAACTGTTGATATCCAATTTTTACCCGAATTATATAAAAAGCGATCAAATTAAGGAATCTCCTCTCGTCCATCCTAACACTGAGGCAGAGCCCCGATGTATTACGGACGTACTCCCCGCCCTGCGTGGGGCCGGAGATTCGACAACCCAAACTAATACTAAAAGCTAAATCAACGCCGACCCGGAGGTCGGGTAATTTACCCAATGAAAATTAAAATGGCTTAAGCCGGTCATCCGGAAAATAGCCTTTTACTTCAAGTGTTTCCAAGTCAATATCCACCCAAACTGCCGAATCATGATTCCCTTTGGGTATCTCATAATACGTGAATTTTTTCTTATTTTTCATTGCTTCAGCAATCTTTCTTGTTTCGCTTACAGGAATAAGGCTGTCTGACTCACCAATTGTAAGCACAATCGGCATGGAAAGTTTGTCTATGTTGGCTAAAACAGAACGATTCCGGTAAAGTTCAGGTTTCTCATCTGGACTTCCGCCATAACTTTCAGATGTCACTTTCGCAAGCATCTGCAGTACCTCATTTTTACTTTTACGGGCAAAGTCAAGGCGAGCTATTATGTCACACATCCCCATCGCAATGACGCCGTTTATTTTTTCAGGATGCAGACAGGCATAAGCCATCGAACTGGATGCTCCGCCGGAACCTCCATGCAGAATAATTTTATTGCATTTGAATTTATTGCGGCAGTAATCCAGCAAGTCGCTCAAATCATGTGTCGCCGCCGGACTCATATAGGAAGTGTCGCGCATATTGATTGATAACAAAGGATGTTTTCCTGCAATAATTCTTTTCAGCCAAAAATTCCTCATATCCTGCCTGGTGAAAATCTGGTCGGCATGAGAAAAAGAACCGTGCATATTGACGATTGTATTCTTTGTTGTATCTCCGGGCAGAAACAAAGCCCAATCAGTCTTGCCGTCAAACGAACTGCGGAAAACCAGTTTTATGGTGCCTGTAGGATATACTTTCAAATCCTTTAACTCTTCAGAAGATATTATCTCGAACTTATATTTGTCATTCATTTTTTTAATTAAGTAATGTTAGTTTTACATTGATAAAGTAAAGATGAATAGAATTAATTCCAAAAGTAGTCAGAATTCAGGAGTCATAATAATTGAAAATTGTACCGTATTTTAGCTCTAATTTCATTATAAATACTGGATTCTGTCTTCTGGATTACTGCAAAATGCGAGTATTGCAATTGGCTCTAATATTCATTGATTTCATGTCGAGCACTCCATCAGAAAAGTTTGTTGAGTTCTTCAGTAAGTTTCGCGGCAGTGGCGGAACCCCAGGCGGCATCGTGGGTGACACTGATGCCGATAGTAGCCAGCCTGCGCATAATGTCTTTAGTTATCGGGCACATATCAACAGAATAATCCGGCAGTTTGCCGACATGCGGGCATTTGAACGGACAACCTTCAGCGGTGGCGGTCTTCTGCTCGAGAATCTGTTCCCAGTTCCAGTAGACGTGCCAGTCCCTGACGCCTCTGGTGTCGCCGGCAGCCAGTCCGCCCAGTCCGATTTTGGCATTGATGGCGCTTACCGCCTGTTCAGTGGTTTCAAACAGGATGCCGAGAGTATAACCGCAGACGCCGTCGTCGTCATTGGATTCGACAAACTTGGCACAGGACGGCAGTTTAATTTCAGAGCGCAGTTGTTTCCATACGGCACGGGTGCGTTCGTTGATCCAGTCCAGTTTCCTGAGCTGCACTATGCCGACGGCACCGCACAGTTCCGGCATCCGGTAGTTTTCGCCGCAGAACAGCTCGCCGGGTTTGCGTTCCCTGGCGTAGCGGTCCGGACGCCAGCAGGCGGCGGCATCATGGTAACTCTGGGCGCGGGTATACAGCCATTCGTCGTTAGTCAGCACCAGGCCGCCTTCGCCGGTGCCGATTACCTTGTATGCATCCAGGCTGATGCAGCCGAGATCGCCGAGAGTTCCCAGATATTTGCCTTTGTATTTGCCGCCGAACGCCTGCGCGGTGTCTTCAATGATTTTAAGATTATGCTTTGCGGCAATCCGGCGGATTTCATCCATTTTCGAAGGCAGGCCGAGCATATGCACCGGCAGAATGGCCTTGGTGCGCTTAGTGATATTCTTTTCAATGGCAACCGGATCGAGCGTAAGGGTTTCGTCTATATCGGTAATCACTGGAATGGCTCTCGCCACGACCACCGCCGAGGCGCTGGCAAAAAATGTGTAGGCGGGAACAATAACTTCATCGCCGGGGCCGACACCCGCGGCCACCAGGGCTGCCACCAGCGCACTGGTGCCGGAATTCACCGCCAGTGCATATTTCACGCCGGTTTTTTCGCAAACCATCTGTTCAAATTTGGCGGTTTTGCTTTTCGGATTGTAGTAGCGGAAAAAATTACCGGCGTTGGGGGCTTCTTTTTCAGCATCCAGCAGTTGACGGATTTTCTGCTGCGCTTCCGCGCTGACATTAAACACGTCGATACATTCCATCAATTCGTCAGTGGAATATTTCACATAGGGTTTATCGGTTCCATTCATTTTAACTGCTCCTTGGTTATGTAATTTATAATTATCGTTAATTTGATTTTAATGCCTTTTGATGCTATAATCAATGCATATAGCATGTAATAAACCACTAATGTATATGGAAAAAACGCAGATCATGAATATCGCCGGGCTGAACAATTTACTGCTGGCGCTGTCGCAGCGCGGAATCGTCTTTTACGGAAAAACAAGCAGCATTGAGCCGGAAGCAATCAGCCGCCAGCCGTACCGCCAGCCGTTTTACCCGTCGCAGCGGCATACCCATATGGAGCTGATCAGCCGGCTGGAAGGCGAACCGGCGATTTGCATTAACGGAGACTGGACTATTTATCGCGACGATAAAGTGAAAGTTTTCGCACCCGGGGCATATCACACCGAACATTTTTCCAGTTCAGACAAACCATACAAACTGCTGTGGTGCACGATTACCACCCAGACCATTTTCTTTCACATAACCGCCTATGCGCCGCTGCGCGGATATTCCACCTCGACAAAAAGGCTGGCGCTGAATCCGCCGATGGCGCGGAAGCTATGGGAAAGCGCCGTAAACACGGAACTGGAAACATCCGCCACCGAGCAGGCCGGATTTCATTATCTGCTGATGGAAGCGCTGTATTTCTGCGTCAAAAATGCCGAGATATTTCCGGCGGAAACGCTGGAATTTCATCAGCAGGTCATTGAGCAGTTGAAACGGCATATCGAAGATTATTACTGGGACGATATTACGCTGGACAGCCTGGCCGGGGTTGTCCATTATTCGCCGGGACATCTGAATTCGCTGTTCAAAAAAAGCGCCGGAGTTCCGCTGCACCGCTACATCAACGAAGTGCGGATGAAAAAAGCCGGGGAACTGCTGGCGGCCGGGTCAGTGCTGGTCCGGCAGGCCGCGGAGGCCGTCGGGATCCATGATCCATTATATTTCAGTAAAAAATTCCGCAGGCATTTCGGGGTCAGCCCCAATAAATTCACCGGTAAAGTGCAAGATCAGAATGTAAAAGCAGGTGTTCCGGCAGGCGGGCTTTAAAAAAATGGCGGATGCGCTATATTTAATGTTCATGCAGTACGCTGCCGTATTTACCGCTTTGCGGAACGTGCAGGCGTACAATGTCATATTTATTCGGGGAAATACGGATTGAGTATAAAAAGCAAGATATTATTGTCCATGCTGCTGCTGGCGGGGACCGGGTTCGGCATAATTTCAGCCTATTGCCTGATAAGCCTGGAGGATCTGGGCCGCTATGCCGAAGTGTCCGCCGACAAACTTTCCTACAAAGCCATTGAAGACAGCAAGACTGCGCTGCTCCGCTTGTCCCGCAGCAATCTGGAGACTATAGCCGAAGGCCAGGCGATGATAACCGATCTGCGGCTGCGCAAGCTGCCCGGCGAACTGGAAATGCTCAATCTGATTTTCCAGAAACAACGCCTTCAGCAGCAACAGCTCAAGCCTCTGCTGCTGAGCAATCTGTCAACCAGTCTGCCGGAGAAAAATATCCATAAATGCTCTTTTTCGCTGACCTCCGACAGTAAAGGCTTTTATGAAAATCCGCTGCTGCTGATTTTCAGCAGCCTCTTTGATTACATGAAAATTATATATTCCGGCAGCAGCACGATCGAGGCGATTTACATTGCAGGAACGGACGGCACGCTGGTCACCTATCCGTGGATGAGCATCCCGCTGAATTTCGACCCGCGGGAAAGACCGTGGTACAAAAAGGCGGTAAGTTCAAATGTGGTGGAATGGAGTGAGCCTTATTTCTCCGCACTGACCGGCAATCTGCTGGTTACCTGCACCTCCGCCATCAAGGATGACCAAGGCCGTGTCCTGGCGGTCTCCGCCATTGATGTCAACATAGAGTCGCTGGTAAAAACTTTTCCGGGAACCAGATTTAAAGACACGGTAAGCACTTTTATTCTCGACCGTGATGGATTCGTGATCGGCAGCCGGGAAATGAGCCACAAGGGCAACTGGCAAATGGCGGTGGTGCGTGAAAATATGCTGAACAGTCCTGAACCGGGAATGCGTGAAGCCGCAAAGAAAATGATTGGCGGCGTTCCCGGCATCATCAGCGTCAATTCAAGGAAACAGCAGAGGATTATCGCGTTTGCCCCGGTTCCGAGCACTGGCTGGAGCGTCGGAATCAGTGTGCCGGAAACGGACATCGTAAGCGCCGCCAATGACGCGGCATATCAGATCCGCAATGAACTGGCCGTGGAGAACAATTTTCTGCGTAATGACCTGAGAGGCAAAATGCGCGGATTCATGATTATCGGCATATTCTTTTTGATTGTGCTCATCCTCATCGGACTCTGGCTTTCCGAACGCCTCACCAAACCGCTGTGGATGCTGATCAAAGCAACCCGCGATATTGGTTTCGGCGACTTCAACTGCCGGATACAGGTGAAAGGCAAAGATGAAATCTCGGAGCTTGCCGGAAACTTCAATTCCATGGTTCACGAACTCAAGACCTATATGAAAAACCTGGAGCATTCGATAGCGGCGCAGGAAAGAGTTGAAAACGAGCTGGAACTGGGGGCGAAAATTCAAGCGTCAATGCTGCCTGAGAAGTTTTCAAAACGCTACAACCGCAAAGATATCGACCTGGCGGCGACAATGATCCCGGCGCGGAAAGTCGGAGGCGACTTCTATGATTTCACCATGCTCAATGATCATCTGCTTTATTTCAGCATCGGCGATATTTCCGACAAGGGAATTCCGGCGGCGATATTCATGACTCAAACCAAAACGCTGATGCTGGGGAAAGCAATGGAAAACTACTGTCCGGCGGAAATCCTGACACAGGTCAACAATGAACTGAGCGGCAGCAACGAGAGCTGCATGTTCGCCAATATTTTCTGCGGTATTGCCGATATGCGGAAACAGACGCTGAGCTACTGCAATGCCGCCTATAACCGTCCGATGATTGCGCATGGCGATGAAGATTTTAAAATAGCGGAAAAAGACACCGGCAGTACCCCGGTCGGCCCGTTCCGTCCTGAAGAAGCGCATTATGTCAGCCATTCGCGGAACCTCCTGAATCTCAGAATTTTTCTGTATTCAAATTCCGTGATTGAGGCAGAAAACCATAATGGAGAGCACTTCGGGACCGAACGTCTGCGCGTCATATTGAATAAGCATAAGGATTTAAGCGGCGAGGCAATCATCAGCGTTATTCAGGATGAATTAAACGTCTTTTCCGCCGCCACTGTACAGCCTGACGATATCACCATGATGATGATAAAGTTCAAAGAATGAACGGCCTGCTCAGGTTATGTTCTTTTCCGCTTTCGCTTTTTCACCGTTCGCAAGCCATTTTTCAATGGCGGCGACCAGTTCCGGAGCCTTGACCGGCTTGGCGATAAAATCATTCATGCCTACGGCAAAACATCTATCCCGGTCTTCTTTAGTGGCATAAGCGGTAACGGCGATAATCGGCACATCATTGTCAATGACTCCTGATTCTTTATTGCGGATGTTCAACGTGGCATCGAATCCGTCCATTTCCGGCATCTGGCAATCCATCAGCACCAAATCATAATCAATGCTGCGCAATGCGGTAACAGCTTCAAGTCCGTTCGCCACCGCATCCGCTGGATAGCCGTTCTTCTTCAAAATAACCATGACCAGCGCCTGATTGACCGGGCTGTCTTCGGCAACGAGAATGCGGACACGGCGTTTCTGCGGCGCCGCCGGCGCAGCCTGAGCATTAAGTTCATGTTCTCCCGCATGTTCTTTATCGCCGATGATAACTCCAATCGCATCACGAAGCTGCAACTGCCGGACCGGCTTGGAGAGAACTCCGTAGAAATTGCCCTGCTTCAACTGACTCTGCCCAATAGTGGCGCTGGAGAAGAAAGTCATGATAATTGTCCTGATACCGTAAAGTTCCGGATGATTTGCAATCCTCCGTCCGATTTCCAGTCCGCCGCCGTCCGGCATTGAATAATCAATCAGCGCAACCCTGAACGGATCTCCGGCCCTCGCAGCCTCCAGCAGTATTGCAACCGCCGCGTCCGCGGTATCGGCAATATCAACCCGGCACTTCCACGCCTTGAGCATGGTTGAAGTGAAAGATCCGGCCGTCCGGTTGTCATCAACCACCAGCACTTTCAAGCTGCTGTAGTCGGGGAACGCCGGACGGCTGCTGGTTTCCGCGACTTTTTCCAGCACCGCGGTAAACCAGAAATCGGAACCTTTGCCTTCCTCGCTGGAGAATCCGATTTCGCCGCCCATCAGTTCCGCCAGCCGTTTGGATATAGCCAGCCCCAGACCCGTGCCGCCATACTTGCGGGAAGTAGAATTGTCCACCTGCGAGAAAGATTCAAACAGAATGTTGCTGCGGTCTTTCGGAATACCGATGCCGGTATCGCTGATCATAAACTTGATCGTTATATGTTTATCATCCTGCTTTTCAACAGTCGCCCGGACCGCAACCTCGCCTCTGTTGGTAAATTTGACGGCATTAGCCAGAAGGTTGGTAATAATCTGGTGCAGCCGCGCGGGATCGCCGCGCACCAGCGCAGGAATTTCCGGCTCGACCAGGCAGCATAATTCGAGCCCTTTTTCATTGGCTTGCACTGTCAGCATTTCCGCCGTTTCTTCAATACTGGCGCAGATATTAAAATCAACACATTCCAGCGCAAGTTTCTGAGCCTCAATTTTTGAGAAATCCAGAATGTCATTGATGATTGTCAGGAGTGATTCTCCGCTCTTGCGGACAACTTCCGCATATCTGCGCTGTTCCTCGTCAAGACGGGTTTCCAGCAGCAGGCCGGTCATGCCGATCACGCCGTTCAACGGGGTACGGATTTCATGACTCATGTTTGCCAGAAATTCGCTCTTGGCGCGGCTTCCCTTTTTCGCATCTACCGCCAGTTGGCTGGAAATGTCAAGATTATGGCTGAGTTCCTTGTTCTTTTCCAGCAATTCTTCATTCAGCTGCTTCAATTTTTCCTGTATTTGAATGAGTTCTTTCTCAGACTCCACTTTGTCGGTAACGTCCCGGAACATGCAGACAAATTTGTTTTTCTGCGGACAGAAGGCCACCACATCAAAATGTTTTTTCATTCCCTTGCTGTACTCACGGAAAGAGGTGGATTTTCCGGACAGCGCCACCTCGCCATAGCGTTCAATCCAGTATTTTTCAGTATCCGGCATCAGTTCAAGCACCCTTTTACCGATGATATCCTCCGCTCTCAACCCGGTCATTTGCTCAAACGCCGGATTGATTGAAAGGAAACGGTAATCAACCGGTTTGCCGGCATCATCCAGAATGATTTCGTGGTAGGCAAAACCGTCAAGCATCTGTTCAAAAAGATTTTTGTAATCCGCCTCAAGCTGCCGCTGCCGGGTAATATCATGCAGTGTAGTAAGAACTGACAGCACACTGCCGTCGGGACCGAATTCCGGCACCATCCGCCAGTTATATGTTTTATTAACGCGACTGTCATGAAATTCGATTTCATGAGGTTTCTTTTTATCAAATACCCTTTGTATTGCATTATTATAAAATTCGCAATCTTTCTCTGAATAACCAAGGTCGCTGGCTGTTTTTCCGATAATCCGCGACGGAGGCACCCCCGCCAGTTTAGACACATTCGGCGAGATGAAAACCACCTTCAGGCTGCGGTCAATCCGCATCACAATATCAGGGATGTTTTTGATCACAGTGCGCAGTTCATGCTCACGCTGTTCAAGAACTTGCGCAATACGTTTCTGTTCCGTAATATCCCGGAAAATGCAGAGAACAGACTGCACATCACCGGCGGCATCGAATTCCGGCACCATCCGCAAATTGAACAGCGTCTGACCGTTATTGCCGGAAAAACCGATTTCAGATTCAAACGGCTGCTTATCATGGAATACGCCGGCCAAAGCCTTGTTGCGGAAATCTGCAATCTCCTCCTGGAAGCCGAGGGCCGTGAAGTTCCGCCCGATAATATCCACCGGGTCTCTGCCGGCAATTTTAAATGCATTCGGCGATACATATACCATATTCAATTTGCGGTCAAACCTGGCAACGATATCGGGGATGTTTTCAACCAGCGAGCGGAATTCCGTCTCCCGCTGTTTAAGTATCTGCTCGGTGCGTTTGCGGGAAGTAATATCGTGAGCCGCGGCATAGATCAAATTGCCGGCGGGGTAAGCCCGCCACTCGAGCCAGTGACAGGAGCCGTCTCTGGCAATATAGCGGTTTTCGAAATTTGACAGCGGCTTCTGGTCAGATATCGTTTCAAAGATTCCCCTGGTGAAATCCTGGTCTTCCGGATGAATGAAATCCAGGAAGTTTCTGCCTTCAAGCTCTTTAAGGGAATAACCGGAGGTTCTTTCCCATTCAGGGTTTAAGCGGCGGAAAATGCCGGTCCGGTCAAAAATACACAGCAGATCCAGGCTGCAATTAAAATACTGGTCGATCTCTCTGGTTTTTGACAGCAACTCATCTTCGGCGTTTTTCCTGGCGGTAATGTCATAATCCGCGCCGCGATAACCGCGGAAATTTCCCTTGGCGTCAAGTATCGGCAGCCCGTTGGTCAAAACCCAGCGTCTTTCCCCGTTTTTAGAGATAAAACAGGTCATGAAATCCCGGTAAGCATCACGTTTGCGCCTAATCTCACTGGCGATCTCCATCCTGGAATCGAAATCCTCCTGAGGCCAAAGATCATAGTAATGCATTTTACCGGTTATTTCTTCCGGGCGGTATCCCAGTATGGTCCAGCACGCATTGCTGACATAAGTGTATATTCCTTCCTCGTTCACTTCCCAGATTATTTCATGAGCCTGCTCCGATATCTGCTCGAAACGCTCAACACTTTTCTGCATTTCAAGACGCATCAAATACTCGTCAGAAACATCCCGGAAAACCAGCACCACTCCATGAATGGCGCCGTCAGCGCCGCGAATCGGCGCCGCGCTGTCGGCAATCTGCCGCTTGCCGCCGTCACGGGAAATCAAAACCGTGCTGTTTGCCAGGCCCACGATTTTACCGGTTTCCAATGCCTTGGAAACCGGGTTTAACACTGGTTCCCCTGTATGTGCGCTTACTATTTTAAATACTTCAGAAAGAGGCATTCCGGCGGCGGCGGCAGAATTCCAGCCGGTAAGCCTTTCAGCCTCCTGGTTCATTTTTTTTACGTTTCCTGAGTTATCCACGGCAATCACGCCATCACCGATCGAGTACAGCATCGTGGACAAATACTCTTCATTTTCCTGCAATTCGATGGTACGTTTCTTTACGATCGACTCTGCCTGACTCCTGCGGGACATGATTCCGTAAATATAAAAGGACACAACCAGCGTCATGGCAATCCCGAACCAGAACCAGACGATATAACTTCTGTCAAAATTGTAATCAACGAATTCCTTGTCAGGAATAACCTCCAGTTCCCATATGCGGTTGCCGAACGGGAAACTGATCTTGTAGTTCATCCAGGAAAATTTATTTATGCCGGCTTCGGTGATTTTAGGACTTTGCATAAACAGCAGCACGGGATCGTTTACCGCGGTAACATCGCGTAAAAACAATGAAAATCCTCTCGGCTTAAATGATCTTATCGCATTTTTAAAGAAATCACTTGCGACAAAGCGGGACATCAGCACCCCGCTCAATTCACGGGATTTCCCGCCGTTGGCAAAAACCGGCATCAATGCCCAGTAACCACGCTTCTCTTTATGCTCATATGCAAAATGGCGGCTTTCAGTCACTACAAAGTCGCCGGATTCCTGAGCCAACTTGATCGCTTGCAGAATTACCGGATCAGAAACCATGTCCACACCAACCATTCCATCTCCAGAGTGCAATGGTTCCTGGTATAGAACAGGAAAATACTCGCTTTTATTTTTTGCGCGAATGCGCTTCCCTTCCTTGCTGGTTTCCATAATCCCCAACGCTTTTATCCCTTCGGCGCGGAGATTGGATTCAAACTGAGTCCGGCGGGCGCCGGATACCTGCGGCAGCCAATACATCACATCAAAACCGCAATTATGAAAAAAAGGTTCCGTGAAAGAATTGAATTCATGCCTGGTGACATTTTCTGAACAGTTAAAGAAGCGGCGGATGATTTCAAAATGCTGCAAATCGTCGTCGAGATGATCGGTGATTATGCCTGCCTGCTCCTGCGCCTCAGTCTGGAATTTGGCTTTAAGGTCTTTGAGACTGACTTCATGCATCTCTTTATACAAGAAATATGTCAAGATCAATCCGAAGATCAATACAATTATTCCTGCCCGCATCGCTGACTTATCCATGAGAACTCCCGAAATATGTTTCAGTGTGCAGTTAACTATAATCCATCCAACGGGAAAATACAACCGGACCGCAAGCACAAATCAGCGGCAGTTTCTAAAAAATGCAGTATGGAATGCAAACGGGAGAACAACGGCGCCTGCGCCGCAGTTCTCCCGCTGGTTATTTGGTTGCCTGATGCGATTGCCCGTCAGGACAGTCTTGCAGGAATATGAAAGAACGATTTTACCTTTGCGACAACCTGTTTTTCGGTCATCTTATCACAGGTCTCCACCGACTCGATTCTCGCATGCATATTCTTTTCTTTTTTCATCTCTTTATCCAGCTCCGTCTTCGCCGCGCCGGGACCGCAAATATATACTCTGTCGGCTTTGCCGGCTTCCGCGGATATCTGCTGATAATACTGATGGAGCTGATGTTTCAGCCGCTCATCCGCTGTCTGCTCCTTTGATACTGCCTGCGCCACCGAAGTTCCTGAAGCTTTCCAGCCGCCTGACGGCTTAAAATGACTGTCGGCGTTCGATTCGATATGCACAACCGCGGTCTGGTCACCCTGCATTGAAACCAGAAATGCTTCCTTGTGATCAACCCAAATTCCTAATTTCTTAACATTCATGATACACTCTCCTTTGCTGGATTTTTATCGTACTTACCCGGCGTCTTTTCTGTCAGCCGTGTTTTTGATAACGGCCGGACATGCGGGACGTCACCATTTATTTCTGATAAACACCGCTGTCTCTTCGCTTTTCCGCTTTTTCTGAAACAGTAGTGTCCATACTATATTTCAAACCGGTCTTGTCAATTAACTTTTTGATATATTCAAGATTGGGGCACGGCGGTCCGTGATAGTTATCTTTGGATATACATGACGACAGTTTTATATGGATTTCATCTTTTTCAATCTGATCGTATTTTTTTGCCTTGGCTGCCAGCAATTGCAGTTTGCGATGAATTGCCCGTCCGCAGCATCCGCCGCAGGAAATATTGAGTTTCCTGGTGTGTTCGTCAATATTCAAATCCTTGAATCCGCCGCTCTTGTTCACAAAAGCCCTGTCGCAAAAAAAGCCGGGACACCTTTGCAGCACCAGATCGCATTGGATTATTACCAGCAATTTTATCGCACCGCCCATGCGTCTCTCCTGATTTTCTCTAAGTTTGCTTATGTTTTCCCTATAGATAATCTTGTGTTATATCGGAAATATTGCAAATGGATTACCCGTTTCCATGCAAATAAAATAATAAAAAAAATAACATGATTCACTCTTTCACGCCATGCATCTTCACTAATCATCAATTCCAATGGTACGCCAGAGAGTTATTTGACCGACTCCAGGCTCACTCCGGCGATGAACTATAAGCACATTGCTTGGTCTTTCAAATAATCTGTTTTTTTTAATTCCGGACTTTTCATAATGTCTTTTCGATGATATAATATTGAATTGAAAGTTTTAGATGTAATTATGATTAAATGACTTCTGAGTGATAACCATGCAGAGATAAATATTGATTTCATGGGTATCAAATGTCATTGCGGAGAATTTAAAAAAATTGCGAACTGGATGATGAATCCGGCAGGGAGTGCCAGGAATGCATATTCTCTCCCGGCATCATGGAGATTCCGATGAAAAGCGAAATGGACAGTAGAGAATCCGGACAAACAACGCACGGGGTGCAAGTTGCCACCGTTAAAGTGTATTCCGCGTCAGGAAAAGATAAAAAGCCTGGCGATATCATTTTCCGCTGTAAATTGTGCAATAAGAAATACCGGCTGGCGGAAGATTTTGCCGGAATCGCGGCAGAATGCGCCAAATGCAAGAAAATCCTTGTCGTTCCGAGGCATTCAGACATGTCGGAAGACAGTCTGCGGGATAGAATCACTTTCCGGTGCCATGAATGCAGTCAGAAGTACCGGCTGCCTAAAATCTTTGCCAATCAGAAAGCCAGATGCAGCAGGTGCCATAGTTTCTTCATCATTCCGGAACAATCTGAAGTCACACAGCCGGTCATTATTCCCGCGAAAGCATCGGATGCACAAAATGAGAAAAGTTCGAATTCACTTCCTGCCCGGCAGAATATTGCGCCCGCCGCGTCCACGGATACTCCGTCAAAAAATATTCCGGATCGGGATAACCGGGAAGAGGTTGTTCAAGCAGCACTCGCAAGCCGGGGCTCACGTACTCAAACCACCGTCGAGATTTCCGAAGAAGGCGCGACGGTGGTGAAATATGTTCTTGTCCAGCCCGTCAGTAATATTTTCGAGTCAGTTTTTCACAGCTTGAACCACTTGTTTCAGCAAATCTTTTCTCATCCCAAAAGTTAAAAAATGTTTTTTTAGGAGTTGTAAAGAAATAAACTTTACAAGTTTCGCGAAATATCCCGAGGTGATTTTGGGAATTGCCGGAGAGGCGCATACCTGAAGGTATGTAACGAACCGGCAAACCCAAAGGCATCCGGGAGAATCG
>JBAYIO010000093.1:0-23385 GCA_041665605.1 Victivallaceae bacterium | reverse complement strand
GGTACGAAAAAGAGGATGTCTCATTCCTTGGGCTCGTACAGTTGGCCAGCGCCATTATTGTTTTTAATCGAATTTGTTCAGTATATCCGGTTTAAATGATTTTATTAGTAGATAAGCTCTAAGTACCGGAAAACCTCTACCCATATTAGTGTCCTTGCCTTGTAAATCATTTAAAACAAAGCGGTTAAATGCGTCATTTTCCGCAAAAATTGCCAGCCGCTGGCGGCAGAACAAAAACAGGTCTCACGCGGAGACGCGGAGGCACGGAGAAAGCGGGGAATACAGCGTACCATGAAGCTCATGAAGGAAATGAAGAAAATCCTGTACATCCACGCCTCCGGCGGACAAGCATTGTTAAGTACTTGGATATTGCTGCTAGAAACCACAAGAACTAAAGTGTTGTACCCCGATCGGGCACTTGGTGGCGTATTCTGGAATGCGTCAGGTATTTTGATTGATTTATGCCTATGTGGCAGTATCTTCAACACATCTTAAATAAGAGAAAAATTAGTTAATGCCACCATTGAAAGATGTGGGGACATTGCATGAGGGGAATTATGTTATATTTTTTAGTTGCGTTATTAGCGGTAGTTTTTATAATTACGCTTGTTTCATTAATTCATCTGGAAATAAGTGGGAAAAGGATAAAAACAAGAATTATTTTGATATGCGCCTTAATCCTTGAACTCATAATCGCTGCATGGTTCTATGGTGCAATTCTTGCTTTTGAGTATGAATTTACTAGAACAATTGGTCAAGCAATTAATCCAGCGGTATCAATGAATGATGTATGTAATATGGGACGTTCTGATGCAAATGTCATTAGAAATATTACAAATTGCCTTGCAGAAGATAAAGACAAAAAGGCTCTGATGGATTTGCTGCATAAGCTACTGGAAAAACAACAGCATTTCTTTTCAATAAATGGACTCTTTGTGCATTATAATATTGATGAACACATTGCGCAATATAATATAGTGGCAAATAAAATACAGGATATTAGTTCTGCCGACATTCACGCCTGTCACGATGTTGACAGATTGGCAAAGGCTATTAATTCCATATATCCAATATATCATGTGTGGGAAATTAACGGTAAAAGAATTAGCAAAGAGTGCGGCCTTAATCTGCTGTTTGACCCCGGCAATCCAAGTGAAATTACAGTCCCCAAATTCAAAATAGTCTTAGAAGCTGACAGCCATACTCTTTTATCCTGTTACGGACGAATAATTTCTCCGTCAAAAAACGGTTATATTGTCGGAACCGTAATCGGGAATCCGACTAACGGCAAGATTATTATTTTTGATAATAATTTTCAGAAAGTAGCTGAAATAGACTCGCAAAAAGTGGTTAAAATTAAACTCGTTAATTTATTGGATGCGGATACACTACAAATTATGACTTGGGAAGACCATCATCACGGCACAAATACCACGCGCAGAGTCTTGAATATTTATATGGCAGATTCCAACAAAAGTGTCAAAAAGATTTTTGAGCACGACTTGATTGATGCAACATTCTCACCAGGCGGGCCCCACGGCGTTAATAAGGAAATTTATTACAGAATTGCCACTCAGTCTCTGATGAAGAAAAAACAAATTATAGCCATCCGAGAAGACAGCGGAGACAAAGAAGTGTATAATTGGAATGGCGTTATCTATAAATCTGACAAGAGCGAGTAAACGGCTATCAGGAGCTTAAATGGCTGAGAATGCGTTTTCCCGGGATTCTGATTGATTTCTATTAAGATGGAAAGCCATCGGGGTCAAACTTCTTTCCCCGTGTTTTCGTTGCTTGAAAAAGGGTTTGCAATGTTTCAATATTGAGTTCAATATGCCAATCCGCTGGAGTTGTTATGGGTAAGCAATAATATGGAATTCAAAGACTATTAATATGCCGCACCTACGGAGCTAAAATTTATTGGGGGATTTTAAGCTATTAATATGTCGCTCCGCTGGCGCGGTTATGGGTAAGCAATAATATGGAATTCAAAGACTATTAATATGCCGCTCCGCTGGAGCTTAAATTTATTGTGGGATTCGGGGCTATTAATATGTCGCTCCGCTGGAACTCTCGGAGTAAAACCCGGTTATGGCGAAGCATGACCATTCCAAGGGGGGAAATCCTGAATATCCAATAACCAACACGGAATATCCAATGTCCAAGTTTGATCCAGTCCTTCCCCCGGTTGGATATTCCGTGTTGAATATTGGATATTCAAGTTTTTATTAAAGCCGGTCAGACGACCGGCTTTCCCAGGCTAAAATTCGGCACTGACGCCTCGCGAAGCCCAAAGGGCCATATTAAATAGAACTTTCCATTCATCGCCTTGAGATTCTTTCTGTTCATCCTGTTTGTTCACTCCAAAAATCTGGCCAGTATAAATTACGCGTCCTTTTCCATAGACTCCAGCCGCCATAACCGGCTTCCCTATTTCGTTTTTCAATAAAATTTTGCCTTCAGGTCCCGGCTCGATAAAAATGTGGTCGTTGTATTCATGTTCAATCTTCCTGCCCTTTTCAAGTCCGGTTGCGGGATGCGCTTCGGCAGCTTCAAGAACGTGCCTGTTTACAAGTTGCCCGGCATAACCGGAACATATTTTCGGGAAAAGAGTATTTCCGAAAGCGGAACTTGGAATACGGCCCACTGCGTTGTGAGAGAAAATAACCCCTCCTCCGGCGCTGACAAAATCCTTGACATTTTCGCGCCAGTCTTCAGTTGTATCCCACATGTCATTGCAAGCCGGGAAAATAATAACATCGTACTTCTCAAGCTCCTTTTTAGTCGGGTCGCTAAATGGCGCTATTTCAATTCCGGGAATGCCTTTGAAGCTGTCCGCAACTCCGCGGTAAAGGCCAAGATTCATGCTGTATACGCCCAGCCTGAACGCTTTATATTTTACCCCTTTCAGATATTCATTTCTTGCTCTGTGCCATCTTACAGATGATGCGATATCGAGTTCTTTTATTATAACATTTGCGCATTTATCGTTTTGATCAAGATTGGCCAGCGCTTTTTTTGCCAGTTCAATTTCCGCTTCAGCTTCTCTGTATTTTTCTTCCGACAGTAATTGTCTTGAAAAATAATAACGGTATTTTGCTTCTGTCAAATATCTGGCATTGAATACGAAATTCCTGACAATCTTATAATACCATCTGCTGGAAGGTCTGACTTCATTTTCCGCCTCATTTACCCAATCCAGCGCCTTTTTTGAAGCTTCATATTTTGACTTGAAATAAGCCAGCGGCTCGGCTCCGGTAAACTGCGACATGTTGGCGGTTATTTCGCAGGACAAGTTTTGAAGGTAAACGAAGCTCATCTTTTCCGCCGCTTTTTCTCCCCATAAAATCGCGCAAATTCTGGGCAGCAGTTTCCCTGCTATTTCTGGCGGAATAGAATCCAGCCGGGGCATTTCCCGGTGATTTTCCGGCTGCCATCTCCACCCCGGAGCCGCTGTGTTCCAGCAATATTCCGCGGCAACTCCAACCGCCGGCCATTGATAATTGCCGGAAGAGCAAAACCAGTAAATATCTTTGTCGTCAAAGAAAAAAGTTTTTGCGTAACGTCCGGCTGTGGCAAACATAATCCTTAAAGACCACGGGAAAGGCTCGTGGTAGATGAACCGGCCCTGCCTGTTTGAGTCTTTCCACTTTTCCATATTTTCTCTTGCGCTTTCTCTCACGCAGAAAAATATGTTCTCCGGCACAAGAGTCGAGAGACGGCTAAGCCATGCTTTCACTTCCGGATATTTCAAATAACCAGCCCCGTACGGATAAATAATTGCCAGCATCATTGCGTCCGGATTTTCTTCCTTCATTTTCTCTAAAATGCGATTAATAAGATTTGCGTCAGCTCCGGCCCGGTCATTGTTCCATCTCTTTTTGTCCATTGGAGTTCTATAATTCCAATTTTCCGGATTGTCGCGTTCGCCGCAATCCATTGCGTGAAAGAAAAATGCACTCGAACCGGTTTCCCGCATAAACTTTGCGACTAAATCACCTTTTTTATCGATAAGATCATCACGCGACCAGGTATATGCTTCTTTCAGATTTCCCAGCAATCCTTCTTCAGTTTTGTAAGGATAATAATATACTGTATAGCCGGTCATGTCTTTGGGATAAGGCGCACTTCCTACATTGAAACGTCCTCCCATCACGATTCTTATGCCCCGGTCCGCGGCATATTTATATATAATTTTTCTTTGTCCGGCAGTTTCAAGCATGCTTTCGATCGTTCTGTAAAATCCATCGGCCGCAATCATATTATATTTAAACCGGAACGCTTTATCTATTATTTCTTTTCCACGCTCCACGTCACTTCCATAAACTTCAAATCCCATTCTGTATTTATAATCAGGCCAGTCCCTCACCCGCGCCCGGGTTAATTCCACTCCCCCGCGCTCTTTTTTGAGCATCATTGACAATGTGACGCAACCATATTGCACCCCGATCTCATCAGTTCCGGCAATTATGCAGTTCTGACTGCCGTGTTCTTCATAAAAACCGATAACATATCCCTGCCGCCCCGGCTTTTCAGGATTTCCGATTTTGGACAGATATTCCTGCAATGATTCAAATGTCCCGGCGATTATTTTATTTGCTTTATTCTTCTCATTTAAAGTTATCGCTTTATTTCCCAGTTCAATAAGTTTCAAATTTATTTCGTCAACTCCGGCTTTCATTTGGGCGGCATTGAAAAGTATGGACCACTCATCACTGTTTATTTTCAACGGCTTGCCGCCTGTTAACTTGAATTCCTTCGGGCACGGCACGATTGAAAGAGCGGCTTTGTCAATTTCATTCCAACTGGCGGCTATTTGAGGATCAGGAGATTCGCTTTCAGGAGGCAGCGGGGTATAGACGCCTGGCTTTTCCAGTGTTTTCGATGAATACGCTTCATCCGGATTAAACTCTCTTTTAGCGTATTGAGAAACTGTTATTTCATCCACAAAACCTTCAAAAGCATTCCTGCCGTTTTTCCCGGCAGCAACAAAAACCGGCTGCTTAATAAAAAACTGTCCCGAAGTGTCAGGATCTTTTTCTTCCCGCAATAATTTTCCGTTAAAATAATATCTGACCATGCCTTCTTCGCAGTCCCTCACGAATGCCAGATGACTCCATTTGCCGATAGAGATTTCACCGGAAAGAAAGTTGATATTCTGTTCTTTTTTTGTTCCTGAAGCAAAGCCAAGCCTGCCTCCCGCGTAAAGATAAAACCTCCAATAACCTTCCAGGCCTTCCTGGGCCAATATAGTCTGTTTCGCCTGCATATTCCGAGTGACCGGTTTTACCCAGAGTTCAAGCGTGAAGCTTTGGCCGGGCGAGAATTGAAAAGAGGAAATATCCTCCATTTCCATTCCGCCATCACCCTTAAATAACAAAGCTCCTCCGAATTTGCCATTTTCCGTCCAGTTTTTATATTTCCCTTTTTCATCGAATGAAAAAGATATCTCGTTGGCGGCTGTAAGCTTCAATGTGAAGACGATAAACAAAGATACTAACAATAAAGCTTTTCTCATAATGTAAAAATTCAGTCCTGAAAAGTTGTTTCCAATGAAAAGAACCCGGAGCGGCCCGAGGCTGTCCGTTTGGCGTCCAAAAATATTCATTCTGCCTCCTAGTTTTTCATGCCGGGCCGCAATTTCTAAAAATCCTGTTGTAGAATTTTACTTTTCACCGGCGCTTGATATTCAAACTCAGTATGAATGCACTGCTCCGTTCATAACATATCCGGCAGTCCGCAGTTCCCAGATAATATCAATGCCTCCATCGTTGGTAGCGCCGTCATTTCTGAGCCCGCTCTGCAATACCGCGCCGTTTTTGACAAGATAGTTGATCTTGTTCTGATGGCGGTTTGCAACATATCTGGCTTGCCACTGATTGAGATATTCTCCATTGCTGATTTTGCCGCCGAATATCCATTCCAGCTTCGAATCCCGGTCGCTCCACGAATCGACCACCACCATCATCGAGTTGCTGTTTTTGTAAGGTCTGGTGCGGGTGGCGATATCGTACAATGTAGTGGCGCTGCGATCTGCCTGCACGTCGCCGACATAGGAATTCATTGAATATCCACGCGGGTTCTTAGAAGCGTCCGGATTGATGATTCCCGCCGGACAGTGAAAAACTTTCTTAGGAGTGCCGCTGTAGTAGCCGCCGGTGCTGAGGAATTGATAACCTAAATAAAGTTCTGATAACTGTCTGCTCCAGCAACGGGTGGAAGTGAGGTCGCCAGTTCTCGGGGCAATCGGATAATAGTCATTGAAATCATTATTATATTGGGCCAGCAGGAATCCGAACTGCTTGTGATTGCTCCTGCATCCTATATCCTTTCCTTTATCCCGTGCCTTGTTCAGCGCCGGCAGTAACATTGCGGTGAGGATGGCGATGATGGCGATCACGATCAAGAGTTCAATCAATGTAAAAATTTTACCTTTCATACGAACACCTCCATTATCGTTGTTTTTGACTTAATTTATGAAAACCCTTTTTGAAAAATCTAATGTACACAGTTTCTTACCGAGCCGCGTTCGAACAGTACGCTCTGCATCGGATACTGATTCGCCAATGTGATCGCCGCCTTGATGTCTAAATCATTGGTCAGCATTTCAATCAACACCCTGGCCCCAGTTGTCCCGACTTCCCGGAAATCCGGTGAAAAGGTCGTCAACGGCGGATTGTACCACCGCGCCATTTCAGTATCGCTTTCGGAAACGAAACTTATATCTTCCGGACAGCAAATACCATGTTGAGCCAGCAGCGTCGCCATCCCGCAGCAGAACTGGTCGGAGCCCAGAACCAGTGTCGGCCGCTTTTCTTTCGGCAGCGCAATGAATTTTTCGCTCCAATGCCTGGCATACTCGAATTCGCCGCCCATCTGCGCCAAAATGGTTAACTCAAACTCCGAACGTTTCTTCGCCAACACGCCAAACTTGCAGCGGACGTTTTCGCTATCCTTGGCAATCCATATGCGGAAGTGACCGCGCGAGGCGCAGTAATCCAGGTACATACTGTAATCAATCGAACTATCCCTGCTGATGGTGGGGATAAGGCGGCGCAGCGGTTCTCCGCCCAGCATTACCAGCGGCAACTGAACTTCGGCGATCCGTCCAATCACTTCTTCGCTAATTGCCCCAGT
This sequence comes from Victivallaceae bacterium, assembly GCA_041665605.1. Taxonomy (GTDB): domain Bacteria; phylum Verrucomicrobiota; class Lentisphaeria; order Victivallales; family Victivallaceae; genus CAIPAT01. The sequence goes on along the minus strand of JBAYIO010000093.1, from coordinate 16,248 downwards.
CAGGATGCAGCCATCAATACTGCGGCGATGCAGATTCTCCGGCATCATGAAGTTGTTGATATCCATAAGATCGCAAACAGCGATCTGGCACTGGTAGCGTTGCTTCCGGCAGAACTCCTCCACCCCGCACAGCATCATGCCGAAAGTCTCATTGGCCAGCGACATCTCCGTACAACTTGACAGCAAAAAAGCGATCTGCCGTGTTTTGCGGGTCGCCAGTGACTGTGCGGAACTCAGAGGAGTATAGTTGTGATGCCGTACAATCTCCTTGATCTTATTCCGCTTTGCTTCGCTGACTTGCACGCCTTCAACCTGATTGATCACCTTGGAGACGATCGCTTTGTCTACTCCGACCAGCTCGGCGATGTTCTTCATCGTCAGCCTTTTTCCGTTATAATCCATAATTTTACACCCCTAAATTCAACTCTATAATTAATTATACGTCAACCGGTTGACTTTTGCAATTAAAATCAAAAAAAAACAGCAAAAAAATGTATTGACACTTCTTCTTTATTGTTTTCGTTACTTGAAAAACCAGTATTCCCTGTGTTTTTCTTGCTTTAGTATTGAGGCAATATGTCGCTCCGCCGGAGCTGGAAATTTACGGTCTTCGCTAAAATTTATGGTTTAAAAAGCGCAATATTCCACATACGTCGCAGGCGTGATTATGACAAGGCAATGGATTTTAATGAAGAAAATCATGTGCGGCAATATCCTTACCGGATATTGCCGCGCAAAAACTAAGATGCCGCCGATGATCGGCTGTAACTTGCAATATCAGCTTGCCAATATGCCCGGCAGCACTTTTTTATTAAAGTCCAGCGTGTAATCAATGCTGCTGCCGGAGACGGCATTGACCCTGGCGAAATAAGTGCCGGCCGCCAGATCGGTGCTGATCAGCTCTTCGCCGGCCCCGGCTCTGGCTGATTTTTTCAACAGCCTGCCGTTGACATCGTACAGCGACAAGTCGGCATTACCGCCAGTGATGCCGTTCAACTTTAAAGTGCTCTGCGCGGCCTGAGTCAAATCAAACCGGTAATAATCATCGCTGTCGCCCAGGCCGACCCAGTTATCCTTCGTGGCAATGTCCTGAGCGGCCGCCATGGTATTTCCGGCAATGTCCGCGGGATAGTAATCCTCGGCATTAGTCAGGGTATAAGCTACAGTATTTGCAGATTTCGTGGCAACTTTGACGAAATAAGTTCCCTCCAGCAATGCTGCGCCATTTATGGCTTCATCGGCGGCTCCTTTCTTCGCGGAGGTTTTCAATACGGAGCCATAGACATCCAGTAAATAAAGGTTTGCGTCCCCGCTTAAATTTGTCAGATTCAGGGTCAATTCACCGGCATTGGTCATGGTGATCTTATAATAGTCGGCCGCGTCGCCAAACCCGACCCATCCGGTTTCCGGAGCGGCGGAGAGCGTCACGGCGTCATTGATCGTGTTGCCGGAGAGATCGCAGGCGAAACCGGAGCCGGCGGACCATGCGCTGAAGTTGCCGGATCTGTCCTGGGTGCGAACCCGCCACAAGTAGCCACCATCTGCCAGTCCATTGAAAATGGCGGAGCTGGCGGCCGTCGTCGCGGTATATTCCGGACTGCTGAAATCAGCAGTATTATCAATCTGCACCTCATACTGTTTGACCCCGCTGGTACTGTCCTTTGCATCGCTCCAGTCCAATGTCACACTGTTGCCGGAAACATTTCTGGTTAAGCGTGACGGAACAGACGGCGCAGTCGCATCCACGGTAAAGCTGCTGCCGGAACTCCAGGCGCTATAATTCCCGGCAAGGTCCCGTGAGCGCACAGCCCAGTAATACGTTCCATCCGTCAACTTATTGAAAGTGATGCCGCTGGCAACAGGCGCCGCCGTATATTCCGGGCTGCTGAAATTTGCGTTGTTATCCACCCGGACTTCATACAGCCTGACCCGGCTGTCGGCATCGGACGAGTCATTCCAGTCCAGGGCCGCGCTGCGTCCGGTGACAGTTCGCGTCATGCCGGCGGGAGCCTGCGGCGGAACAGTATCAGCAGTGAATGTGGCAGTCAGCCGGTCGGTGCCGTTGCGGGTCAGGCTCAGTGACAGTTTATTGCCATCGGCAAAGACATAGCTGGAACCGACCATCAGACTGGTACTCAAACTGTTATAAGTGATTGTGAAAACATTGCCGTTCATCCCGGAAAGATCAGCACCGTCCGCCAGCACATACGAACCTTTTGCCGTATTGTCAACATTCAGCGTATAGATTTGAGTCCAGGTGCCGAGGATACCCACCTTGACGGTTATCAGCACATCATCAGTCTTGGCCTTGGACAAAGCGTAAGACAACTTTGACATGCCATTGAGAGAGTCGGTGTTATCCAGAATGACATGACCGCCGGAAACATTCAGCGTACCGCTTACAATGCCGCCGGAAGACACATTCATGCTGCCGCCGGCATTGACCGTGGCGTCAGCGGCGGTTCCGCCGGAGGAAACTGTCTCATAACCGCCTGAGTTGATAACTGTGCCGGTTGCCGTGCCGGCGGAAATAAGCTGGCTGCCGCCGGAGTTGACAAGCGTGCCGGACGTGGTCCCGCCGGAAACAATCTGGCTGCCGCCGGAACCGATGACGCCGTCAACCGCATTGCCGCCGGCAAAAACAGTCTGAGTGCCGCCCTGCACCTTGTCGCCGGAAACCGCATCATACACATTGAAGACATACGTCCTTTTCAGTCCCACCACTTCAGTTAAAAATCCAAACGTTCCCGCCTCGTAAGTAACCGTGTAGCAGCCCATTTTCCTGTTCCAGGTGATCGGACAGTAACGGATGACATTCGGCGCGGTACGCCCCTGCCATCTGTCGTCGTCAGAATCGGAGATATAGATACCGGTGTAATAGTTCCTGCTGTTTTTCTTGACACTGGCATCATATCCATAACCCCAGCAAGTCACGGCATGAGCGCTGGTCTGGTCCCAGACAATAGTTAATCCGCAGACATTTCCTGCTTTCAGGTTATCTTCAATGCTGCTCATCACGGTTTTTGTTTTCGAATCTACGGTCAAATAGCTTGAAACTGAAACAGACTTGAAAAAACCGCCGCCGTCACCGATGTCCGGTTTCAACGCCGCGGCGCTTGCATTGCCTTTGTTGTCGTATTTACCGCTCATAAACCAATTAATACCCGAATCAATAAAGCTGCCGGCGTCGGTAAAATATTTTTTGTAGTAGTCAAACAGATCATCTTCGATCTTAACAGACAGGCTGCCGACATTCTTGCCCCATCCGGCCCAGTAAAGCATGTTGGTCGCGGTGGCGGCCCAGCACAGTTCTTTATCGCCGGCTGATGATTTTTCCGCGTCAATTGCCCGGAGGCTGGTGTTGTCGACGCGGTAATAGGTACTTCCGTCTGACGCCACCCCGAAACCAGTATAGCTTAAAGCGCCATACCCGGCAATGTAATTACTGATGGAGCCGGCGGCGACATCTGCCTTGACTGTGATACTGGACGCTGCCCGGATATCGTGTTCAACGGAATTTGCGTTCGCGCGGTGAACAGCAATACCGGTTCCGCTATAAGCTGAAGTATCCGCGGCATCCGGTCCGGCGCTGATAACAGCAGCGGCAACATTATTTGAAAACTGCATGGAGAGTGCGCCGGCCGGCAAATTGCCTGCTCCGGTGTTTGTGCTGATGCTGACTCCGCTGTATGATGAAAGCCGGTCGGCGCTTGTCACAATATCTCCGGAAAAAGACCTGTCCGGATTTATGCAATCAGCCTCGACATTGGCAGCGCCATCGTCTGCCGCAATGCTCTGGCTCAAAGACTGATTCACGGAAACATTCATGTAGTTTTCCGGTCCGGCGCTGTATTCAGCGTTCGGATCAACCAGTTCAGCGCCGTTCAACTGCAAATTCTTTAAGTTCATGATCATTCTCCAATGGTTATTATATCAGTTCAAATATTTATCGTCTAAGAAGTTTTTTGAGATTTTACAAACACCTCCTGTAAACAGGTAATTTTAGTACTGTAAGATAACTACAAAATATCAAATAATTATACTATAAATCATAGTCGCCGATATGCAAGTTCTCTCTGTCAAGCAGTCTGTCGGACTTATATCATCTCGCCAGAACCAGCGGTTCATGCGGACGTCGGTGGAATGCCGAAGACGCTTTTGAATACTCTGGAAAAATAGAACTGACTGGAGAAACCCAGACGGTCGGCGGTTTCTTTGACGCTTAACCCTTCCTCGTGAATCATGCGATAGCCGGCGCGGGCCAGTTCACGATGCACATAACCGGTCGGGGCAATGCCCAGCTCTTTTTTAAAGATAAGATTGATGTGCTGCGGGGTAAGATGAAATTTTCCTGCAAGGTCGGAACGTCCTGGATGAGCGGTAAGGTTGTCATTAAGGTAGTTGAGCATTTCATCCAGCCGGACATTTCTTTCGCCGCCCGCCGACGACAGCCATCTTTCCGCCAGGCGCAGCCAGAGTTCCCGGACAATCGTATTGCGGATTTCTTCACTGAAGCGGCCCGGCTGCACAACGGTACTGGCAGCCCGGCGGAACAAGTCCTGAAATTCGCCGCCGCCGGTCATGGTAATGCGCCTCGGGAATGGTTCAGGCGTATAGTCGCCGTCGGCAAAAATACCGTCCGGCATAAGTTCGCAATGGATGCAACTGAAAAAACCTTTGTTTGAAATCAGGCGATAGGAATGGAATTCACGCGGAAAAATGATCAGCACCGATCCGGGCTGGTGGAGCGCCTTTTCCCCGGTATCGTGATTGATGAATTCAAAATCGCCGCGAATCGACAATATCAGTTCGAAATCCGGAATGCGCCGCCGGGGCCAGCAATGCTGTTTCCTGCTTTCCTCCAGCGCCATGTAATTAGCTACTTTTACAACGGGAGAAACATCTTCAGGCCTTAAAATCTTCATTTTTGTCACCTAATATTACTATCGTATATTATATTACGATTTTTATACATTTACAAATCAAGAAAATACATTATTATTGTATATATAACAATTTTTAAAGAGGATTTAACGATATGGCAATCAAACCGATACTGGAAAAATGGGAAGGCCGGATGACCGACCGCGAGCGTTTCAACCGTCAAATGCACTTTCAGAGCGTTGACCGCTGTTTCAACATGGAATTCGGCTACTGGGAAGAAAACTTCACGGAATGGCCGCTATTCCGCGACCATGGCATAAAAAACAATGCCGAAGCCGATATCTTCTTCAATTTTGATAAAATCGCCGTCATCGGCGGCAATAGCTGGATGAGTCCGCCGTTTGAGCATAAAGTGGTCGAAGAGCGGGATGACGTCAATGTAATTATGAATGGCGACGGTTTGCTGGCGGAAGTTCCAAAGACCGGTCAAGGCTCCTCAATTCCGCATTACCTGAAATCCAGCATTGTCACTCCGGAAGACTGGAAGAAATGCAAAGAGGAACGTTTCCGGCGGGATGATCCCGCCCGAAAAGTGGATATTGCCAAACTCAAAAAAGATTACCCGGACAACCGGGATTACCCGCTGGGGATCTGGACCGGTTCCATGATCGGCAAAATCCGCGACATGCTGACCTTTGAAGGCCTGGCCTACGCCACGTTCGATTATCCTGAAATGGTGGAGGACATGGTGGAAACCTGCTGCCTGCTGGTCGAAGATTACCTGGATCAGATGCTGCCGCATTTCAAATTCGACTTTGCCGCCGGCTGGGAAGATATCTGCTTCAAAAACGGCCCGATTGTTTCGGTTGATTTCTTCCGCGATGTCGTCACGCCGCGCTACAAACGCATCAATCAGAAGCTGAAAGCGCACGGCATTGACGTATGGTACTCGGATTGCGACGGCGACGTCCGCCCCATTCTGCCGTACTTCATGGAAGGCGGCATCAACTGCCTGTTCCCTTTTGAAGTCATGGGTTGTGCGCATCCCGGCGAACTGCTCGACCGGAATCCCGGTCTCCGGATTATGGGAGGATTCGACAAAATCCAGCTTGGGCATGGCAGAGAAGCGATCAGGAAATATATGGAAACGCTGCTGCCGTATGTCGAACGCGGCGGTTACATTCCCTTCTGCGATCACCGCTGTCCGCCGAATGTCACGCCGGAGGATTATCTCTACTATCTCGACCTGAAGAAAGCGATGTTCGGATTGAATTCTCCGATGTATAAGAAGAGCTAAGCGAGGCAGAAGGCGGCAGGCGCCGATGTACCCTGACTACTGCTGACTTCTGTTTTTATGCTCTTTCAGCGCGGCGATGGCGTCGGGCACAGTATCCAATGGCTTGACTTTATACCAGGCCTGAATTATTCTGCCTTGTTCATCAATCAGGAATGAAGAGCGGATGATGCCTGTATATTTTATAAAAAAGATCGAGTTTTCACCCCATACGCCGTAAGCGTCGGCTACTCTGTGATCTTCGTCGGTCAGCAGTTGAAACGGCAGATTGTATCTGCCGGCAAATTTTTTCTGGGCACTCCCGGCATCGGGACTGATGCCGACAGCGGCAACACCGCTGTCGCGCAGTTCCTGAAACGCGTTCCGGATTGAACATGCCTGCATGACGCAACCGGGAGTTTCCGCTTTGGGATAGAAATAAAGCAGCAGTTTCCCGCCCTTGAAGTCGGACAGTTTAATCGTTTTTCCGTCCTGATCTTTCAGCGCAAAGCCAGGAGCCGTATCGCCGGGTTTCAATTTTCGTTACCCGTCTCTTTAAAAGATTACTTCAGCGCGGCAATGGCATTGGGAACCGTATCTTCCGGCTTGACTTTGTACCATGCCTGAACGATCCGGCCTTTTTCATCAATCAGGAATGAAGAGCGGATAATACCCATATACGTTTTTCCATACATGGATTTCTCGCCCCATACGCCATACGCTTCGGCAATCTGGTGTGCCTCGTCGGCCAGAAGCTGGAATGGCAGGTCGAATTTTCCGGCGAATTTCTTCTGGGCATTAACATCATCCGGACTGATGCCGACTGACGCAATCCCTTTGCCGGTCAAATCTTTGAAAGAATTCCTGATCGAACAGGCTTGTGCGGTGCATCCCGGAGTATCGGCCTTGGGATAAAAATAGAGCAGCAGTTTCCGGCCTTTGAAATCAGACAGTTTAATTGTTTTGCCATCCTGATCCTTCAGACAAAAATCAGGAGCCGCATCGCCATGTTTTAATTCCGTCATTTTTCCGCCTCCTCCAATGGATTGATTACTATTTAACGGTGAATTCTTCGCCGCCTCTTCCCGAGTCGAACCGCAACCTTGAATTAACACACCCATGACTGCAAACAGTATGATGATTAAAGTTCTCATATATTCTCCGGAATAACATGCAGACTCCCGAGTTCACCGCCGCCCAGCAGTACGGAGATTACTTTACACTTGCTGCGCAGCAGGAAAAAGATCGGACGGTCATAATCGCTGAGCGTTTCGAAATTCCCCTGCCCTTTGGCTACCACCAGATCGGCATTGAGCATTTCATCCATGAATTCACGGCTGGTATGGTTCAAAGACACCCCCGGCGTCATGTCTCCGGTATCAATAATCCTGACCGGCAGGCCCTCAAGTCCGGATTCCGCGACTTCGCGCATGGTAATGTCGTTAAGGATCGGCGCGCCGCGCACCCCCAGGATAATTTTTTCGCGGTAAGGCTCGATCAGCAGCCGGTCGAAAACCGCTTCCCCGCAATTGTCGGCGATATACAGAATCGTTTTCGCTGAATTCATGGCCTGCTCAAGCTGTCTGACCGCCGCCATATCCAGCGGCATGTCAAACACATCGAGGATTTTCTGTCTGGCGGAATCCAGTTGAAAATCCTTGTCCGCGCCGTAATCAATGATATTGCCGCCGATGACCAGACGGACAATCGCTTCAAAGCGGTCGCTTTTTGACTCAATCACTTCCCGGAAAAACGGCAGCAGCTCAAGCGCGAATCTGGTGGAACAATCTTTGACTTCACGGTAGGGATCGTCTATTCCGGTAACTTTCTTGATTATTTTATGAAACATGCGCGCCTGTTCAGGCGGAGTAATCGAAAAATCAGCATCCACGACTTCCGCCAGGGTCTTTTTTATTATCTCGCGGCGGAGGTCATCATCCATCGTCACCATCTTGGCGACATGGACTATATGCGAAACAATACATGGAATGCAGTCATAAGTAGTTTTCATAAAAGTTCCTGTTTTTACTCTGTTAAAATATCGCGTTTAAATTCAGGTACAAACCGGAAAATGAAAATCGTCCCATGAAATCCTGTTGAAAAAATCGCGGCAGGGCTATATCTTCATATTACATGTTTGTTCAAGTATATATTTGCGGAGACACATACTTTGCACTTTAAATTGAAAAAAAGTTCGTTATGGGAAAAAAGAGTCTTTGCATGTTCCATTGCCGGAATTGCACTATTCATTTTATTTATCATGCTTTGTTCATGGCATGTCAACAATCAGGCCGGACCGTTTCTTTATGATTCGGTTGAATCACTTCCATACAATGATATTGCAATGGTTCTGGGAACGTCCCGGACCGATCATAATGTTCCGAGTGATTATTTCACCTACCGGATTGAAGCGGCGGTTAAATTATATAAGAAAGGCAAAGTAAGATATCTGCTGATCAGCGGCGTCGACGACCCGGAAACAAGTTATGACGAGATATCGGATATGAGAAAGGCACTGCATAAACGCGGCATTCCTAACTCCGTAATTTTATCCGACAAAAACGGGAACCGCACCCTGGACTCGATTATCCGGGCAAAGGAATTGTTCGGGTTAAAGAAATTTACCATTATTTCCCAGGAAATTCAGAATGTCCGGGCTCAGTATATAGCCCGATATTACGGGTTGGACACTGTGGCATTCAATGCCATGGCTCCTGACCTGTTCATTTCAAGATGGGAGGTTGAGCTTCACGAAGGACTGGCGAAGATTAAGATGCTGCTGGATCTTTATATTCTTAAAACCCGTCCTGAAGTATCCGATAAAACCGGAATCCATGTCCCGCCGGCATGCATCAAAGAGAAAGTGATTTCGAATCTTTAGCCTTATTATATTTTACAATGGGTATAAACCTTGCATTTTAAATTGAAAAAAAGTTCATTGCTGGAAAAAAGGCTTTGGAGTTGTGCCATTGCCGTAATTGCGGCAGCAGTCTTAATTATTATGCTCTGCGCATGGCATGTCAGCAGTAAAACCGGACCATTCCTTTATAATTCGGTCGAGTCAATTCCATACAATGACATTGCGCTGATACTGGGAACTTCAAAAACTGAACACAATGTCCCGAATGATTACTTTGCCTACCGGATTGAAGCGGCAGTAAATCTATACAAGAAAGGCAAAGTGAAATATCTGCTGCTCAGCGGCGCGGTCAGACCGGCAGTAAATTATGACGAAATTTCAGATATGAGAAACGCATTGCTTAAACGCGGCATTCCTGGCAAAGTGATTTTATCCGACCCGGACGGACATCGCACGCTGGATTCGATTGTCAGGGCAAAGGAATTATTCGGGTTGAAAAAATTTACCATTGTATCCCAGGAGCTTCATAATGCCCGTGCTCAATATATAGCTCAATATTACGGTTTGGAAACTGTGGCGTTCAATGCCATGTCCCCTGACTTGTTCATTTCACGCTGTCAGTTTGAATTCCGCGAAGCCGGGGCAAAAGTAAAAATGCTGCTGGACCTTTATATTTTAAAAACCCGGCCCGCTGTATCCGGCAAAACCGGTCTTTGCGTACCGGCGGCATGCATCGGCGGGAAAATAATTCAAATCTCCAAAACTGCTTCCGCACCGTTGATTTAATCCAAAAAAAAACATTCGGCGGCTATTATTTTTAACTGTTTGTGCTATATTAGCTTCCACTTTGTTTTATGTTAGGATTCTATACAACATTTTAACGATTAACAAAAAAGGGAGTCTAAACTGTGAGTTACACTGTTATCGTGTTTGTAAAACAGGTTCCGGATACCCAGAACATCACCGGTGAAGCAATGAAGCCGGATGGGACTGTGAACCGTAGCGCTCTCCCGGCGATCTTTAATCCGGAAGACTTGAATGCGCTGGAACTCGCGTTGCAACTGAAGGACCGTTATGGTGCCAAAGTCGTCGTCGGAACTATGGGACCGCCGAATGCAGCCGAAGTATTGCGCTCATCTCTTTATCGGGGTGCGGATGAATGTGTCCTGCTTACGGACAGAAGTTTTGCCGGCGCCGATACTCTGGCTACCAGTTACGCGTTGAGCTGCTGTGCCAACAAGATCGGGAAATTTGACCTGATTCTTTGCGGCAGACAGGCGATTGACGGTGATACCGCTCAAGTCGGCCCTCAGCTTGCTGAAAAGCTCAAAATCCCGCAGATCTGTTATATTGAAGAAGTGATCAAACTGGACAAGAAGAAAATAGTTGCCAAACGCGCAATCGAAGGCGGCTATGAAATTCTGGAATCTCCGCTGCCGGCCCTGCTGACAGTCATTGATTCCAACGTGCCGCGTCCCCAGGCCGCCCGCAAAATCATGAAGTATAAGAATGCCAGGACCCGTTCTGAACTGGCTAAAGATCATGCCAATGCCAATTATACAGATGCCGAACAGCTCGCCGTCGAGGAAGAAGCCCTGAAACAGAAAGGTCTTCTGATTTACGAATGGAGCGCTGACGATGTCGGAGCCGATAAAGGCCGCACCGGTCTTGCCGGGTCGCCGACCAAGGTCAAGAACATCATGAGTGTTGTTCTGACCGCCACCGACACCAAAAAGATCGAGCCGTCTGAAGAGGGCATCAAGAATCTGGTCCACGAACTTATTGATGATCATACACTGGGGTGATTGATATGTCTGAAAAAATCGGAAATGTATGGATATTTATAGAGCAGGAAGGCGGCGTCATCGCTGATGTCAGCCTTGAGCTCGTGTGCAAAGGCCGCGAACTGGCTAAACGTCTCGGCATCAAAGCCGAAGCCGTGCTGCTTGGCGACAATGTCGGCAAATGCGTTGACACGCTTTATCATTATGGCTGCGACACCGTTTTTCTGGCGGAAGACAAACGCCTGGAACCGTTCACCGTGCTGCCGTATGCCAAGGTGCTGATTGACCTGATTAAAGAACACAAACCGAACATTCTGCTGTTCGGCGCGACCTTAAAAGGCCGTGAACTTGGACCGCGCGTTGCTTCCGAAAAGCTCGCCGGACTTACCGCGGACTGCACCGACCTTCAAATTGATGATTTCGATGACAAGGTCAACAAGCAGTTCTATAAAAACAAGCTTATGCAGATACGCCCCGCATTCGGCGGCAATATCATCGCGACCATCGTCAATACCTGGGATGATCCGCAGATGGTTACCGTCCGCGAAGGCGTCATGAAGATGGATGAACCGGATAAAACCCGCAAGGGCACCCTGGTTAAAGTCACCCCGAAGCTTTCCAATGACGATGTCATTGTCAAAGTCATGGAGCGGGTCAGAGAGGAAAAGGAAATTAATTTGAAGGGTGCTCAAGTCATTGTGGCCGGCGGCTACGGGGTTGGCAGCAAGGAAAACTTCAAACTGATTTATGCTTTGGCCGAAGCGCTCGGCGGTGAAGTCGGGGCATCCCGCGCCGCGGTTGACGCCGGCTGGATTGATCACGATCATCAGGTCGGACAGACCGGGGTAACCGTTCGTCCGAAATTGTACATCGCCTGCGGTATCAGCGGTTCCATCCAGCACCGTGCCGGAATGGATGACAGCAAAAAGATCATCGCCATCAACACTGATCCCGGTGCGCCGATCTTCTCTGTCGCCCATTACGGGATTGTCGGTGAACTGAACGATGTTATTCCGAAAATGATTAAAGCCTACAAGGCAAAGGTCTAAGGGGGGACGCATATCATGGCCAATTTTTATACTGACAATAAGGACCTCCAGTTCACGCTTAAGAACCTGGACCTCGCTGAAGCCGTCGGGCTTCGTGAAAAAAACTATAAAGAAGCGGAGAAATTCGATCACGCTCCGAAAAACTATGCTGACGCGCTCGATAACTATCAGCGGATTCTTGCCGTAATCGGCGAAATCTGCGGCGATAATATTGAACCCAGATCACGCATTGTTGACGAAGAAGGTCCGCATTTCGAAAACAATACCGTCACTTATCATCCGCTCACACAGAAAAACCTGAACGACCTCAAGCAGGCTGATGTCATGGGCGTAATGCTGCCGCATCAATACGGCGGCCTCAACTGCCCTGTGACCATCTACACCATGATGACCGAAATGGTCTCCCGTGCCGATGCCAGTCTGCAGAACCTGTTCGGTCTTCAGGACATTGCCGAAACCATCAGCGAATTCGGCTCTGATGAACAGAAAGCACAGTTTCTGCCGCGTTTCGCCACCGGCGAAGTTGACGGCTCGATGGACTTGACCGAACCCGATTCCGGGTCCGACCTCCAGTCTGTCCGCCTGAAAGCCTGGCAGGACCCGAAAACCGGACAGTGGTATCTGAACGGAATGAAACGTTTTATCACCAACGGTTGCGCGAAAGTGCATCTGGTGCTGGCGCGTTCCGAAGAAGGAACTTCCGACGGCCGCGGTCTTTCAATGTTCATCGCCGAAGCCTGTCCGCAACTTGTGGTCAGACGTATCGAACACAAACTCGGTATCCACGGCGTTGCCACCGCTGAATTGCAGTACAATGACGTTCCCGCCCTGCTCTGCGGCCAGCGCCGCCGCGGTCTGACCAGATATGTCATGTCGCTGATGAACGGCGCCCGCGTGGCGATCAGCGCCCAGGCGCTCGGCATTGCCGAAGCATCGTTCAGGGAAGCCCGCAAATACGCTTCCGAACGCGAACAGTTCAAGCGCAGCATTGACCAGTTCCCGGCGGTCTATGACATGCTGACCAGAATGAAAATGAAAGTCCTGGCGGCAAGAGCTCTGCTCTATGAGACCACCCGTGCGGTTGACCTCCGCAGCGGCTATAATCACCTGATGGAAACGCTCTCGGAACAGGAACTCACTCAGGAAATCCGTGACAAGGCCAAATATTACAATCGTGTTGCGGCAGTTCTCACCCCGATGAGCAAGGCGTTTTCAACTGAAATAGCCAATGAAGTTTCCTACGATGCCATCCAGATCCATGGCGGCACCGGTTACATGAAGGACTTCAATGTCGAGCGTTATTATCGTGACGCCCGCATCACTAACATCTATGAAGGCACCACTCAGCTTCAGATCGTCGCCGCCATCGGCGGGGTCATCACCAGATCCAATGAAGAACGGATCAAGGAATTCATGGCCCTGCCCTATGACGGCAAACTGCTCAGACTTAAAGATAAGATCAGCGAAATGCACAAACTGCAGCTTGACGCCATCAAGTACATTACTGATAAAAAGGACAGCACGTACTATGATCTGATGGCTCATAACCTTGTTACTATGGAAACATATATCTTCGTCGGACTGCTCATGCTGCGGGATGCCCTCAAGGACAACTCCCGCGAAGTGCTGGCTGAAAGATATATTCTCGATTCAGTCTCAGATTTCAAAAAATGTTACATGGAAGTTGTTGGCGGCGATGTGACTCTGATAGATAATCATCGCGCGATCATTGACTTCTAATAACCAAGGCATCAGCGGGGGCCGCATTCCGGTTCCCCGCGCCTGCAAGGAGTTAAAAAGGTGAATAACGCGTATCTCGAGAAGGCAAAGAAAATTATTACCGATCCCAAGGTGCTCAGCATCGTGGCGGCAAAACGGGCGAAACAACTGGCGCTTGGCGGCAGACCAATGGTCAAATGCCACTCTGACAATGTGCTCGATGTTGCATTGCTGGAAATTGCCGAAGGCAAACTCTTTTACGAATATGGGCCGGAAGAGGCAGTCGTTCAAGTGGAAGATATTTTCAGTCTTGAAAATGTCTCCGCCACGGCGGCCGCCGACCATAAAGACTGAGCAACAGCCTTATTGAAATGAGATATTAAAGCTGGTGTGCGAAATTTCATCGCAGACCGGCTTTCTGTATTTTGTAATATATTATAGCAAATACGTTGCGAAAGGAGAATGTTCCGATGACTGAATGCTGCAAGCCTCTAGTCGCTGTAATGATGGGAAGCAAAAACGATTTGCCGGTTCTCAAAAGCGCTTTCCAGACTTTCGAACAATTCGGAGTTCCATATACCGCCCGGGTCATGTCCGCTCATCGCACTCCGGACGCCGCCTCCGATTTTGCAATCAATGCCGAATCAGCCGGAATTAAAGTCATTATCTGCGCAGCAGGAATGGCCGCGCATCTGGGCGGAGTTGTTGCCGCCCGCACTACGCTGCCGGTCATCGGTCTTCCTGTTGCCTCAGAGCCGTTCAACGGACTGGATGCCCTGCTGGCGACTGTTCAGATGCCGCCCGGAATCCCGGTAGCCGCGGTTACTGCCGGCAAAGCGGGCGGTAAAAACGCGGCGTTGTATGCAATATCAATTCTGGCATTAAGCTGCCCGGAACTGTCCCGGAAACTCAAAGAATTCCGCAAGGAGCAAACCGCACAGGTCATGAAGGCAGACGAAGAACTCCAGCAGGAGTTGAAAGCAGGGTTGAATTTCTGATGAAAACTACATGCGCAATCTTACTCATTTTCGCTTCCGCAATACTTTCTGCTGCAAATCCGGAGACAACCGCCTTGCAGAATATGGAACCGGAAGCCCCGAAAATAGATCCCTTCTATCGCAAAATTCACGATGTTCTTGAAACCCTCAGGCAGCAGAAGATTGTCAAGGAAAACGGGCTGACTGAAAATGAAAAGAATCGAGTTGTTGAAGCTTTGTTAAAAGCAATCAGAAGTGATTTGCGCTACGTTCCCGCAACCAGCAAAGATTATGTCTCTGAATGTGCCCAGTCTTCTCAGAGCCAGGTTTTTCTGCCGGTGTTATTAAGAAACGGGAAGATTGTCTATTTCAGAATAGATTATTTATCCGATGATGCCGTAACGAAACTCATAGCGAACTATGTCAAGTCATTATCTGCGGCAGATGCTCCCGAAGGTGTTGTTCTGGATTTACGCTATTGCCGCAGTTTTGAAATACAGAATGCCGGTAGAATGGCATCCGCTTTTTTTAATATGCCCGCTAAAAACATTCAGAATAATGTTGTGAAAAATCAACCCAACTGCGCTGTACTGATTGGTGGTAATACTGTCGGAACGCCGGAAGTCGTTACCTGGCTTGCGGAAAAATCAAAAAACGTAATCACGCTCGGCGTCGCTTCAGCAGGAATGCCGTTCAAACCGGAAATGATAAAACTGCCGGACAACTCAAGCCTGCTCGTTCCGCAAATTCCGGATGCTTACAAGAACATGCCTGACGGACCAGTTAAGCCGGTCATTGACGCGGTTGTTCCAGCATCCGTAAATCAGCCGAAAAATCAAGCCGTTTTCGCTGAAGATCCGTGTGTAATGAAAGCCGCGGATCTGCTGATCAGCCTTAAGACTTTCGACAAAGCAAAACGCTGATTTTCTAATCAAAAAAATATTTTTCGCTTTTTGAAAAAAAATCCTCATTTTTATAGGTAATTTCGCTTGCATCTGAAGCATTAAATGTTAATGTATGTGCCTGTTACTGGTGGCGGCTTAGCTCAGATGGTTAGAGCAATGGAATCATAATCCATGTGTCTGGGGTTCGAGTCCCTAAGCCGCTACCAAACTTTCTCCAAACTGCAAAACTCCAGTATCGCTAACGCCTTGCCATGTGGTAAAAAAAGTATCCGCTAAAAATAACGGGGATTAAAAAGCTTTCTGTCATTTCGCAAGTCAAATATTCCAGGGAATTTTTTCAGTAGCAGGCAATTTTAAAAATCTTAAGAATTTATGTAGTTGCAAATCATTCTGAATCCAATCCAATATTGGTATTCAACAAGCGGTTGATACAGACGTATTTTGGACTGCAGCCATAAAATGAAAAAAGCCGGTAGAATTACTTCCACCGGCTAGAAATTTGCTTTGGAGTCGCTGAAACTTAGTAGCTTCTGCGATTGCCGCCGCCGAATCCGCCACCACTGCTGCGACGTTCGCCGCCTTCGGGTTTCGGACGGGCTTCATTCACATTGATGTTTCTGCCTTCAAGTTCGGAGCCGTTGAGAGCCTTGATTGCATTCATGGCTTCTTCACGGTTGGGCATTTCGACGAAACCGAAGCCTTTGGAGCGTCCGGAATCACGATCCATTACCACGCGAGCAGATTCGATCTGTCCGTGAGCCTGGAATGCTTCTCTGAGTGATGCGTCTGTGGTCTTG
>JBAYIO010000092.1:0-23458 GCA_041665605.1 Victivallaceae bacterium | reverse complement strand
TCCTCATCCACCCGCGGGGCGAACGGGGCGCATTTCGGATCAAACACCAGGAAGTGGCCGGTCCAGCCGCCGCCGCCCTCCTGGGGATACTGCGACTGGGTGGCAAAACGCGCTTCTCCGACATTGAATCCGTCCGTACACATAAACATCATTGGTTCGCTCTGGGAGATCGGAGCATTTTCGTAAGTCACCGCCGTGGAAGTTTTCTGCCAGAACACAACACCCGGGGTGGAGCCAGTTGTGGCCTGCCGCGCCAGATAATAAACGCCGTTGTACTGTACCAGATCATTATAGGTGTACTGCATGGAGTCTGAGTAATCGCCGATATTGCTGATATCTGTCTCATGCCAGACATATACTCCTATTCCGATTCCCGGCGTATAGGTATTATTATTCATGGTACTCATATATACTTTTCCGTTATACCTGACAAAAGCATATGCTCCGTATGCGACGCCCGATGAATAGTCGCTGATATTGCTGATATCCACCACCTGCCAGGCCGGAGTAAGCGGATTTCCGGTATTATTGCCTTTTAAGCTGACGTACACAGATGTACTGTCCGTCACCGAATCGCCCAGTTTATAGGTTTTAAGGCTGTTCCAGGTTTGATAGCTATTCCCCTGGGTATCAGAATAGTCCTTAATCCAGGAAATGGACTGCATCGTGGCCGCATATATATCTTCAGGGCCTCTGGCATACTCCTGGAAGCTGGAATCCCGCGGCGTAGTGCGTGACGGGTTGTATATCATATTATCATGCACCATGCCGCCGCCGAAGGCGTCAAGTCCGAACGCCATGAAGTCGGACAGCAGATTCTGCGCAGTCTGATAACCGCGCACGGCGTAAATCGTTTTGTTGTTGACCGCCAGATCATAAACATTACTAAATTTTGATGAATTTGAAAGTTTGGACCAGGTCTTACCGCCGTCAGTTGATTTTGCCAGCATCCACGGAGAAGCGTACGGCCAGGACAACGCCATATATATTTTGCTGCTGTCCTGCGGATCAGCAATCAGTGAGCGGCCATAATAAGCCGGAGCGATAGAGTCGTGGGTTGCGTTAAGTACCGGATCATTGATAATTTCGGTTATGCTGGCGGCTCCGGATTTTTCGGTGACCCGGACAAGATAATTCTTGGCCTCTCCGATATAGGTTGTTTTGCCGTCCTGACTGGTTCTTGCCGCAGTATAAGTCATTCCGCAGCCGACGGGGGCCAGAATGGTATTATTCGGCCCGGACACCAGAGCATACGGCGGCTGAAGAAGAATGGATTTCAGGTCAGCCGGGGGACTTTTTATTTCCGGAATCAGATCGCTGATGATGATTTTCTCCACTATTGCACTTTTAGCCAGGTCATACCTGATGAGCGCGATTTGCCTGGACCCTTTGGCATACCGCCCCTTGACAACCCATAGCGTGTCATTGGACGTTTTTACCATCTGCGGGGCCGTGCCGGTAACCGCGCTGTCGGTGTCAATAGTATAAGCTTTGGCCGTTTGAGCGCTTTTGCTGTATTCATAAATACTGTTTGAAGCGCCGGTAAGCCTGGAGGAAACTTTACTGTAACAGCCGTCATCGCTGTAATAAAAAGAAAAATACACTTTGTCGCTGTCAAATGGATCAGGATAGATAGAACAGCCGGCCGCAAAGTCGTTCTGCAGCGCGGGAACATCATGCCAGACTTTACTGACCAGGTCGAAATATTGAACCCCTTTATAATGCATCACCCACATCAGTTTTGATGCCTTATCATAAACCATCTTGACTACGCGGTTATTTTTCAGCGGACTGTTGATGTCATTGGCGTTCATCCAGTTGAGGATATTGCCGTTTGCCGCGTCATAGACGGCGATGCCGCCGCCTTCATTGCGCATGTGTTCGCGGTGAAACTCATCGGTGCCGCGAACGTCGAAATACATATTCACATTCATTGCCGGCTCGCCGGTACCGCACCAGATCTGATTGTTTACCGGATCATAGGCCACGCAGGTCTGGTGCCGGAATTTAATGTCGCTGCCGTCATAAGCTTTCTGGTAGTCGGTGACTGTGGCGGTATCGGCATTTATTGCCAGCAGTCCGCCGTTGTCCCGGTTCATCAGCCGCGACGGGTGTGAACGGAAGCAGGTGACAACAGAACCGGGGATGAATGTCGCGCCGCGGTAAATAAACGGATACTGGCTGACGATGTCACTGCTTGAATAGAAATTGTTATCCACCGGTAAATCGGCATAGCCATAGCCCGAATTTTCAACGTTATTAAAAAAAGCGAACATCAGGCCCTTGGCGACAGTATCCATGGTTGCGGTCAACTGCTTCGTGGCCGGATTCGCCGGAACTTGCACCAGTTCTATATTCCGTTTCTTCAATTCGTTTTTCACCATAGCGGAAATTTGCTGATGCAGCGTAAGAAATTTGGCTTTCCCGCCGTTCTGCTTGTACGATGCATACGCCGGGGCGCTGGTGTCATCGATCATTTTCTTGATATTATTCAACCCTGCGCCGTCCAGCCGCGACACGATATAATAACCGAATTTCTTGGAAGAGAATTCCTTGTTAAGAATGTCGGAGTTGTAATAGTAAAAGTATTTATTCTTACTGAAAATATCCGGGATGCCGTAGTCTGCCGCGGACTCGGACAAACCGAACAGCACATAGATGTCAGTAACATGGAACGGTGCGCCGGCGCTTGAAAATTCCGGGCTCGCGGCATACAGCGGAATCCCGCGTGTTAAGACAATATAGTTAATTTTGTCTGTCAGGTTGTTGGCCGCCATATGGTTTTTTATGGCGTCAAGCATGGCCTTTTTCTCAGTTGCGGTCGCCTGCCCGAATTCATTGCCGGTACCCTGCTGGTCGGTCATGGAAACATGCACAACATTGATATCCGGAATCTGGCGGGCGGTTTTATAATACGCCCCGATCTCCACCGAAGAAGGCGCTTTGTCATTTATCACCAGCAGAACATCGTTGTAAGACGGCAGCGCAAATGAACTTATTGCTGAAGCCGAAATAAATACCGCTATAACAAATTGCCATAGTCTTTTCATCATAATCTCTCCATTTTGTAATTTATGGTATTTGGCTTTAATGACTTAAAATTCAAGACATGTATCATTAATAATTATTAAGTTTAACTTCACTTAATCTTTAATTTTTCATGCATCATTTTATTGTTATCAGCGGTACGGTTACTTTTCTACGGTTTATACTATTACAATAAAACTTATCTGCGGTCTAGGATTTCCTGAGCGGTCAGTGCCCGCTTGCAGACTAGAATGGAATCAATCTGGCCTCGAAGAGGCCATGAATCGATCCATGAACCAATCATCAAATCATGGGCCGCATTACTAATATTTGCACCGGCCAGCGAACTTGCGCTTGCGCTGCCGGCTGAATTGCCGTCAACATAGAATACTGCATTCCCGCTGCGGGTTACCGAAACCCCCACTGTATGCCAGGCAGCATCGTTCAAGCCCAGATTGCTGTTGGAGCTTAACCACAACCGGGTCGTGCCATTGCTTATCATGAAAATCAACGCGCCGTTGTAGTACACTAAACCGTAACCGGCATCAGCGGGGCTGCCCGCCCCTTTGGTAACGATGCCGGCATAAGTTCCCTGTGACGCGTCCAGTTTTACTTTGGCAATGATTGTCATGTCATTGGACCCCATTTCCAGACTGGAGTCATGACCGCAGCCAACCCGGTCATTTGTGCCGTCAAGCGTAAGCACATCATTTCCAAGCAACGCGCCGTTCAGCAGGGTTCCATTATTACTGTAAATGCCGGAGTCGAACGGATTGCCGGACGTTTCATTAAACTGCATGTCGAGAATGATATTTCCGGACAGATCGGACATTTCCGTTGCGGAAAGGGCTTTTTTGTAGATGCGGATGTTATCCATCTGTCCGTTAAGGTAATTTCCGGCCGCCCAGCAGCCGACGGTCAAATTTTTAGCAGTATTGGTAATGTCCGCCGATGCCATTGACGAAGCGCTTACCGTGCCCTTGGACACGCCGTCCACGTAAAATTCCGCGTTGCCGCCGCGGGTCAGTGAAACACCGACCGTATGCCATGCATTGTCTTTCAAATTGAACGCTGTCGGCGCAGTCAGAAACGGTCTTGAACTGCCGTCGCAAAGGACCAGCACCATCTTCTGAGTATCTGTGCGGTACACGAAGGAATAGCCGATCTCTGACGGAGACAGACTTGCCGCGCCTTTGGAAACAATCCCGGCATAGGTTCCTGACTGGGAAGTGGAGATTTTTACTCTGGCGACGATGGATAAATCCAGTTTGCCCATTTCCAGGGTTGATTTATTGCCGCAATCGGCATAATCTCCGGAACCGTCAAGCGACAGAACCCCGCCTGACAGCGCGGCGTTTCCGTATAATGTGCCGTTACTGGCAAACACCGATGCATCACAAGCGGCAGTGCCGCCATTTTCATTGCAAAGCAGTTTTAACGTCAGCATATTTTCGATATTATTCTCAAGAACATAAACTTTTGATCCGTATGCCGGAATTGACACCGTAAACTGATTGCTGACGATTTGCGCCTCGATTTCATTGGTGAAGAAATTTCTTGCCGCTGTCGCGGTATATGGCAGTCCGGAGATGGTGAAAGTGACGGATTGGGCGGTACTCTGTTCATTGGTAGCGATTATATAACCATCCCCCTGATAATCGCGGGCGCCGAAATCAATCAGACTATTATTTGAACTCAGGCTCCAGCTTGTCCAGTGCGGCATCCGGATGACCGGCAGCAACTGGTCGATTTCACGCCGGATATTCGGCAGATCATTCCACCACGGCTGGTTCTCAATCGGAACGGCATCACTGCTCTGCGAACCGCCGTCTATATCATCTTTCCAGAATCCAATGGCTTTGGCGCCTTTGGCAATCGCGGTAAATACCCGCGGGCGGAACAGCATTCCAACACCATGATTAAGCTGGGCTGTAACCACCGGATTTTTCTGCTGCTCGACATTCCACAATGTGACAATCCCGAGCGCGCCGCGAGTCTCATCCGGATATGAGGCAGCGGTATCCTGGGTTATATAATCACCGGTAATATCGGTCATGACAACATTGCCGCAGTTATATTTGCGCGCAATACCTTCATTGCCCTCAAGTGCGTAGACCGGATGCATCCGGTTGCTGCCCGCATCCACATCAAGCTCTTTAATCTTGTTAATCACGGACAACGGATTATCCCATTCGCTGTAGCTGTTTTCATTGTCCCAGTAATACCACAGCAGGCTGCCCATCAGATTATTGTTCTTAATTTCGTTGATCCTGGCAGTCAGCAGGGTAAGGTTGCCATAATCAGCCCCGCCGGTATTGGTATAATTGGCAATCTGAAATCCTGACATCATGCCGTCCGGATTAAAAGTGGAGGTTGCGTCTTTAGCCCGCTGAATCGCATCGTATGCGCTCGCCCACATCTGGGTATTGAAACCCTGCGCAGAATAGACAGTCCAGTCCGCCCGGCGGTTGTCAGCATAAATGCCGATCGGGAAAAATGGGCACCACGCCCCGTTTTTATAGATTTCAACATTTCCCAGTTCGTCAACTTTGGTGACTGCGCCACTAAATGGCGTTTTTGCCGTCGGCGCCTGCTCAAAACCAATGCCTTCGCCTAAATAAAAGTTATCTATCCAGACGGAGCCGGCATAGCCAAGCGGCTGAAACATAAAATAATTCTTTACTTTGACATATACCTCGCCCGGTTGCGGACGGAGCAGACAGACGCATTCCTGCCAGGAACCTGAAGCGGTGACACTTTGATCGGAGCCGGGAGAGTTGCGCACAAAAACCTGGCTGGAATTATAATAACCGAGATATAAACTCGGCCCGGCAGGCGGGAAAATGTCACTGCGCATATAATATGATAATGTATAAGTCTTTCCCGGAGTGACAGGGATAAGCGCGGATTCAATATAACTGTAATTGGTTGTCGGGTAGGGAATGGTCATTTTGAATGAACCGGTGCCGGCGTCCCGCGACACGGAAGAATCATACATGCCGTTGCGGATTACCCAGTTGGTTGAACCGCTGATGTCCGGATTGGTTACCAGATTTGTGCCGCTGCGTTGAAGGTGCGGCTGGTCGGCGAAGAGGCTGAAGCATGAAATAATGACAATAAAACATCCCGGCAGTAGTCCATTGAGTTCTCTCATTTTCTATTTTCTCCCTGTGTTTCATGTTTTTACGGCGCGAAAAACCTGCAAGATAATAAATATTACCCCTTCTTGGTTTATTTTTTAATGAGGGCGGGATATGCGCAATAACGCATACCCCTGCCAGATTTGTTTTACGGCGCGACGTTGGCCGGATCTATCGCATACGGGCTCCAGAAATAGGATCTGGTGAACTGTGCAGTCCAGCCGCCGCCGGAATTGGCGTCCGGCACCTTGCCGTAAGTTCTGTTCTCAAGATGCCCGTCGCAGAATACTACATTTGTGCTGTTATTATACATGCTTTTGCCGCCGTGACGATAACCTAGCGGATAAGCGCCGGCGCTTGGCAGGAGTACTGGAGCATCCTGCCTTGTGTAAGAACCCATAGAACTATTGGCGTCAGCAACTAAATGTGTTTCAGTCGGTTTCTTAAATCTGCTTATCTTCCTTAAAATATTCTTGGTGATAGCATAAGGCGCTGAACCTCCTACACCGGGGTTGGCGATAGCATCATTATAGCCGTAGGTATATACATTTACCGAATAATTAGCCTGCGTGGGACAGGACATCGGACTGCGGGAGTCAGGCATTACAATGCCATAATATAATGATGCATTACGCGTTGCTGGAAGATAAGGGACGAGAAATCCCACATCTTTTACCGATCCGTTCCAGAATTGCGACGGAGAACAATAAGTTCTTCCAACCGGCAGACTGTCATTGTTGTCATTGGTGTAAAAAGCGAATGCCTGTCCGAGTTGCTTAAGATTTCCCGCGCATTCCGTGGTTCTGGCTTTTTCCCGCGCTTTGTTCAGCGCCGGGAGCAGCATGGCGGCCAGGATGGCTATGATTGCGATCACAACCAAGAGTTCGATGAGTGTAAAACGTGATTTTTTCATTTCTAAACCTCCTTTATTTGGTTTATTTTGGTTCTGTGCTTTGTCTTTTTACTAATTTACATTGTTTCAAGCGCAGTTTGCCTTTGCCGGTCACCGGATCAAACCATTTTTCCGGTTCTTCCAGCATTTCCACCGCCATTCTGGCGAATTCAGCATAGCCGTAATCAATGGTTGAAAGCGGCGGATTCAGCATTCGCGCATCGGGGTAGCCGCAGGTGCCCATCACTGCGACATCCTGCGGGATGCGGAGCTTCAATTCATTCAGCGCGTCATAAACGTAAATTGCGTAAAAGTCGGAAAAGCACAGGATTGCTGTGGGTTTGACCGGATTTGAACAGAAAGACTTGACGGTTCCGATAATTTCCTGACGGTCAAATTTAGTTAGACGAATCAGCGATTTGTCAGGGACTGCATGATATTTTTCCAGCAATTGTAAAGTTTCCGTCAGAGAATAATCCCGTAAACCGGTGCTGACATTGTCGGTATGGCCAATTATCGCAATTTGCCGGTGTCCGAGCCCGGCCAGATATGCGATTGCCGCTTCCCATCCGTCCTTTTCTGAAACAGCGATACAGGGGAAACCGGTGACTTCCGCGTCATCCATTGTGCCGTGAGTAATAACTACCGGAACCCCGGCAGATTTAATTTTTGTCAGAAACGGTTCATCCCCGTTGAAACTGTTCGTCACATTCGCAATCCCGACGATATGGTTGGATTTGACAAACTGCCGGATATCGGATTCGGAAAACATATCTATTGCAGTATTGGTCGTGATAAATGCCTTCAATTGTTTTTCTGTGGCGCAACGGGTCAGTTCCGGCACAATATAATGCCATGGCAGCTCAAAACCGCTGTCCGCGCCGTGAATTACCATGATGGTAGCCACATCCGGAGTTGCGCCGTCAGGATATATAAACGTGCCTTTGCCGTGGATACGCTTGATGAACCCGTCATTTTCCAGCCGGTCAAGCGAGGCCCGCAGCGTTATTCTGCCCACGCCCAGTTCCCGGGCCAGATCAGTTTCCCGCGGCAGCTTTCCGCCCGAGGGCAGTCTGCCGGAGATGATATCCCGCTTCAGTCCAAGATAAATTTTATCTTTTTTAAGTTCCAGCGTTTCCATAATCTTAAAATCCTGATCATGACATTTCAGAGGTTCTGTAAGGTATTATAAGGCATGCTTGAAAAAAAGTCAAGACCTTATAGAACTTTTAGCAGAAATTTTTTCTGTCCATTAAAAAACCGGCGATGCTTTCCATGCCGGAAAACAGGTAAGCCAACCGGGGACGGAAAGCCGTACGGGCAAAGCCGCTCCGGCGGCGATGTATCTCACATATTCGTCTCAAATTAACCTATCGGATTTGGTTTTACGGCGGCAGGATATATATTCTATAGCATGTTTCAACATAGAAAACAGAGGGTAGCAATTATGGATAGTTACAGAATGGAAAATGCCGCCGGCAATGTCGGAACGATGGCGTTCGCAAGGGCGCAGAGCAGTTTTATAAACCGCGTTTACGGGTGGATGTGCGGCGGACTTGTTCTTACCGCCCTGGTTGCCATGTGGGCGGCTTCGACGCCGGCGGTGATGAATACAATACTTTCCAACCGGATTCTGTTTTTCGGCTTGATCATATTAGAACTGGTGGCGGTCGGATTTCTGGCCGTGCGGCTGAATAAGATGTCGGCGGCGGCGGCAACCGGCGTATACCTGGCGTATGCGGCGCTTAACGGCCTCACTTTGTCGGTCATTTTCTATCATTTTACCATGGAATCGCTGGCGACGACATTTTTTGCCACGGCCGGCACTTTCGGAGTAATGAGCTTGTACGGCTATATGACCAAACGCGATCTGACTTCTTTCGGCAACCTTTGCATGATGATGCTTTTCGGCGTGATTATTGCTTCCGTTGTCAATATGTTCTGGGCCAGCAGCATGCTTTACTGGGTCACAACTTATATCGGCATTGCGGTTTTTGTCGGGCTTACGGCCTATGACACCCAGAAAATTAAGGAAATGAGCATGGCGGTGGATGGCATTGAACAATCCGACAGCGCCAGAAAATACGCGATCTTCGGGGCATTGACCCTGTATCTTGATTTTATCAACCTGTTCCTGCTGCTGCTCCGCATTTTCGGCGGCGGCGGCCGCGACTGATTTAAACCGCGAAAGGATTTTTGATGTCCAGAATTATTTTGGAAGCCGTGGGGATGATCGAGACCAACTGCTATCTGGTCCAGATCGAGGACGGTCACAGACTTTACATCATAGACCCCGGCGCGGAGCCGGACAACATCATCAGGGCGGCGGCGAAGCTGAATTTTGACGATGCGGTCATCCTGCTTACCCATGCGCATGTTGATCATATCGGCGGAATCCGGGGGGTAATGGACGCTTTAAAGATCAGTGCCGTATATCTCCACCCGGCAGACATCGGGCTTTACAATAGCCCGGATAATCATCTGATGCCGTTTGTTCCGCGGGCCAAAAATCTGCCGGTCCCGGTTTCAGCCATGCCTGAAACAGATTTTACGATTCTGGAGACACCCGGCCACACCCCTGGCGGTGTTTGTTTTTACTTCAAACAGCTTCAGTCGCTTTTTGCCGGGGATACACTCTTTTCCGGTTCCGTCGGACGCACCGATCTGCCCGGCGGCGATATGGAGACAATTTTAAATTCGATCAGAAACAAGATACTTGCACTGCCGGACTCCGTAAAAGTTTATTCCGGACACGGCCCGGCCACCACTGTCGGCAGCGAGCGGCTGAATAATCCGTATCTTTAGAAATAAGTAATATCTTATACATTAAACACTTATGCTGATTTATCGGCATCTCTGCATAAACGCTCCGCCGTGAGATTATGAAAAAGAGTTGACAAATCGCATTTCCGGTATTATAATCCTTAGTAGGGTCTGCAAGGAATAAAAAGCACCTAATTGAAGGTTTACAAAAAATGAAGGCAGACGCCTGGAAGGCGATCACATCAGTTGAAGGTCGTAGTTAATAGGAAAGTGTATTAAACATGGTTATTTGAAGAATCTGATCGCCTTCCTACTTTTTTAGCAGTATCAGCGCCAGCCGCTCCAGCCCGGTTCAATCCGATCATCCATTTCATCAACAAAAAGTTCATCGGCCCAGGGATTTACGCAATTTTGCGGCAAGTTCCGGATATTCAGCGGGCATTGAAATAACCGTGGATTCCGGATGCTGGTGGCGAAACCATGTCATCTGGCGGCGGGCAAACTGCCAGGTGACGGTAATAATCTGCTCCCGCATCGCATCACTGGAAAGTCTTCCGGCGAGATATTCGCCGATAATCCGGTAGCCGATTGCCTGATGCGCCGTCGGAGATTCCAGAATGCCGTTTTTCAATGCGGCTGCGGCTTCATCAATCCAGCCGGCAGCCAGCATCTGAGCAGTGCGCTCTTCGATCCGCCGTCGCAGGACATCTCTATCCCATGATAAGTTCCAGACGATTGCCGGATACCGTAGTTGCGGTTTGTTTACAGTCTGCAATTCGGTAATGGATTTGCCGGTTAGTTCAAATACTTCCAGCGCGCGGATGAGTTTGCGGTTATGCATGTGCCAGCGCTCAAAGTCCACCGGGTCTTTTTCCCGCATCAGGATTTTTAGCTTTTCAAAGCCTTCTGGATTGTCGTAAAGCCGGTCCAGCCCGGCGCGGAGTCCGGGATCGCCGGGCAGCGGGTCAATGCCGTAAAGCAGCGCACGGATGTACATTCCGGTCCCGCCGGCGATAATTGGCAGACGCCCGCGGGATTGGATTTCAGTAATCGCGGCTTCGGCCAGCTTCAAAAAGGTGTACACGTCAAGGCGGATGCTGAAGTCAAAGAGGTCAATCAGGTGATGGGGAACCGCGGCCCGCTCATCGGGCGCCGGTTTGGCCGTTCCGATATCAAGGCCCCGGTATAGCTGCATCGAATCGGCGGAAATGATCTCTCCGCCGAATTCCGCGGCGATTTTAAGCGCGAGACTGCTTTTGCCGCTTGCCGTCGGTCCCGTGATAACCATAATTTTGGAATTACAGTTCATAAATGGCCTCGATTATAGCGATTCAGGGAATTTAATCAGGTGATGATTCTGTCTTTGGGCGTGGTATTCATTTGCTGGGTTTCTTTCAGGGGACGGAGAAATACCGACAGGAAATACAGCCCGACTCCGATACAGATGGCGCTGTCGGCAATATTGAACGCCGGCCAATGCCAGTCGAGCGCGTAAAAATCGAGAAAATCAACTACTTCGCCGCGCCACACGCGGTCAATGGAATTGCCGATTACGCCGCTGATAATGATGAACAAAGCATAATAACGTTCATTCCAGCCTTCAGTAAGCCAGCGCATAAAGAAGAAAGAGGCGATAATAACGACAATTGCAATAGTCAGGAGCAGCCACCCGTAGCCGTGCATAATGCCCCAGGCGGCGCCTTTGTTGGTGATAAAAGTCAGATTGAAAAAACCGGAAATGACCGGGATCCGCTGACTGCGGGCAATGTAATGTTCGACCGCGATCTTGGAGACCTGATCTATCAGAATCAACAGGCATCCCAGCGTTGCCGCATTAAACAATACTTTTTTTTCGTGAGAACTGCCCGGATTCGATTTTTTTAAAAATCTACTCAAGATTAGGGTTTATTCCGCCGTTTTTCTCGCGAACCGTAGTACATTTGATGCAGTAATTGGCATAAGGCTTCACATCCAGGCGTGCTTCTGAGATTTCTTCGCCGCAGTCCTGGCATTTGCCGAAGTCGTCGGACGCCAGACGCTGCAGGGCGTCTTCAATCAATTCCAGCACATTGCCTTCCTCCGTCAGCAGGTGGAGCTCCATTTCATGTCTGGAGTTATCGCTGCCCATGTCGGCCATGTGGGTGGTAACGCCTTTCTTGTCGGAATTTGAGCAATCCAGCGCTTCGTCCCGGTGAAACTGCATCTGACCTAGAACAATGTCTCTGGACTGAATCAGCGACTGGTAATATTTCTTCTTCTTGCCGGTAAACCGGGGGATGTCGCCTTTTTTAAGGTTTGACATATATTAACCTTTCACTTTTCACTTTTTAAGATTTAGAACCATAAAAACCTGCTGGGAAACCTTAATTTAGCATTAATCCGGAAATTTTCAAACATTTCATCTTGCGAACTGCTGAAATATAAAGTAGATTTGCAAGTTACATTTCAAAGAATAAAAATAAACTGGAGACGTTTTGAAAAAGATAGATTTGCATATGCACAGCACAGCTTCCGATGGAACTTTCCCGCCGGCGGAAATTGTGGCCGCGGCGGCGGCGGCGGAACTGGCGGCAGTGGCTTTAACCGATCACGATACCACCGACGGCATTGATGAGTTCATGGCCGCCGGCAGGGCGCATCCGGAAATGCTGACGATACCGGGCATTGAGATATCAACCCTGTTTGACGGGCGCGAAGTTCATATCGTCGGCTTGTTCATAGACCATCATAATCCGGGACTGATCGGTTTCATAAAAAGAATTCAGGGGGAGCGCCACGACCGGAACCTGAAACTGGTGGAAAAACTTGAAGGGGCCGGATACCCGGTCACCATGGATGAAGTAACAGCCGTTTCCGGCGGCAAAATCATCGGACGCCCGCACTTTGCGCAGGTCATCAGGGAAAAATATGCGTTCAACACCCTTCAGGATGTTTTTGAAAACTGCCTGAAAAGAGGCACCCCCGGTTATTACCCGCGCGTCCTGCCCCAGCCCGCCGAAGCAATAAAGGCCATTCACGCCGCAGGCGGGATTGCGGTCTGGGCACACCCGGTTTACCGTAACCAGAACGAAAGGTCATGGGTGCGCCGCGTTCTTAGAAAGATTGCGCCTGAAGGCCTTGATGCGGTGGAAGCCTACTATTCAAAATTCGATGCCAACCAGACGCGGATTATGACCGAACTGGCTAAAGAATTCAATCTGGCGCTGTCCGGCGGCAGTGATTTTCATGGCGAAAACAGCCCCGGCGTCATGCCGGGAACCGGCTTCGGCGGTCTGGATGTTCCGGAAAATCTGCTTCAGCCGCTTTTAGAAATCGCAAAGAAATATATATTAAAGCAATCAGACACCAGTAACAAGGACTTGAAAGAGGAATAAATCTTATGTTCAGCAAATTGCGGATGTCAATGCTTTTTACGGGACTCGTTCTTCCAGTCATTCTGACCGTTTCCGGATGTTCCAGCGCGGCCAGGGAAGATGCGTTCACGCAGGAAATGAAACAGAAGTTTGCGGAAATGAACGATCCCCGGTCATCAATCGAAAAAGCCAGGGGCTATGCTCTGGAAACATTGTCTGACGCCTCTGATGCTGAAATTGACCTCATAAACAATTCCGCGCCCGCCATCAGCCACAGTTCCGATGAATCCGAATATTCGTTCACCTGGAAAGGCAAAAAAGGCGAAGGCAATATTGAAGTACTGTCAACGCCGCCGCCCTGTGAGCCGATCGCCGTCTTTCGCGTCAACCGGGTTTATTACCCCTGATTTATAATGACAGCGGATTCCAGCATCCTGTCTATTGTCGAGACGGTTCGCCGTGAGATCAAAAGCCTGACGGATAAATATCCCGCGCTGGTATTGCTCTGCGGCCTCATTAACGGTTTGCTGCCCATGACCGTCATGCCGGATAAGCCGGCGCAGGAAAAAATTCTATACTGCCTGCCCGCGCTGCTGCTCGTTATCCTGCTGCCCAGGGCCAGGGCATGGGCATTCGCCATCCTGACATTGACCGGCATTGCCGCCGTGGAAGTTTATATCCGGACGCTGGATGATGATTTTCTGGCCATAACCGGCGATCGCGACTGCGGTGCCGAAACGATAGTCCGGATATCCGACTCCTCCTGCGGCGGAGTCACCGTGCCGTGGATGCAGAACCCGCCATTACTCAGAGCAGACATCCTCCAAATCCGGCTGAACGGGGAAGGTGAATGGCGGAAAACTTCCGGCAGAACGGCCGTCTTTCTGCCGAAAGACCATGTTCCGGTAAATTACGGCGACGTCCTCCGGCTTCACGGCGTTTTCAGAAAAGCGGATTCCGCAATACTCGAAGAAAGCCAGACCGTATTTCCGGAAAAATCCGGACGGCCGCCTGAAAAGCAGCCGCTGCATAGAAGCATTCCCGGCAATTTTGACTTTCAGAAATATCTGCTTTCGCGCGGTATTGTCAGAACTTACCATGCTTCAGAAGCGGCAGTTCTGCATGAATATGAACAGTTCAGCCTTTTCGGCAAATTGCTGGATTTGCGCAATATACTGGTTGCCTCCAGCACCGAAGGCATGGAAAAGACCGAATCGAAGAGCATGCTGGCAATCCTGCTTTTCGGCTACCGTCAGGGACTTGGCGATGAAACCAGAAACAGTTTCATCCGCAGCGGCACTATCCATATCTTTTCGGTCAGCGGCTTAAACGTGGCGATTCTGGCGGCGATGACGCTATGGCTGCTGCGGCCGTTCCCGTTCCGGATCAGGTATCTGACGATTCCGCCTTTGATGCTGGCGTATGTCGCCGCCACCGGCATGCAGGCCCCGGCAGTAAGATCACTGCTGATGATTTCGCTCTGGGCGGTATGCCGCGCATTTCTGTATTACACTCCGAACCTGAATGTGGTTTTTCTGGCGGCGGTTATCATTCTCGGCGTCAACCCCTTTTATATTTCCGACATCGGAGTTCAATATTCTTTCATCATTGTGATTTTTCTGCTGGCGTCAGGAGAGTCCGTAATGGAATGGGCCGGCGCCGCCGGGGAGAAAAACCGCTGGATTCCGCCGGGAGAACGTTCGGCCCTGGAAATGCTGCGCCTGCGTAAACTGGCTGCATTATGCGCGGCACTGGCAAGCTGCGTCATCGCATGGATGGTCAGCAGCGGCATCTCCCTCTATTATCAGGGCATTTATTTTCCGCTTTCCATTATCGCCAACTTCATTATTATTCCGTTTGTTTCTGTATTATACCTGCTGGTTTTCGTCAAATTCATGTTCATTCCGCTAAGTTTTATGGGATCGCTGACGGGTAAAATCATTGAACTGGTGCTGGACGGCATGACCGGCGTATGCACTTTTTTCTACAACTATTTTGAAAATACCGCCATGATCAAACCGCCGTTGTGGTCGCTGCTTATATTTTACGCCGCACTGTTGCTGCTGATAACTTCATCCCGGAGGAAAGTCCTGCTTCCGGCGCTGACGGCGGTATTTTCCATTCTGATTATCTGGCATGCCTTGCCGCGATTCCTGCCGCCCGAAATCGTGGTCATGAGCGGCGGCGGCAGCCAGACCCCGGCGGTCGTCATTTGCCCGCCGGGCGGCGAACGCGCCACGGTAATCAATGTGCCGTCATGGGAAGCCGCCCAGGCCATTGTCAATACGTTGAGAGTTCGCGGCGTCACCCGGATTGACCGGCTGATTCTCACCAATTCCAGGAAAGACGCCTGCGCCGGGGCCGCTTTTCTGCTATCCGCGATAGACGTCAACCAGATTGTCCCGGAAAAAACTGTCGCCAAAACCGCGTTCCTCGCCACTCTGCTGAAAACCTGTCCGGCGGAAAGGACTGCAATCCGCTGGCCGGGATCAGGCAACTGGTATTGCGTCAACTCGGAAATGAATCTTGTTTTAAAAAACAACGATTGGACGTTTGAATATGCGCCGGGAGACTTTAATATAAGTCTGCAGATTGCTGAAACTCAGCCGGGAGCCTCGATGGTAAAAATTAAAGTTGCAGGCTACAGTGAAATTTCGGCGCCGATTCAAAACAGCAGCGCTTTGGAGGCGAAGAAATATGTCTTTAAATGAAAAGAAAATGAAGATTTGCCACGTTATCACCCGGATGATTGTCGGCGGCGCCCAGGAAAATACGTTATTCACCATTATCGGGCACATTCAGAAAGGGCACGAAGTGGTGCTTGTCACCGGCCCCTCGCCCGGTCCGGAAGGGGAATTGCTCAAGAAGGCGGACTTCCCCGCGTTTGAAGTCGTTGAATTTCCCTCGCTGGTAAGAGAAATTAATCCAATACAGGATATCAAAGCATATTTTGAGCTGAAAAAGTTTTTCCGGGAGCGGAAGTTCGATGTTGTCCATACTCACAGTTCAAAAGCCGGCATCATCGGCCGGGTCGCGGCCTGGAACGCCGGAGTTCCGCTGGTCGTGCATACGGTTCACGGTCAGGCTTTCCACCCTTACGAGAAACCCTGGAAAAATTACATCTATAAAGCTTCGGAGCGCTGGGCCGCCAGGCACAGTCACCGCATCTATGCCGTGGCTCAGGCAATGATTGACCAGTGCGTTCAGGCCGGCATCGCGCCGGCGGAAAAGTATCAGGTGGTGTACAGCGGGATGGAAATCGGAAAGTTTCTGAATTCCACCCCGGAACCGGAATTGCGCAAGCAACTGGGGATTCCGGAAAAGGTCAAAGTCATCGGCGCTGTCGCCCGGTTATTCCCGCAGAAGGGCTATGAATATTTCGTTCCTGCCGCCGACAAAATTGTCGAAAAATATCCGGACACCCACTTTCTGGTCGTCGGCAACGGCTCCATGCGCGAAGAGCTGGACCGGCAGATCAAGTCGATGGGACTGGCTGACCGTTTTCATTTTGCCGGGCTGGTGCCGCCGGATCAGGTTTACCGCTACATCGCGCAAATGGACATCCTGCTCCATCTGTCGCTGCACGAAGGCCTGCCCCGCGCCGTGGTTCAGGCGCTGGCATCCGGCAAGCCGGCAATCGGCTTTGCGCTTGACGGCACGCCCGAGGTGGTTTTTGACAACCAGACCGGTTTTCTGGCCCGGCCTGAAAACGTTGACAGCGTGGTTGAAGGAGTTCTGAAAATACTTGGCGATCCCGCGCTGGCGGAACAGATGGGACGCAACGGCAAGCAATTTGTCGCTCAAAAGTTCGACTGGCATTATATGGCTGATGTTCTGGAACAGGAATACCTTAAACAACTCCGGGAGAAAAAATGAACGAAATGGATTATGAAGCCAGACTTATCGAAATATTAAAAGCCTGCGGCAGACTGGCCATCGCGTATTCCGGAGGCACCGACAGCACGCTGCTTGCGGCGGCAGCCAATAAAGTATTGGGCCGGGACAATGTGCTGCTGGTTCACATTGACTCGCCGCTGCTGCCGCAGGCGGAGCGCGTTTTTGCGGAAAAATGGGCCGACGGCGAAGGCTGTAATCTGCTGAAAGTGCATCTTAATCCGCTGGAAAACGAACAAATCCGTAAAAATGACGAACAGCGCTGCTATTATTGCAAAAAACACGTAATGAGCATCGTAATCAAGGAAGCCGCGCTCCGCGGCATATCTACCGTCGCCGACGGCACCAACACCGACGATTTCGGCGATTACCGGCCCGGCATGAAGGCTTCCGACGAACTGGGCATCCGCCATCCGTTTGTCGAGTCCGGAATGGGGAAAAAGGCGATTCGCGCCCTCGCGGAAAAATATAATCTCCCGAACTGGAACAACCCTGCCGCCGCCTGCCTGGCGTCACGCATCCCCTACCATACGGAACTTGACGCTGACATCCTGAAGAGGATTGATTCCGCCGAAAGCTTTCTCTTCAGTCTCGGCTTCCGCGGCTGCCGGGTGCGTTATCTGGACGGGCGCGCCAGGATAGAGACTTCGGTCAATGACATCGCTGATGTCGCCGCTATGCGCACGGAAATCATTCAGGGCATCAAAAACTGCGGGTTCAAAGGCGTTCTGCTTGATTTGGAAGGCTACCGGCAGGGTTCCTTGAACGAAGATATCAAGACGAGAATTTAATGCGCCGGTATTCACCCCGAGCCGTGAGATTAGCGACGTTTGTGGAGAAATTTGCGGGAGATTTTTTGATAGTGACTGCAATGAAGTTTCAACGATTTACAAGGATAAGACAATCAGCATCGAGCTCGATACATTGCGTAAAACACCGTTAGTTTTTGGCGTTGTCAACGGCAGTGACCGGGCGGACGCGATTGCCGCGGCAATCAGAGGGAAAATTATTAACAGCTTAATCGTAGACTCGGAATGTGCCGAGCGGCTTTTAAAGCTTGACGCTGCCCCCGGAAAGGGACGGCGGACGAAACGCCATACCATAACGATGGATCAAAGCAATATCACGGAGAATTGAATCATGCGGATAATAGTACCGGTCAAACAGGTGCCGGAAACCAAAGCAGTAAAAATGGATGAGCAAACCGGCACGATCATCCGTCAAGGGGTGACGTCCATCGTCAATCCGCTCGATCTGTACGCCATCGAAGCCGCGCTTACTCTGAAAGCGCGGCACGGAGCAGAAGTCATCGCCATATCAATGGGGCCGCCGCAGGCGGCGGTTGCGCTGCGCGAGTCTCTTGCCATGGGCATTGACCGGGCGGTCCTCATCAGCGACAGAGCCTATGCTGGCAGCGACACCTGGGCCACCGCCCGCATTCTGGCGGCGGCGGTCCGTCATCTGGGCGGCGCTGATTTAATCATCTGCGGGGAACGCGCCACCGACGGCGATACCGGCCAGGTCGGGCCCGAACTGGCGGCGGCGCTCGGGCTGCCGGCACTTACCTACCTTAATCGTTTTGACGTGAAAGGCAATGAATTTCAGGCCGGCCGCATGGTCGAAACCGGGATTGAAGAACTGGCCGGAAAGTTTCCGGTCCTGATTACTGTAGTCAAGGAGATTTCCGAACCCCGTCTGCCTACGCTCGACGGTAAAATACGCGCCCGTAAAACCGATATCCAGGTGTTGACCCAAAGTGAACTGCAGATTGATCCTGACGAGATCGGTCTAAAAGGTTCTCCGACCAGCGTGGTGAAAATCTTCCGTCCGAAAATCACCCGCCAGTGCCGGCTGGTTTTTGCCGGGGACGAGGCGAAAACCTCAGCCGCATGCCACGAACTCAATAATTTTCTCCAAACTAGGGAGGGGATCTGAAAATGACTCCTGATATCTGGATTATCGCCGAACAGCGGAACGGACAACTGCAAAGCGTATCGTTTGAACTGCTGACGCGCGGGCTTGCACTGGCCGGGAAACGTCAGGCGCGGCTTAGTGCGGTTATCTTCGGCTCCGGAATTCCGGATGGCGAACTGCAGAAATTAATTGATTGCGGCGCTGACCGGGTTCTCGCCGTTGACGCCCCTGAACTGGCGGATTTTGACCTTGAATCCCATGCGGCGGCGCTTCTTGGCCTGATCCGGTCTGAAAAGCCGGAGATCATCATTGCCGGGGCCACCTCCAGCGGCCGGACCCTGCTGCCGTATGCAGCCATGACTGCCCACGCCGGGCTTACCGCCGACTGCACCGAACTGGACATTGAACCGGAAACCGGTCTGCTTTTGCAGACGCGTCCGGCAATCGGCGGCAACATCATGGCCACCATTAAATGTCCGAGATATCAGCCGCAGATGGCCACGGTGCGGCCTAAATCATGCCGTCCCGCTCCGCCGCAGCCGGGCCGTAACGGCGAAATCGTCCGTATTCATCCTGAACTGCCGGTCAGCCGCATCAGGAGAACCGGTTTTACGCCGCTTGCCGACGACTGCGGCATTCAGGACGCGGAACGTCTGGTAGTGGTCGGACGCGGCATCAGGAAGCCGGATAACATCAAACTGGCGCGTGATCTGGCCGCCGCTCTGGGAGCCTCGCTGGGCGCAACCCGCGAGGTGGTCGACCGCGGCTGGCTGAGTTATCCGCACCAGGTGGGACTGAGCGGTAAAACGGTGACCCCGAAACTCTATATCGGGCTCGGTGTGTCCGGCGCGATCCAGCACCTGGCGGGAATGCAGACGGCGGCGACAATCATTGCCGTCAACACCGATCCCGAAGCGCAAATATTTAAAGTGGCCGATTTCGGCATCGCTGGCAGCCTGTTCGACGTTGTTCCGGCGCTGCTCAGGGAAATACAGGAGGGTAAAACGCCATGGACGAAATGAGAAAGTATAATCCGGTCACGCCCGCGATAGCCGGAGAACTGCGCGGCATCGCCGGCGCACAGTACGTCATTTACGACGACTCCGAAAAACTGGAGCCGTTTTCCCGGGATGAAATTCCCGGAACCAAATATCGCGCGATGCCGGAAGCGGTGGTGCGTCCGGCGGATGCGCGGCAGATCGCCGCAATCGTCAAGCTGGCCAACCGCGAACTGATTCCGGTCACGCCGCGCGGCGCCGGCTCCGGGCTTTCCGGCGGCGCGGTGCCGGTTCACGGCGGCATTGTCATCAGCGTTGACCGCATGAACCGCATCATCGAGATCGACCGCGACAATATGATGATCGTGGTGGAGCCGGGCGTCATTGCCAATGAAATCAACGAAGCGATCAGGGAATACGATCTGTTCTATGCCGGTTATCCGATGAGTCTGGAAACTTGTTTTATCGGCGGCAACGTGGCGGAAAATGCCGGGGGCGGCAAAGCAGTTAAATATGGCGTCACCGGACGTTACGTGCTCGGTCTGGAAGTGGTCACGCCAGCCGGAGAAATCGTCGAACTTGGCGGGAAATTGATTAAAGATGTCACCGGTTACAACATGGTGCAGTTGATGGTCGGTTCGGAAGGAACGCTCGGCATTTTCACCAAAATCATCCTGAAACTGATTCCGCTGCCGAAATATCAGGTAGATCTGCTCTGCATGTTTCGCAGCAGCGAAGACGCGGTCGCCGCCGTGCCCAGGCTGATGACTGCATCAGGGATCATCCCGACCTCGATCGAATATATGGACCGCCTCGCCGTCAAAGGGGCGTGCGATTACCTCAACGAAAAAATACCGTATCAGGATTGCGGCGCAATGCTGCTGATTTCGGTCGATGGCGCGGAAGAGGCTTCCATCATCACCGAATATGAAACCATCGGCAGAAAGTGTCAGGAATACGGCGCTTACGAAGTGTATGTGGCGGATAATCCGTCCACCACCGAACGCATCTGGCGTATCCGCCGCAATATTGGCGAAGCCTACAACGTTTACTCGAAGCGCCAGAGCGGCGAGGATCTGGTGGTGCCGCCCGCCGCAATTCCGGCAATGGTCGCCGAATTGCAGAGAATCGGAGAGAAGTACGGCATCATCGTTCCGTGCTTCGGCCACGCCGGCGACGGCAATATTCATGCCCGGCTGATCTGTCCGCCGGAATGGAGCGACGAACGCTGGCAGGAAACCTTGCCGCAAATCCTCGAAGATACATACCTTTCCGCCGCCGCGCTGGGCGGCCGCATTTCCGGCGAACACGGTATCGGCTCCAAACGCAAAAAGTACATGCGCACAGTGGTTTCGGAAGAATATCTGAACATGCTGCGGACCGTGAAGCACGCTTTCGATCCGAACAATATCATGAATCCGGGGAAAATTTTTGATTTGTAATTAACTATAAGGAACTGTAATGAAAACCTGTAAACTTACCGGGATTCGCCGGATGGCGATGATGGACGTTCCAACTCCGGAAATTCAAAATGACACTGATGTTTTAATCAAAATGTCATGCGTCGGGGTCTGCGGCTCCGACGTCCATTATTACGAATCCGGCCAGATCGGGTCACAGGTGGTGCAGTATCCTTTCACCGTCGGCCATGAAGGGGCCGGGATCGTCGTCGCCGCCGGCAGGGCCGTAACGAGGGTTAAGGCGGGAAGCCGGATCGCCATCGAACCAGCAATGCCGTGCCATCAGTGTGATCAATGTCTGGCGGGCCGGCCCCACACCTGCCGCAAGTTGCGCTTTCTGGGTTGCCCCGGACAGGCGGAAGGATGTCTGTCGGAATATCTGGTCATGCCGGAAGCAAGCTGTTTCCCGATTCCTGACTCCATGACGTTCGACGAAGCAGCGCTCTCCGAACCGCTGGCCATCGGGGTTTATGCGGTCAGACAGTCGATACCGCTGAAGGGCGCGAAAATAGGTATTCTCGGTTCCGGGCCAATCGGCCTGAGCGTACTGATGCCGGCCCTGGCCGGAGGTGCGGCGAAAATTTATGTGACTGACAAAATCGATGCCCGTCTGGCAGTGGCGTGCCGCGCCGGAGCCGCCTGGACCGGCAATCCGCTGAAGGAGGATATTGTCCAGGCCGTTACCGCCGCCGAACCATTATTGCTCGACGCGGTCTTCGAATGCGCGGGAGAACAGGATACTGTCGACCAGGCGCTCGCGCTGCTGAAACCCGGCGGCAAGCTGATTCTGATCGGTATTCCGCCGACACAGGAGAAATACTGCTTCAGCGTCGATCTGATGCGCCGCAAGGAAATCTGCATCCAGAACATCCGGCGTCAAAACCATTGCTGTCAGACGGCGCTGGACATGATCCGCGACCGCATTTTCGATGTCAACATCATGCGGACGCACCGGTTTAATTTTAACGACACCGCCGCCGCCTTTGACCTCGTTGCCAACTATCGCGACGGCGTCGTTAAAGTGATGATCGATTTTTGAATTTATTTAACACTAACGGGAAATAAATACTATGGCCTTGATTGATATATGGGAAGCTCACCGCGGTGGTGGCGGGAATGAAATGCCGGAGCCCTGTCCCGCTTCATTTGAATATGCATGGATAATCGGCGCCGTTCCTGAAGCCGATGTCAATACCACTGCCGACGGCGTTTTGATCAGTCTGCACGACAGCCGGAAGGCTCTCTGGTATCCTTTCACCATATTATAGCATTGACTCTCTTGATAGTAGTTTTTCAAAAATCACATGGATTTTCTAACTCAGAGTTACTCTAATGATTTGAGGGAATGTCCTCATTGTCCCTATTATGTCCTCTTTTCTCGCAGGGGGTAAAAAAGTGGAGATGGCGATTCTGGATCAAAAACCTCTCAGCAAGCGCGAAAGTACTGCTATATGTTGCAGATAAGTCATTTAGCTCAAAAGGAAATTTTCACAAAAGCTTTGCCTGAAAAGTCACGATTTTTTAATCCTGGTTCTCGGAATTAGAAGTCGGCTTTTCCATTTGACTGCCAGATGTCTCTATCGCGAACTATGCCGGACACGGGTCATGTGGCGACCAATCATTCAGGTCGTTATCCACATAAAAAAGCTCCTCTCCTGAAAGATAAATTACAACTCCTGTCCGCTAACGGCTTTGACCGGTGCTTTCATTGATTTTTTACCTTGCGGCATTTTTAAGCAGCTTACCGAATCTGTTCAGAAACAAGTGTTCCCGGCAATGGCGACCTTCCCCGGCGCCATCGGCAATATCCATATCCGTTTAGTGAACTCGTCTTGATTCACCCGTCCCGCAGTTGGTCAGCATCCCCACGTTACAATCGCAAAAACAGGCAAGCGCCTAGGAGCCTGTCGGACTGAGATTTTTATGATTCATAAAAGTAAAATTTTTTATTATTCAGCCCATAATTGCAATACATGAGCTTCAATTTGTATCATAGATATGAATACATAGACTTACT
>JBAYIO010000091.1:0-23469 GCA_041665605.1 Victivallaceae bacterium | reverse complement strand
TTCAGCCCATAATTGCAATACATGAGCTTCAATTTGTATCATAGATATGAATACATAGACTTACTATTGGGATAATCACTCAATAATGTACCATATTTTTCTCAGCCCGACAGCCTGCTAGAGAACAGATTGATTGACTTTTTTATTTAAGCCTAATTTAGCTAAAACATCACATACTATAGTATAATACCATTTTGGAGCATATGGTGATAAGTGAATGTTAGATATTAGCTTATCTAAATCCATCTTGCAGTAAATAACTGGAGTTTCTGAATATAATTTTTCTGCAATTGGGTTCTTCTCTTTATGAGTTTTAATATTTAACATCTTATCTTCTATTTCTCTGGGAAAACTCATTATTAATCTGAATTCATTTTCTGCCTTATACTCACATTTCTTAATGGCATATAAAGTCATACCGTTATTTTTCCAACGAAAAGAGTCTTTCTTATAATCAAGATATGTCACTACTGTTGGGTAAACTAACTCTTTAGAGAGGATTGAATTCTTGAGGGTTTGATAATCAGATTCTATGGCAATACCGGTTTCCTTCGAATATATCTTCCACATATGAACTAATTCATGCGCCTGTAGAGTCCAACAGTTTATATATGTGTTTGTTTTGCCATTATTCTCAAGCATGTTAGCTAGGCTATGGCTATAAACAGGATTCAATTTACCTTTTAAAATTTCATTTTTTGCCCAATCATCTAACGCAGTAGCGGTTATTTCAGGGAAAGTCCCTTCGTGCTTATCTTCCAATAAGTCGGCTCTAACAAATGTCAAAGCCTCTTTGGTAAGTAGCGAAATAAAAGAGGGAATGTCCATATATCGCCATAACGTTGGATTATCATTGGGAACAGTTAAAGCAGGGTGTTGTTCATGAATTGGCATAGTATTTCCCCATATAATTTTTAGATACGCTTACTCTTCTTCATGCCGGTAAATTCTAGCCTCATATTTTTTGTATGCTTAGGTATGTTTTGAATGCTAACATGGACTATTTTAGTCCTTCAAGCAATGTTTCCTCCCTTTGAGCGATTGCACGTTTCACAAAGAAGCTGCAAATTTCGAGCGGTATTACTGCCACCCTTAGAAAATGGAATTATGTGGTCAAACTCCAGTTTCTCTTTCCTTTTACAAATAACGCAACAACCGCCATCTCGTTGCCAAACTAACGTTTTGACATCATCTGAAATAGATTCTCTTTTAATTGATGAAACCGAATTATTCTGACTTACCCGTGCAATAGCCCTTTGGACTTTCTTTTTCTTCTGTTCTGTCCTATCCAAAATAAGGACTTTTATTTCAGATGCCACATAGCCTTCATCTTCCACATAAACGCTGTTTCCGAACATCCACCATTTCATTTCATTTCATTATCGGACATAACTAAGGTTGGTGTGTGTTGCTGCTCCTTTAAAAGTGTCTTGTAAGAATTATATTCAATCCGGTATTTTGTTTGTCTCTTGCCAGATTTGAAAAAATAAAGAGGCTTTTTGAAGATAAAACCGACTTCTGTTTTCACAAATTTCCCATTGGAATCTTTTTTTAACACAGAACTTGCCTCATAATTTTAATTTTTATAAAGTAATAGACAGACCTAAAAAATCAATAAAAACTATTCGCAAACATTCAAAAAACATGTTTACTTCATAATTAAGAATTAACCTCTGAACTCTGCTGAGTCTGACCCCATGATATAATATATTTAAGTATAAATTATATAGTATTTACGCATAAAATGCCTCTTAAAGCAATTTTTAAAGGCTGTTTTTAAGATTTAACCTGCTTATCGTTCTCTGCGGGGTCGGACCCTATAATCTAATATATTTAAGTATAAATTATATATAATTTACGCATAAAATGCTTCTTAAAGCTATTTTTTAAAGCTATTTTTAAGATTTAACCGGCTT
The DNA here is from genome assembly GCA_041665605.1 of Victivallaceae bacterium. GTDB lineage: Bacteria > Verrucomicrobiota > Lentisphaeria > Victivallales > Victivallaceae > CAIPAT01. The sequence continues at coordinate 21,553 of JBAYIO010000091.1, read as the reverse complement.
GGCCTGGATACGATCCGGTTATTTAACCTATAGCTCTGCGGGGTCTGACCCTATAATCTAATATATTTAAGTATAAATTATATAGAAATTACCCATAAAATGCTGCTTAAAGCTATTTTTTTAAGGCTGTTTTTAAGATTTAACCGGCTTGGCCTGGATACGATCCGGTTATTTAACCTATATTTTGCGTTTGACCCGCTTCCCGGCACCACCATTTTCGTGACGTCGCGAAAATGGTCTTTAACCTATCCCGGCGGGATAACACGTTTATAGCAAAATTATGAAAATCTATCTGCGATCCCGTCGGGATCGAACATTCCTGGGCCTTTTGTGCTATAAACGTTTGATGCCGTCGGCATCATCTAAAACTATTTCCTAATTTTTTCTAAAAAAAGTTTCAAAAGATATTGCTTTTATTTAGTTAATGATTTATAATATTAAGTAAATATTAAATTGATTAATGAGGGATTGTTTATGGATGGACACCGGAATGTCATTGTATCAATGAGCTTGAAATCAGTAAATAGGCAGCCTGCGGCGGTACGCTACGTTTGGAGTAGCCGGACGCAATGCGTTGTTTATTGTCTAGCTAGTTTAGTAAATGCTTAATATGCGCATCGCGCTGACGCGATAACGCAAAAACTAATAAAAAAGGAGACAGGTATCATGGCTGAAACAAAGTACGACGAAAGTTTTCCGGAACGCGCAATGGATTTTGCCTCGGAAGGTCTGACCGACAGTCAGATCGCTTACAAGCTGGGCGTCTCGCGTTCAACATTCTACAACTATAAACAGCAGCATACAAGGTTTGCCGAGGCGATAGACGTCGGCCGCGACGTCATTGACGGCCGGGTCGAAAACCGCCTGCTGGAACTGGCGCTGGGCAATTACACCATCACCATTCATGTGACCGACCATGAAGGCCGAACCCGCACCACCGTGAAAGACGCCATTCCCAATCTAAAAGCCATTCAGTACTGGCTGGAACGCAGCGACAACAGAAAAGGGGCCAAGTCTGCCCCGCTTTGCGGGTCCCGCGACTGCGGGATAGACAAGCAAGACAAGCAAGACAAGCTAGACAAGCAAGACAAGCTAGACAAGCTAGACAAGCAAGACAAGCTAGACAAGCTAGACAAGCAAGACAAGCTAGAGAAGCAAGACAAGCAAGACAAGCTAGACAAGCAAGACAAGCTGGGAAAAGATACTGAACCCGCCGGAATCAAGTCTTCCCCGGCGGTAAGCGCCGAACTGGATTTTTCGGAAATCGCCGGCTTGCAGGCGCTGAACGAATACATGTCCATGTGTCCCGCCGATGCCGGCGACGGCTTTTCCCAAAAGGAAACCCAGGAATTCGAAGACATGATGCTGATAACTCTCACTGAAATGGAAAGGCGCAAATACAATGAAAAAGCGGCCGCCGAAGGCCGTCCGCAGATTCCGTACACTGACGCCGCCCCCCGGACGGTAAAAGGCAAATACGCCCCCGGCATGATCAAGTCCTGGAAAGAGAGAGCGGAGTTTTTCGAAATGGCGGTGTGAGGTAACAGCCAGAAGTCAGGAGTCAGGAGTCAGAAGTCAGAATGATTAACAGCCGGAATGGGAACAGCCGGGAGTATAACAGCCGGAAAACAGGAGCCGGAAGGATAACAGCCGGAATGGGAACAGCCGGAAAACTGGAGCCGGAAATCGGGAGCCGGAAGTCGGGAGCTGGAGGGGGCCAATGGGGCTTATGGGGCTTATGGGGCTTATGGGGCGTATGGGGCTTATGGGAGGCGGCTGTCCAAAATGAGGGCGATGATTGTCCAAAATGGCTTTGGTGTAGTGCCGGTTGCCCCGTTGGTTCTGCTGGCAGCAGGGGCAAAACAAATGGGTCCTATGGGTGGGAAGAAAGGATGAGCGATTGCCGGTACCGGCACTATCCCATAACTCCCAGTCTTCTCAGAACTCCCAGACCTGGCTGTCTAAAATGGGGCTTATGGAGCCCTGGGAGGCGGCTGTCCAAAATGAGGTGGAGCGGTGTCCAAAATGAGCTTGGCATGTGTCCAAAATTGGAGGGTTACGCTCCGTCGTAACCGGGATCGGATACGGTTGCCACAGAGGGCAACCCTCCAGAAGACTGGAACAAAATACATTATGCTCAACGACTCTCCAAACCCTCGGAGTCGGCTGTCCAAAATGAAGAAAATGTTTTCTCTGTGTCTCTGTGCCTCTGTGGTTGGATATTGTCCAAAATGTGCGGAATGGGTGTCCAGAATGAGGGGGAGGGGTGTCCAAAATGAATAAAATGTTTTCTCTGTGTCGCTGGGGCTGGATATGGCTTACTTTTTGGGAGCGGTGAAGTTTTCCAGTTTGAACTGGGGGAGCTTTTTGAAAACCTTATAATAGAGCAGATAGATGTTCTGCGACTGCGGGTCGGTCAGATAAGCGGCTTCGGCCAGTTTCTCCGCCAGCGGCTGGTTGCGCTCCTTGTAACACTGCCAGGCCAGTTGCGCGGTCTCCACCGCTTTGATCTTGTCGGCCGGGGAAATATATTTGAACACCCGGTATTTGACGGCGAGGGCATTCACCTCGCCGGGCGGGGTGATTTCGTAGAAGTACTGCATCTCCCTGGGACGCGCATCCATCAGGAAGACCGGAGATTTGACATTGATCTGTCTGGCGTTGGCAATGTAGCGGTACGAATAAGGATGCAGCGGTTCAAAGCAGGTGTTGCGGTTGAAAACCACAAACTCGACGCCGAAGTATTCGCAGAAGCCGGCGAACTGGCTTTCGTTGCCGTGAAACATCAGGTTAATATAGTCTTCGGCGATTTTACGGCTTGCGGGCAGCTCGAATTTTGGCTGAACCACAATATTGGCTCCGCAGTAGGCTTTCAGCACCGGCGACAGGGTCATTTCCGACAGGACGGTATGGCCTTGAATATGGCCCTGGCGGAGCCATTTAACGAGGTCGGTCGTTTCCCGGAGGAAGTTCTTCGGATAGTTCCGGCGCTGTTCCCGGGTGGCGTCAGCCTCCAGGTAAATGGTCAGCAGGGCGATAATGATCAAGGCTATCCGGAGCTTTGACCGGGTTTTGCTCCGGTACAGGTCATAGAAAATGAGCGGCAGGGCCACGGCGGAGAATACCCCGCAGAAGACGCTGAAACGCACCATGAAAATGTAAATCAGGAAGTAAATCGCGGTCAGCCACAGCGGCAGCAGCGACCGGCTCAGGCCGGTTTTCAGGCGTTTCCGGGTCGTCCTGAAGCACAGTCCGGTGATGAACGCGATGCCCGTGATCCACAGCGCGGCGGGAAACAGCAGTTTGGTCTGAGCCATGGAGGCGGAGTGCAGCGACGGCGTCCAGAGGAATCTTGCCGTGAAGTTCAGTTTGTCCGGATCGGCCGGCTTCACGTTGCAGAAGGCGATTTTCGCCTTGATGAGTTCGTTGAAGTGGCTGTAGTTTGCGGCATAGCCGGAGCTGGACAGCTTCCAGACGCCGAAGAAGACCAGGCCGGACACCAGCAGCACGGCCAGTTTGCGCGGCAGTCTGGCCGAAGGCAGGAAGTACAGCGCGAAGAGCGTCGGGAAGATGAACAGGATCAGCGGCGAGCAGATCAACTGGTGGGCCCGGTTGTACGGCACCAGCACGGCGGAAAGCAGCAGCGACGCGTACATGATCAGGTAGAATTGCAGTCTTTTCCGGGAAGCACTGCCGCCGGACATGACCCGGATGATTTCATAAACGCCCCACAGCAGGAAGCATAGCTGGCTCATGTCCCAGAACGCGGTCGCGCAGAAAGTGCAGAACCCGGTCAGCAGCAGCGCCCGCCCGGAGCGTTTGCGCATGGCGAAAGCGCCGCAGGCAAACGCGGCGGCCAGGAACGGCATCGCGAAGTCTTCGCACAGAATATCCTGCCCGGTATAGCGGGCGATGGCGGCCGGCGCGAAAGCGTAGATCAGCGCCCCGGCGGCGGCCCACGGCAGCGGGCAGCGCAGGAAACAGAGCCACAGGAAAATGAAGCCGGCGGTCAGCGACGCCCACAGCCGGATGGTGTTGCGCATGAATGCGGCTCCCGCCGGGTCGTCTTCATAGACCTTGTCCGCCGCCGACATGGAGGGTTCGCCGAAAATGAATTTGGCGAGGCGCCAGGAGTAGCCGAGGAAATATTCAATGCCCAGCGGCATCTGTTCGCTGACTTTAACTTTGTCCATTCCAGCCAGGGTGCGGTCATAGGCCGGGATGCCTTTGCCGCTGCCGACGTCTTTGGCAAAGCCGTACATGATGGAACTTTCGACCCAGAACGGGTAGAAATCCGCTCCGGTCTGGCTTTTGATGGAGGCCAGTTCCCGGTTGCAGACATAAGTCCGCACGGCAAACGCCAGCAGCACCGCCAGGATAAACAGCACCCAGGTTCTGGATAAGAATGTTCTGATTTTCCGCATTAAGACAGAGTAGTCGCTCATTGATACTCTTTCCTGAGGTTGGACGGCGGAATATCCATTTCTTCGCGGTATTTGGCGACGGTGCGCCTGGCGACCGAGAGTCCGGCCTTTTTGAGCATGGTGGAAAGTTTGTTGTCGGACAGCGGTTTTTCCCGGTCTTCCTTTAAGATAAAGTCGCGGATTTTTTCCTTGATGCTTTTTGAGGACAGGACTTCGCCTTCGTCAGTCTGGTAGCCGCCGCTGAAGAAGAATTTGAATTCGAACAGGCCGATGGGCGTCTGGATGTATTTGTTGGCGATCGCCCGGCTGATGGTGGTCTCATGCAGCCCCAGTTTGTCGGCGACCTGCTGCATGGTCAGCGGGCGCATGTATTCAATGCCCTTTTCCAGGAAGTCATGCTGCGTGTCAACAATCACCTGGGCGATCCGCTGGATGGTGCTCTGCCGCTGTTCCAGGCTCCGGATCAGCATTTTGCCGCTGATGATCTTTTCCCGGATATAATCCCTGGTCTCTTTGGGCGTGTTGGGATCCTCCAGCAGATTCATGTACATCCTGGATATCCGGAGGTGCGGTATCTGCTCGTCGTTGAGCGTGATCTGAAAGTCCCCGTTGACCCGCTCAACCGAAAGCTCCGGTATGACAAACACCGTATTGTCCGGGGAAACGGCCGAGCCGGGATACGGGTTCAGGTCTTTGATCTTTTCAATCAGTTCGGTCAGGTCCTCAATGGAGATGCGCAGTGTTCTGGCGACTTGCGGCAGATGGTTTTTGCCGATATCCTCCAGATGGTATTTGACCAGCTTCAGCAGCCGCTTGTCCTGGTTTTTCCGCCGTTCCAGTTGAAGCAGCAGACATTCTTTCAGATCCCGCGCCCCGATGCCGGGCGGTTCGAACGACTGAACCAGTTTCAGGGCGCTGCCGACCAGCCCGGCATCCGCACTGGCGGCGGAAGCAATATCCGTCAGCGGCGTCCGCAGGTAGCCGCTTTCGTCAATGCTGCCGATGATTGTTTCAGCAACGGCGGCGGTTTGAGGGTCGGCGTCGGACAGCCGCAACTGCTCCAGCATCTGTTCCTGAAGCGACGGCTGTTTGATCAGGGAATTGAACATGAATTCCCGCTTTTCCTCATTTTCCTCGGAATAGTCCGCCGCGCTGTGCGCCGGCGGTAGATAGTCATGCCAGGTATCGGCCAGTTCCATCAGGTCGGAAATATCCCTGTCGTCGTCGCCTTCCGGCCCGACCGGCTCTTCATTGGCGCCTGACTTGAATATTGCGTCTTCCGGGAGCGGTTCCTTGCTGGTCTTCACCTGCTCGATAACCGGATTGCGGTCCAGTTCATGATTGAGTTTGTCCTGCAGTTCCAGCAGCGGCGTCAGCAGCACTTCCAGCGATTGTATCTGCTGCGGGGCCAGTACCTGTTCCTGCCTGAGCTCCTGATTCTGACTCTGATTTAAATATTGATCCGCCATTTTCGCCCGTCATATTTTTCTGCTGTTTATCACTGAACAGCGAATTGATATTGCTCACTATAAATTATATAGTAATATTATACACTAAACTGTAAAAATCCAGCAATAACCGCCTTAAAAGCATAAAAATGGATTAGATGTGTTCCGGATAAGACGATAAATAACTTAGAGAAAGAGTGACAGATAAATGACAATCGGTATAACCGCGCTGGGAAGCGGCAGCAGGGGCAATGCTTTTGTGATTCATTCGCCTGACGCCTCCATTCTGATTGACGCCGGCTTTTCACGCAAGGAGCTGCTTGCCCGCATGGCGGCGGCCGGAGTGGTTCCGGAACAGATCAGGGCGCTGCTGCTGACTCACGAACATGAGGATCATGTCCGGGGGTGCAGGCTGTTCTGCAACCAGTTTGATATTCCGTCATACATGACATCCAGGACCATGGACTATCTGGAAAGCAGGGAGGCGATTTCAAACCGGGTGCTGGTATTTGCGCCTGGCGAATTCTTTGAAGTTGCCGGCTTCCGGATATTGCCGTTCGCCGTTCAGCACGACGCCATCGATCCGGTGGGGTTTGTCATTGCCAAAAACGGGCGTTCGATAGCATTGGCGACAGACCTGGGGGCGGTCAACGGCCTCACCCGGCAGCGGCTTTACGACTGCGACATTCTGGTGCTTGAAAGCAATTATGATCAGGAAATGCTCAGGAATTCCCAGCGGCAGCTTCACCTGAAAAGGCGGATCATGGGGCGCAACGGGCATTTAAACAATATGGACACGCTGAATGCCCTGCCGGAGCTGATCACCGAGCGGACGTCCGCCCTGTTTCTGGTGCATGTCAGTTCCGAATGCAACACTTATGAACTGGTCAGGGAACTTGCGCGGCAGAAATTGCATGAAATGCGCAGGCAGGATATATTCCTGCAGGTTGTTGAGCAGTCGGTTCCGGTTCCCACCTACTGGCTGGGAGCGGTCGGCAGTCTTGAAATATAACTAATTTACAGCAGGATTCGCGCACGATGGACGAAGCAGTTGACAATAAAAATACAATCATATGCGACAATGCCCCTGCCGTAACCCAGTCGTCGGCGCACGACAGTCCGCCGGGCGCGCTGAAAGTCTCATGTCACTCCTGCCTCCAGAAACTTGACGTTTCCGACCTTGAACCGTTCTCGCATTTTTCATGTCCCTCCTGCGGCGCCGATATGATTGCGCCGAAATGGTTCGGCAATTATCTGCTGGAGGAGCAATGCGGGCAGGGCGGGATGGCCAATGTCTACCGCGCGCTTGATTTGACCCTTGACCGCGAAGTTGCCATTAAAGTGCTGAAAGATGAAATATCCCGGCTGGAACATTCCGCCAGCCTCTTTCTGCATGAAGCCAGAATCGCGGCGGCGCTTAATCATTACGGCATTATCCCCATTTATTCCTGCGGGGAATTCGAAAACCATCCGTTTTTTGTCATGCAGTTCATGGGCAACGGCTCGCTGGAACATCAGATCCTCATGCGGCAGCAGATTCCGGTTGACAGAGTATTGCGCTGGATGATTGACATCGCCGAAGGACTGGACAGCGCCAGACGGCACGGCATCATTCATCATGACGTCAAGCCGGGCAATATCCTGCTGGATTCGGACGGCAACGTGAAAATCGGCGATTTCGGCATTGCCCATGCGATTTTTGACAACCGGTCCAGCCAACTGGTGGAAGTCACCGGCAGTTGGGGGAGCCCGCATTATGTCAGTCCGGAAAAACTCGAGGAAGGCAAAGAGGACTTTCCGGGGGATATTTTCAGCCTCGGAGCCACTTTCTATGAATTGCTGACCGGCATCGCGCCGTTTGATTCTTCAGAACAGGAGGAGATGCTGAAAATGCGGCGGGAAAGCGCGTTCACCCCTGTAAATGAACTGCGGAGCGACGTGACGCCGGCGCTGGCTTCGCTTATCCGGCGGATGCTGGCGTATGAGCCGCTGGAGCGTCCCGGCTATCGCGAGATCATCCGGGAATTGAACAGTGTTTTGAAGATAATATCGCCCCATAAGGAAGATCATAAACGGAAAATCATCGCTGCTGACATCCCGTTTTATTTGCAGATAAAATATTATGTGATCGCGGTGCTGTGTCTGATCACGATCATTCCCTGCGGCATGATTATTTATAACAATTCCAGGAAGGCGGCAAAAACAATTCCGGAGAAAATCAACAACGCCGACCTCCTGTCTTCCGTTTCTGCCGCTCTGGCTTCGGGAGATTCCGCGCACGCCGCTTCAATTGCCGCGTTTGAGTTCGAAAATGTCAAATCCGCGGCCAAGGTCAGGCGGCAGGCGGCAATGGTAACTGCTTTATGCGCTTATCTTAATAATGACGATCAGGCCGCGGATAAATGCGCGGCCGTATCGCAGCGTCTGGCGGCTGCCGGAGTTCCGGCAGCGGACAAGTTCAAAATAATTATTGATTTTCTAGCCAATCCGGCTCTTTCCGGAAAGTATCTCACAGATAATATTCCGGCCTCGGAGACGGAGGCATGGAATGTGGCCAGCTTCGCATTGTTCGTAAAAAATCTGTATTCACATGCATCCAGGCAGGAATTGACGAAGAATTTGACTGAATTGCAGAACAATCTGTCAACTGCCGCTGCCGACTCCTGGCCCCGCAAGGCATGGGCGGTCCGCATCCCGGCGTACCGTGAATGTATCATAAACGGAAAAATTCCGACTGAAAATATAGAACCAATCTTTGCCCGGTGAATAAAAACGGAAGGCTGGAAATATGTGGAACGGGATTCATAAAAATGACCGCTTAACATTGATATCGGGGGTTTAAATGAAGATTGCCAAAAAGTATGTTTCATACCTTACAGGACTTTTTATATTTCTGCTGCTGCTGATCTCGCTGCTTTTTATTTATGGCGAAGAAATGATGGGCGTACAGCAGCAGCGGGAAAGAAACAAAAAAAACCTTCCGGCTATTTATCAGAAAAAACTGGAGGACTTCTACTACCGTGAAAAAATGGTCGTGGTGGTGGTATTTTTCAGTATTACCGCCGCCGGCTTCCTCTATATGATATATTTGATGTTGCATTTTTCCCGTAATATGGTGAAGCCGCTTTCTTCCGCTGTCCAGTTCGCCAATACCCTGGCCGGCGGCCAGTTTCCGCCGCCGCTCCCTGTTCCGCCGCGGAGCGATTTCGAGATAGACCGGCTGATTAAGACGCTTAATTATCTCAGGGACCGGCTTTTTCGTTATACTCATAAATTGAAGAAGAGCCAGGAGCGTGAAAAGAAAGCACGGGAAAGCGCCGAAACGGTGAACGATATGAAATCGCAATTCCTGATCCGGCTTTCGCCGGAACTCCGGACTCCGCTGAATTCGATTATCGGTTATGCGGAAATAATCCAGAATGACATCAAAAACGGTCTCTACGACAAGTCCCTGGACAGAAAGATCAACGGGATCATGCGCAATGCTCTTTCCCTGAATCTGCAGGTTGCTGATATGCTGAAGATATCCGAAATGGACTCCCGTAAAGACGCGGTAAACTCAGGGGAATTCAATACTGCCGAGTTTATGCGCGAGCTGGTTGTCCATAATTCTTTTCTGCAGCACCAGGAAAATATTGCAATCCAGAACAATTGCTCTCAGGATGTTCCGGAATACCTAAAAACAGATAAAAATATTCTCTCCGGAATTCTAAGTATTCTGATCAATGCCATTTCGAAAGTTTCCGGAGACGGCGAAGTGATTTCATGCGGCTGTGCCCGTTCTTCAGATAAAATCATCTTCTGGGTCAGGGACAGCAAAAAGTCCGCGCCCGGAGACCGTCTGGCCGACTTGTTCAACCGTTACCACAATGAAAACTCTCAAAAACGCCTGGAATTAACTAACAGCACCCTGCTTAACCTAATTTTCGCGGAAAGAAAATCGCTTGAGCTGGGGGCGGTTTTTATTGCGGAATCCAACAGCAAGGCGGTTTCCGAGTTTCGCATCGAATTCAGGAAATGGGATATCACGCCTGATTCTTCTTCAAACTACCTTATAGAGAATTCGGGAGATACGGAACCGGGTATTGATGATTTAATCAAAACTACTCCGAATGTAATGCTTGAAGACGACTTTTTCATCGACCTGGCCAAGGAGCCGGAAATATATAAAGTGCTGATTGCCGATAATGACCATGATAATGCCACTATTCTAGAGTCTATTCTGAAAAATGACGGATACGAAGCAAGCAGCATGAAAGACGGTACTGATCCCATGGATACTCTGCTCAAGGGAAATTTCAATCTGCTGATATTGTCTAATGCGCTGCCCCAGGTTAATACCTTTGATTTGATATGCAGCATTCGCACCGATAAGAGATTGCGGAAATTGCCGGTGATTCTTATTGCCGGATATTTGTCGGATAAAGACCGGCAGCGCCTGATGCTTTCCGGGGTTGACCGCTGTTTCACCAAGCCGCTGGATTTTTCACTGGTAAGAAAATCTGCGTTGCGGCTTTGCCGTGATTATACCATAAATAAAACTCCGGCTTGATCTCTGTGGCGGCCTGTCTGCCGAGCGGTTCAGGCGCTGGCGGCAACGGCTGAAAAAGCCGTTACCGTGAGGCCGCTGGTTTCAATCCATTCTTGAAGGTTTGCCGGGATAGGGTTTGGGTTCGTCCTGGTTGTCATTCTCGGACTCCACGAAATCAACGTAGTTATCCGGCAGTACCTGTTCCTGGGCAAGTGGAACCGTGCCGTCGTCTGTGGCGTCTGATTTGTAAGTCTTCAGGTCTATATACAACTCATGCAGGTCGCGGATGCCTCCCCACAGAAACCAGACGGTAGTCACTATCCCTATGGCCAGCGGGATGATGATGGCATAATAGTGCCAGTATGTAGACCACCAGCTTACCGGCCATCTGCTGATCAGATTCCATAGCGTGACGACAATGAACACAATCCACCAGAACATGGTCCAACTGAAAATACTGGTTGAAATCACTTTATCAGTCTTAGTGAAATGTTCATCGACACCGATGATGGAACTCCATGACCATCTCTTTTCGAATTCAATTTTCACTTTATCGTCCGCCACCGCATATTTACCGCGGTGAAGCATTCTTTCCATGTTGAAATCTTCTTTGCATGTGAGCAGCGAGACGATAAAATATAATGCCAGCGCTGTAATCATTGCCCAGAAATACATGACCTGCCCGTTGACCGGGAATTTCGCGGCATTGTCCACGATAAACGGAGTGTCCGGAAAAAGCTGCAGCAGCCAGGGGTGGATCGTTTTCCAGCATTGCTGGAGGATGATTCCTCCCACCGCCAGGCCGGAACCGGAAATCATTGCGGCCCAGGCTCCCGCCGTAGTGCCTTTCTTCCAGTAAAGACCGCCGGCAATAACCGAGCCGGCCCCGCCGAGGAAGATTGCCCCGGTCAATGCAAAGAACATCAGAATATATTCCGTCTGACGGAATAACAGGCTGAAAAAGAAGCCGAAAACAGCTACTCCGATAATCGCCCAGCGCAACAGACTGATGTGCTGCTTCGGAGTCAGCGGTTTTTTCCTTAAAGGCAGGATGATATCCTGAATGAAAATACTTCCCCAGGAATGTAAATAAGAACTGTCGCAGGCCAGCAGGCCGAAAAGCATGATTGAACACAGCATTCCCTTGATTGCAATCGGCAGCATGTAATTTATTGCGATCGGCATGCGCATCTGATTCTGTACTTGCGGGTCGGCAATTTTGTTCAGCACTTCCTGCACCTGAGCGGCCTGGACCGCAAAATCCGGATGCTTCAAAAAGGTTATCGCGCAAACCGCCAGCAGAGTTACCATCACGCCCTTGGAAAGATTGCGCCAGGTACCGAGAATCGCGCCCATTTTGGCTTCGTGGGCATTTTTGGCGCAGGAATTGAACGCATGTCCGCCCTGCCAGGCCATGACCCCGTAAATACCTCCCACCACTCCGATAAGGACGTACCACATATTAAAATCCTTTGCCTTCCCGATATCGAACGGATCCAGCATGGATTTGCCGGCGGGCGTATGAGACATGGCTTCCTGGATTTGCGACCAGTCGAATATAAGTAACAGCGCTACAATGATAACAATGAACATCACCAGCGCGAGCAGGCCTTCCACGCAGTCGGTGATCATGACTGTGAGCTGACCGCCGGTCAGCGTCATGATTAATGCCAGCGTCAGATATATAGCCATAATAATGGCAAAAGTAGGAATCGTGAAGTTCATAAGATGCACATCCTGAGGCAGTCCGCAGAAATATACGAAAAAACGGGCGCTTACCGCGGGGAAAATACCGTAATTTATTAAACCTGACAGAAAGCCGAGAAAGCCTGCAAACAACCGGAATGATTTGCTGTACCTGATCTCAAAAAACTGCGCCAGGGTCATCGCGCGGGTCTCGCGGTAACGGTAATATACATATCCGGTAAGCGCGATAAACAAGCCCAGCGGAATGGTCATCATCTGCCACCAGTTGATCGTAAAGCCGACTTCATAGAAAAGTTCATACATCGCAACCATGCTGATGACCGCCATGCCCATTTCACCCCTGGCGTTACAGACCAGATAACGGCCGCCGAGCCGTCCGCCAGCCATAAATTCAGCAACACTGGTTACATGTTTCTGAGTCCTGAAAGCAACAATTGCAATCAAAATAAGAGGAATCGCCACAATCGTCCAGTCAATCCATGACATCATTTTCTGGTTCCTCCGGCCTGTTCAGTTGATTTCAGTTTCATCTTGCTCCTTTCTCCTTTAGCTTTTATTATTAAATAATCATCTCTAAAATTCAAGCGGTATAAACATTAATAGATGTTTTCTATTATAGCCCCGTTTGCCGAAATAAACAAATCTAAAATCAATACAAAATCTTGTATAATATACATCGTAAATGAGAAAATTGTTCATGGCTTATGCACAAATTAAGGATAAAACCTCTTTTTTGTCTTCAATTGCATGAGCTAAAACATCATTGAGGAGTTCAATAATCTTTTATGACGGCTTTTAGAATATCGGCGAAGCGGCAGATGTCATCGCTGGAATTATTGCGCCAGAAGCTGATTCTAAGAGCGGAAAAGGCATCTTTCTTATTGTAATTCATGGCCGTCAAGGCGGGACTGGGGAGATTGCTTTCGGCGCTGCATGCACTGCCGGAGGAAACCGTGATGTCTTGTTCGGACAACATTCTGACCAGCACTGCGCCTTCGCAGCCGGGCAGGGTCATATGCAGGATGAACGGAGAAGCGTCTTCCGGCGGACTGGTGAATCGGATTTTTCTTTTTCCAGCCAATTCAATATCTGCTAGAGCTTCACGCAAGTTCAGATTCATCGTCCGGACAGTTGAAAGAACTTGTGCGCTTTCGGCAGCGCACGTTTTGACGGCATGCGCCAGCGTTAGCATGACGGCGGGATCGGGCCTGCCGGCCAGGTATTCGCGGCTGCGGGATCTTTCGAAAAACTCAACCAGGTTCTTGCGGGTGGAGTCTTTGCCGGTCCGCAGAATCAGCGCCGCGCCGCCGGGCGTGCCCAGTTTATGTCCGGACACGGAAATGATGTCCAGGCCTGCGTCTTTCCACGGCACCGGCAGCTTGCCGGCGGACTGGATGGTATCGGAGAAAAACAACGACTGGGGTGCGCATCCGGAAATGACTTTTCTGATTCCGGTCAAATCCTGAATAATGCCGGTTTCGCTCTGTACATGGTGGATGGCGACGAGAACGGTACCGCGGTCGGCCATCCGGCCCAGTTCATCCAGGTCGGCTTTGCCGTTAATCAGCGGCACGACTCTTAGCTCAGTGCCGGTCCGTTTTAGCGCGGCCTGCAAGGCGGGATGCTCCAGCGTAGTGACGATATTGCCTTTGTGCAGCATCGGCGCAAAGGACAGCAGATTGAACAAATCCGTGCCGGAGCCGCCCCAGATCACTTGAGCGGCGGCATCGCCGGTCAGCGCGACGGCAAGGTCTTTTTCCGCAGCTTCAAGCTGCTGCCTGACGGCATACGCCTGCCGGTGAATGGCTTCCTGATTCGCATAGCAGGACATGGCGGCGGCGGCGAAAAAGTCAATCACCGCTTGCTCCGGCGCGGCGGCGGCGGCGTTATCCAGATATAGGTATTTATCAGGCATTTTTCCTGCTTCTGATCGCTTCTTTATCTTTTTCGGCCTTGGAAATGACTGAGGCGCGTTCCACCGCCAGGTCGCTTTCCAGTTGGTTGAATTCCTCCTGGTTGTTCCGGGCTTTGGCGAACTTGTTCTGATACGTTATCTCCAGCCCCGCCAGCTTGGATTTGCAGAGGTTGTCGATTTCGGCGATTTGCTTCTTCTTGTCTTCGCTGACTTCTTTCAGCGCACCGCCGGAACGCTCCAGCGCCAGTTCAAATGAACTTTTCATAAACAGATGCTCCAGTTATAAGTGATCTCACTTTTTACGACGTTCGATTTCAAAGAAATGAATGGCATTCAAAACCAGGCCGTGCCGGATATGTCCGCCGGTGACAAGCTTTTCCAGTTCCGGCATTGAGACCAGTTCGGTTTCGATTACTTCGGTATCCTCCAGTTGCGGTTCCGAGGCTTTGACGCAGTTGTCAAACATCACGGTGAAGCAGAGATTGTTTTGAAGCGCCGGATTGGGGCATACTTTGCCGATGATTCTGCCGTTTTCGCCGCGATATCCGGTTTCCTCCATGAGCTCACGGGCCCCGGCGGCGACAGGATCAATATCATGCCGGTCGATTCCGCCGCCAGGAACTTCGATTTCCAGATTGCCGGAACCGTGCCGGAACTGCCGGATCATGACCAGTGAATTTTCAGGAGTCACCGCAATAACGTTGACCCAGTCATAACAATGGATATAGTAGAAGTCCTGCACCGCGCCCGTGCGGACGCATTCCGATTTTTCCAGGTGCAGATCAAAAATCCGTGTCTTGAATACGCTTTCCTTGGAAATGCGTCTCCAGTTTTCCTTGCCTGTTCCGGTCATATTCCGACAACCTTTCTTTATCTTAATCCAACGGCTTTGCGGACTTTTTCCATAGTTTTTTCGGCTTCGTGCCGTGCCTTGCGGCCGCTTTCATCGAGGACTTTCCATACGTAATCGAGGTTATTGGCAAGCTCTGCGCGGCGCTTGCGCATCGGCTCGAAATAGAGCCAGAGCAGTTCAAAGAGCGCCTGTTTGGCATGACCGTAACCGTAATTGCCGGCGCGGTAGCGTTCTTCCATTTCCTTTATCTGATCCGGGGTCGCGAAGAGTTTGTACAGTGTCACTATATTGCACTGGTCCGGGTCTTTTTTATCTTCAAGCCCTTTGGAATCGGTAACAATGCTCATCACTGTTTTGCGCATGGCTTTTTCAGTATCGAAGATTGGAATTGTGTTGTTGTAGCTTTTGGACATTTTCTGGCCGTCGAGACCGGGTACAATCGCCACATCATCACGAATCTGCTCCTGCGGAATCGTAAGCACATCTCCGTAGATGTTGTTGAAACGGATAGCGATGTCACGGGTGATTTCAACATGCTGTTTCTGATCCTTGCCCACCGGGACAATATTGGCATGGTAGATCAGGATATCAGAAGCCATCAGCACCGGATAGGAAAAAAGGCCGTTGTTCGGCACGAAGCCTTTGGCAACTTTATCCTTGTAGCTGTGCGCCCGCTCCAGCAATGCGACTGAGGTGACAGTATTCAATATCCAGGTCAGTTCGGTATGCTGCGGCACATCCGACTGCCGGAAGAACACCGTTTTTTCGGGGTCGAGCCCGCAGGCCAGAAAGTCGAGCGCCACGCCAAGCACACGTTCCCGCAGTTCTTTGGGGTCGGGGTTG
The DNA here is from genome assembly GCA_041665605.1 of Victivallaceae bacterium. GTDB lineage: Bacteria > Verrucomicrobiota > Lentisphaeria > Victivallales > Victivallaceae > CAIPAT01. The sequence continues at coordinate 5,832 of JBAYIO010000091.1, read as the reverse complement.
GTGGTTAGCGCGTGATAATCGGCGATAAACAGAAACGCTTCGCCCTGTTTCTGCAGTTCCACCGCCGGGCGCATCATGCCGAAGTAATTGCCGATGTGCGGCACCCCCGACGGCTGTATTCCGGATAATATTCTCATGATTAAATCCTTTATTAAATATTCAAAAACTTAAAATTACTCTTCCGGCTGAAAAATCAATCCGGAAGCGTTTAAAATATATTGATATTGAACATACTGCAAATCAGCCGCGCGGGGTTAATTTCAGTCTGCCGTAACAATCCCCCAAATTTTTACCGTTTGTTTCGCGGCCGTAGAATGACGCGGCCGCGGCCGCCAGCGCAACCAGCAGCAGAATGCTGAACAGCGTGATATAGGCTGACGCCGGATAGACTCTGGCCTTGTCGGTGACAATGATCGAATCTTTGAAAAGATCCAGCACTCTGCCGATGACCTGCGACATTACCGCCACCATAATGTATGCTGACGCATTCAAGATCCCGATGGAGACGGCGACTTTTTCCGGCGGATTCATTTCTTTCAGCATCAGGGTGGTCACAGGGGAAGTGCCTGCCGCCAGCGCCAGCAGAATAAACGCGACCAGAAAAAACTGCGGAGACGCTCTGAAAACAGTGCCGGTCAATAACATCAAAGTGGCGGCCAGTGTTGCAGCTCCATAGAATATCAGAAATCCTTTACGGTTGTTATTCAGCAGTTTGCTGAGAATACCGGAGAGGATCAATGAACTCATGGTGCACAGCATCATGATAAAAGTATAGCCGGAGGATTGCAGCGGCGAAATCCCGCAGACATCCTCCAGAAATTTCGGCCCGATGGTTGCCTGGAAGCTTAAATATATCGAAAATGACAGCGAAACGGTAATGATTATCGGGTAGTTCAGGCTGTTCTTCAGCACATCAATCGTGCTGCCCCACAGGTTTGCCTCTTTTTGCGGAACATATTTCCTGCCGATGCGCTGCATGATCAGCCAGGTCAGGAGCAGGACGATACAGGAGGCGGCGGCGACAATAAGACATGAATTGCGCCAGCCGATGCTTTCCACCAGCAACCGGAACGGGCGGGTGCCGACCAGGCCGCCGCAATATCCCAGCAGACATAGAAAACCGAGTATCGGCGCATAGTTTTTCCCCCCGAAATAGAGGTCTGATTCTTTAACCAGGCACAAATACATGGCGCTGGCGCCTAAGCCAACCAGCGCCCGGCTCAGGTATAAACCCCATTCCCCTTGCGCCATCGGGAACAGCAGCGATCCGGCACAGAGCAGTATTCCGCTGACCACCACCACCCTGACCCCGCCGAAGCGGTCGGCCAGAAGTCCGGCAAAAGGCTGCATCACTGCGTAAACAAACAGGTAAATGGCGCTGAGCCTGGTCACTTCCACCGCGGAAACGGCAAACTCGACCTGGATGTCGTTGAAGATCGCGCCGGGGATGGCCACCCGCTGAAAAAACGAAAAAAAGTAGAGCCCGGTCATCGCCAGGATCATCGCCGCTTCAAATGTTTTTCTGCCGGGCATTTATCCCCCTGATTGCAAGCATGAAAGGATGCTTATTCTTCAACACCTTTTTTCATGCTGGAGGATATATTTTTCCGCATTCTGACAAAACAGGCAATCCCGTTGATATCCAGTGCTTCGGAGTTGTCCTTGTCAAGCATTTCATCTTCCGCGAGAGTTTCCGCGAGGGTTTCCGCGCAGATGTAGGAACTGAAATTGATCAGGGCCGATTTGAATGAATTATCAAGGTTATAGTGAATCGAAATCCTGTCGGAAACTTCCAGCCCGGTATCTTTGCGCATGTTCTGGATTTTACTGACAAACTCCCTGGCAAATCCTTCCTCCTCCAGTTCGCGGGTCAGCGTCGTGTCCAGCGCCAGAGTGATGCCGCTTTCAGTGGCGACGGTCATGCCGGGCCTTTCTTCGCGCTGAACGATCAGATCATCCGCGCCGATCGCCATTTTTTCGCCGCCGCTGAGTTCCGCCTGATAAGGCGTTCCGCCCAGGATCAGGCCGATGTCCTGCGATGAAAGGGCGGCGATAAGGGCGGCAGCCTCCTTCATTTTCGGGCCGAGTCTGGAGCCGAGCACTTTAAAATTGGCCTTCGCCCTGCGGACGACCAGGTCATCTTCGCCGCTGCTGAATACTATCTCCTTGACGTTCAGCTCCTCCGCGATGATCGAAGAGGTCGCTTCAACCATCTTCCGGATGGCGTCGTCGTGAATTACGATGATCGCCTTCGCCAGCGGCTGGCGCACCTTGAGCGAATGCTGCGAACGCAGGAACCGGCCCAGCGAAACCGAGGTCATGGTGTTTTCCATCTGGACTTCCAGCGCAATGTCGCGGCGGCCGGTGTCAGCCACCGGGAAGTCGCACAGATGCACTGACTCCGGCAGATCATCCGTCCGCAGATTCCGGAATATCATTTCCGTGGTGAACGGAATGAACGGCGCCGCCGTCCTGGCGAAGGTCAGCAGCACGTAGTGCAGCGTCTGATAGGCATCCTGCTTGTCGGAATCGTTCTGGCTTTTCCAGAAACGGCGGCGGCTGCGGCGGATGTACCAGTTGGTCAGGTCGTCAACAAATTTCTCAAACCGGTTGGCCGCCTTTTGCAGATTGTAGCGGTCCATTTCGTATTCAATTTCTTCAACCATCTGGGACAGCGAACTGAGAATCCAGCGGTCCAGCGGGTTCTCCGGGTTCTCCGGTCCGCGTGATCCCGGTTCCGGCTGCCAGTTGTCAACATTGGCATAGGTGACGAAGAAACTGTAAGCGTTCCACATCGGCAGCATGACGCCGCGTAGAACCTCTTTAATGCCGTTTTCGGAGAATTTCAGGTCTTCCGCGCGAACGACCTGCGAACCCAGCATGAACAGCCGCAGGGAATCGGCCCCGTAGGTGTCAATCACATATTTGGGATCGGGATAATTCTTTTTGCGCTTGGACATTTTCTGGCCGTCCTCGGCCAGAATCAAACCATTGACAATGACGTTCTCAAACGGCGGCTTGTCGAACAGCGCGGCGCCGAGCACCACCAGGGTGTAGAACCAGCCGCGGGTCTGATCCAGGCCTTCCGCAATGAAATTGGCCGGGAAATTAGCTTCGAAATGAGCTTTGTTTTCAAACGGATAATGATGCTGGGCATAGGGCATGGAGCCGCTTTCGAACCAGCAGTCGAGCACCTGCGGCACCCGGGTCAGCGGAGCTTTCCCGGTCGGCGAGGGAATGACCATTTCATCCACAAAATGTTTGTGAATATCGGTGATCTTCCGGCCTGTAAGTTTTTCAAGTTCCTCCACCGAGCCGATGCATACGGTTTCGCCGGTTTCCTGGTTTCTCCAGATCGGCAGCGGCGTACCCCAGTAGCGGTTGCGGCTGATCGCCCAGTCGCGCGCGTTTTCCAGCCATTTGCCGAAGCGCCCGTCTTTCAGATGGGGCGGCATCCAGTTGATCTGGCTGTTGGCTTTCAGCATTTTCTCCTTGATTTCGTCAATTTTGACAAACCAGGTGGAGACGGCGCGGTAAATCAGCGGAACATCGTCGCGCCAGCAGTGCGGATAATTGTGGCTGATGGTACCGCGATGAACGAGTTTGCCCTCATCTTTGAGCCTGCGGATGATGTCCTTGTCGGTGTCCTTCACGAAGCGACCGGCGTAATCGCTGACTTCAGCGGTAAAACAGCACTGTTCATCAACCGGGCAGACTTCGGGAATGCCATGGGCTTTGCAGACCACATTGTCGTCTTCGCCGAAGCCGGGAGCATTATGCACGATGCCGGTGCCGTCCTCTGTGCTGACATAATCGGCGCAAAGGATGCGGAAGGCTCCCTGTTTTTCCAGATCGGCGAAATAATTGAACAGCGGATGATATTTCCGGCCGTTGAGTTCGGAGCCTTTAAAGCGGGCGACGATCTCCGGCTGTTCGGTTTTATAATATGACGCCAGCCGCGATTCGGCGAGGATGAGAAACTCTTCGCCGTCTTTGACTTTCAGGTAATCAATATTCGGGCCGACCGCCAGCGCCAGATTCGACGGCAGTGTCCACGGCGTGGTGGTCCAGGCCAGGAAATAGGTGTTTTCCTCGTCCGCGGCTTTGAATTTGATGGTGATCGCCGGGTCCACGACTTCCACGTAGCCCTGATTGGCCTCGAAGTTGGACAGCGGCGTGGCGCAGCGCGGGCAGTAAGGCAGGATTTTGTATCCTTCATAGATCAGGCCTTTTTCCCAGAGCTGCTTGAACACCCACCAGATGGATTCCATATAATCGAGGTCCATCGTGCGGTAGCCGCCTTTGAAATCCACCCAGCGGCCCATCCGCTTGACGACCTGTTCCCATTCCGAAGTATAGCGCAGCACGATGCCGCGGCAGGCCTCGTTGAATTTATGAATGCCGAAAGCTTCGATATCTTTTTTGCTGGTCAGATTAAGCTCTTTTTCCATCTCATTTTCGACCGGCAGCCCGTGACAGTCCCAGCCGAATGCCCGGCTGACGTATTTGCCGCGCATGGTCTGGTAGCGGGGAATCACGTCCTTGATGGTACCGGCAAGCAGATGCCCGTAATGCGGCAGCCCGGTTGCGAACGGCGGTCCGTCATAAAATACATATTCTTTCCCGCCGCTGCGATTTTTCAGCGACTTCTCGAAGATCTGGTTTTTGTTCCAGAAATCCAGTACCTCGCATTCCATTTCCGGGAATTTCGGTTGATTACTGACTGGCTTAAACATGCTGTCTTTCCTGTTAATTCATTTTTTCGCAAGATTCTATATTCGCGAACTTTATTCTTATATTTTTAATATCACCATTTTTATTCAATATCTCAAATATCGCGAGATCATCCTGAACGCTTTTAATCGTTTCCGCAGTCAGCGCCGAATGGTCTTTGAGTTTGATGCTGAACGGTCCGACCCGGTTTCCGGCTTCGTCAACTGAGAGGCTTTCAAAAAATCCGCGGGTGAATTTTGACGGTTCCGCGGAAACTGCTTTGGTCTGAATCTCCGGCTCCGGCGCGGGGGCCGGGGCAGGGGCGGCAAGGCTTTCGCCTGACTGTTCGGGCGCGGCAATCGGCGCTGATTTCAAGCCTGCGGCTTCGAGTCTGTCCGCCGCCGATGATGCGGTTTTTTCCTTAAAAAGCCGTCTGGCGTCAATCTTGGCCTGCTTTACTGCTTCCTTCTCTTCGATTTTCCCCATCAGTTTCGCCGTCAGTTGATAAGTTTCGCCGACTTCCTCCTCGATCTGATCAACTTTCTCGACATGGGCAAGCTTCTTCAGATGATTCAATAGTAAAAACGGGTAGACATAGGGCAGCAGCAGTCCCATGCAGAAATGCAGCTTCATCTTGTGACTTCTCATTTCCGCAATGGTCGCGGCAATAAAGCCGCTGGCCAGCCAGACCGTAAAAATAATAAAAAAGAACCAGAGCCAGTAAAATTCAGGGTACGCCCCGGCTTTATAGGCGATATAAAACCAGTTAAGCCCCGCCGTAAACAACTCTGTTAAAATACTGCTCAGCTTGTCCCACATTTGGATTGCCCTTTATGTTTTAACCCGTCAGGCGCAATAGTTTCCCGTGATGTCTGACGAGTTGCAATTATATTTCCGGCATTACTGGAAACCGGAATAATATTAAGATGCGTAATATAATAGGTTTACCCGAAAAATCGAACATTTTACGATTAAAATTCAATAAATAGAATTGATTCCGTAATGGCTCAGTAGAGCGGTGATGATTATAATTCTCAAGAAATACTTTCAATAAAGTTTCATTTTTCTTTAATTTTGTTTTTGACAAAGTCATTTTTTGCACTATATTTCTTGTATTGT
>JBAYIO010000090.1:0-24149 GCA_041665605.1 Victivallaceae bacterium | reverse complement strand
TAAAGAATCCATAAAATAGTTTTTAGCTCCAGCGGAGCGACATATTAATAGCAGGAGTCGGACGGTTGTCCGGTTTGTTATGCTGGCCGCATGGGCAAGAACAGGTGTCCAAAATGGGAAAGAGAGAAGTCAGCGTTTGACTGCGGTGCCCGCAGTTTTATCAAATAAGAAACTGTCAGATTTGAAAAGAGTTTCAAAAGAGAAGATAGCTCCAGCGGAGCGACATATTAATAGCTTAAAGAATCCATAAAATAGTTTTTAGCTCCAGCGGAGCGGCATATTAATAGCAGGAGTCGGACGGTTGTCCGTCGGGTTATGCCGGCCGCATGGGCAAGAACAGGTGTCCAAAATGGGAAAGAGAGAAGTCAGAAGATAGCTCCAGCGGAGCGGCATATTAATAGCTTAAAGAATTCATAAAATAGTTTTCAGCTCCAGCGGAGCGACATATTAATAGCAGGAGTCGGACGGTTGTCCGGTTTGTTATGCTGGCCGCATGGGCTGGACCTGGATGCGTGTCCAAAATGAGGTCAGGCGGTGTCCAAAATGCAGCAATGGATTTCTCCATGCCGGCGGCGGAATCGGTTCCGCACGGGGTGTCCCAAACTGGCGAGCGGAAGTATAGGTTAAAAATTATTGTTTTACAGGTTGATTTTTTTTTTGCGCGGAATAAGCTATCTAATAGAACGGGCAGCACTGCTCAAGTTCAGAAATCTCAGCCGGCAACGGCTGTCAATCGGAGGAAATATTTATGATTAAGACTTTCGTTCTTGATACCAACGTTCTTCTTCACAGCGCTCAGAGCATTGATTCATTCCAGGACAATAACGTCGTCATCCCGATGGCGGTCATCGAGGAACTGGATAAATTTAAAAAGTATCAGGATGAATTAGGCAGAAACGCCCGTCAAGTCATCCGGCGGCTGGATGCGCTGCGGGAAAAAGGGCATCTGGCGGAAGGAGTATCGCTGGCCGGTTCGGAATCTCCGGCCTCCGGCACGCTCCGCATCCTGACCGTCCGCGGAACAATGTCCGGCAAAGACAAGGACCTGGAAAAGATCACCGATACCTCGCTGGACATGGAGCAGCCGGACAACCGCATTCTGCTGGTGGCGTATAATCTGCACAAGCAAAGCGAAAACGTCGTATTCATCAGCAAAGACATCAACCTCCGGCTGAAAGCAGATGCGCTCGGCGTCAAAGTAATGGATTTTGAACGCGAGAAAGTGGATTTCGACACGTTGTATACCGGACACCGGACCGTCAGCGTTCCGGGTTATGTCATCGACGAGCTTTACCAGAAGAAGATCATGCAGCCGGAAATGCAGCTTTGCGCCAATGAGTTTGTGCTGTTCCAGGATGAAGACACGCCGAAGCATTCCGCGCTCGCCCGGCAGCGTTCCGACGGTCAGCTACATCTGGTGGTGGCCAAGCCGGAGACCCCGGTCTGGAACATTCAAGCCCGGAATAAGGAGCAGCGGATGGCCCTGGATCTGCTGATGGACCCGGCAATCAGTCTGGTCACGCTGGTCGGACGCGCCGGCACCGGCAAAACCCTGCTGGCTCTGGCCGCCGCCCTGGAATGCGTTCTGCACAACGGAATGTATGAGAAGATCCTGGTTTCCAGGCCGATCGTGCCGCTGGGCAATGATATCGGTTTCCTGCCCGGCACGAAAGAGGAAAAACTCAGCAACTGGATGCAGCCGATATTTGACAACGTTGACTACCTGATGCATTCCTCCGACAAGAAGGACCAGGTTTCCAGCAAGAAAACGGATGATTTGATCGGCAGCCACAAGATTGAGCTTGAAGCCATCACTTACATTCGCGGACGCAGCATTCCGCGCCAGTTCGTCATCGTGGATGAAGCGCAGAACCTGACGCCGCATGAAGTCAAAACCATCATCAGCCGCGCCGGCGAAGGCACCAAAATGGTGCTGACCGGAGACCCCTACCAGATTGACAACCCTTATCTGGACGCGTCCAGCAACGGTTTGACCTACACGGCTGAACGGTTCAAAAACCAGCAGATTCACGGTCATATGACGCTGACCAAGAGCGAGCGCAGTCAGTTGGCCGCCATCGCCGCCGAGCTGCTGTAACCGGAAAGTCCGTGCGCCCTGCCGGGCGCACCCAAAAAAAAGCCTCTGCGGTTAAGCAGAGGCTTGAAGTAACTTAGATTTTGCGGAGAATTAGATTTCTTCGCCGACTTCCCAGCGCACAAAACGCTTAACCTTCAAATTGGGTTTAAGCTTGGCGATGGAAGACTTGTCATCTTTAATCCAGGGTTGATTGACCAGACAAACGTCAGAATACCATTTGTTGATCTTGCCTTCGACAATTTTGGCAACAATATTTTCAGGTTTGCCGACAACCTGCGCCGCGGCAATTTCCTGTTCCCGCTTAATCACATCTTCCGGAATGCATTTTGAGCAAATGTATGTCGGTCTGAATGCCGCAATGTGCATGCAGATGTCATTAAGGAATGCATCGTCGGTTTCGCCTTCGACATCAATCATGACGCCGATACGTCCGCCCATGTGCAGATAAGAGGCGATCCTGCCGGCGGTTTCCCACTTGGCGGCGCGGCGGATCTGCATATTTTCGCCGATGGTCGCAACCATGGTAACCAGGCCGTCTTTTTCAATCTCCTGAACTTTTTCAGACACGCAGCCGTCACCATCGACGTTCAGCGTTCTTTCAACAATCGCGGAAATATAGTTCTTGAACTTCTCGTTGGATGCAACAAAGTCAGTTTCGCAGAGCACTTCAACCATTGCGCCCTTATTTCCCTTGATGCAGGAAATAATTTTGCCTTCCTTGGTCGTGCGGCCTGATTTCTTTTCAGCTTTGGCGATACCTGATTTTCTGAGGTTGTCAATAGCCTTCTCCAGATCGCCATCGGCCTCGGTCAAGGCTTTTTTGCAATCCATCATGCCTGCGCCGGTTTTATCGCGCAGTTCTTTTACCATTTCTGCTGTAATTGCCATTATATCATCTCCCAGTATTAGAAATATTATTCCGCGGAATCTTTTGCTTCTTCAGCAACAGCTTCTACGGCTTCAGCCGGTTTTTCCGCTTCTTCAGACTTTTTAGCCGGCTTTCTGGGGCTGGGACTGCTGGGGCTGTCGGTCTTTTTGGCAGCGGGCCGCTTTCTGGCAGGCTTCTTGTCTTTATCTTCAGAGGAGGCTTCAGCCTCGTCGGTGGTGTTCTTTTCGGCCTTGGCGGCTCTGTCCGCTTCTTTGGCTGCTTTATCTTCTACGACTTTCTTCTGATAAACTTCATTGGCGAGGCAGATCGCATCAACAAAAAGGTCGGTGATGATTTTGATGGATTTAACCGCATCGTCATTGGCGGCGATCGGATAATCAATCGGCTGCGGGTCGCCGTTCGTGTCAACAATCGCGACAATCGGAATATTCAGTTTATTGGCTTCGCGCACGGCAATATTGTCATGGCAGACGTCAACAACCAGCATTACCGCCGGAATCTTTTTCATATTGGCGATGCCGTCAAGGTCGCGATGCAGTCTTTCGCCTTTGCGGGCCAGGCCGGACAGTTCTTTCTTCTTCATGGCATTGGCTTCCGGAGACTGAAGCAGTTTGTCAATTTCGTACATCTTGCCGATGCTCTTGCGGATAGTCACGTTATTCGTGAGAGTGCCGCCCATCCAGCGTTCGGCAACATAATACATGCCGGTTTTTTCAGCAGCTTCTCTAATTATTTGCTGGGCCTGTCTCTTGGTTCCGACAAAAAGAACGACACCGCCGTCTGCGACTACACGCTGCAGGAAATTGCAGGCATCTGCGATCTGGTGCATGGTATTGGCAAGGTTGATAATGGAGATACCGTTTTTCGCCCCGTAAACAAAGTCCTTCATTTTCGGGTTCCAGCGTTTCGTCTGATGACCAAAATGGACACCGGCTTCGAGCAGATCATTGATTGTAACCTTCGACATAGACAGCTTCCTTTTCTTTTTGCGAAACCTTTTCCGCGGCAATTCCGTCGGGAAGGCTCCTTTTTGTTCAATTGTTGTAATGCCAATTCAGCGAAAGCAGAATTGACAAATTCCTCTATTATAAAATAGAATGAATGTTTAAGATAATGTTTTTTTGTTAAAACTGCAAGAAAAAAATAATCTTTTTTTTAAATAAAACAAAATCCGGAATGAACTTACAGTATTCAATTCCGGATTAAGCAACTATTGCCCAGGGAAATGCTCGTCTATTTTTTCTTGGCAGGAGCCGACTTATTTGCGCCTGCTTCCATATCTCTAATCTGTTTTTCCAGATCACTTAAATCTTTTTTGGCTTTGCTCGCAGTTGTACTCGAAGCTTTGTCGGTGCTTTCAGTTGCAGCCGCAATTGTTTTGTAGCATTCTGAACATTTTTTACAGAGCTCCGCAAGGTCTTTATTGCCGTCCTTTTCGGCGGCGGCTGCTTTCTTGTCATATTCATCCGCCTGCTTTTTTAAAGTACTCGCCTGCTTAGTTTTGCTCTCTTTCTCGACATCTTCCACCTTCGAGGAAGTGCTAAGCGAACTGCCAGTGCCGGAAAAACTCAATTTAGCATAAACATTACTGGCTCCGGCGATAACCGCCAGCGATATTAAAGCGCTTAATATTTTTTTCATTTTTCTCTCTAAGTTATTTTTTTAATAAACTAAAGGCGATACAGTCTCATAGATAATTATATTATACTTTCGCCTTAAATGCAAGTTATTCCCGTTGTTATAAGTTCCAAAATCGAAATATTCCCACGAATTTCCAGATAAATTGCCGCCTATCGGATTTTTAGAGAGTCATTGACATTTCTGACATTTTACACATTTGGGACAGCACTCTCCCATCAGCCTCATTAGTTCCATAGTTTTGCCCCTGCGACCAGCGCTCAGCCAACCATCCGATTCCGGAGAGTTTGGAGCCCGGTTGAACATAAATGTTTTCATATTTTACCGGACTCCCACAATCCATAAAATCCATGACTCCATTTCAAGATTTTAAAATTTTAGCACTCTCGAACTTCAGAAATCAAGTATTTCTCTTTACACATATAGTAAATCTGTCAATGACTATTGGGTTAAATACTTATGAATAAAGACATTGGATGCCTTTTTAATGCACATAATTTCAAAATCACTTTGCGCCTTTACGCCGGATTCCAGACAGGATGCGGTGTAAATAACAGTTATAGAGCGGAAATGGTGCTTCATACCGCGACAGTTGCCGAATTTTACGAATTGTTAAAATTTATTTTCATTCTTTTTTGTTTTGATTTACCATTTGCCTGTTGACAGAATGAAATAAATACGATATAATTAAGAATATGCAGAACCGGTTCTGCAAATAAAGTGCAAAAATGGATTAAGTATGGAAAATAGACAGCAGACATTGTTTAAAATCGCTGAAGACTTGAAGTTGTCAAAGACAACTGTCTCGGTTTGTCTGTCCGGTAATGCGGAAAAAGGCAGAGTCAAGCCGGAAACAGTCGAGCGAGTTAAAAAGCATGCTGAGAAGATCAATTATATCCCGAACCGCATTGCCCGCAGTTTGACCAAACCTGGCAAGTCTCCGGTAGGATTGATTATCCGTCAGGACAGCAGTTCAGAGAAGAGTCTGTACGCGATGCGCAAGGCTATGCAGATGCTGGACGAAAACGGCCGTGAGTTTATAGTCCAGAACTTTCTTTCAAATCATATTTCCGACGCTGTTGCTGCGCTGAAAGGGATGAATGTCCGGGAAATAATAATGTTCGGTATATTCTCTGAACAGGTTAATGTTGAACGGATACCCCAAAATGTATTGATGAGATTTCAGGCAGACCAGGCCAGGCTTGCTGCTTTGCTTCAAGATGTGAAGTTTTACGCGGTGGATTATGATTTCCCGGTCTTAGAGAACTGTTCGCTTAAAATTTACCGATTAGGAATAAATCGCGATGACATCTATGCCAAACTTTTCACTGCTCTTTTCAAGGCTGTCAACGCGCCGATAGCGTGTGATGAAAATTGTATTTCAGCGGAAACCAGGAATGCCCTTGCCGGTTTAGGCTTTGAGATTAAACCGACACATATCATAGTTATGCCGGACAACCCGGTTGAAAATCTGTTTAAAATCGGACATAATCTTGTTCAGAAGGTGATTGCCATGATCAAGGCCGACCAGATAAAAACTGTTGTTTTGCACAATGACAAGATTGCAGCCGGATTAATTGACGGATTGCTGGCGAATGGCTACTCCGTTCCCGGAGATATTTCGGTAATCGGATTCGATAATATCGATGCGTCCCCGTATTTCAAAGTTCCACTCACCACTATCGAACTGCCGGTGATGGAGAACACCGTTACGGTTGTTGATGCGATACTTAAAGGAATGGAAATTCCTCGAGTAATAGAGTCAGATGCCCAAATTTTATGGAGAGATTCGGCCAAATTGTAAAACTCGAATAAATTAACTAAAAAGGAGAGGTAAAATGAGCAAGATTAAATGTTACAAGCCGCTTAAATTCACATTGATAGAACTCCTAATCGTGATTGCTATCATCGCAATTCTTGCCAGCATGTTGCTGCCGGCATTGAACAAGGCTCGTTCTAAAGCTAAAGCCACCGCATGCCTAAACAACATGAAGAGTTGTATGTCGTTTATGTACATGTACGCCGGTGACAACAGGGATATGATACCATTAGCGCCTTATTATGGTGCTCCTACCAACGCATATCGGAACTGGGGGAAATCAATACTCCAGGCGGGAATACTGAAACCTTCACCACTTGGTAAACGTCATGATCTGCCATTCAGTTGTCCAGCTTTCCCTATAAGCCTTCTGCCTGCTGTTGATATTCCTGGCGGGGCCTATGTTAATTTAGGTTTGCCGAATGTTAATGTTAACCCTGGTTTCGGGGTAATATATAAATTGACTATAGACGCTTTTAAGGACAGCCAGTATGCTATGGGAGGCAGTGCGCCTGGTAATACAATTCCTGGTGGTTTGTTGCTTGGACGCTCCAACCCTCGTTTCCCAGTTCTATTTGACTCTCTCGATTCGACCCACACAGTTCAAGGCACTATCATTATAAGTACCGATACTACGGGTATTCATTTGCGCCATTCTGGTTTCTCCAATGTTATGCACCTTGATGGCAGTGCCGGCCCTGAAAATAGTGACACCATTATTTCCAAATACGGGATACCTGTCAATAAAATATTTGCTGGGGGTTTATATTAATGTCTAAAATAAACAATAAAGTTAAAATTATGAAACATAGAATTGCATTAATTGGTTGTGGGGGAATGGCTACAAGTCATGTTCGGAGGTTTGAAGATCTTTATAACCGGCTGGAAGTAGCTGCAATAGTTGACATTGACCGCGAACGTGCAGAAAATTTAGCGAAATTACTGCCGGACAAGCCCAAGGTTTTTACTGACTATCATGACGCATTGCCTTGTTGTGATGTGGTGTTAATGGCGCTGCCGCACCATTTGCATGCTCAGTGCACCATTGACTGCCTCAATGCCGGAAAACACGTTCTGGCTGAAAAACCACTTGCCAATAATGAAGAAGATTGCATTGATATGATTCGCGCAGCGAAAGCTAATAGCCGCATATTGATGGTCGCTTACTGCATGCGTTTTCATCCGCTATTAATTAAAATGAAAGAATTAATAACAGCGGAGACTTATGGCAAATGCTTCCAACTTTCAATTTGGACAGAACAGCATACTGAGCGCACCCCGGATAATTGGATGTGCCGCAAGGCAACATTGGGCGGCGGCCAGCTCTTCAGCCACGGCTGCCACTACATTGATCTCATGCTGTGGATGCTGGGCCGGCCGGTAATCGGGACACATATTAGTTCAAATATGGGAACGCCATGGATGGAACGCGAAGGCACCAGCAATGTTACAATAACTTTTGAAAGCGGAGCAATGGGCTACCATTTTGGAACATGGGGTGCGCGGGGTACGCGTCATGGTTATGCCTTTCACGCTCATTGCGAAGAGGGGATGCTGGAGTTTGATCTTGCCGCCGGCAAATTATATCTGCATAGCAATTTGAGTAAGCACAATCCCGGGGAAAATGAAAATAGTAAAATCAGCGTTTTGGCGGAAGCTCCATCATGCAAACCAACTATTCAGGAGATGCGCCACTTCCTGGATTGTGTTGAAACCGGCGCAACGCCAATAACCAACGCCATTGAATCGCTTGAGGGCTTAAAGGTGATTTGGAAGCTATACGAAGCTGAAGACAAGATGCAGATTGCCCATCTCAAAGGTTACGGCTTTGGGACAATTAATCCCAATAATTTATAGATTAAAAATTATTACCTCTTGAGGGTTTTATCCTATGCTTAGAAAAGTGTTAACCACGATAATATTAATATTTGAATTAAGTATATTGCATGGCGCGGCGCCTTCTCCAGACTATGCGCTGCATGGCAATCCAACAGTAAGCGGCGAAGTTAAAGTCGCACCTGCACTTGTCCCATTAACTACGCCCAATAGCAGATGGCGGGGTGAAAATCTTAAACTTGAGCCTGCCAAAGAAATTAGCGTCGTTAAAACACTGAATATTCCAGCAATGGCGAATTTGCGAGGGTACATGCCAGTATTAAGATTCAAAGCCTATTTCTCACATGGTTCAGGCTGGAGTCCAATGCTGTCGTTTGCAATCAATGACCAAAATGTTAATAATGAGACTCCATTGCATCTGCCGCGATTATTGAATTATGATCCTGAGATGACCATATTTCGCGATGCTAAAAAACCGGTAATTGCTCCGACTATTACTCCGAATTCGCCATATTTGTTAAATATCTTTTACGCACCTAAAGGGAAATTAGATTTTTCAGTTATTTCCGGAAATCACCAGGTAGATTTGTACTACTATTTCAATGTTAACGGATTAGTAAAATCTGCTAATAATAAGTTATCGTTTATCAGTTATTTCAAAGAAGCGGCACATATTAAATCAAAGTTCCCTGATGATTGCGGGTTAATAATCGAGGATATTGAACTTTTTTATTTACCCGATAGCAAGTTGCCAGGTGTTGCCGCACCTAAAATTGATAAAGACGCATTGACGATCAATGATACCCGCAGTTTGGTAGTAAATTATAAGAATCAACCATTAATTACCGATGAAACGATAGTTGGGATTGATTTCAATAAATTAACCGCGCAACCAACGATCATTAAAGATAATAATGGTAAAATTACTGCCAATAATTTAATTGATTTAAACTCAGACAAAGTTCAATTCCGTCGAGAGGCGGCAATATTGCCAACAGGAGAAGTTGAAGTTACTTTGCGTACAGCTTATCTGACCGATACTAAAGGATATTCCTTTTACTCGTTTTCGGTTCCGGCATCGTTGTTAGACAATACGCAGTGGGAAACACGCTATGGCGGGATGGGAGCGTTTTTTGTTAACTCCGGAACATTGGAATTAAGTAAAATTACTGAAGGAGGCGCGGTGTTTCCGATTAATGAAATTCGCTATTTGGCGTTTAATAAAGGTGATTTCAAGCTAGTGTTTGACTTTAATCCATCAGGCTCGTTTTCATTGTCAAATGTCCCCTACGGCGGCGACCCGATTGGGATAGTCACGACTATTGTCAAAAAAGGCGATAAAGTGGTTTTTAATATTACTAAGCGTCCCATTGCTGATCGTTATGCCGCAAAATTCCGGATTTATTGTTCCGGATATGACTATTTTTATCGTCACTATAACAATTGGTTCTACTATATTGCTGGACAAATTCGAGATGGAATGGGTAATCGCATTCTCTTTGCCTCACCGGAAGCAACCGTTAAACGGAATAAAAATATTCAAAAAGCGTCAAGGTTTGTATGGGGGCCGGATTGGCAGGGGTTTGGATTGGAATCTACCATTCCCGGGATCAAAGCTGGATGGCTGAAATTGCCGGCCTCTGCAAAATTATACAACACCGATACATTACCGCCAATTGCATCAGGAGTGACAATTGATAAGAATGATAGCGGGATATTTACTATTCCGGTATTACCGGGAGTCTATACTTTAAGTTTAACTTTAGGCAACCCTGACAAACAAGTCGGACCGTTTAATTTGAGTGTCAATGGTCAAGTGGCGCTAAAAGATATTGAAGTTGCGTCAAACACCTATAGACAAGCATTTGTTGACGTTTATGTTCCTTCTGATAAGACGGAGATTAAAATTGAATTAGCTGGGTTGAATTGGTCAGTCAATAATATTATTGTTAAAAATGTAGTTTCACTTCAGGAATGCTATAATTTAACTCGCGGTTTTTGGGTGGTCCCCAGCTTGGCGGAGTTTGCTTTGGTTGTCGATCCAAGCCGGATTATAAAGCCGGATTATTTTACTGCCAGTGTAATCAATGCTGCGTTGACTCCAAAAGTGGAAGTCCGCGAAGAAAAAGTCAGCAATATTCCACCAAAGATTATGCCGCCATTACCGCCTGACGCGCCGACAGTCAATTGGTGCTGGGACATGCGATTAGGTCTGTTTGATGATTCCAATGCAGCTACAGGCTTTGGCCATGTTAGCGACAATGCTACTCGCGAACGGCTTTTGACCTTAAAGAAATTAGGCTTTAATGCCGTGACTGAACAAGGATTGTTTTGGAATAATTGCTATTTGAACGAATCAATTATTGAACATCAAAAAGTTAAGAAAACAGTCGTAAGAATTGCGCATGAGCTAGGGATGAAAGTTATTCGCCATGTTGATGGTCCAAGTTTCTGCATGATGGGCAATGGCATACAGACATTTTCCCGCTTTACAGGGGCCTTTGTGCAGAATATTGAAACCATGCTTGCCTCGCAGGGCAATGCGTGCATCAACAATCCTGATTTACGAGCGTATTTATTTGAACGTATCGGTAATTATGTCAAGGAAACTGGAGTTGATGGAGTAATGGTTGATGAAGCAATTCTATGTCAGCGCGATTATTGCGGGTGTGCCTACTGCCGGGCCAAATTTACTGCTGATACTGGTTGTGTTTTGCCAATGCCGGGCAATACTGACACGTTATGGGACGACAGCAAACCATTGAGTGCACGCTGGACAATTTGGAAAAATTGGCAGTCGGCAGAATTTTTTCAAGATTTGCATAATTATTTAATTAAAATCAACCCCAATATTATTGTAACGGCTTACGATAACGACGAAGAGCTCAATGATGGCGGGAATCGTATTGGCTATCGTGCCGATTTCTTAGCTGCGTCAACCGATATGTTTGCCAGCGAAATTGGTTGCGGTAATATTTTTGCTAACTATCGCAATTTCTACTATTTCCGTAAAGTTATGCGTGGATTTTCGGTTTCTTTCGGGCGGCCTGCATGGGGATTGGTATATCCATATGGCGATGCGCAGACAACTGGTTACTTAGGCTGGGCGATGCATGCAATGAACGCACAAGCGATTTGGATGAGTATTGAACAAGGCGGAAAGTATTTAAATTGGAATAATTATATGCCTAACAAAGACAAGATTAATTTAGCTGATTTAGCCATCTTATTCAAGCTGGATGAACGGCGGTTCTTAGACCAATCAGAGAAACCACTGCCATTTGCCGACCAAGCCGGGATTTCGCAAATTCTGACTGACGCGCATATTCCGCACCAGATTATTCTTAGTAGGGATTTAGATAATGTTGAAATTATAAAAAATATTAAAACGTTGATTTTAGCCAATGCCAATGTGTTAAGCCAAAAAGAGATCATGGGAATTCGCAATTTTGTCGCCAGTGGCGGAACGTTGTTAATTTCTGGAACACTGGCGGAAGTTAATGATTTATTTCAACCATACAAGGAACCGCCGCTTGCGGATGTGACTGGAGTTAAGCATCTTGGCGGCTTAGTCGAAGTCAAAGACGAGTTATTAATTTATAATGGCCTAAAATTTAAAGTGCCAGTTAAAATAACCCCAATTGAAATAATTAATGCGGAGGTTTTAGGAACTTTCGCATCAACAAATCGGGCGGCGCTGACACGACATAATTTCGGCAAAGGCGTATGCTATGTTTCAAGTCTGCCGCTAGGCATATTCAACTTTGAACCGGCACTTTATTTTAAGCAGAAATGGCTGTACAAATATGATGCTGAAATGGCAAAAACCGCTATGAATATAGTGTCGAGTGTGACACATGGCGAATATCCGGTAAAAGTAATTAATAACCTACCGGCAGAGGTGTTAGTGGAAACTTATTTAGATAAAAATGGGAATAACGCATATATTCATTTGTTGAATTTAACTGGTGAAAATCGTTATACAGTCGGTGAACCAATGCCTGTACTTGCACCCAAAATCCCGTTATCACTGCGTGAAGATATAGTCATTGAAATAGCATTTGCCGCGAGTTCTGCGAGTTTAGCTTCGCCGGATTTTAAAGAGATTAAACCAGTTATACTGGAAAAGATTAGCAAACAAAAATGTCGCATTATCGTGCCTAAAGATATGTTAAAAACATACACATTAATCACACTAAAATCAACGCGCACAGGCTTTTAGACTTGTAATTTTAAAAATCTAAAAATGGCTTAAATTATGAAAATCATGATTATGACTGACATGGAAGGCTGCGCCGGGATTCTCAACCATGACGACTGGGTTATGCCGGAAGGCAGATATTACGAAAAAGGCAAACGCTTCCTGACTGAAGAGGTCAATGCCGCCATAGCCGGTTTTTTCGATGCCGGAGCAGATGAAGTGGTGGTGGTTGATGGTCACGGTTACGGTGGAATCGATCCGGAACTGCTGGACGAACGCGCATTGCTTAGCCGCGGTGCCCCCAAACCGGTCTGGCCGTGGGGACTGGACAAAACTTTCGATGCTCTAGTTTTTGTCGGGCAACATGCCAAGGCGGGGACTCCGTACTCACATATCACCCATACCGGATGGTTTTCTTGTATCGACGTAACCATTAACGGAATTTCGATTGGCGAGTACGGTAACATGGCTTTGTGCGCGATGGAGTTGGGCATTCCGACAATCCTGGCCTGCGGAGAACAAGCACTGGCGGAAGAAGCGGAGGCGCTTACTCCTGGCGTTATTACCGTCAGCGTCAAGCATGGCATCCTGCCGGACGGCTTGGATTCGCTGGACTGTGACAGCTACCGCAAAGCCAAACTAAGCGCCATTCACCTGTCGCCGCTGAAAGCCCGGAAACTGATCAAAGAGGGAGCATTCAATGCGCTGCTGAAACTCAAGCGTGAGCCGGAAGCGTTCTCCTGCCTGAAGCTGATGTCTCCATATGTGCTGGAAACAAAATTCCGGGCCAGTGGCAAAAAACCGCCCCATGTCGTCCGGCACGAACATCCGGATAGCATTATCGAGCTATTTAACATGTCATGAATCGCATACTTGGATCAAATAGTGGTTCGTTAAACCAGTTCAAAAAAGAAAACTTTAGGTTAAGGAACAGGAGGAGGAGGAGGTGTAATAAATTAGGCTATAGGAGAACGGTTGAGATAAAAAATAATTTTTGTAGCCTTTAAACGATTTTTCCTGTATTTTAAAATGAACTAAAAACTTGGAGAAAAATCATGGTAGCAATAAATTCTCTCTCCGCCAATTCTCGAATTATCAAATCGTTATGTATTTGCGTAATGATCTTTACAATGAGTCTTTCAGTTTTTGCTTTGACCAGAACAGAATGGATCAGTCTGTTTGACACAAAGAACACTCCCGACTATTCAACATTGGAATATGCGCTCGATGTCCATGCCTGGGCGCATTCATACCAGTTGCAAAGTCTGCTGCGTATGTATCAGGCAACGGGCGACACCAAATATCTCGCCATGTTCGCCATGAGGGCCAATAACCTTTATACAGTTTTTACTAACGGCAAGCTGATAACAGCGAAATACGCAGAGGATTTGGCCAGACAGGGGTACTGCGAAGCTGTAGGTGAGTTTGGGACATCACAACAGGGCATTGGTTATAACTTCAGCGCTGGCTGGCCAGCATCATACTGGACACGAAATGACGCCACGGACGTAAAAGTCGAGTCCGGCACTGGATTCGGCTGGGACGACAACTACGCGCTGACAATACAGTCCGATACTGTAAATCAGAATCAGGCAATTTTCACATTTACACCAGTCGCAAACAACAATTACATTATTACGTTCATGTGCAAAGCTGGCAATATCAATGGCGCATCATTAGCTAATCCACCTGAAGTCCTGGTCGTAAAAGCAAGTGACGGTACGGTGTTGTGCCAGAGGAGTTTTTATCCGTCAGATTACGGATTGGACAAGGGCGATGGCTGGGATGACGAAATATGGAGTTGGAACAAGGAGTCCGTATGGTTCAAGACCGATGCCAATCCCACCCCAGTCAACGTGATCTTCCGTTTGAAGGACTATACCAAGGCGAATTCAAAGGCGGTATTCGACAATGTCACAGTATACCATAACGGTCAGAATTGCATGCCTCTGGGCTGGAGCCGGATCAGCGGAACCAGTTCATCTTATGTTTGCCGGGACACTACAGTTACGCCAGTTCATATCAGCGGCGCCGCCTGTGTTACGATAAATATGCCTTCAGGCGCTGCTCAAGGCGGCGCTATCTTTACACCGGTAAATTATAATGTAAACGACAATAGAAATTACGAGCCGTCATCAGAGTATTATTATGAATTCTACGCCAAAGTTGCAAGCGGCGGCGGTGCGCAATATTCCCTCGTGGACACTACAGCCGGAACAAATCTGATAAGCCCGACAGCCATAACGGCAGGGAGTTCATGGACTAAGATTTCAGGTAAATTCTCCACTCCTTCAGCTTCAGGGGATACGCTTGAGTTCCGGTTCTTTCAAACGTCCGGAACCGCAGTAGAATTCCATATAGATGACTTGCTTGTCAGGCGCTATTCATATACTGCGGTTGACGATGGGATGGTAGCTGTCCCTCTGTCCGAGTTTTATGAAATGGTAACTAAAAATATGACTCCTGCAGGCGTCAATTATAACGGCCAAAATTATGATCTGGTTGCTTGTGCATCCATATGTAAGAGCTTTGTTGACGGCTTGATTGGCCGTCACGCCGCTGAACTCGTGACGGTTGGCGATTTCAGGAAAGTCTATGTGGTGCCGGACGATGGAAGTCTTAAACATCTCCCGAGCGGAAACTCGTTGCCGCATAATCAATACCTTGCGATGGGCATATCAAGCGCAATAATGTACAGGGCAACTGGTGATACCAGCTACCGCGACCGTGCCAACAGCCTGGGACTTACATTTACCGGCTATCTGACTTACTATCAGACTCAGAACTCATACGCATGGTACTATAATAATCCGGGAATACTTTCGACAGACAGATGGCAATATGTCGCAACCGAGGACAGTAGTCATGCGAACATTGATATTGATTTTGTGATAGAAGCCATGAAATCAGGGCTTTCCTGCATAGAGCTATCCGATATGCAGAAATTTGCCAATACATTTACCCAAAACATGTGGAATTATGCCTATAACTATCCGAGAGGCAGCGTATATCCCAATTTGGGCACTGATGTATATGAATACCTTACCTACACATGGATCAGGTTGAACAAATATGACTCCAATGTCTATACCTTGATCAGAAATAAATGGGATTCGGAAACCGCCAGTTTACCATGGTCTGTCTATTTGTGTCCGTGCCTATTGAACGTTTCAGAGATAATTAATGGAATGATGGTTATCAATGAGCCGTTTGAAACCCCAGATTCTCAAGACAATACTTTACCGGCAGGATGGAGCCGCTGGCAATCAGATTCTTTCACAGCTTATCTTGATTCTGGCAATGCACTTGAAGGAAATAATTGCCTGACCGTAAAAACTAATGGAGTTGCATGGCAGATTATTGAAAAACCTCTTACTTATGATGCCGGGGCTACTTATCGGGTCAAAATCATGGGCAAGGTCGGGGGAGTCCCGACAGTCGGCGGCGTGATGACTGTTTACGACTTTACTACTTCTTCCCAACTCGCCGTCTCGAGTTTCACGAGTACTGACTGGAACCAGACAGTGTTTACCTTTACGGCGCCGGCAGCAAGTGGCAATAATGTCAAATTGCGTTTGTACACAACTGTTTATAATGTGACTGGCGGTATTATCCATTTCGACAATGTGGAAATCCGTAAAATTGAGTAATGGGTAATCAATCATTGACGGGGCAGTTCGTACTGCCCCGGTGAAATGGCGGATAAACGTTTCTTCTGGAATTTATTATAGGGAAATGCAGTTAAATGAAGATTATGATTATGACTGACATGAAAGGCTGTGCCGGGATTCTCAAGCATGATGATTGTGTCATGCCAGAAAACAAATGTTACAGAAAAGGCAATGGGCTTTGACTGCACGTAAAAGTTGATTACTCTTGGAGAAATAACATGTTTATAGATATTCATGCTCACGCTTACTTATGGTCATGTCCGCCGCAGGACGGACATACTCAATTCTGTACACCGGATGAGGTTATCGTGCGCTATGATGAACTTGGGATAGAAAAAGGCATCCTGCTGCCGCTCATCGGGCCGGAGGTATATCTGCCGCAGTCGAACGAAGAGATTATCGAGATTTGCAAACGTTATCCAGGCAGATTTATTCCGTTCTGTAATATTGATCCTCGCGGAATCGGCAATTCTGTTTTTACTGATTTCGGGGTCTGGCTCCGCTGGTATAAAGATCACGGTTGCAGAGGAGTGGGCGAATTCATGCCTAATCTCCCATTTGCCCACCCGCTGGTACAGAACTTTTTCAAACAAGTCGAGGCAATGGGATTCTCTTTAACTTTCGATATTTCCGACCGGATCGGCGAAAACTATGGACTGTATGACGATCCCGGACTGCCGCAACTGGAAAATTGTCTGCACAAATTCCCCAAACTCAAGATATTTGGTCATGGTCCGGCATTCTGGGCGGAAATCGGACAGCTCGAAACCACGGCTGACCGCGGCGGGTATCCTGAATATCCGATTAAGGAAGAAGGCGTAGTTCCCAAATTGTTCCGCCGCTACGAGAACATGTGGGGCGATCTATCGGCTGGAAGCGGCTACAATGCGTTGGCGCGCGACCCGCAATATGCGGCGAAATTCCTTACAGAATTCCAGGATCGCCTGATGTTCGGTACCGACATCTGCCGCTACAACCAGAAAATAGAACTGCCGGCATTCCTGATCAAATTAAAAACAGATGGGCAGATTTCGGAAGAGGTTTTCGAAAAAATAGCCAACGGCAACGCAATCAAGTTCTTCGACTTGTATAATGAATGATGACAAGCAAATTTGCTTGGAGAAATCGAAACAAGCTAGAATTCTATCAGGGAATGGTTGACTTTTTGCGGAAGGCGGGTTATAATATTATATATTTAATCGAGTTGGCAAGATTAAAATTAACAAATAATATGCGATATTATTGTAAATATTGCCGATTTAAGTAAATTATTATTTTAATCGGATTTTCCAGGTCATCATTAAAAACATTAAAAACTCGTAAAGAGGCAGGAAATGAGTAAACTGGCATTGTTGGGCGGCTCCAAAACCGTGAATTCGGAATCAGGCGATATGTTCAAGTGGCCGATCGTTAATCAGGCGATGGAGAACGGCGTCCTGCAGGTGCTGCGCGACGGCAACATGTCCGGCACGGACATTACCAGGAAATTTGAGCAGGCATACGCTGAATGGACGGGCGTCAAATACGCGCTGGCGCACAGTTCCGGCACCGCCGCACTGCAATGCGCCATGTACGGTCTCGGCGTCGGCGCCGGCGATGAAATCATCTGCCCGTCCATCACTTACTGGGCGTCATGCGTCCAGGCGCTGACGCTAGGCGCATCGGTGGTGTTTGCCGATATCCACCCGGATACGCTTTGCATTGACCCCGATGACATCGAACGGCATATTACGCCGCGCACCAAAGTCATCGTGGTGGTCCATTATCTGTCCTATCCCGCTGACATGGACCGGATCATGGCGATAGCGCGGAAGCACAATCTGAAGGTCCTTGAGGACGTGTCCCATGCCCACGGCGCACTTTATAAAGGTAAAATGGTCGGGATTTTCGGCGATGCCGCCGGATATTCCATGATGAGCGGCAAATCTTTCGCCATCGGCGAAGGCGGCATGTTGACCACCGACAGCCGCGAAGTTTATGAACGCGCCATTGTATTCGCGCATTATGAACGTCATAATGAAATTACCGATGAAAAACTCAAAGCCGGAGCCGGCGTCCCCTGGGGCGGCTACAAATATCGCATGCATCAATTATCATCAATTGTCGGTCTGAAACAAGTGAAAAAATATCCGGCGGAAATTGCGGAAATTGATAAAGCCATGAATTATTTCTGGGATCTGCTGGAAGGCGTTCCCGGGCTTGACGCCCACCGCCCGGCGAAGAATTCCGGCTCCACCAAGGGCGGCTGGTACGCCAGTCATGGGCTCTATAAGAAAGAAGAATTAGGCGGACTTTCATTGAAACGCTTCTGCGAGGCTGTCCAGGCGGAAGGAGAGCAGTTTTGCACTCCCGGCTGCAATGCCGCGCTGCACACGCATCCGCTGTTCTCCAGCGTGGACGTTTACGGCAGCGGAACCCCGACCAACCGGGCCGGATATTCCGGAGATTTGCCGGTGGCCGAAAGCATCCAGGCCAGAGCGTTCAACATCCCGTGGTTCAAGCATTACCGCCCGGAAATCATTGCGGAATACGCCGCCGCCTACCGGAAAGTCGCGGAAAATTACCGGGATCTGCTGCCCGGCGACACCCAGCCGGACGATTTGAAAGGCAAATGGGCGCTGACCGCCCGCAAAAACTGATTACATTGGAGAAACAGCCATGATTATTGACATTCATGCTCATGCTCTCAGAAAGCCGTTCCTGCAAGTCGATGGCCGGGTGCCATTCCCGACTCCGGAACAACTGCTCGAATTCTACGACGGCGCAGGGATTGCCAAAGCCGTCCTGCTGCCGCTGATCGGCCCGGAATTCTATCTGCCGCAGTCCAACGAAGACATTCTGGAAATGGCGGCACGCCATCCGGACCGCTTCATTCCATTCTGCAACATCCATCCGCGGGCGGTTGACAATACCCCTTCAGCGCCACTGGGCGACGTGATGAAAAAATACAGGGATGCGGGCTGCAAGGGTCTGGGGGAAGTAACCTGCAATATGCCGTTCCGCGATCCATACATCAGAAATATGTTCAAACACGCGGCCAATACCGGTCTGCCGGTGACCATTCATATTGCGCCGCAAATTGACGGCACTTACGGTCTGTATGACGATCCCGGACTGCCGCAACTGGCGGAGACGCTGGAACTGTTTCCCGATTTAAAAATCTTTGGACATTCCCAGTCGTTCTGGGCTGAGATCGGAACTTTGGACAAGCCGGAAGACCGTGGCGGATACCCCAATTATCCGGTGAGGGCCGAAGGCGCAGTCCCGAGACTGATGCGGCGATTCCCCCGTTTGTACGGCGACCTCTCGGCCGGCAGCGGCTGCAATGCCTTGACCCGTGATCCGGCATACGCGGTAAAATTCCTGAACGAATTCCAGGATCAACTGATGTTCGGTCTGGACATCTGCTCACCGCCGAAGCCTGAACTTCCGGGCTTGATGCTGTTCCTTAATGAACTGAAAAAATCCGGAAAAATATCCGATATTGTTTTCAATAAAATCATGTCCGGAAACGCAATCAGAATACTGGAGTTGTAAATTTATTTTCATAGCCCATATTAAAAAACAGTCTTTTTAAAACTGGGGAAAGATACAATGAACATTCTTGTGATTGGCGGAAGCGGCCATGTCAGCGGAGCCGTGGTAAGAGCTGCGCTTTCCAAAAGGTATCAGGTCTGGACAATTACGCGCGGTTTGCGTCCGTCAGTACCAGGCGTACACTCATTGATTGCCGACCGTCATGACCGGAAGGCGATGCAGGAAGTTGTTGAACGGCAAAATATGGTATGGGATCTGGTGGTCGACTGCATCTGCTACGAACTGGACGATATGCTCCAGGATATTGAACTCTTCCGTGACCGCGCCAGGCAGTTTGTCTTTGTTTCCACTGATTTTGTTTATGACCCGGCCTGGCGTCGTTTCCCTCAACCGGAAGAGACGGAACACTATGATGTGTCCGCCGTAGAAGGTTCTTTGAGCTACGGCGCTAAAAAAAGGCTTTGCGAACTGGAGCTTATCAATGGCGATGCAGGCGGAATGGCCTGGACAATCCTGCGTCCGTGCCACATTTACGGAATGCCCTCACTGCCGGGCTGTCTGCCGCTGCACGGGCGTGATCCCGGGCTTATCAAGAAATTGCGCGAAGGCGTTCCGCTGAAACTGGTCGGAGGAGGCCATTTCCTCCAGCAGCCGGTTTATGTGGATGATCTTGCCGCTGCCATCGTCAGCGTTGGCGGCAATAAAGCCGCG
Organism: Victivallaceae bacterium; assembly: GCA_041665605.1. Classification (GTDB taxonomy): domain Bacteria; phylum Verrucomicrobiota; class Lentisphaeria; order Victivallales; family Victivallaceae; genus CAIPAT01. The sequence goes on along the minus strand of JBAYIO010000090.1, from coordinate 3,749 downwards.
TGCGGGAAAATATTCAACATGGCCGGTCCTGATATTATTGAATCTCGGCAATACTACCGGATTATTGCGGATATTTTGAAAGTCAATTTGACCATCGAGGAGATTCCGGAAGCATCGTATCTGGCGGAAAAACCTGAAGGACGTCCATTCATGTGCCACCGCATTTATGACCTCAGCCGCCTTCGTGCCGCAGGCCTGGCGGTTCCGTCAACTTCCATTGAAGACGGCTTGCGATTGCATGTTGAAGGATTGCTCAGGCAGCAGAACCAGTAATTTTTGCATGGCGCCACATCGCGAAGAGGCTTAAGCAAAAGATGCTGCAATGGAAATTAAAGACCTTTTTCACCACGAATAATCTCATCAAAGAGAGCCGGGAAGAATCGTAAAATAACTTTACACGTCTATGATGCCACAATATTATCAATTGCCTCATATTTTTCATCAACTGTAATGGAAAATCCGCGCTCAATTCTGCACATCAGGTATAATGTTCCGATCAGCAGAAAGTTGGTGATTCCGTTCGCAACGCCAAAGACAATCGCGCCGCCTTCCATATTCAGTGAAACTGTAACCAGCACCTGGCATATCCAGACGCCAATAGCAAGCAGAAATTTACTGCCGAGGATAATCAGCATGCCATGGTGAGGGATGCCGTTGCGCAGCGGCGAACCATCTTTTGCAGCAGCCACGTCACGTCGAATTTTTTGTTTCAACACCATCCAGCACAGCCATCCCAATCCGCAAAGCGGCAATACCACCAGACCGTACCATTTGAATGCAAACATTTGTTGTTTCAAATACATCCACCACATCAGCACGGGAATACTCAACGCCGACACCCCCATTATCCCGTCAAAAAAGAAGAATGAGATGTTCAGCCATCTGGTCTGCGGCCCGACAATCGGCACTGTCGGCATTTCTTCAATGCCTTTCGGACTCCATGGCGCCGGCGGGTGAAAATGCTTGTCTCCGCCCATCCTGTGCCATTCAATATATACTTTTATCAGGAATAGCGCACTGATCCCGGAAAAAACGGTTGTCCACAAGTAAATAAAACGGTAGGAGTATTCCGAACCGTTACAAAGGTTTCTGACCAGATCAATAAAAAGTCCGGCCAGCACTCCGAAAATCACGGTAAATGTTGAACGGAGCATGGCCTGCGCCGAACAGAACTGCCCGAATCTTGACTGAGGGAAAATTCGCATTTCGCTCGGCAATCCGGCAACATTGACCAACGCGGCCAGAAACGTGCCAATCAGGACATTGCCCAGATTCAGCCAGAAAAAATAGTTGCCCGGGATGGTTACAAAAATCCACACTAGCGACATAAAGTTGCCGAGCACCCCGAAGACCGCACCGTAAACGCAGATGCGCAGCGGATGCCAGCGGTCCACAAATATGGCCATGCAATACATTGCCGCCATCATCGCCATTGAACTGACTGCGTTGATTTTGCCGATCTGATCCAGCGCAAGCCCCATCTCCCGGTTGAAAAAAACACTGAACACCCCGATGGCCCAGCCTGCGGCGGCAAATGATGTCGAAAGAAATCTAAACCAGTAAAATTTATGTGAAAAGGATTCTCTGAAAAAAGTCATGATACCCTTCAGGCCCTTGCTTGAATTGTCCAGTTCTCCCTCCGGCGGCGGGTACTCGCCTTCCTTAACCATCAGGCAGGCTATGCCGAACCCGATGAAATACAGCACTGCGACGCCGATAAAGATTTCCCGCATATGCGATTCCGCAAATTGAAAAACAAAGTAGTTATATAATGCTCCGGCTCCAGTTCCGACAATCCCGAACACCCCCATAAAACGCGCCAGAAACTGTGCGGGAACCACATCATTAAATAAATACCAGAATACCGAATTGACAAACATGTTAAAAAATTGAAACATTATTAGAAAAACCGCAATCAGAACAATAGTAACAGTAGCCGGAGTAAAGTGCCGCAGAAACTCTGAATTTCTTTGCAGCAGTCCGCACAAATCGCCGCTCAATCCCATCAATACCAGACAGGCGCAAAGAAACGGCATCGTCCAGATGATAAAAGGGATGCGGCGGCCCCATTTGCTGCGGTAACGGTCGCTCTTGAAACTGACATAAGGGCAGATGGTCATATTCAGAATACCGGGAGCGGTAGTCAGGATCATCCCCATCAGCCAGTTCGAACACCCGAGATCTTTCAACTTCAGCGGCAATATACTGGGCACCACCGCTTCCATCATGGTGAAACAGAAATTTCCCCACAACAACCAGGCAAAAAGGACGAGCAATCCGATTTTAGTATAGGTTAAAGTCCCGCAATGATAAGTTTTACTGCCCGGCAAAACTGAGACAACATGTTGCGCAACAGGAGGTGAAGCATGCATCTGGCGTAATTTTCTCGCATTTGGTGCTCGAATGAAAACTTCGTTTTAAAAATTTACCGGTCAATTTTCCGACCCGGTTAACGCAACCGATACCGGACGAAGTGTCATTTTCGCGGAATTATTATGTATATTCGCTAAACTATTTAAACTGTTTTATCTTGCGTCTCGCAGCGTCAGTTTATTGCACCTGGATAATACCAGCGTGTTTTTGTCTTCGATCAGCCACTCGAAATCCTCGCCTTTCTCCATTTTGATGGCCTCTGCGATAGCGGTGGGCATCACCACCTTGAACGCGCGGTTGGTCGGCCGCTGACCCTTTTGAATTTTCACTTTATATCCCATGTATATGCAGTTCCTTAACTATTTTGCAATGACGAAAACTTTTTCCAGAATATTGTTGTTTTCGTTTGCTTCCGTGACCTTGCCCGTGCTGTCGGCGACCACCCTTACCTTGCAGGTTCCGGCTGTAGTGGTGACGTTGTTCAATTTTAATGCAGCGGTCGCGCCTTTCGCCAGATCATCGTAGTTCACGGTTCCGGCAGGACTGCCGTTGACATAAACCGCCGCAGTCTGTGCGCCGGCGCCGGCCGCAGTCGGCCCGACCCCGGCATTGGCGATGGTGAAGTTCACCGTCACTTTGCCCGCCTTGGTTGACGACAGCGTGATTGCAGTCACTTTCAGATCCGGACGGTTATCCAGGAAAAATGTCGCTGAGTTTATATTATTGCCTTCGCGGGTTTCGAGCAGCTTGCTTTTGGCGTCCGCCCAGACCATGATGGTGGTCTGTTTCCCGGCGGTGATGAAGCCGCCGTTGATGGTGGAGCTCAGCGTGACCGATGCTTTGGGCGCAAGATTGCCGAATGACACCATGTCCATTTTAATGTTGTTCAAATAAACTTTCGCCACCAGGTCTCCCGCCGCCGCATTGGTCTTGACGGTTCCGACATTACTGATCTGGTATTTAACCGTCAACGGCTGCCCGGCCACAGGCGGCTTGTCCCACCAGACCTTGTCCACGCTTAAATCGCATTTTGAATTGTTCTGCGGCATCTGCACCGGGCCCACTGTCGACGTCGGCGCGTAGATTTCCGGATTCAGGAGAATGCCGTCGCCGAAAGCGTAGGCGATTTCATCTTTGTATTCATCAGCGCGGGGATTGACCAGGCTCGCCCCCCGGATGTTTTTAATGCCGTCGATCCCGCATTTCAGCGTCACCTGATAAACCATCCCGGACAGATCCCCGGTGAGCACGATCTTGCGGCCGACCGCGTTGTACTCCATCTTCGACAGCGCAACCGGCTTGCCCGTTTCATCCGTGATTTTCACCGTATTGGCATTGATCGTCTCCGGAATGAAACCGTCAATGTCGGGCGGCAG
>JBAYIO010000089.1:0-24402 GCA_041665605.1 Victivallaceae bacterium | reverse complement strand
TTCAAAAATCAAGTTTTTGGCGACTTTTTCAGAGAAAAGCAACATTGAAGGCATCAAAATGCTTTTGATGCATAACAAAACGAGTTATTAACAAGAAAAAGCCAATACTTTTGAAATTGGCTCCTATTATAATATTAAAGAAATATATCGCCATACAGGCAAATAAATTATGACTTCCAGCGGATTAAATGTAGAACATCTGTCAAAGGACTCATTCATAAGTCTGATGCGGCATATTATTGACAGTATTGGCGTGTACAAGGTTTATATCTCCGAGAAAGAACCCGCAAAATCCGGAGCACTGTCCATGACCTGCGAGTCCCGCATAGACATTCCGCTCAGCGGTCGAAAACATATAGCTTATGCGTCCAAAGGCAGGATAACCGAAACTGTCATGGAGCCTGGCGAATTGCATTATTGCCCGCCTTTTCATTGGAAGTGGCCGCTATGGGATTATGTGCATGAGATGTCTTCGATAATATATAACTCCGACTATATCAGGGTTACGTATATTAATTTCAGCCGGCTTAATTCTTTTTATGAATCACGCGGCGCTGATATTTATTACCATACATCCAAACCGCTGAGCGAGGCGGGCAATGCGTTATTGAGGGCGCTTAATCTTATATCTGAACATCCGAACGATGCCGGAATAGTGGAACTGATTACCGGTCTATTGAAAATAACGCTGGAGGAAATCAAAGCAGATACCCGGCAGCCGGCAGGCAAAGCGGATTTAACCAAACTCCGCGTAAAACAGTATATCCAGGAGAATTTCTACGCCCCGATCAACCGCGCTCATGTTGCTCAAATATTCGGCATTACTCCCAGTTACATCTCGCGTCTTTTTACGGAAAACGGCGAGGAGAATTTTAATCATATGCTCCGCCGTTTACGTTTTGAACATTCCACCTTATTGTTAAAAAACACTAACATGTCGCTTGACGAAATAACCGATGCCTGCGGATATCTCAGCAGTACGTACTTCATTGCCGCATTTAAAAAACATTTTGGCATATCGCCGGGCAGATACCGCCGCATAAATTGTGCTATTCAGAGTTGAACCAGTGTTGTAAAAAGCACAGCATATCCAATTGTTCATAGAGGCTTTTCTTTACTCGCCGGACTGATGGTTTCTCTGTATGCAGATGGCGTCTTGCATGTCAGGCGGTGAAATTGGCGGGTGAAATAGTTGCTGTCATTGAACCCGCATTGTTCTGCGATTTCATTTATACTCTGCCGGGTCGTCCTCAGCATTATTGTGGCCTGATAAATCCGCAGATGGAGCAGATAATTTACCGGTGTAGTGCCGGTGGCGGCTCCAAACAGCCGCATCATATTCCGTTGCGACATCCCGGCCTTGCCTGCGAGCAATTTCAAATTGATCTTTTCAGCGTAATGCCGGTTCAGATACGCAATTACATTGCCGATAAGGTTTTTGGTTGACGCCTGTTTCCGGTTTTCACTCCGTTCATGATTTCTGGCGAACAACAGCATCAGTACCATAAATAGTGCCTGGCTGGCAAATTCATGCGCGTAAGCGCATTCCTCGTGCTCTTTCTCCAGCAGCCCGCATAAGCGCCGCGTTTCGGCAAGTTCCTCCGTTGACAGATGAATGACAGGAACGGTAAAATCTTTTTCCGCGGGAATTTTGTTGTTAATGGTCATGCCGTAGAATTCCGAAGATGCAATATCCAGTCCGGAGATGCCCAGCCGTGCAGGCAGATATAGAATGTTGATCAGTTCCAGCTCTTCTGTTTTGTCATAGCCATGTGCAATTCCCTGCGGAATGAACAGCACGTCACCGGCAGTGATCAGAGAAGAACTGTTGTTGCAGTTATGCATTCCCTTGCCTTTGAAAATCACTGCGATTTCGCAAAACTCATGAGTATGAATACGTGTATGAGATTGTTGACTTATGTGAAGGACTGTAAGCGGCAAATCAAAATACTGGAAAAAAAAATCCGCCGTTTTGACAAAAGATTTTATTTTATTCGCCATTTTGTCCATATAATGCTATTCAATGTTGAAACAGTTAAGGTTAAAAGGAAACTTAAGAGTTAAGTTAAAGATAACAGTAAATTAAATTTTTACAATAAATTAAGATTTTTAATAAAAAGCGCCTGTGGCAAATGAAAAAACAATTGATCGAAGCAGTAAAAAATCCATCCGCTGAATATCGCGGTGCATTGTTCTGGGCGTTGAACGGCAGGCTGGAGCCGGAGGAAATGCGCCGCCAGATACGTTTGATGAAGCAGATGGGCATGGGCGGTTTTTTTCTGCATGCACGGGTCGGACTGAATACTGAATACCTGGGCGATGAATGGTTTAAATGCGTTGAGGCTGCTATTGACGAAGCCGCCGGACTGGGAATGAAAGTATGGCTGTACGACGAGGACCGCTGGCCGTCCGGCGCCGCAGGCGGACTGGTTACCCGGCATCTGGAGTACCGGATTCGCAAACTGTGTTTTACGGAAATAACCGATTTGCAGAAAACCCCGGTTCCGGATGATGCGCAATGGCTGTTTCTGATTAAAATGCGCGATGATGGAAAATATGTTTATGAAAAGCTCAGCAGCCGGAAGGTTCCGCGCAGCCTGAAACCGCATGAAATGATTCTGGACTGCGCGGTCAAAATGGATGAACCAGATAGCTGGTTCAACGGCCAGACTTACCTTGACACCTTGAACCCGGATGCGGTCAAAAAATTCATTGACGTGACTCACGAAACCTATCTGAAGCGATGTGGCAAAAACTTCGGCGGAGTTATTCCAGGAATATTTGCCGATGAGCCGCGTTATAGTCCAATTTTTCCGACTGATGGCTTCACATGCGCCTGGACCGGGAGGCTGCCGGAGGTATTCAGTCAACGCTATGGCTATGAATTAACGGACCGGCTGCCGGAGTTGTGGCTGGGGCATCCGGACGGCAAATTGAACCGGGTCGCGTATCATTATTGCGACTGCATCACGGCGATGTTTGTTAAGGCTTTTTCCAGACAAATCGGCGAATGGTGTGAAAAAAACAAGCTGCTTTTTACCTGTCACATGCTGGCGGAGGATACGCTTTCCGATCAGACTCGTTCCGTCGGCGCCTGTATGCCGCATTATGAATACATGCAGGCTCCGGGCATGGACGAACTGACTGAATACTGGCGTGTTTACGCCACCGCCAAACAACTTAGCTCCGCCGCCAGGCAGTTCGGGAAAAAATGGCGGCTGAGCGAAACCTACGGCTGTACCGGCTGGGATTTTTCGTTCAAAGGCTATAAGGCACTTTCCGACTGGCAGGCAGCCCTTGGCGTCAATCTGCGTTGTATGCATTTGGGCTGGTATACTATGGAAGCCGAGGCCAAGCGCGACTATCCGGCCGGAATTTTCTATCAATCCCCCTGGTGGCAGGTCTATTCGAAAGTGGAAGACTATTTCGCCAGAATCAACCGGGTGATGATCAGCGGCAAGGAAGTCAGGGATATCCTGGTTATCCATCCGATCGAAAGCAACTGGACGCTGATTCGCAAAAACTGGTTGCAGGGAGAGAACAGGCAGCAGGATGCGAGGTTTGTCAAACTGCAGGACTCCCTGCTGGAAGCCGGACTGGATTTTGATTACGGCGATGAAAGCATTATGGCGCGGCACGGCAGAGTGACCTCCGGAAAAAATCCGGTACTGGAAATAGGGCAGGCGCAATACAAAGCAGTTATCGTTCCACCGCTGCTCACGCTCCGCCAGACTACGCTGGAACTGCTTAAAAAATTCAAAGCTGCAGGCGGAACTGTTATTTTTGCCGGCAAAGCGTCGGAACATGTCGATGCGCTGGCATCAGATGAAGCCGTTGAATTCGCCTCCAGTTGTATTATGACAGCCGCGTCAGGTGCTAAACTTGCCGCGGCCGCGGAACCGGGCCGCAGAATTCTGTTTACAGAGCCTTCCGGCAGAAAAGCCGCTGAACTGCTCTATCTGCTGAAAGAAGACTCTGAAAATTTCAACTTGTTTGTCTGTAATACCGGTTTGAGCGGCCAGCCGCCGAATACAGAGTCGCTGCCGGTCAGTAAACGCAGGAAAATACTGCCTGAAGTGTTAATCCGCGGCTTTGCCGGCTGCAAGGGCATTCCTCTGGAAGTCGATCTGGACACCGGCAGCATCTATTCCGCCGAATATAAAAGCGAAGACGGGCAGATGGTAATATCCACCGGCTTCCCTGAACTAGGCTCAAGACTGTTTATCATTCCCAAGCGTAAATCGGCGGGGTCATTTCCGCGACGTCCTGTATACTGTACTATACGAAAAGTATCCTTGAAACGCAACCTGTATCCGGTCATGCTGTCTGAAGAGAACGTGCTGGCGCTGGATCGTCCTGCATATAAAATCAGCGATGGTAATTGGCAGCAGCCGGAGGAAATCCTGCGGATCGACCGCCAGACGCGTGAATCTCTGGGGGTAGCACCGCGCGGCGGACGCATGGTTCAGCCGTGGCTCATAAAGACAAATCCAGATGCCAGAAAAATCCGGGTACTCCTGAAGTACGACATCCAGGTGAAAACACTGCCTGGCGGTCCGCTTTCCCTGGGGCTGGAAAGACCGGAAACCTTTACAATCACCCTGAATGGATATCCGGTTTCAGCCGATATGCAATCCGGCTGGTGGACGGACCGCTCATTGAAAAAAATTCCGATCAATCCGGCAATTATAAAAACCGGCAGCAATGAACTGCTGCTGACCTGTGATTACAGTGAGAACCACCCCGGATTTGAAAGCGCTTTTCTGCTGGGTGGTTTCGGCGTGAAGCTGACTGCATTCGCCGGTCCGGTGATTATTGCGCCAGCGCAATCCCTCCGCTGCGGCGACTGGACCAGGCAGGGGCTGCCGTTCTATTCCGGTTCAGTCTCCTATCTGATGAAGTTCAAAAATACGGTCAAAAAAGGCGAAGTATGTTTTATTTCTCTGCCGGATTTTCAAGCCCCGGCCGCCAGAGTGTTTGTCAACGGCGCTGATGCCGGGGTGATTGCCTGGGAACCGGCGGAACTGGACATTACCCGGTTCCTGAAAAAAGACGCGAACGAAATTACGGTGGAGCTATTCGGACACCGGCGGAATTCGCACGGACCGCTGCATCTGGCAGACCGTAATCCGGGCTGGACAGGCCCGGGAGAATTTGTTTCCAAAGGTGAGTTGTGGCAGGATGCATACGTCATAAAACCATGCGGCTTGAAAACAGCTCCGGTTATCATGATTAAAAAATCTTGTAACCCGCATTAAATAACAGCGTCGCAAAATCAGGAACTGGATATAGCAGGGACTTTTAAAAATATTAAGCAACTAAAAAGGAGAGTCAAAAATGAGAGTCAATAAAAGTTGTAAATCGCTGGAGTTCACACTCATAGAACTCCTAATAGTGATTGCTATCATCGCAATTTTGGCCGCAATGCTGCTGCCGGCATTGAACAAATCCAGGGAAAAGGCGAGATTTATCACCTGTGTGAATAATCAAAAACAACTTGGCACAGGAATGACGATGTATGTCAATGATTATGGCTCATTTCCTATTCATATTCAACCAGCAGCCGGGGGCTCTAATATTTTCTGGTCAGGACAGCTTACAGTAAATAATTACACAACCCGCATGAATCTTGTTTGCAATAAACGCGCCTCGGCAGCCAACCCGGCATGGGCTGACGCTGCCGCAGGCTATAACAGGCTCCTTAATATAACATTGCCGATGCCTCTGCTTGCGAAAACCACCCCAACCCTGGGCTGGCAGTATGTTGATTATGGCTATAACTGGGCATATCTGGGGTTATTAAGGCGGTGGTCCGGCAGTGGTCCATCAGCCAAGCTGGAACAGATTAAATATCCGGCACGAATGGTAATGTTTGCGGAATCTGCATGGGACACACGCTATAGAGATTGCGGATATTATGCCCTTACTCCATCGTATAGCGTTGTAAATGGCGACGGCGGCGTCTGGCCGAATCATGGCAATAAATTAGCCGTTGCCTGGGTGGATGGTCACGTCGATACTTCAGCAACGGCTACTGGCGGCGGGGAAGTGCTGTGCGCAAATCTATATTCAGCTTCAGGACCGCTGCTCAATGATTCACTGAATAATAATAAATGGACTCGCGACGGCAAACCCAGACCTAATTAATCCAGTGTTATAAAATCAATTTTGCTGCAGCAAAGTTAATCTTATATGGAACAGCCAAATTACAGGAGGTGACTGAAAACGCATACGCAGAACCATCGTCTAACATCAGGCTGCGGTCCAATATACAGATACCATAAAACAGATAATTTAAAAAAATAAGGTTACATAATCAATGAACAAAATACTGTTAATGCTTCTTTCCCTTTGTGTGCTTACTCCATACTTCAGCCTGTCGGCCGCCGGCGGATGGGAACAAAAAGAATTTATCATCACGATGTGGTGTCCGCCTGCGGCGACTGATGAGAACCTTGCCAGGCTGGTGAGTGAGGGATTCACGTTGACCAACGTGTCCTGGAAGGGAAGTGACCTTCGTTCCACCAAAGAAGAAACGCTGAAACTGCTGGGCAACGTCGACAAGTATAAAATCAAGACGCTTGTTGGTAACGGCTATATTCCGCTTTTACGTCCCGAGGCATTGGACGATCCGGCCAAAAAAGCTGAACTTGACGAATTTATCGACACGGTTAAAAAGCATCCGTCCTTTGAGGGATACTACCTGAAAGACGAGCCGGGGGCCGACTCTTTTGCAGACTGGAGCCGTATGATACGGTATTTGAAAGAACGCGATCCCGATCATTTAATATACATTAATCTGTTGCCGACCTATGCCAGCCAGAAACAGTTAGGCGTTTTTTTACAAGAGCCGCCCAAGGGAACTGTCAGTATTCCAGATAATTATGAGGGTGTTGCAACCTGTAAAGATATCATCCTGCTTTATGATGAATATCTGAAACAGTATATTAACCTGACAAAACCGGAACTGATCAGCTACGATCACTATTTCATGCGCAAAGACAAAGAGCGCAAACAGTATTTTCTGAATCTGGAACTGATAAGACGCGCCTCCGGCCAGGCCGGAGTGCCGTTCCTTAATATCATTCAGGCATGCTCCATTGAAAAAGCATGGAGAATGCCGGGTAAAGACGAACTGCGCTGGCTGGCTTATACAACTATGGTTTATGGCGGCCGCGGCATAAGCTGGTTCCTTTATGACGGCCCGGCCAGTTTCGGCGGCTTGTATCAGGACGGCAAAAGAATGCCGGCCGCGGACTGGGTTACCGAAATAAACCAGGAGATCAAAAGCCTGGGACCGGAACTTATGAAACTTAATTCAAACCTGGTATATCATTCCGACCCGCTCCCGAACGGCACTCAAAACATGACGGCAAGTCCGGTCAAAGCAACCGGCGGCGAGTATATCGTGGGAATGTTCAAAGGCAATGACGGCGCTGATGCATTTATGGTTATGAATCGTGACTGGAAAGCGAAATCCATCGCCAGGGTATCCATAAGTCTGGGAGACGGTGAATTATTTGAATTTTCCATCCCCCGCGGCCAGTGGGAGAAAATTAAAACGGTTACGCCTGGAAGTACAATTGATGTCGAGTTACTCCCCGGCAGCGGTAAACTGTTTAAAATACGTAAATCCTGATCACGTTCCCGGCAGTCTGAAACCGTCACCGTAATCCACGGTGGCGGGTTTATTTAAAATCAGTTGAGTTTTTACCCAAACGCAATTATAATAAACCTGCATATCATGGATTTATTGCAATTGCAGAGGATTGAAGAAAATGAAAATCGATGTTGTTGAACTTTATCATGTCGCAATGCCTATGATTCATCCTTTCAAAACCGCGTTTGGCAACACTCTCACCATTGAATCAGTGCTGGTTAAACTAATTTCAGGAGACTATTACGGATGGGGGGAGGCCGCATCATGGCAATCCCCGGCATTTTCTCCGGAATTTGCCGAAGGCCAGTTCCTGGTTTCTAGGCAATTCATAACCCCTTCACTGCTGGGCAGGGATATCTCATCCGGACGGCAGTTACAGGATGGTCTCGCCTGGATCAAAGGCAACTTTTTTGCAAAAGCCGGGTTTGACCTTGCCTGGTGGGATCTCTACGCAAAAATGCAGAACAAACCTTTATGGCAGATACTCGGAGGAAAAAGTCCTGATGTGGAATCAGGTGCGGATTTTGGTATCCTGGAAAGAGTGGATATTCTGATAGAAACCATAAAAAAGGCTGTTGCAGACGGATACAAACGGGTAAAGCTGAAATATGGTCCCGGCTGGGAACTGAATATTATTTCCGCCGTCAGAGAAGTTTTTCCTGATCTGGTAATCCATGTTGACTGTAATAGCGCCTACACGCTTGCCGACATTGAGATGCTCAAACATCTGGACAAATACAATCTGGCGATGATCGAGCAGCCGCTGATGAGTGATGACCTGATGGATCATGCGTTTCTTCAGGCACAGTTAAAAACCCCGATATGCCTGGATGAAAGTATCACGTCTCAAGCCAAAACACGCAAGGCTGTTCAGATCAAAGCCTGTCAATGGGTCAATATAAAGCTCGGCAGAACCGGTGGCATTACCAATGCACTGGAAATCAATAAAATCTGTCAGGATGCAGGTATCTCCTGCTGGGTAGGCAGCATGGGAGATTCCGGAATCGGGGCATCTCATAATATCGCGTTCTCCACACTGTCCAATATCAAATATCCGTGTGATATTTTCCCGACAAAAAGATTATATGAAAAGGATTTAGCCATTTCCGAAATTGTTCATTCCGCGCCTTCTATGTTCAGAGCAAAGGATGTACCGGGGATAGGAGTTGAACCGGATCCGGAAATGTTGTCAAATGAAACGTTGCATCAAGCTGTTGTCAAACGTTAATGACAAGGAATGAACATGACGCCTAAAGAGAAAATCGAGGATATTGTTGACGGAATATTGCCGGAAGTCACCGCGCTGCGACATGCGATCCATCGGAATCCGGAACTGGCCGGAAACGAATTTTCCACTGCGGCATTAATCAGAAATACATTGATTGCCAATGGACTCAAACTTCTGCCTCCGTTTCTCAAAACCGATGTTGTGGGGATATTGAAAGGCAAAAGGGATGGCAAAAATATTGCTCTCCGCGCCGATATTGACGCATTACCAATGCAGGAGCTAAATAACTTCCCCTATAAATCATCCGTGGACGGACGAATGCATGCATGCGGGCACGACGGCCATGCGGCCATGCTGATCGGTGCGGCCATGGTACTCAACAAACTCAGGGATGAATTAAAAGGATCAGTGCGTTTTGTTTTCCAGCCAGGAGAGGAAATAGCCGCCATGGGGAAGGATCTTGTTGATGCCGGAGCGCTTAAAAATCCGGAACCTGATGCAGTTTTCGCAATACATGCCCAAAGCGGATATCCGGCAGGTTCGATAATTTCGCGTTCTGGAACAATCATGGCGGCCGTTGGTTTTTTCAAACTAAAAATTACGGGGCGCGGCGGCCATGGCTCCAGACCGGAACTTACCGTTGATCCGATTCTCGCCGGCAGCCGGATCGTTGAATCTCTGCAAAGCATTGTCTCCAGGAATATTGATCCGCAGGCCCCCGCAGTTATCAGTGTATGTCGTTTTGAAGGCGGAAAGAATGCAAACGTCATTCCTGAAGAAGTGATCCTTGAAGGAACTACCCGTTTCTTTGACAATAAAGTCGGAGAACAAATTCACCGGCTGATCGAGCAGACGGTCAAGGGCGTATGCCTTGCGTCCGGAGCAACATATGAATTTGAATACAAACAGCCATACATTCCTACTGTCAATGATTCCGTTTATGTGGAGGCCGCTCGCAAGGTTACTGAAAAATATCTTGGCAGTAATATGTGGTTTGAAATGGAGCGAGCATCGCTAGGAGGGGAGGATTTTGCCTTCTATCTTCGGGATTATCCGGGCGCTTTCTGCTTTATCGGAATCGGAGAGGACAGCCCGGCTCTTCACAATCCGAATTTCGACTTCAATGATGAGGCAATGCGCAATGGAATTATTTACATGGTCGCGATGACGCTCGAGACAATGGAAGCGAACTAAACGGTATTATTATCTGTCGATGTGATGAAAATATTGACCATAAATTGCATTGTTCAACTGCAGGAGTTAGAATGCACCCAGGCGCGGACATCGGCGTAACGGTATTTTTCGAGGATGCCGAATGCCGCCAGTTGTTTGGCTTTGATTTTGGAAATCAGCGGCACGGTGATGCCGCACAAAAAACGGGTAATCAGGTCAGCCGTGGCAGGCACGGACAGCTTGGCCATAAACGGGCCGGCAAGTTCGGCAAAATCGTAACCGGACAGCGGGTTGAGTGAAATACTGCTTTTGATATCCGCTTTGCCTTCAAGACATACCGAACAGTGATTGCATTTTTCCCAGTTCAGCTCTTCGCCGAAATATGTCGCCAGCGCATAACTCAGACAGCTATCCCCGGCAAACAGGCGCACCATCCTGGCAATCCGTTCAACTTCAATCTGCTCTTTCTGCCGGAACAGCAGATCCAGTTCCCCGGTCAATTTATCAATGTCAAAATCCGGCGAAGTCACTTCAAAAACTTCCGTCATTTCCTTCGCTTCCAGCTTAATAAACCCTTTCTGGTCAAAATACTCCAGCGCGGTCGTAACCCGTTCGCGATCCCCGCCGCATCCCTCTTTAATGGAATCAAAGTTGACCGTTGACCAGACCCGGCTCTTTTGCACCCCCGCAAACATCGCCTCCGTAAAGCGGCGGCGTTCTCCGTTGAATTTGGCGGCAATCTCCGCATCCGGAATGACATTGCTGTAACGGTAGTCGGAAAAGTAGGAATAGAGCGGCTTGATGATACACTTCATTTCCAGATATACCAGCAGGGTCTTCAGTGTAAGAATGCGGATATTCGACACCGAGGACAAGTTGTTGAGCTTAAACTCCCAGTTCGTGCCGCTGCCGGTAATGGCTTTAAGCACCCGCCGGATATTGTCCGCTTCCGGCGTATCCCCGTAAATGAAGTTTTCCAGCACGTTGATATTGTCGAGATTGGCCAGCACATAGCAGTCGGAATTCAGCCCGTCGCGCCCGGCCCTTCCGATCTCCTGGCTGTAATTTTCGATTGATTTGGGCAGATCGTAATGGATGACCCGCCGGATGTCGCGTTTATCAATGCCCATGCCGAACGCGATAGTCGCCACGATGCAGTTAACCTGGCCGGACATGAATGAATCCTGGATGCGCTCGCGGTCTTCATGCTTCATCCCGGCGTGATAGGCAACGGCGTTCAAACCTCTGCCATTGAGCAATTCCGCCACGGTTTCGGCGGTCTTTTGCAAAGTCACATAGACAATCGACGGTTCTTCCGGCGCGTCTTTCAGCAGTTCGTACAATACTTCATCCTTGTCTCCGGCCACCGGCTTCACCCATAACCGCAGATTGCGGCGGTAAAACCCGGTGACGATCACCGCGTCGCGGTGCAGATTGAATTTGGCGCACATGTCGGTGATTACCGCCGGGGTCGCGGTCGCGGTGAGCAGCAGTACCTGCGCGACATTGAACTCGCGCTGATAGACCGGCAGTTTCAGGTAGTCCGGGCGGAAATTATGGCCCCATTCGGAGATGCAGTGCGCCTCGTCAATGACCATCAGCGAAATGGGCACCCCGCTGAGAAATTTGCGGAAACGCTCGTTTTTGAAACGCTCAACCGCGATCAGCAGGATTTTGTAGTAGCCGGATCTGACTTTTTCCATGACCTGGCGTTCCTCGTCGCGGCTGAGCGAGGAATCAATCCGGGCGGCGGCGATGCCTTTGGCTGACAGGAACAGAAGCTGATCCTGCATTAGCGCCAGCAGCGGCGACACGACCAGAGTAAGGTTGGGCAGATGCAGCGCCGGCAACTGGTAGCACAGCGATTTCCCGGAACCGGTGGGAAAAATCGCCGCCGCCGACTGGCCGCCGACAATGCGTCTGATGACTTCCATCTGCCCGGCTTTAAATTCATTGAAACCGAAATGCTTTTCCAGGGTCTGATGGATCATCTATGCTTCCTGTTGTCTGTATTCAGATTAAAGATTGATCA
Organism: Victivallaceae bacterium; assembly: GCA_041665605.1. Taxonomy (GTDB): domain Bacteria; phylum Verrucomicrobiota; class Lentisphaeria; order Victivallales; family Victivallaceae; genus CAIPAT01. The sequence goes on along the minus strand of JBAYIO010000089.1, from coordinate 12,309 downwards.
GTTTTATGCCGGGGGCGCTATTTTCGACTGGTATTCCGGTTTCCAGCGGGTGCTTGTCCAGAATTTCCAGGAATTCTCTCGCCCACATGTTGACGATCTGGTCGAGATTGCCGTAAACGGTAAAATCCTGCAGATTAATTATGGCTGATTCCTGTTTTTCACGGTCGGCAAAAGTGGCGACGACTTTTTTGGTAAGGCTGTCCCGGATTACGCCTTCAATCGCCACTGACGCCTGCATCGGACTGTCGGTGGAGGCCGATACTGCCGTCCTGACGGGGGCAACGGCCAGCGCGATCAGTCTGAATGGCGCGATAACTGGCGCCGCGAGATTTTTAGCCGCGCCAAGCACTGGTTTTTCCGGCACGATTTTAACCAGATCCAGTTCCAGTATCAGCGTTTTCGGTCCGGGTTTGTCCGCCAGTTTGTAATTTCTGCTGTTTTTCACCGCATTTTTAAAGGCGTTTTCCGTATATTGGGCAAACGCCCTGGTATCGCTGTTTTCATCGCCCAGCCAGGTTCGGATATTTGCGTTTTCCATCCATGATTTGTCGAACTGGTCCCGGGTAAAGACCGGAACAACCATTATCGCATTGTAACTTGACGCGGTAAAATCCGGGCTTTTCCAGGCTTTCTGGTATGGCAGCAGATCATATTTCTTCATCTCCTGCGGATTCGGAATGAACCCGGAAGGCTTTTCCGGCACCGCCTTGCACCCGGTTAACATACAGGCAGCCAGAAGACAAACGCCGTACAAAACACTGCCGGTAAATTTGATTTTTTTCATAAGCTTCACCTCTTAATCTTTTATTTACAATCGCTAAGCAATAGCTTTTTCTTAATTTTATTTATAGTGCGGCTCCGGCTGACTTCGTGTTCCCAAAATCTCAATACCCCCCAATCGCCAGCCTTTAATGTTTTAGTCACAAGCTTATCTCTTTTTTTATTTCTCTCTATCTTATTAACCCAATATTCTCTGTTAGACGCTGGAATTCTGCAACGTTCAGGATGCCCATGCCAAAAACAGCCATCCACAAAAATAGCCAGCCGTTGCTTAGGGAAAACGAAATCCGGCTTGCCGAATATTGAATATTTTCTTCTCCAGCCTGTTATTCCATTCGCTTTGAAAACCTTTATCATCGCAAGCTCTGTCGTCTTATTGCCTGACGAACGCACATGTGACATGATTTCGGATCTTGCTTGCGAACTTATTCTGTCCATATCATTTGATGATTGTTATCCATGATGGTTCGAAATTCAAAGAATTGAGAACGTTTTCCTGAGTTAACGCCGGAGGCTTTCTAATTTGAATGGCAAGCCTTTCACGTGGAACATCTTCCACTATTGTGAATTGCGAACCGTGCGGCTGCCAGGTAAAACGGTGTTCTTTGCTTTTCCTGTCCACTCCGACAAGGTTATTATTCTTATTCCATTGCCATTCAAAATTTTCAACAGGATAAAGAAGCGTCTCAAATTCAAAGATTGCCAACTCCAATAAATCATCCGACTTAATAAGCACTACTGTTCTTAAGTGATCATATTTCGCTCTTATGCTTGATACTCTGGCATTCCAAATTTCAAGAACCATGTTGCCCATTTCCTGAGGTGTACTTTTTGAAATATCTTCTTCTTCATAAGAATATTGAGGCGCATTTCTTCCTGAAATTAAGCGAATTTTCCTTGTTTTGGACGGAGTCGCTGACTTTACTGTTTTAGCACTCCACGCCGTTTGCTCAAGTAGTACATCATCCAGTCCGACATTAGATGGTTTCCATCTCCCGCCAATCAAACGAGCAAAAATTTCTTCCCAATCCGGGCCTTCAAGCCGCGGGGTAACCCTCGTTGCAAGAAGATAAACGACTTCTTTGCCTAATCCAATGTGAAAATCTTTTGGAAACTTGTTCAAGTGGTAAGGCGGCTGGTATTTTTCAACAGTTCTCAGTCTTGGACTTTCCATACTTATAATTTCCTTTCTTTTCAAGCAGTCGCATCTGGATACAGGGTTCTTCATATTGGTATTGATATTTCACTGGATGGCTCCCAAGCTTAAGAGTCTCGAATACCCTTTCCAATACGGCGGCAGCAACATCCACAGGCAGACTGTTTCCTGCCTGTTTTCTGATTTGCGAATCACTGCACACTATTTTAAATGATTCAGGAAATCCCTGTAATCTCAACATTTCACGAGGTGTAAGTCTTCTTTCCCCATTTACCAGAAGATAATTATAAGATGCTCCAGCCCGCAAAGCACAGGAAAACGGATAGGCGCTTATATGTCCTGCTTTGTTTTCATGCCATATCGTCGGTTCCGATGTTGGCTGCATGACGCTCCAGCGTTTATTTCTGATTCTGTCTGAAACATAAAAATTCTTGGGAACATTTTTCTCCAATATTTCAGACAATGGCTTTATCGCGGCTTTCCCTGTAGGCCAACTCATTAATTTTTTCTCTTTAAAGCCAACAATCCAGATGCGTTCTCGTTTTTGAGGCAATCCAAAATCCAGAGCATTCAGAATTTTATAATCAACACTGTATCCCAGGCTGATTAATGTCTGTAATATTACATCCAGAGTTTTCCCTTGATCGTGCCCTTTGAGAAGTTTAACATTTTCCAGAACAAATGCTTTCGGCTTTTTTTCTTTCAAAATTCGCGCTATTTCAAAAAAAAGCGTTCCTCTTGTGTCTTCAAAACCTTTCTGTTGCCCGATAATGCTGAAAGGCTGACATGGGAAACCCGCTAAAAGAATATCATGATCAGGAATTTTGTCAGCAGCTATCTTGGTTATATCCCCTGCCGGAAGGTCGGCAAAATTAGCTTCATACTCTTTTTGGCACGCTTCGTCAATATCACTTGAAAAAACACATTTTGCAGAAAGATTTCTGCTTTTGCATATTCTTTCAAGCGCAAACCGGAATCCGCCGATTCCACAAAAAAGGTCTATAAACTTAACCGACATAAATATTCACCCACGAAGATAATTTATCGTAATAATTCTTTATCCGCTTTCAAATAAAATATAAATTGAGTAAGTTCTTTCTACAACTGTCAATCTTAAAATAAAACACAACTTATTAATTCGGCGCGATTCTAAAATTTCAGTTCCAGCATTCTGTTTTTAAATTATTTGTGCATTCTTTTGCCCGGCAAGCACACTATATTTTGTGGATATGTGATCGCCTGTTCCAAATTGGTTTCAGAGTAAGCGTTATGCACATGCAGTCCAAGAAATTCAAGAATGTAGGGTTCTTTAAGCGTCTTCGGGTTTGGCAACGAGTTGACCTTGCAGCTCCAACTGTTTTACGGCATCTTTATCCCGGCTCAAGGTCAGGCGTTCATATAATGCAGTATCAAATTGCCTTTGCAGTTCTCTCAAACTCCAATTATTCGCCAGACATTCTATTTCATAGAAATTGCGTTCGTCCGAGTTTTCAATCCGCATCAGTTTAAGGTAGTGCGACCAGGATAATTGAAAATGAGGCGTTCGTAATTCAGCAGAAGTTGTCTGCTGAATTGAGTATGTTAAATAAAAAGCCCGCATTTGGCGTAAATTAACTATAGAAAATCCTTTGCCAAAATTTTACGTCAGCTTTAGAGACAAATCTTCCAGTATCTGCTTGCCATATTCGGCTCTTTCTTTTCCCTGCTGTTCGTCTTCAACAATCATTCTGCCGATTTCGTAATAGGTGTAAACCATAGTTTGATTTACGGCACGCACGACGGTTTGTCGCGCCGCATGTAATAGTTCGGCAATTTTCGAGTAGAGGTTATTCGGTGCTATTTCCTTCGTCATATTTTTGTTCCGATATGTTTAAGCTGCGTAATAAATTTTCGAGCAGGTTCCCGACAAAGTCCGGGATGCCAAAGCTATCACTCGATATCCTGTTTATTTCTTCATCTATTCCTCTTCTTTAAAACCAGCTTTACTATATGTGATCGTCTTATTTGCAACCATTAATAAATAGCCGTTTAGGTTAGCGTCGATACCGCCATACATTAATCTAACCATGCTTCATCCTTATCGGTCAACAAGCGTTTAAAATCTTCTTTATTTGGTAGAACTGTCTGGTACACACCCGGCAAAGAGCCGGAATATAACTTTCGAAGGACTGGCAGAAAGAGGTAAGGAACCAGTTTAAAGCAAAAGAATGGTGGAATACTCTCGCGGCGAAGCTGCTGGGTCACTTCCCGTATTACGGCGTCAGCGAAAACTCCGCCAAGATAGCGGAGTTTTACCGGATGACGACCAAACTGGTGCATAAATGGCTTAACAGGCGCAGTCAGAAAGGGGAAATAAATTGGGATGAGTTCACGGAATACCTTAAACATTACCCGCTGCCCAGACCGGGAATAGTACATAAATTTACGTTGTCAGGAGTAAGGTGAGTTAAGCTGAAGAGCCGGATATGGGAAATCCACAAGTCCGGTTCTGTGAGGAGCATTGAACTCTTCTTCGAATGGTTATACTCCGCAAAACGAAAGGGCGGAGAAAGAGGGAATACAAAATAAACCTAAACACAGGAGACCATATTATGTCTACTCGACATAAAATGATTTTGGTATACCCGTGATTAAATTGATTCTGCATGGCGTTTTCTGGCTGCCGGAATTGGACAACAGAAGCGGGAATGCTATATTAATAACTTGGAGTCTGTGATAAATACTGTCTATTGCAGATTCTGTTTAAGCATCATGGTGGAATATTTCTTTTAATGCCGGATGTTTATAATAATAAAAGGTCTGATTGATGAATAGTAAAAGTCTTTATTTTTTAAACCGGAATTTCTCCATTCTGATTTATGTTTTTTATGTTTTCTGCTCCTTGTTTCTGCTTTATGCCGCCCGGAGCGAAGGCCTGCTTCCGAGGCCGCTGGAGGGCACCGATCAGTTGTCAATGCTGCGGGCCGCGGTAGATATCTATCAGGGAAAAATGCCGGACCAGGGATATATGTATTCCCCGGTATATACGCTTTTTCTGTTCGTGCTGGAGGTTATCAGCCAGGGCAATCTGGTCGTAATGCGCGCCTTGCAGGCGCTTTTATGTGCGCTGATTCCGGTGGTGATCTACCGGGTCGGCATCAAAATGCGCATCGGCCGCCCGGCCGCGCAACTGGCCGCGGTTTTGTACTGTTTTTATGGACCGGCGCTGCTGGTTTCGCTGGATTTTCTGCGGGAAGTGCCGCTGGCCCTTGGCTTCATCGTCATGACTTACTTTCTGATTTCGGCGTTTTACCGCAAATCCATCTGTAAATATATGATTGCCGGTGCGCTGGCCGGATTGTGCATTCTCGGCCGCGAGAATTTCATTCCGGTCGTATTGACGCCGGCGGCGCTGCTGCTGCTGAAGGATGTCCGGAAATATTTCAAACTGAAATATGCCGCCGGCTATATTGCGGCAATGGCGCTGGTCGTAATGCCGGTATTATTCTACAATTATTTCAGATTCGACCATTTTGCGATCATCCCGGGCCATGTTGACAACGTTATCGGCGCATATCACGGCGAACAGGCCGTCAAAAGCGCTTCCTTCGCCGCGGGATCAATTCTTAAAAACATTCCGGTTCAACTGGCAAATTATGTTTCCTCCTATGAAATAGCCAACAGTCTGTCGGTGTATTCGCATCGCGAGGTAATAGATTTTTTCAAAATCTTCCTGATCCCGTTCAATCTTCTGATCGCATTGGCCGTGACGGCGCTGGCATATAAATTCCGCAACAGGGCGGTAATTCTGGTAGCAGTATTGATTGCCGGATACGTGTGTTCAATGGTTTTTTTCGAAATGTTCTACCGTTTCCGGATTCCGACGGTTCCGCTGCTGTGCGTATTGGCCGGCTCCGGTATCGCATTTATCATCAGCAATTTCGAATGCAAAAATTATGTCCGCGCGGGAACCGCCCTGCTGCTCACCGCAATCGTTTTTATCCCGACCTGGAAGAATTCCGATAAACTGCGCCCGGCCCATGAACGCCGCAGCACCGCGGCGGTTCTGATTCAAAGTGAGAGATATGCCGCCGCCGAAGACTACATAGATAATTTAAGAGCTCAAAATGTTCCTACCGAAGGACTTGAGACTTTCATGATCAAGACTGTAAACAACTCCGGAGACCCCGCAAGGGCCAGGATACTTTTTGATAAATGGATTAAGCCGGCGTTGATAAATAAACAGAATCAGGCTCAGCAGTTGCAGCGGGCCGGACCGCTTAAATAGCCGCTTATTTGAACCACTTGGGAATGCCGAGTGAACGCAGCCTGGCAATCGCACGTTTGTGATGTTCCAGAATCCATGACGCCGCATTATCCAGCCCCGGGTCGCGGTATGGCGTGCCGGCGGTGGATTTCAGGATGATATTCATGTCCTTCTCAGCAACAAGGCTTTCAATGATCGAAGCGTCCGCCGCCGCCGCGGTGCCGCCCCGGCGGCGCCCGAAAGCATCTGTCTCGCCGGCCTGCAAGCCGCATTTAAGCATCGCTCCGCGGACCGGATAAGCGCTGGAATAAGTGACGATGATGCCGGACGGTTCAAGCAGTCTTTTCAGTTCCCGGAAAAAATCCAGCGTCCATAGCTCAGGATTGATATCCGGAGAAAAACCGTCCAGATAGATACAATCAAAGCCATGTTTCAACAATTTGACGGAATGCCTGGCATCGCCGGTCATCAGCGTGACCTCAGCGAACTCGCTCCTGAAACTGCCGGTGGCGGACAATGCATCCAGAATCCGCAGTTCAAGCGAGTCTGCCCCGAAGAGCCTGGATGCCGCCTGCAAAGTCCGGATATCCTTCTCCAGTGAAATGACGGACAATCTGCCTGCTGCCGCATCATGAGCCGTTTTGACGGCTTCAAAGACGTTGTACCCCAGTCCGAACCCGATATCCAGCACTTTAACTTCCTGCCGCGCAATCAGCCGCGCATGGAGTTTGGACGGAATGATAAATTTGTGCCTGGCCTCGGAAACCGCTCCGGCCAGCGTATGGAAATGCTGCCGGTATTCCGGATGATACAAGGTCAGCGAACCGTCGCCGGTTTCCGTGCCTGGAATCTCTCCGAGGAGATTGCCGCCCTGCTCCATGTATTTACAGAGGTAATCGATGAACTGTCCTTTTTTCATCCACCATTTCGGCGCGATGACATCCTTCTCGTCGGCATCGGCGGTAACCCGCATGACCGTCCAGCCGGACGGCAGCAGGCGCAGGAAATCCGCGGCGGCGGCGGCGTATTCATACTCGTTCATGATTTTTATTTGCGGCTGGAACGCCGGATCGGCATACATTTTTGCCAGCGGGGTATTCTTCAGCACCAGCAGATTATGGAGTTTCACTCCGGCAAACGGCAGCGCCGCAATGTCCCGGGCGGTTTGGCGGAAATCTTCCGGGCCTTCGCCGGGCAGGCCGATAATTACATGCGCGGCGCTTTTGATCCCCCGTTCAGCAAGTCTGGCTGCGGCAGTTTTAACATCCTCAAAACTATGTCCGCGACGGATCAGCCGGAGCGTCTTTTCATTGGACGTCTGTACCCCCAGTTCCACCCAGACATCACATTGCTGCTTGAACTCGCAGAGCAGATCAAGTATCTCGCCGCCGAGGCAATCCGGGCGGGTTGAGACGATCATCATCCTGAAATCCGCCAGACGGAGCACTTCCGAATAGTAATTCCGGAGAATTTCCACCGGCGCATTGGTGTTCGTGAATGACTGGAAATAGGCGATATACGGCGGCCCGCCGCAGTAGCGGGTCCTGACATATTCGATTCCGCGCGCAACCTGGTCCGGCAGCGAAAGGTTATGCCGCAGGTGACGGGCGCGGTTGCCGTCGTCCGCGCAGTAAATGCATCCCGCGCCGGAATTCTTCTCCCGGTTCGGACAGCTTAACGGCAAGTCTATCGGAATCCGGTGCATTTGCCGCCCGTAATGTTCCAGCAGATAGTCTTTGAAGAAATATATCTTTTCCATGATATCCTTAAGTTAAGCAGGTAATTTAATTCCGGACTTCAGATATTTAAAGGAGCCGCGATTGAAAAACAGGCGAAAGAGATTATTATAGCTCTATATAAAAGAGGTCTATTATGAAAATCGTAATGATTGGAGCAGGAATCGCCGCCCTGGAAGCCGCTGAAGCAATCCGTTCCCGCTGTCAGAATGCTGAAATACATCTTTTCTCCAGAGAGAACGTGCTGCCATACCGCCGCCCGGCGCTTACCCGGATGATCTCTCAGACGATAACCGATGAGCAATTCTTCCTCCATCCGGAAACGTATTACCGGGAGAAAAAGTTCCAGTTGCACCTGGGGATAGAGGCCGTCAGCATCAACCGGCAGCACAAAACAGTCTTTTTAAATGACGGCAGCAATATCGGGTACGACAAACTGCTGCTCGCCACCGGGGGCCGCTGCTTCATTCCCCCGATTCAGGGAACCGAACTGCCCCAAGTCATTACCTTGAGGGATAAAGCTCAACTCGACATATTGCATGAGTACATTAAAAGCGGAACAAAGAATATCGCCGTCATTGGCGGCGGACTGCTCGGGCTGGAAATCGCGGACAACCTCAGCAAGCTCGGTACCAATGTGACTGTGCTGGAAGCCTGCCCGGCCATTCTGCCCCGCCAGCTTGACGAGGAGGGGGCGGCAATATTGGTTAAGCAGATGAATTCCAGCGCTAACGTCAAAACCCATTACGGAGTTTTCATTTCCCATATCTGCGGCAAGGAGAAGGTTGAAGGCATTCAGACTCAGAATGAACAGAACATCCCCTGCGAACTGGTTATCATCTGCGCGGGCTTGAAATGCAATATCGAAAGCGCCGCGTCGGCCGGCATTGACGTCGGCCGGGCAATCATCGTCAGCGAACACATGCAGACCTCCGACCCGGATATTTACGCCGCCGGCGACTGCACGTCATTCAATAACTGCTGCTACGGTTTATGGCAGCCGTCCAAAGAGCAGGGCATGATTGCCGGAGCCAACATTGCCGGAGAACCGCTGGCCTTCAATCACAACATGTACGGCGCCAGACTGAACGCATTCGGAACCCGGCTGTTCTCGGTCGGGGATATAGGCCAAAGCGACGGACAATATCAAAAGGTCTCTTCAAAAGACGACCTCAAAAATATCTACAAGAAACTGTTTTTCCTAAACCGCATTCTGGTCGGCGGAATCATGCTGGGAGACGTCGCGTCAGCCCCGAAGCTGGAAAAAGCCGTTGCCGAACACTACACGCTGGAACAATGCGATAATGCCGGCCTGATCTGCCGCTGAACAAACTCCGGCATTACCCGGAGTTTGTCTTTCAGGGAACTTACTTCATAATATTGACGGGTTTGCCGCCGTTCGCCCGGCTCTGGCTCGCTGCTTCGAGGAATGCAATTACCTCGAGACTTTCCTCCATGCAGACCGGCGATTGGCCGTTCTGGAAGAACGGGATCACTTTTTTAAGCATCAGCGCATAATACGGAATATCACCGGAGGCGAAACCGGCTTTGGCAGTTTTATCCGTGGTGACGACACAGCCGAAGTTATTGGCTCCGGTGCGGTTGCCTCTCAGCGTGCCGATTCTGCCGTCTTCCCAGATGCCGACGATTACGTCAATCTTTTCGGTATTGAATGTCTGGACGGTCTTGCAGCCTTTGCCCATCATCGCATAAAGCACTTCGGCGGAATGGATTCCGTACCAGAAGTAATCGCGGTAATCGGCCAGCAGAGCCATCGGTCCGAACGCTTCACAGGACTGGACAACTTCACCGGCTTCCAGCAGATCGCCAATCCCTTTGGCAAAACGGATTGCCGATGCAGTCACTACCGGAACATTTTTCGCCCTGGCAATTTCCGCAATGGCTTTGGCGTCTTCAAATGAACAGGCAAGCGGCTTGTCAATAAAAACCGGCTTGCCGAATTTTGCCAGGACTTTGAACTGTTCGAGGTGCTGCCGTCCGTCTACGCTTTCCAGGAAAAACGCATCCATGTCTTTGGCGGTTTCTTCCAGGGAATCACAAATCTGAATTCCCAGCGCCTTAAGTTCTTCGGTAAACTGTCCCACCCGGCTGTGGCTCAAAGAGAAATCTTTGCTGCCGCCTGGAAACGCTTTTACCACTTTCGCGCCGGAGATATGAAACTCGTTCGCGGGGTCGTTGAGCAATTTGACGAACGCCGGACAATGCGAAGTATCCAGCCCGATCATACCGATTTTAAGGGTTGACATCTTGTTTTTCCTTTATTTCTTAACTTTTACATGACTTTTTTATACGGCACTTTTATGAATCTGTCCGTTTTTTCTCTGTCAATAAACGCTTTCAGCATTTTCCATGCCTCCGCTCCCATCACTTCCGGCTGCTGCAGATAAATAGTTACCGGACAGTCAAAGTCCGCCGGCTTCAAGCCCTTTTCCACAGAAGAGAGAATAAGTTCAAAATCCCGTCCCGGTTTCAAGCCGAATTTTACCGCACTCTTTACCAGCGGCACCAGGAACTCCTCGCCGTCGACGAATATTCCGTCCCAGCGCTGCCCGGACTCGAACAGATTATTGATCTGAGCGGCAAATCTCTCTTTTGACGGAACCACCGTGGTTGCGGTAATGCCGTCTTTGATCAGGCTTTCAGACATGCGCGTGAAGGCTTCGAATAACCTGAAATTAGGATCGCAGCTCCGCTGGTCATTGAACGCGGCTATGTTTTTGCAGCCTTTGCGAAGAAAGTGTTTGAACGCTTCCTCGACCAGCAGCGCGTGATCGGACGCCACGCAGCCGACAACCGGATTCTCCGGCAAATTTAATGTCCGGTTCAGCACGACCGTCGGAATATCAGTTTCAATTACATTTTCAATATGACTGTCGCCGAAATCGCTTTGCAGCACGATCATTCCGTCAACCCGGCCCTGGCTGATTGTCCGGAGGTAATTTTTCTGCTCGTCACGGAAGACCAGCAGCAGGTTGTAATCGTCTTTGCCCATGGACTCGACCATCCCGTAAGCCATGTGCTGGTAAAAGTTCCGGAACATGGCTTCGTATCCGGGCTGCAGCAGGCCGACGTTAAAGCTTTTTCCGGTAACCAGCGCCCGGCCGACAAAGCTCGGACGGTAATTAAGCTCACTCGCAATCCGCTTGACTTTCTCACGGGTTGCGCTGTTTACGCGTGTGCCGGGCTTCGGATTCAATGCATGCGTCACGGTTGTCAGGCTTACGCCTGCCGCTTTTGCAACATCTTTTCGACTGGCCTGTTTCATATTTCTTGACGTCACGGTTCTGCTCATTCCAATACGTTATTTTTATAAATCGGCAATTTAACAAAATAAAAGATAATTCCGGCAACTAAAAAATCAATAGTGTCATTAAAAAATAAACCGGTTTTTAATAAAATCCATCCGGACTGCAACAACACATTTTGGACAGTTTCCTTACACATTTTGGACACCCGTTCCGCATCCCGCAGTCGCGGGAGACAGCCCCGTCCGGGACGGACGGCACTACACCAAAACCATTTTGGACAGCCCACTCCGACACTTTGGATAGTCGTTGAGCATAATGTTTTTCAGTATTTACACCCATTTGGACAGCCCCGTCCGAGACGGACGGCACTATAACAAAATCATTTTGGACACCGCACCTGCACATTTTGGACAGTCAACTCCTATCTTTGGGAGTCACGTTGAACATAATGTCTTCAAAACTTTTCTCGCTTTTCTTGCTTTCCACTTTTCTCGCTTTCACTACATTTTGGACACCTGTTCCCCATATTCTGGACACCGGTTGAGCATAATGTTTCAGTATTTACACCCATTTGGACAGCCCCGTCCGAGACGGACGGCACTACACCAAAACCATTTTGGACACCGTACATGCACATTTTGGACAATCAACTCCGATGTTTTGGAGTCATGTTGAACATAATGTCTTCAAAACTTTTCTCGCTTTTCTCGCTTTCCACTTTTCTCGCTTTCACTACATTTTGGACACCTGTTCCCCATATTCTGGACATACGTTGAGCATAATGTTTTTTAATTTTTCACCCATTTGGGGCAGCCCCGTCCGGGACGGACGGCACTACACCAAAACCATTTTGGACACCGTACATGCACATTTTGGACAATCAACTCCGATATTTTGGAGTCACGTTGAACATAATGCTTTTGGGTTTTCACTTTTCTCTCCCGCATTCGCGGGACCAGCAAGCTGGGCCAACTTTTCACTCCCGCATTCGCGGGCTCCCCCCACTCCGCTGGTCGTCCGTAAATTTAAACACATCCGTCATAAATCCAAATCCTTTTTATCCACAAAAAATAAAATGGTAACATTTAAAAATTTTAACAATCAATTATCTATATATAGTGA
>JBAYIO010000088.1:0-24674 GCA_041665605.1 Victivallaceae bacterium | reverse complement strand
ACAGACTTACTGGTGTATTCATATTACGGAGCCCTCCTTTGGGTTTTAGGCTTTCGTAATATACTGTTACGAACAAAGGAGCTCCACTTTCATCTTTTTTATTTTGTTAGGACAGATGTGGTTTTGCTCATACATTAACTATATTTGGAACAGATTGGATGCAGGAATATTTTCTAACCGGCTTCAGCAGCTATCAGATGTGGATGCTGTGCGTATGCGCGTTTATGGTGGGGATCAGCAAAACCGGCGTGCCCGGACTGGGCATCCTGGTAGTTTCGATGATGGCAATGTCGTTTCCCGCCAAAGCCTCAACCGGCTTGCTGCTGCTGATGCTTGGAGCGGCGGATATTTTCGCGGTCGCGTATTACCGCCGCCACGCGCACTGGCAACTGGTATTAAGACTGCTGCCCTGGGCGCTGGCCGGCATCGGTACCGGCTCCATCGTCCTGCGCTATCTCAACGACGACCAGTTGCGCCCGGTCATCGGTTTTATCATCCTGACGATGCTGGCGGTAAATTTCTGGCGCACACGCCACCCGGCGGACACCGCCGGGCTGCCTCATCACTGGCTGTTCGCCGCCGTAATGGGCTTCACCGCCGGGCTGACCACGCAAATCTCCAATGCGGCCGGTCCGGTCATGGCGATTTATCTGCTGGCAATGCAACTGCCGAAAAACGAATACATCGGCACCGGCGCCTGGTATTTCCTGATATTGAACTGGCTGAAAATCCCGCTTTTCGCGATTGACGGACGCATTACCATGTCGGCGGTGCGCGCCGATCTTGCCATGATTCCGATTCTGGCGCTGGGCGCTGGCATCGGCATCCTGATCCTGCACAAAATTCCCCAGAGATGGTTCGAAATCATGATCCAGATCTTAGCCCTGGCCGCCGCCCTGAGGCTCTGCTGGTACATTACCGACTTTTTCTGATCCGGTGCAAAGCAGACCATCGCCAAGAAGCTGAAAATCATAAACCCCCCGCTTTTATTTTCGAGCTTTTTTCAAATTTAGCCATAAAAGGCATTGACAAAATTCTACAATGCATTATAATAGTACTTGTAAATTCTAATATATGGAATTTGTAAATATGAATAATACGCTGCAAAATGGTTTCATGCTGCTGGAGTTTATGGCGGAAAGCGCCAATGAATGCTCGGTCAAGGAACTGGCGGAGCATTTCAAGCTGCCGAACAGTCACGTCTGCCGGTTGCTGAAAACACTGGCGGAAACCGGTTATGTACAGCAGATCCCCGGCTCGCGAAAATACCGCATCAGTTTGAAAATATTATGTCTTTCCAATGCCCGGCTGCTGAAATTAACATTGCGGCAGAAGGCCCGTCCTTACTTGCAAAAACTGGCGGTAAAACTGGGCAATCCGGTATATCTGAGCGCGCCGTTCAACGGGCTGTCCATCACCATTGACACATTCTTTCCGGAAAATACCGCCGGTGACGCCGGGATGGCGATCGGCGCGACACATCTGCCCAACTGTCACGCCTGCGGCAAGATCTGTGCCGCTTATCTGCCGGAAGCCGAAATTGACGGCTTTCTCGCTGGGATGAACTGGACCGCCCGTACTGTTCATACGATTACCTCGCCGGAGCGATTTAAACTTGAACTGACAAAAATCCGGCAGGAAAAAGTGGCCACTATCGTTTCAGAAAACCATTTAGGCGTTGGCGCCGTTGCCGCCCCGATTTTCAATGCCGCCGGTGAACTGGCGGGCGCGGTCGGCGCGGTGATGCCCGGCGAACGTTACTGGACGAATGAGTTATGGGAAAAGTTTAAAGCAGAAACCCGGAATACGGCGGAATCAATTTCGTTTGCCATCGGCTACCCGCTGCCGGAATGATCTTTAGAAATACGACGACGTATTATCGTTTTCATACTTAAAAAGTTGCAAGAGTAAACACCCAACAAGGAGTTGTACATGAACGCCGCAGAAGTCAAAAGTATCGCGAAGCAGTTTGGCGCCGATCTGGTCGGAATTGCGCCGATAGAACGTCTGGCGTATCTGCCGAAAGAACAAAACCCGCTGTCGATTTTCCCGCAGGCCAAGTCCGTGATTGTAATCGGCCGGCGTATTCTGCGCGGCTCGCTGCGCGGAATCGAAGAAGGCACTAACTTTGACGGCACCTATGGCGCGTTCGGTTTCCGTTATCTTGAAGATAACTTTCTGGCCAAAACCACTTATGATCTGACCTGCTGGATCGAAGCGCGGGGTTTTGAAGCCGTGCCGCTGTTTTCCTATGACCACGACGGCAGCACCCAGGCCGTGCCGGTGACTCCCGGCAAACCCGCACCTAATGTTTATCTTAAATGGCAATTGTCAGCCCATGCGGCCGGTCTCGGCGAAGTCGGTCTGGGCGGGTTCTTCCTGACCCCGGAATTCGGCCACCGTCAGCGCTTTGCCACACTCCTGACCGACGAAGAACTGGAAGCTGATCCGGTATTGCCCGCTAACTCCATTTGCAAAGACTGCCGTGCCTGTATTGATGCATGTCCGCTGAAAGCATATTCCGGTGCCACTCATAAGGAAGGAATTCCGGGCAGCGAATCCGGGGTTGCCGATTACGACGCCGCAGTATGTGCGAAATGCCAGAACGGCGCCTGGATACTGCCGGGACGGTTTGACCATGTCGACCGCTGTGCATCATCCTGCGGCCGCGAATGCCTGGTAGCCCTGGAGAAGAAGGGCGCATTGTCCAACAAATTCCAGAATGAATTCAGAAAGCGCAGTGTCTGGAAAAATGATGTTCCCGGACGCGCCAAGTAACATACAGGAGCGAAAATCATGAGTACACAACTGACATCACAGATGATCAAGGATCTGGCGAAAAAGGTCGGTACCGGCGGAGGCGGCGTGGATATCGTCGGCATCGCCAACATCGAACGTTTTGCCGAAGCTCCTGAACGCATGCATCCGAAGAACATCTTTCCGGATTGCAAGTCCGTAATCTCTATCGTCCAGCCGATTCCGCGAAGCACTTACCGCGGCATTACGGAAGGCACCCACTGGTCCAATTACACCTATTATTCGTACAACCGGCTGAATACGCTGTTCCGGCCGATGGTCACCTATGAACTGGCCAGGATGATCGAGGACTGCGGTTTTGAAGCGGTTCCGGTATTTCCCGGAGTCCCGGAAATGTATCCGAACAATCCTGAACCGGTAGCGCCGGGACGTCCGGTTCCGGATGTCAACATCAATGTGCGCATCGCCGGGGTCGCCTGCGGCCTGGGCGAGATCGGCTGGTCCAAAGTATTTATTCATCCCGTTTACGGTCCGCGAGTCCGGCTTGGAACCATCCTGACCGACGCGGTACTGGAACCAGATCCGCTGATCAAACCCAGAACGCTGTGCAAACACTGCATGAAATGCGTGCCGGATTGTCCGGGCAGCGCGATTCCCCGGAAAGGAGACCGGCCGAGCATCAAGATTCATATTGACGGTCAGGAATACGAGTGGGGCGACGTTCACATGGGCCGCTGCACCGCCACACATCACGGCATCAACTACAAAGCATCGCCGTTCCTCAAACGTTATTTCCCGGGATTCAACCTTGACGTAACCAAAACGGAGATGTCGGAGGAACTGGCGTATAGAATAACTTACACCATGGCGCAAGCCAACTGGTACCGTCAAAACCCGGAATTTCCCAGCAATGATTTGAATCCATTTTACAAGCAGATAATGAATCATGTCGGTTATTTTGCGGTTTGCGGAGCCAAAGGCTGCATCCGTGCCTGCATGGAATTCCAGGAAAAAGCCAAAAACATCGAGCAGCATTCATTCAAGACGCCGGTGTTTCCCGGACCAAAATGGGAACTGCCGCCGCCTGAAGCCGATGAAACCGGCGGGATTGTCGAAAAGAAGAAACTGAAAGAACTTTTTCAGGACCCGGATCTGGACGCCGGCTGCTGGAAATAATATGCAATAAAAAAACTGCCGGACAGTGCTCAGTAATGAACCTGTCCGGCATTATTTTTTTGACTAGAACTCTAATCAGTCAGCGAAAGCGGCGCGGATTTTTTCAACGCATTGTTTCAGCGCGGGAACCGGATTACTCGCATCACCTTCATATTCCAGGGTGACATAACCATCGAAGTTAATTGACTTGAGGAAATCCGCCAATTCCTTCAGTTTCAGATTCCCGGTGCCGACCACCACGTCTTCGGGGTTTCCGGCGCGGTCGAAGATAAAATCCTTTATATGCAGGCCGTAAAGCCGTTTCTGGTACTTGCGGGCGATTTCCACCGGATCAAAGCCGCTGTCAAGCATCCAGGCGGTATCGAGGCACAACCCGACGCGGTCGCTGCTTTTCGCCAGCAATTCTTCGATAGCCCAGGGCGCACCCAGCCGGTGATGCCTGCCGTGGTTATGCAGCGCCAGTTTTTTGCCGCACTCTGCGGCCAGTTTTTCGGCGACAGCCAGCCCGGCGTCATCCTTGAAATCAGCGGACAGCGTCTGGAATCCGGCAAGCCTGGCGATCTCAAATGCCGGAATAGCCTGCGCTTCATCCGAGCTGAAACCATGTACCCCGAATGCGGAAATCGTGATTCCGGCTGCACGGTAGGCATCCAGCGTCGGCACCGGATCGTTCATATCGATATGCACGCCGCAGAGTTCCAGATGATTCACGCCGCATTCGCGCAAGGCGGCGATCAGTCGGGGAGCTTGTTTGAACTCCCGGAAACACCAGCTTTGGATAGCCAGACGTGAAACTATTTCTTTGCCTGTAGACATAATTCTTTTCCTTTATTAAATTTTTGTCCAGTCGAAAATTACGGTAGTATATTCCTCCTTGCGGTACATCAGGCCTTGATATACGTCCTGACATTCCGCCGGATTCACCAGATGGGTCAGTAACGGCTTGACTTTGAGTTTGCCGGATTGAATCAGATCTTTCAAAATATTGCAGTTTCTGGTCAGGCTGTGCTTGCTGCCGCGTTCCGGACGGGTCGGGTAACGCCATTCCAGCGCGCCTTTCACCGTTACACAACCATGATCCCATAAATGAGAGTAGTTCAGGAATTTTGTCAGATCGCACTGATATTCGCCGCGCGGCGACCCGAGCAGCACCAGTTCGCTGCGCGGTCCGCCGAGTTTTGGAGCCTGTGCCGCCACCGCCGGTACGCCGGTAGCCTCGACAATAATGTTTGCTTTAACCCCGCCGGTCAGCGCCAGCAGTTGTTCCAGCACGTCGCCTTTGGCCGGATTGATGGTTTCGGCAATTCCGCAGGCACGGGCCTGTTCCAGCCGGTGTTCCGCCAGATCAATGCCGATGACCCTTGCTCCGGCCAGTTGGCAGAGCTGCGCCGCCAGATTGCCGATCGCGCCCATGCCGTACACTGCGACGATATCGCCAAGTTCCGGCGGGGAAACCCGAAGCGCGGTGATGGCTACCGCCGCCAGCCGGATAAACAGCAGCTCAGGCAGATTGCCGGATGCCGGCAGTTTAACTGTAACATTGTAGTCTGAAGTTAAATCTACCGAAGACAATTCGCGGTGCGGGGTGTATGCCAGAACGGTCTCGCCAATTTCATAGCCGGTTACGCCTGCCCCCAGTGCGGTTATCCGTCCGACGCCCGCGTAACCCAGATTAAACGGCAGCGGCGCCCAGCTTTCCAGTCCCTGATAAATTGCCAGCTCGGTTCCCGGGCTGACCAGAGAATAGAGCGTTTTGATTTGAAGATGATTCGCGGCCGGAGGCTGTTGCGGGCTGTCCAGCAGTCTGGCCTGCAACGGTTCAGTGATAACTATGGCTTTACTGTTCATTTCGTTCTCCTTGTAATAAGCCTGATTTAAAATATATTATAACTTTAAGCCGTAAAATGTCTTTAGCTGAAATTATCAAAATTTGTCTGAAATTATGATTTTAAATGAATTATCGCCGTATGTGCGGAATTTGACAATAAATGTCTCACGCGGACTTACGCCAGCCTATATTGATCCGGAACACGTCTTCACTTACCTGAAATCCGGTCACGGTTATTTTATTATGGCGGATATGCAGTACGCCGTCCAGCCGGGCGATCTGATAATTATACCGCCATATCTTTTGCACATTATTAACTGCTGCAAAGGTGAGCCGCTAATCCAGTATGTCATTCATTTCGATTTGCAGTTTGACTCGGAAAAACAGGGCAAACTGCTGCTTGAGGAAGGGATGAATTATACTGGTTATTGCGAGTTGCACGGCAATTTTTTTGCGGACTTCCCGGCAGTGGTCAATGTTCCGATACCTGAACGCCATCGTGTGGAGGAGATTTTCCGGCAAATGAGCGACGAGTTAAAACTCCGGCCTCCGTATTGGGAATTGACGCTGAAGGCGGGGATGCTGGAACTGCTCAATATTTTTTTCCGGAGCAGCAAACAGAACAGCACCGCACCGCGACGGGCCGGCTGTAAAAACTGGCACAATCTGGAACGGGCGCTGCAATACATCCAGGCCCACTATCGCGAACCGCTGGACCTTGCGGCGGTGAGCAGAGAAGCCGGACTGTCGCTTAACTACCTCTGCCGAGTGTTCAAGGACTATACGCACACCTCAATTCACCAGTATATCAACACGGTGCGCCTGGTCGAAGCCAAGCGCCGCATCGCCACAGGCGAATCCAGTTTTAAAGTTATTGCCGCGGAATGCGGGTTCTCAAGCGTACATCTGTTCAGCCGGATTTTTAAGGCCATTTCCGGACAGACCCCGTCGGAATACCGGGACAAGATCCAGGCTGCAGGCAAGCACTAAAAAAAGATACTTCAGGTTGTGCCTGAAGTATCTTTATCTTTACCTTGGCTTGCTTTCAAGCAGGGATCAGACTATTTCCTGATCTGCTTTTTTCCAGCCGGGCAAGTTCTCAGACATGGCTCAAGAATGCAGGTACGGGATTTCATAATCGGGTCTTTCTGACTGCATCCTTCGGCAAGCTGCTCAATCGTGATTTCACCTTCAGGAATCTTCGGATTGGTGATGCTGCCGATGATTGCCGGGCCTTCGTCAGGATGCAGACTGTAGCGTTTTGCCCAGTCGCAGCGATAACGCGGAATAACCGGGTAATCAACCGCAACACCGGCTACATCCAGCTTGACGCTCTTACCCTTGATTGCTGTCATCGGACATGCCTCCGCACAAATTTTACATTTGTGGCAGACTCCGGCCGGTTTTGACGGCTGATCGTAAGGTATTTCGGCATCGGTGACAATACAGATCCGCCGTTGATGCGGGCCGTGTTCAGGCGTCAGGAGCGCGCCGCTGGTACCGATTTCGCCGATTCCGGCGGCAACCGCTTCCAGTGCGCCGCAGCGCATATCCGGCAACGGTCCGCGCGGGGAATCGGTGTAGGAGCCGACACCCAGCAGATTCTGCGTGATCATTGACTTGTAACCCATTTTGTCCAGATAAGTTGCCAGCTCAAAAGCCGCGAAAATCAGTTCATGCGCAGTCTGGAATTGATGGTAGTTGTAACAGCCGATCTGCTGGCTTTTCTTCAATCCGGCATTACGGATAAGTTCATCCGGATAGTGCATGCCCAGCACGATAACAGATTTGGCGCCTTTGACAAAGTCTGACGGTTTGCGGATCTTCAAGTCCTCGTCAATAATTTTCGGGATGTATTTGCCATGATAACTCAATATTTTATTGTCGTCAATGATTCTCTTGCGCAATTCTACGGGGTCTACGAATTTTTTCAACTGGTCGGCAACCGGATTCAACGCTTTGGCCGGGGTCGCGCCAAACATGCTGACCAGATTGTTTTCAGCCATGATTTCCAGTTTCCGGCGCAACGCC
Source organism: Victivallaceae bacterium (assembly GCA_041665605.1). Taxonomy (GTDB): domain Bacteria; phylum Verrucomicrobiota; class Lentisphaeria; order Victivallales; family Victivallaceae; genus CAIPAT01. Next base: position 16,882 of record JBAYIO010000088.1, on the reverse strand, counting down.
TTGCCGGAAAGCTTTTTCGGAGTATCCTTTTCCAGTTTTTCTGAAAGCCGGTTTGATGAATCGACCGGTGCACTGGTCGTGATTACACCGATCATTTGATTAGTGCCGAATTCCGGAGTGACAAACACCCCTTTTTCGATTTTGCCGAGATCGGTCATCGCCGCCAGTTCATCGCTGAGATTGGGGTTATACGGATTGCCGGTATTGGAAACCGCGCTGTATCCGTAGTCCTCAATCATCCTGGACAGCCGTATCAGGTTGCGGTGCATTTTCTGGTGTGCCGCGAAATCATAGGCCTGCTGGCATTTCTGGACAAGCTCAGGATTCCTGGTTTCCGGCGGGACCTGGAAAGCGAACGCAAACACAGTCTTGACGCCGGGCGCTTCCTGTACCGCCAGCTTGCCGGCTTTCGTGTTTGCCTTCAGCGGGGCAACCGCAACCAGGTCAATGCCCAGCGCCACGGCGCGGGCGGTGATGTCATCGCGCATTTTGCGCAAGGTCGGCATGGAATCCGGATAACGCTGATTGATGCGGTTCTGGGCGATCATCCTGCCGTCGCGGCCGAAACTCGGCTTGTCAGTGCGTAAGTGCGGCGGGATACATACTTTCTGACATACGCCGCGTTCATGTCCGCGGATACCCTTGGAATGCATCTCGTTTAAAATGACTTTCTCGTCGATGTGTTCGCCGGTTTTCAGGGTATTGGAATTGAGGTCGAGATTGAAGTGCTCCGCCCAGGCGCAGCGCCAGATGTTCTTATTGGCATATTTGAACGTTTTGCCGCCGATTTCAACTACATGGGGCTGTTTGGAATTAAAGTCTGTCTTCATGGCGCGTGAAGGACAATGTTTGATGCATTCGCCGCACATATCACAAAGCGGAGGACCGTCATACATCGGGGTCGGCACCAGTTCGGCATCGGTGACAATTGAGATAAAACGGCAGCGGCTGCCGAATTCAGGGGTTATGGCCAGACCTGACCAGCCGATTTCGCCCAGGCCGGCGGCGACAGCGGCATGCATATGCGAAAGATCGGGCGCGAACAGACTGGGAATGCCTTCAAATTCACGGTAACGCCAGATGTTGGAGCTGACGACCGCAATCGCCTGATGCCCCTGGTCGTTCAGCATCCTTACAGTGCGGTATCCGACACGGTCAAGCAGCGAGTTCTGATCCATCCAGCCGCCCGGACTGTGATCCTGCCGCTCCGGTTCGCCGCCCATTTCGGCCCAGGTGTCGGTAATATGAATGGCTGCGACTATGACTGTTTTCGATTCCGGCAGGATTGCCTGAGGACTTAAAAGATAGGGTGCGTTCTTCCAGCGGTCCACCGGTCCGAAGCCGACCAGATCCATTCCGTAATTCAACATTTCCGCTTTAACTTTTTCGGTCAATACCCTGTTCATTTTTCTTCTCCATTTTTTTGGAAGCATTTAACAGTAATACTTTATTCATTTTCCATATTGTAGAAAATTAATTGTTCAATATGCTGAATATAATACTAATTCTTGCTTAAAATGTCAACAGAGACCGTTAAAATATATTACAAAATTCCATAATATGGAAATATGCGGATATTTTGCATCAAACATTTCGATTTATATTTCTGAAATCTCCGCAGCGGCGCGATGCAGGGCGGAAAGAATTTTATCCCTGGACTGCTGATCACATCTGAATGCAGGGGAATAGCAGCCGACGGCGCCGAGCATCTGCCCCCGGCGGTCATTCACCGGCAAGGCAAAGGCGCTGATGCCGCGGGTATCGGGTAAAAGCAGACATTGCCGTTCCTTTCTGATCTTCTCCATATCCCGTTCAAATCCCGGCCATAGTTTATCCGGCGGACCATAGTTCTTCAAAATCAGCCGGTAATCATCCGGTCCGGCAAACGCCGCCAGTATTCTGCCGGTGGGCTGCTCATAAATGCTGGCGGCATCCACGACTTGCTGGTCGATTCGAATGGCCTGGAGTACCGGTTCGGTACGAATCAGCACAACGCGCTTCCCGCCGTGTAAAGTGACAAAGACCATGGCTTCGTTGATTTCGGTGGTATAGCGTTCCAGCATCGCGGACAGTTTTTCCTTGAATTTATTATTTTCAACCTGATTCAGCAGGCCGATGCGGCGGCTCTTGGGACCGGCAATGTAACGGCCGGCGGAATTCTGAGCGACATAGCCGCATACGGACATGGTTTTCAGCAGGTTATGCGCAGTGTTGGCCGGCAGGCCCAGTCGGCTGGAGAGAACATTCAACTCGATCCCGCGCATTTCCGGATCGTCGAAAACCAGCAGCGAAAACAAATCCAGCGCTTTTTTAACAGATTTTACCGGAACATCAGACATAATCTTTCCTGTGGTTTGGACGTATTTGAACTATTGAAAAAATAGGTTTGAAAGTCGATGAAGTCAATCCTGCACCTTACAGAAATACAGGATTTCTTTATTTCAGGATAACATTTCTCAGTTTCTTAAATTTAAAATTATATTTACTCTTTTTTACGGTTTTTTGAATTAGGGTATTGACAAATCCGCCGGAATCTGTTATCCTATTAAACAGGAATTGTATATATTTGTACACCGCTTAAAATACGAGTCCATAAAGAAATGCAAAAATGTCTATAAAGCCTGATAATAAGTTGAATTTAATAATTTCTAAAACCCGAAAGCAAGGAGGCTCCAAAATGAAAAAACGTTGGCAACAAGGCAATTTTACGCTCATTGAACTCCTCGTGGTGATCGCGATCATCGCGATTTTGGCCTCCATGCTGCTTCCGGCGCTGAACAAAGCCAGAGAGGTGGGGAAAAGCATCAGTTGCAAAAACAATTTCAAACAGCTTGGACTGGCGATGTATAATTATCTCTCCAATAACGCGGACATGTTCGTTCCGAATTGCTATTATGATGCCGGCGGTAACGAGATTGGACCTTATTGGACGGGCGCGTTTGCCCAAACACGACTCGTCACTAAAAAGCAGTTGACCTGTCCGTCCAGAACGCGCCTGATCGGAAGCAATGACTATTATCAGGCATTCTGGAACAATTCAAGTTCAAGCATCAACAATCCGTCCTCGGCGGACTGGACGATTTGTGATTACGGATTCAATTCCATGTTTCTATCCGCTCTCGCGCCTCCAGTCAGAAACAAGCCGGCGGTGCGGCTGTCGATGTGCCGCGCCGCGTCTAGAACCGTGATGTTTGTCGAAAGCGCCAGGCAGAACCGCGTGGCCGGCGATATGAACCCGGCCGGCTACTACAAAGTCAACAACTCTTACTCGCCTATAGGAAACGGCCCGATTATGTGGCCGGCACACCAGGGGAATTCCGAATGCAATGCCGTTTTTGTCGATGGTCATGTGGTAGGCGCGCGGTCGTCAGGCAATACCAAAGGTGAAGCGGCGGCAATGGCGCTGTATAACACTCCCGGCTGTCCGCTTTACGGCCCGTATGTGGACACCGCCACTTACCGGAACGAGAACAGCATGTGGGTCAGACATGACGGATTATACTATTATTAACAGATTGTGATGGACTTTCCATATTGGATTCAGTCAGTTTTAGAATTCAGTTTATCAGGCCTCAATCTTTTTACTTTCGTTAAAGGCTGAGGCCTTATCTTTTTACTGTTTTTTGAATTTAGGTATTGACAAATCCAATGCAATCAGTTATCCTATTAATAACGAATTGTACATATTTGTATACTGCATAAAAAAAGCGATGAATCTCAGAAGCGAGGAGGCATTAAAATGAAAAAAAATCGGCAACAAGGTAATTTCACACTCATCGAACTCCTGGTTGTGATCGCGATCATCGCGATTTTGGCCGCGATGCTGCTTCCTGCATTAAGTAAAGCCAGAGGAACAGCCAGACAGGCGGCCTGTCAGAGCAATCTGAAACAACTTGGAACCGCGCTTGGCATGTATATCAATGACAACCTCGAATGGATCCCGGCCGGGCTGACCGCCGGCGGCAACAATCAGCCGGAAGTTCTGCTCATTACATATACAAACAGTCCGAACGTTATCGGGGCGCGCGGCACCTGGGGGCAAGGCAAGCAACCTAAAGGCATGGTCTTTCTGTGCCCTAGCGACACTTTGCAGGATCAGGCATCACCATCAACGTTCATGGGGTGGAACTACTCTTATGCGGCAAATATCTTCATCAACGACTGGTCACAGCGCGGCAAAGCCGGCACCCGTCCGAAAGGAACACAATACACATCCACCTGGAAGATGTCTGAATTCAGGAAACCCGACCAGTGCGCATATTTGACCGACTCCGGGGCCAGTTCCGCGGCTAATTTCGGGACAGTCAAATGTCCTTTAGTTTATGTTCTCTACGGCAGTGCGGCTCATCCGTCATCCTGGATGACCGGTTATGACCGCCATAACAAAGGCGTGAACTTCCTGTTTGCCAGCGGACGGGTTGGTTATATGCCGGTAAAGAGCCTTTACAGTCTGCCGATGTGCAATACCGCGGAAGGTAAACTGTTCTGGCAGCCGGACGACAGGATATAATGTTAAGTCAGCGTCCATGGTTGCAATGAATCTTATAAGATTCATTGCAACCATGGACGCTGACTTAACATTATATCCTGTCGTCCGGCTGCCAGAACAGTTTACCTTCCGCGGTATTGCACATCGGCAGACTGTAAAGGCTCTTTACCGGCATATAACCAACCCGTCCGCTGGCAAACAGGAAGTTCACGCCTTTGTTATGGCGGTCATAACCGGTCATCCAGGATGACGGATGAGCCGCACTGCCGTAGAGAACATAAACTAAAGGACATTTGACTGTCCCGAAATTAGCCGCGGAACTGGCCCCGGAGTCGGTCAAATATGCGCACTGGTCGGGTTTCCTGAATTCAGACATCTTCCAGGTGGATGTGTATTGTGTTCCTTTCGGACGGGTGCCGGCTTTGCCGCGCTGTGACCAGTCGTTGATGAAGATATTTGCCGCATAAGAGTAGTTCCACCCCATGAACGTTGATGGTGATGCCTGATCCTGCAAAGTGTCGCTAGGGCACAGAAAGACCATGCCTTTAGGTTGCTTGCCTTGCCCCCAGGTGCCGCGCGCCCCGATAACGTTCGGACTGTTTGTATATGTAATGAGCAGAACTTCCGGCTGATTGTTGCCGCCGGCGGTCAGCCCGGCCGGGATCCATTCGAGGTTGTCATTGATATACATGCCAAGCGCGGTTCCAAGTTGTTTCAGATTGCTCTGACAGGCCGCCTGTCTGGCTGTTCCTCTGGCTTTACTTAATGCAGGAAGCAGCATCGCGGCCAAAATCGCGATGATCGCGATCACAACCAGGAGTTCGATGAGTGTGAAATTACCTTGTTGCCGATTTTTTTTCATTTTAATGCCTCCTCGCTTCTGAGATTCATCGCTTTTTTTATGCAGTATACAAATATGTACAATTCGTTATTAATAGGATAACTGATTGCATTGGATTTGTCAATACCTAAATTCAAAAAACAGTAAAAAGATAAGGCCTCAGCCTTTAACGAAAGTAAAAAGATTGAGGCCTGATAAACTGAATTCTAAAACTGACTGAATCCAATATGGAAAGTCCATCACAATCTGTTAATAATAGTATAATCCGTCATGTCTGACCCACATGCTGTTCTCGTTCCGGTAAGTGGCGGTGTCCACATACGGGCCGTAAAGCGGACAGCCGGGAGTGTTATACAGCGCCATTGCCGCCGCTTCACCTTTGGTATTGCCTGACGACCGCGCGCCTACCACATGACCATCGACAAAAACGGCATTGCATTCGGAATTCCCCTGGTGTGCCGGCCACATAATCGGGCCGTTTCCTATAGGCGAGTAAGAGTTGTTGACTTTGTAGTAGCCGGCCGGGTTCATATCGCCGGCCACGCGGTTCTGCCTGGCGCTTTCGACAAACATCACGGTTCTAGACGCGGCGCGGCACATCGACAGCCGCACCGCCGGCTTGTTTCTGACTGGAGGCGCGAGAGCGGATAGAAACATGGAATTGAATCCGTAATCACAAATCGTCCAGTCCGCCGAGGACGGATTGTTGATGCTTGAACTTGAATTGTTCCAGAATGCCTGATAATAGTCATTGCTTCCGATCAGGCGCGTTCTGGACGGACAGGTCAACTGCTTTTTAGTGACGAGTCGTGTTTGGGCAAACGCGCCCGTCCAATAAGGTCCAATCTCGTTACCGCCGGCATCATAATAGCAATTCGGAACGAACATGTCCGCGTTATTGGAGAGATAATTATACATCGCCAGTCCAAGCTGTTTGAAATTGTTTTTGCAACTGATGCTTTTCCCCACCTCTCTGGCTTTGTTCAGCGCCGGAAGCAGCATGGAGGCCAAAATCGCGATGATCGCGATCACCACGAGGAGTTCAATGAGCGTAAAATTGCCTTGTTGCCAACGTTTTTTCATTTTGGAGCCTCCTTGCTTTCGGGTTTTAGAAATTATTAAATTCAACTTATTATCAGGCTTTATAGACATTTTTGCATTTCTTTATGGACTCGTATTTTAAGCGGTGTACAAATATATACAATTCCTGTTTAATAGGATAACAGATTCCGGCGGATTTGTCAATACCCTAATTCAAAAAACCGTAAAAAAGAGTAAATATAATTTTAAATTTAAGAAACTGAGAAATGTTATCCTGAAATAAAGAAATCCTGTATTTCTGTAAGGTGCAGGATTGACTTCATCGACTTTCAAACCTATTTTTTCAATAGTTCAAATACGTCCAAACCACAGGAAAGATTATGTCTGATGTTCCGGTAAAATCTGTTAAAAAAGCGCTGGATTTGTTTTCGCTGCTGGTTTTCGACGATCCGGAAATGCGCGGGATCGAGTTGAATGTTCTCTCCAGCCGACTGGGCCTGCCGGCCAACACTGCGCATAACCTGCTGAAAACCATGTCCGTATGCGGCTATGTCGCTCAGAATTCCGCCGGCCGTTACATTGCCGGTCCCAAGAGCCGCCGCATCGGCCTGCTGAATCAGGTTGAAAATAATAAATTCAAGGAAAAACTGTCCGCGATGCTGGAACGCTATACCACCGAAATCAACGAAGCCATGGTCTTTGTCACTTTACACGGCGGGAAGCGCGTTGTGCTGATTCGTACCGAACCGGTACTCCAGGCCATTCGAATCGACCAGCAAGTCGTGGATGCCGCCAGCATTTATGAGCAGCCCACCGGCAGAATACTGGCGGCGTTTGCCGGACCGGATGATTACCGGCTGATTTTGAAGAACTATGGTCCGCCGGATAAACTATGGCCGGGATTTGAACGGGATATGGAGAAGATCAGAAAGGAACGGCAATGTCTGCTTTTACCCGATACCCGCGGCATCAGCGCCTTTGCCTTGCCGGTGAATGACCGCCGGGGGCAGATGCTCGGCGCCGTCGGCTGCTATTCCCCTGCATTCAGATGTGATCAGCAGTCCAGGGATAAAATTCTTTCCGCCCTGCATCGCGCCGCTGCGGAGATTTCAGAAATATAAATCGAAATGTTTGATGCAAAATATCCGCATATTTCCATATTATGGAATTTTGTAATATATTTTAACGGTCTCTGTTGACATTTTAAGCAAGAATTAGTATTATATTCAGCATATTGAACAATTAATTTTCTACAATATGGAAAATGAATAAAGTATTACTGTTAAATGCTTCCAAAAAAATGGAGAAGAAAAATGAACAGGGTATTGACCGAAAAAGTTAAAGCGGAAATGTTGAATTACGGAATGGATCTGGTCGGCTTCGGACCGGTGGACCGCTGGAAGAACGCACCCTATCTTTTAAGTCCTCAGGCAATCCTGCCGGAATCGAAAACAGTCATAGTCGCAGCCATTCATATTACCGACACCTGGGCCGAAATGGGCGGCGAACCGGAGCGGCAGGATCACAGTCCGGGCGGCTGGATGGATCAGAACTCGCTGCTTGACCGTGTCGGATACCGCACTGTAAGGATGCTGAACGACCAGGGGCATCAGGCGATTGCGGTCGTCAGCTCCAACATCTGGCGTTACCGTGAATTTGAAGGCATTCCCAGTCTGTTCGCGCCCGATCTTTCGCATATGCATGCCGCTGTCGCCGCCGGCCTGGGCGAAATCGGCTGGTCAGGTCTGGCCATAACCCCTGAATTCGGCAGCCGCTGCCGTTTTATCTCAATTGTCACCGATGCCGAACTGGTGCCGACCCCGATGTATGACGGTCCTCCGCTTTGTGATATGTGCGGCGAATGCATCAAACATTGTCCTTCACGCGCCATGAAGACAGACTTTAATTCCAAACAGCCCCATGTAGTTGAAATCGGCGGCAAAACGTTCAAATATGCCAATAAGAACATCTGGCGCTGCGCCTGGGCGGAGCACTTCAATCTCGACCTCAATTCCAATACCCTGAAAACCGGCGAACACATCGACGAGAAAGTCATTTTAAACGAGATGCATTCCAAGGGTATCCGCGGACATGAACGCGGCGTATGTCAGAAAGTATGTATCCCGCCGCACTTACGCACTGACAAGCCGAGTTTCGGCCGCGACGGCAGGATGATCGCCCAGAACCGCATCAATCAGCGTTATCCGGATTCCATGCCGACCTTGCGCAAAATGCGCGATGACATCACCGCCCGCGCCGTGGCGCTGGGCATTGACCTGGTTGCGGTTGCCCCGCTGAAGGCAAACACGAAAGCCGGCAAGCTGGCGGTACAGGAAGCGCCCGGCGTCAAGACTGTGTTTGCGTTCGCTTTCCAGGTCCCGCCGGAAACCAGGAATCCTGAGCTTGTCCAGAAATGCCAGCAGGCCTATGATTTCGCGGCACACCAGAAAATGCACCGCAACCTGATACGGCTGTCCAGGATGATTGAGGACTACGGATACAGCGCGGTTTCCAATACCGGCAATCCGTATAACCCCAATCTCAGCGATGAACTGGCGGCGATGACCGATCTCGGCAAAATCGAAAAAGGGGTGTTTGTCACTCCGGAATTCGGCACTAATCAAATGATCGGTGTAATCACGACCAGTGCACCGGTCGATTCATCAAACCGGCTTTCAGAAAAACTGGAAAAGGATACTCCGAAAAAGCTTTCCGGCAAGGCGTTGCGCCGGAAACTGGAAATCATGGCTGAAAACAATCTGGTCAGCATGTTTGGCGCGACCCCGGCCAAAGCGTTGAATCCGGTTGCCGACCAGTTGAAAAAATTCGTAGACCCCGTAGAATTGCGCAAGAGAATCATTGACGACAATAAAATATTGAGTTATCATGGCAAATACATCCCGAAAATTATTGACGAGGACTTGAAGATCCGCAAACCGTCAGACTTTGTCAAAGGCGCCAAATCTGTTATCGTGCTGGGCATGCACTATCCGGATGAACTTATCCGTAATGCCGGATTGAAGAAAAGCCAGCAGATCGGCTGTTACAACTACCATCAATTCCAGACTGCGCATGAACTGATTTTCGCGGCTTTTGAGCTGGCAACTTATCTGGACAAAATGGGTTACAAGTCAATGATCACGCAGAATCTGCTGGGTGTCGGCTCCTACACCGATTCCCCGCGCGGACCGTTGCCGGATATGCGCTGCGGCGCACTGGAAGCGGTTGCCGCCGGAATCGGCGAAATCGGTACCAGCGGCGCGCTCCTGACGCCTGAACACGGCCCGCATCAACGGCGGATCTGTATTGTCACCGATGCCGAAATACCTTACGATCAGCCGTCAAAACCGGCCGGAGTCTGCCACAAATGTAAAATTTGTGCGGAGGCATGTCCGATGACAGCAATCAAGGGTAAGAGCGTCAAGCTGGATGTAGCCGGTGTTGCGGTTGATTACCCGGTTATTCCGCGTTATCGCTGCGACTGGGCAAAACGCTACAGTCTGCATCCTGACGAAGGCCCGGCAATCATCGGCAGCATCACCAATCCGAAGATTCCTGAAGGTGAAATCACGATTGAGCAGCTTGCCGAAGGATGCAGTCAGAAAGACCCGATTATGAAATCCCGTACCTGCATTCTTGAGCCATGTCTGAGAACTTGCCCGGCTGGAAAAAAGCAGATCAGGAAATAGTCTGATCCCTGCTTGAAAGCAAGCCAAGGTAAAGATAAAGATACTTCAGGCACAACCTGAAGTATCTTTTTTTAGTGCTTGCCTGCAGCCTGGATCTTGTCCCGGTATTCCGACGGGGTCTGTCCGGAAATGGCCTTAAAAATCCGGCTGAACAGATGTACGCTTGAGAACCCGCATTCCGCGGCAATAACTTTAAAACTGGATTCGCCTGTGGCGATGCGGCGCTTGGCTTCGACCAGGCGCACCGTGTTGATATACTGGTGAATTGAGGTGTGCGTATAGTCCTTGAACACTCGGCAGAGGTAGTTAAGCGACAGTCCGGCTTCTCTGCTCACCGCCGCAAGGTCCAGCGGTTCGCGATAGTGGGCCTGGATGTATTGCAGCGCCCGTTCCAGATTGTGCCAGTTTTTACAGCCGGCCCGTCGCGGTGCGGTGCTGTTCTGTTTGCTGCTCCGGAAAAAAATATTGAGCAGTTCCAGCATCCCCGCCTTCAGCGTCAATTCCCAATACGGAGGCCGGAGTTTTAACTCGTCGCTCATTTGCCGGAAAATCTCCTCCACACGATGGCGTTCAGGTATCGGAACATTGACCACTGCCGGGAAGTCCGCAAAAAAATTGCCGTGCAACTCGCAATAACCAGTATAATTCATCCCTTCCTCAAGCAGCAGTTTGCCCTGTTTTTCCGAGTCAAACTGCAAATCGAAATGAATGACATACTGGATTAGCGGCTCACCTTTGCAGCAGTTAATAATGTGCAAAAGATATGGCGGTATAATTATCAGATCGCCCGGCTGGACGGCGTACTGCATATCCGCCATAATAAAATAACCGTGACCGGATTTCAGGTAAGTGAAGACGTGTTCCGGATCAATATAGGCTGGCGTAAGTCCGCGTGAGACATTTATTGTCAAATTCCGCACATACGGCGATAATTCATTTAAAATCATAATTTCAGACAAATTTTGATAATTTCAGCTAAAGACATTTTACGGCTTAAAGTTATAATATATTTTAAATCAGGCTTATTACAAGGAGAACGAAATGAACAGTAAAGCCATAGTTATCACTGAACCGTTGCAGGCCAGACTGCTGGACAGCCCGCAACAGCCTCCGGCCGCGAATCATCTTCAAATCAAAACGCTCTATTCTCTGGTCAGCCCGGGAACCGAGCTGGCAATTTATCAGGGACTGGAAAGCTGGGCGCCGCTGCCGTTTAATCTGGGTTACGCGGGCGTCGGACGGATAACCGCACTGGGGGCAGGCGTAACCGGCTATGAAATTGGCGAGACCGTTCTGGCATACACCCCGCACCGCGAATTGTCTTCGGTAGATTTAACTTCAGACTACAATGTTACAGTTAAACTGCCGGCATCCGGCAATCTGCCTGAGCTGCTGTTTATCCGGCTGGCGGCGGTAGCCATCACCGCGCTTCGGGTTTCCCCGCCGGAACTTGGCGATATCGTCGCAGTGTACGGCATGGGCGCGATCGGCAATCTGGCGGCGCAGCTCTGCCAACTGGCCGGAGCAAGGGTCATCGGCATTGATCTGGCGGAACACCGGCTGGAACAGGCCCGTGCCTGCGGAATTGCCGAAACCATCAATCCGGCCAAAGGCGACGTGCTGGAACAACTGCTGGCGCTGACCGGCGGGGTTAAAGCAAACATTATTGTCGAGGCTACCGGCGTACCGGCGGTGGCGGCACAGGCTCCAAAACTCGGCGGACCGCGCAGCGAACTGGTGCTGCTCGGGTCGCCGCGCGGCGAATATCAGTGCGATCTGACAAAATTCCTGAACTACTCTCATTTATGGGATCATGGTTGTGTAACGGTGAAAGGCGCGCTGGAATGGCGTTACCCGACCCGTCCGGAACGCGGCAGCAAGCACAGCCTGACCAGAAACTGCAATATTTTGAAAGATCTGATTCAATCCGGCAAACTCAAAGTCAAGCCGTTACTGACCCATCTGGTGAATCCGGCGGAATGTCAGGACGTATATCAAGGCCTGATGTACCGCAAGGAGGAATATACTACCGTAATTTTCGACTGGACAAAAATTTAATAAAGGAAAAGAATTATGTCTACAGGCAAAGAAATAGTTTCACGTCTGGCTATCCAAAGCTGGTGTTTCCGGGAGTTCAAACAAGCTCCCCGACTGATCGCCGCCTTGCGCGAATGCGGCGTGAATCATCTGGAACTCTGCGGCGTGCATATCGATATGAACGATCCGGTGCCGACGCTGGATGCCTACCGTGCAGCCGGAATCACGATTTCCGCATTCGGGGTACATGGTTTCAGCTCGGATGAAGCGCAGGCTATTCCGGCATTTGAGATCGCCAGGCTTGCCGGATTCCAGACGCTGTCCGCTGATTTCAAGGATGACGCCGGGCTGGCTGTCGCCGAAAAACTGGCCGCAGAGTGCGGCAAAAAACTGGCGCTGCATAACCACGGCAGGCATCACCGGCTGGGTGCGCCCTGGGCTATCGAAGAATTGCTGGCGAAAAGCAGCGACCGCGTCGGGTTGTGCCTCGATACCGCCTGGATGCTTGACAGCGGCTTTGATCCGGTGGAAATCGCCCGCAAGTACCAGAAACGGCTTTACGGCCTGCATATAAAGGATTTTATCTTCGACCGCGCCGGAAACCCCGAAGACGTGGTGGTCGGCACCGGGAATCTGAAACTGAAGGAATTGGCGGATTTCCTCAAGTCAATTAACTTCGATGGTTATGTCACCCTGGAATATGAAGGTGATGCGAGTAATCCGGTTCCCGCGCTGAAACAATGCGTTGAAAAAATCCGCGCCGCTTTCGCTGACTGATTAGAGTTCTAGTCAAAAAAATAATGCCGGACAGGTTCATTACTGAGCACTGTCCGGCAGTTTTTTTATTGCATATTATTTCCAGCAGCCGGCGTCCAGATCCGGGTCCTGAAAAAGTTCTTTCAGTTTCTTCTTTTCGACAATCCCGCCGGTTTCATCGGCTTCAGGCGGCGGCAGTTCCCATTTTGGTCCGGGAAACACCGGCGTCTTGAATGAATGCTGCTCGATGTTTTTGGCTTTTTCCTGGAATTCCATGCAGGCACGGATGCAGCCTTTGGCTCCGCAAACCGCAAAATAACCGACATGATTCATTATCTGCTTGTAAAATGGATTCAAATCATTGCTGGGAAATTCCGGGTTTTGACGGTACCAGTTGGCTTGCGCCATGGTGTAAGTTATTCTATACGCCAGTTCCTCCGACATCTCCGTTTTGGTTACGTCAAGGTTGAATCCCGGGAAATAACGTTTGAGGAACGGCGATGCTTTGTAGTTGATGCCGTGATGTGTGGCGGTGCAGCGGCCCATGTGAACGTCGCCCCACTCGTATTCCTGACCGTCAATATGAATCTTGATGCTCGGCCGGTCTCCTTTCCGGGGAATCGCGCTGCCCGGACAATCCGGCACGCATTTCATGCAGTGTTTGCACAGCGTTCTGGGTTTGATCAGCGGATCTGGTTCCAGTACCGCGTCGGTCAGGATGGTTCCAAGCCGGACTCGCGGACCGTAAACGGGATGAATAAATACTTTGGACCAGCCGATCTCGCCCAGGCCGCAGGCGACCCCGGCGATGCGCACATTGATGTTGACATCCGGAACCGGACGTCCCGGCGCTACCGGTTCAGGATTGTTCGGATACATTTCCGGGACTCCGGGAAATACCGGAACCGCTTCAAAACCGCAGTCCTCGATCATCCTGGCCAGTTCATAGGTGACCATCGGCCGGAACAGCGTATTCAGCCGGTTGTACGAATAATAGGTGTAATTGGACCAGTGGGTGCCTTCCGTAATGCCGCGGTAAGTGCTTCGCGGAATCGGCTGGACGATAGAGATTACGGACTTGCAATCCGGAAAGATGTTCTTCGGATGCATGCGTTCAGGAGCTTCGGCAAAACGTTCGATGTTGGCGATGCCGACGATATCCACGCCGCCTCCGCCGGTACCGACCTTTTTCGCCAGATCCTTGATCATCTGTGATGTCAGTTGTGTACTCATGATTTTCGCTCCTGTATGTTACTTGGCGCGTCCGGGAACATCATTTTTCCAGACACTGCGCTTTCTGAATTCATTCTGGAATTTGTTGGACAATGCGCCCTTCTTCTCCAGGGCTACCAGGCATTCGCGGCCGCAGGATGATGCACAGCGGTCGACATGGTCAAACCGTCCCGGCAGTATCCAGGCGCCGTTCTGGCATTTCGCACATACTGCGGCGTCGTAATCGGCAACCCCGGATTCGCTGCCCGGAATTCCTTCCTTATGAGTGGCACCGGAATATGCTTTCAGCGGACATGCATCAATACAGGCACGGCAGTCTTTGCAAATGGAGTTAGCGGGCAATACCGGATCAGCTTCCAGTTCTTCGTCGGTCAGGAGTGTGGCAAAGCGCTGACGGTGGCCGAATTCCGGGGTCAGGAAGAACCCGCCCAGACCGACTTCGCCGAGACCGGCCGCATGGGCTGACAATTGCCATTTAAGATAAACATTAGGTGCGGGTTTGCCGGGAGTCACCGGCACGGCCTGGGTGCTGCCGTCGTGGTCATAGGAAAACAGCGGCACGGCTTCAAAACCCCGCGCTTCGATCCAGCAGGTCAGATCATAAGTGGTTTTGGCCAGAAAGTTATCTTCAAGATAACGGAAACCGAACGCGCCATAGGTGCCGTCAAAGTTAGTGCCTTCTTCGATTCCGCGCAGCGAGCCGCGCAGAATACGCCGGCCGATTACAATCACGGACTTGGCCTGCGGGAAAATCGACAGCGGGTTTTGTTCTTTCGGCAGATACGCCAGACGTTCTATCGGCGCAATTCCGACCAGATCGGCGCCAAACTGCTTCGCGATACTTTTGACTTCTGCGGCGTTCATGTACAACTCCTTGTTGGGTGTTTACTCTTGCAACTTTTTAAGTATGAAAACGATAATACGTCGTCGTATTTCTAAAGATCATTCCGGCAGCGGGTAGCCGATGGCAAACGAAATTGATTCCGCCGTATTCCGGGTTTCTGCTTTAAACTTTTCCCATAACTCATTCGTCCAGTAACGTTCGCCGGGCATCACCGCGCCGACCGCGCCCGCCAGTTCACCGGCGGCATTGAAAATCGGGGCGGCAACGGCGCCAACGCCTAAATGGTTTTCTGAAACGATAGTGGCCACTTTTTCCTGCCGGATTTTTGTCAGTTCAAGTTTAAATCGCTCCGGCGAGGTAATCGTATGAACAGTACGGGCGGTCCAGTTCATCCCAGCGAGAAAGCCGTCAATTTCGGCTTCCGGCAGATAAGCGGCACAGATCTTGCCGCAGGCGTGACAGTTGGGCAGATGTGTCGCGCCGATCGCCATCCCGGCGTCACCGGCGGTATTTTCCGGAAAGAATGTGTCAATGGTGATGGACAGCCCGTTGAACGGCGCGCTCAGATATACCGGATTGCCCAGTTTTACCGCCAGTTTTTGCAAGTAAGGACGGGCCTTCTGCCGCAATGTTAATTTCAGCAGCCGGGCATTGGAAAGACATAATATTTTCAAACTGATGCGGTATTTTCGCGAGCCGGGGATCTGCTGTACATAACCGGTTTCCGCCAGTGTTTTCAGCAACCGGCAGACGTGACTGTTCGGCAGCTTGAAATGCTCCGCCAGTTCCTTGACCGAGCATTCATTGGCGCTTTCCGCCATAAACTCCAGCAGCATGAAACCATTTTGCAGCGTATTATTCATATTTACAAATTCCATATATTAGAATTTACAAGTACTATTATAATGCATTGTAGAATTTTGTCAATGCCTTTTATGGCTAAATTTGAAAAAAGCTCGAAAATAAAAGCGGGGGGTTTATGATTTTCAGCTTCTTGGCGATGGTCTGCTTTGCACCGGATCAGAAAAAGTCGGTAATGTACCAGCAGAGCCTCAGGGCGGCGGCCAGGGCTAAGATCTGGATCATGATTTCGAACCATCTCTGGGGAATTTTGTGCAGGATCAGGATGCCGATGCCAGCGCCCAGCGCCAGAATCGGAATCATGGCAAGATCGGCGCGCACCGCCGACATGGTAATGCGTCCGTCAATCGCGAAAAGCGGGATTTTCAGCCAGTTCAATATCAGGAAATACCAGGCGCCGGTGCCGATGTATTCGTTTTTCGGCAGTTGCATTGCCAGCAGATAAATCGCCATGACCGGACCGGCCGCATTGGAGATTTGCGTGGTCAGCCCGGCGGTGAAGCCCATTACGGCGGCGAACAGCCAGTGATGAGGCAGCCCGGCGGTGTCCGCCGGGTGGCGTGTGCGCCAGAAATTTACCGCCAGCATCGTCAGGATGATAAAACCGATGACCGGGCGCAACTGGTCGTCGTTGAGATAGCGCAGGACGATGGAGCCGGTACCGATGCCGGCCAGCGCCCAGGGCAGCAGTCTTAATACCAGTTGCCAGTGCGCGTGGCGGCGGTAATACGCGACCGCGAAAATATCCGCCGCTCCAAGCATCAGCAGCAGCAAGCCGGTTGAGGCTTTGGCGGGAAACGACATTGCCATCATCGAAACTACCAGGATGCCCAGTCCGGGCACGCCGGTTTTGCTGATCCCCACCATAAACGCGCATACGCACAGCATCCACATCTGATAGCTGCTGAAGCCGGTTAGAAAATATTCCTGCATCCAATCTGTTCCAAATATAGTTAATGTATGAGCAAAACCACATCTGTCCTAACAAAATAAAAAAGATGAAAGTGGAGCTCCTTTGTTCGTAACAGTATATTACGAAAGCCTAAAACCCAAAGGAGGGCTCCGTAATATGAATACACCAGTAAGTCTGT